>JAMOAW010000075.1:0-54502 GCA_039908535.1 Magnetococcus sp. DMHC-6 | reverse complement strand
TCTTGTGGTTATGATCGTTCTCAATAAACACATAATACCAGAAAGGACGTTAAATTACGACCCTTTGCGATCCAAAAGGGCAATAAATTCCCATTTTTACCGGTTTTTGCAATTACCTCCATGGTCTAAAAAATATCTATTGAAAATATTTTAATTAACATGGAGTGACGTAAGATTCTCCATGGGTATCCTATTGAGTCTCAGGAAACTGATTGCATAGGTTTTACATTGAAATAACTCACGTATACCATTATGCACGGTGGGGTAGTAATTGATGTATCGAAAAAATAAAAATCAGACCTTGGGGTGGGGGGTGGAGAACCGCCCCCCCCCACCCTTCTTTTTTAATTCTTAAAAAAAAGAGGGGGTTTGGGGGATTCATCCCCCAAGGTTTTGTCTTTGATTTTAATTTTTTGCCCGAAGGGCATCATGTTCAAAAAAAGAGGAGGTCTGGGGGATTCATTCCCAAGGGGTTTGATTTTATTTTTTTGCCAGCAGGGCATCATATTCATGAAATCACATGACAATCTCGGTCAACTTCAATCAAAAAGAGTGTAGAAGAGTCGGAGCGCGGTGCCCTTTTTTAAACCATAACAAAAATTCTTGATTGCCCGCTGGACCAGTAATCGGCGACGTGAGCGTGGCTTGGTGGGTTAAGTCCATCTGAGGCAAAAAAGCCAATATTTTTTCCAATGCCTGTTGGTGACTAAAAGGATCACGCACAACCCCCCCTTTTTCGACTTGCCCGCGCGGTAATTCAAATTGAGGCTTTACCAAAGCAATCCCTTGACCACCAGGACGCAACAAGGCCATTGCCGAAGGAAGGACTTTGGTCAAAGAGATAAAACTGACATCCAAAGTTATAAAATCAACCAACTCTGGAAATGTGCTCGGATCTATTTGACGAATATTGGTGCGATCTAAAACCCGTACACGGGAATCCTGTACCAAGGACCATGCCAGTTGGCCATACCCGACATCCATGGCATAAACCAAACCCGCCCCATAGGTTAATAAAACATGGGTAAAACCACCCGTTGAGGCCCCAACATCCAAACATGTGAGACCTTGGAGATCTATCTCCCAACTCTGCAAGGCGTGCACCAACTTCATCCCCCCGCGCGAAACCCATTCCATGCCTTTTTTTTTAAAACAAATTGAAAGTGATGATAACACCATAGAAGCTGGGTTCGTCAACAAACGCCCCCCAACCAAAACCTCCCCAGCCGTAATCAAAGCACGCGCTTCAACAAGATTTAATACCAAACCCCGTTTGAGCATCAGCTTATCTAGACGAAAACGAACCACAGAGACCATAAAAAATTTACACAGAACTCTTTAAAGAGGCCGACAACAACTCCCGAATGCGACCAGCAATCCCCTCAGCCGTCAATCCCACCTCCGCACGTAAACCGTTTTGACTGCCATGGGGAATAAAACGGTCTGGAAGCCCCCAAACCCGCACATGCAATCCGGCATCCAACAAACCATCCCGCGCCAAAAACTCCAATACGGCCCCACCAAACCCACCTTGAATCGTGTTCTCTTCCAAGGTGATTAAATAGGGAAACGTAGCCGCTAAACGCAAAAGTTGCTCATCCAATGGCTTGACAAAACGAAAATCATACACCGCCACCGATATCCCCTCCTTCTCCAAAATAAGAGCACTTTGCAATGCCGGATGGACCGGATAACCCACCACCGCCAAGGCCACGCTACGCCCCTCTTTCAAACAACGACCCGTCCCCTCAGGAATGGGAACCGCTGGTTCCTTGGGTAAACCAAGGGCAGAACCACGAGGAAAACGGATGGCAACTGGCTTTTCCAAGGTGCAGGCCGTCGCCAACATGCGACGCAATTCGTTTTCATCCGCTGGGGCCATCACCACTAAACCAGGAATCGCCCGCAAATAGGATAAATCAAAGGTGCCCGCATGGGTAGGACCATCGCCCCCAACCAAACCCGCCCGATCCAAAATTAAAATAACCGGCAACTTTTGCAACGCCACATCGTGAATAATTTGATCATAGGCCCGTTGCATAAACGTGGAGTAAATCGCCACCACCGGTAAAAATCCTTCACACGCCAAACCCGCCGCAAAGGTCACCGCATGTTGTTCGGCAATGCCCACATCAAAAAAACGGTGCGGAAAACGCTCCTGGAAACTGCTCAAACCGGTCCCTTCAGGCATGGCCGCCGTAATGGCCAAAAGGCGTGGCTCGTTTTGCGCCAATTCGATTAATGTATCGGAAAAAACCTGGGTATAAGTCGGTGGCGTGCCATTGCTCTTCTGAATTTTTCCGGTTTGCCGATCAAAGGGAGAGACCCCATGGTATGTACACGGATTGGCCTCCGCAGGGGCATACCCTTTCCCTTTTTTGGTGACAACATGCAATAAAATTGGACCAGTGAGCTTTTGTATGTTTTTGAGTGTCGGGAGTAATTGATCAAAATCATGTCCGGCAATCGGCCCAAAATAGGTAAATCCCAACTCTTCAAACAGAGTGCCAGGGGTTAAAATCCCCTTCATATGCTCTTCGGCATTGCGCGCGACATCCAATAGAGGCTGGGAAATACGCGCCAAAACTCTTTTTGTCCCCCCCTTAAAACGCGTATAAGCCTGACCGCTCAACAATCGGCTTAAATAACTAGAGAGTGCCCCAACATTAGGGGAAATCGACATTTCATTGTCGTTTAAAATCACCACAAGGTTAATATCTTCATAGCGTCCAGCATTGTTCAATGCCTCAAAAGCCATTCCCGCACTCAATGCGCCATCACCAATCACGGCAATGGCATGATGATCCAACTCTTTTTGTCGATACGCCAAAGCCATGCCCAACGCCGCCGATATAGAGGTCGAAGAGTGTCCCGTGCCAAACGGGTCATAAATGCTCTCCCCACGACGCGTAAAACCAGCCAAACCGTGACGCTGCCGCAAGGTGTGCAGACGATCTTTGCGACCCGTTAATATTTTATGCGGATAGGATTGATGCCCAACATCCCAAATTAAACGGTCGTCCGGGGTGTTAAAAACATAATGCAAGGCAATGGTCAACTCCACCACCCCCAAACTCGCCCCTAAATGACCACCCGTTCGGGCAACCGAATCAATGGTAAATTGACGAATCTCCTCGGCCAATTGCGGCAACTTATCCTCAGCCAATCGACGCAAATCTTGTGGCGTATTTATTTGATCTAAAATGGGATAGGGTATAATCAAGGTTTTAATGGGTTCTGGTTAGAATGAAACGGGCCAGCGCACGCAAAGGGTCCGCAGCACTAGAAAAAGGTTCTAAAAGGTCCACCGATTGAGATACCAACTGCATGGCCTGTTGACGGGCTTGATCAATCCCCATCAGTTGAGGATAGGTCGCTTTGGCTCGGGCACGATCAGAACCTTGATTTTTACCCATCACTTGGCTATCCCCTATTTCATCCAAAATATCATCCATAATCTGAAACGCCAAGCCCATGCTCTCCCCATAGTGTTGCAAAAGTTTTACTTGTTCGGCATCCCCGCCCCCCAAACGGGCCCCGGCCAGACAAGAACAACGAATCAATGCACCGGTTTTGTGCCGATGAATATGGCGTAATTCCTCCACAGAGATCGAACGATTTTCGGCTTGCAGGTCCAACATCTGCCCTCCAACCATACCAGAAATGCCCGCATCCTTGGCCAACTGCACGAGTGTTGCTAAAATCACCTCGGCGGATATCCCCGCAACTGGCGTAGCCGCAACCTCAAAAGCCAACGTAAGCAACCCATCCCCGGCCAAAATGGCACTCGCTTCATCAAAGGCCTTATGACAGGTGGGTCGCCCACGCCGTAAATCGTCGTTATCCATGGCCGGCAAATCATCATGAATCAATGAATAGGTATGGATGCACTCCATGGCGCAGGCAAACGGCATCACCCGTTGACTATCCCCACCCACCGCCTCGGCGGAGGCCAAGACCAAAATCGGTCGCAAACGCTTCCCCGCCCCCAATAAGCTATGCCGAATCGCGGCGTTTAGTCGCAAAGAGGGTTGATCCGCAGTAGAAACCAAATTCTCTAAAGCCGATTCAATCCAGGTACGTCGTTCATGAAGATAAAGGGTCAGATCCACTGTCTATCAAAACATTTGAGTGTCGATTGAAGAACCATTTTCCAGTAGAGTCTCAATCCGCTTTTCAGCGGTTTCCAAACGCTGCTGGCACTGACGCGAAAGTTTTATCCCCTCCTCAAAAGCCACCAATCCCTCTTCCAAAGTAAGTTCTCCCCTTTCCAACTGTTGGACTAACTCCTCCAGACGGTTAAGCGATTGCTCAAAATTGAGTGTTTTCATTTTTTAATTTAATTCCATAGCCCATTGTGTGCCGGGTATCCCGCCATTGTGTCCAAAAGATATCGCAATCGGCAACCTTAAATAGATAGTATACAACAATCAACCCCTCATCGTGCAAAAAATTATTCTTGCACAATCCCCGGTAAAAGCATGGGATCCACCCTGTTACCGCGCACAAGCACTCCCCAATGCAAATGTGGTCCCGTGGCACGACCTGTCATACCGACAAAACCGATAGTCGTATTTTTAGGAATCCACGCCCCCTCGGCAACAACAATGCTGTCCAAATGGGCATACAGGGAGATCACCCCATCCCCATGATCCAGTATGAGGGTATTACCGGTAAAAAAATAGTTATTTCCCACCAACGCCACCTGACCAGGAGCAATATTTTTTACCGGAGTTCCTTTAGGGGCCGCGATATCCACCCCATTATGAGGCGCACGCGGTTTGCCATTTAAAATTCTTCTACTGCCAAAAATCCCTGAAAATCGCCCTGCCACAGGTTGTTGAAATAAACTCACATACCCCACCTGCCCACCCCGACGTTTATAACTCTCTTTGATCGCTTGAGTCTCCCTTTCGGCCCGACTCGAATCTTCTTTGACCAACTGAACCTTTTTTTCCGGTAAGGTAAGATGCTCCTCTTGATAGACTCTTTTAGCGACCTTGATCTTTTGCGTCAAGATGATCTCCTTCCCCTTCGGAGGTTGAATGCGCACCTGAAGGGTTTTCTCTCCTGGCGCAACCTCCATATCCAACGCCAACAAAGCCGCCCCTTCTGGGGTGATGGGAAACGCTTCTCCCCCCAAAGAGCCACTCAATTTAGATCCAACTGGAAAATCGATCAATTGCAATAAAACGGCCTTTCCAGGCTGCAAAGAGCCAGAAAGTTGCAAAGCCGTTCCTTGGGCCTGCGAAGAAAAAAGACAACCCACAATTATAAAAAACAAATACATACGCCAAACAAATTTTTTAAAGCTGCTCATACATCCTCTTTTGTCTGCGTTACCGTGGCCCACAAAACACCGCGCGCCAACGTAACATGAATGGATTCTCCCAATTTTACCCCCTTGACATCCGCAAGGATATGATTCTCTTTGTCGCGAATAATGGCATATCCACGTTGTAAAACAGCACGCGGCGACGCGCTTTCTAAACGAGTGGTTAAATGGGTGACCCTTTCTCGATGCGGGGCAAAAGCAAATCGTATCGCCATGCGCAATCTTTTGGAAACGGTTTTTAATAGCAGATGATGCGCCATAAAACGCGACCCTTTGGCAAATAATACCAATCGATCGGTCAACCCACGCCGTGCCTCATGGTGTTTTTGCACCAAACGTTGGCAGGCGCACGTCAACCGCTCGGTCAAATCATCACAACGTAACCGCATTTGCTCCAGGTGCCGCCTGGGGTGCACCAAACGATTTTGCAAGGCCGTCAACTGCCCACGCGCACGCCCCACCCCCTGATTCACCCCATGAGTCAGGCGTTGATCTATCGCAAACAATCGATTAAGAAGCTCTAAACGCACTGGCAATATATATTGCGCCGCCGCCGAAGGGGTAGGCGCACGTAAATCGGCGACCAAATCCGCTAAAGTCTGATCCACCTCATGACCCACCGCACTCACCACCGGAATGGCCGAGTTGACAATGGCTCGCACCACCTCTTCGGTATTAAAAGCGGCCAAATCCTCTGCAGAACCGCCGCCACGGCCACAAATAATCACCTGCGCCCGGCCATCGCGATTTAAACGCTCCAAAGCCTGCACAATCTGGGCAGCGGCCTGAGTTCCCTGCACCAAAGCGGGAGCCAAAAGCAGATGAAAACCAGAAAAACGTTGCTCCAAAACCCGCACAATATCATGAATAGCCGCCCCAGTTGCCGAGGTGACGACACCAATGCAATCCGGCAAAAAAGGCAATGGACGCTTGCGTTTGGAGTCAAACAACCCTTCGGCCTGGAGTTTGGCATAAAGTTGCAACATCCGCTCCCGCTCCAACCCCGCCCCGTCGAGCTTAATGCCATCGACAATCAGTTGGTACTCCCCACGAGGTGCATATAACGTAATGCGTCCCGTCACCAAGACCGCATCCCCATCTCTTGGCACCACCGCCAACCGCCGCACTGTGGTCTGCCAAATCACCGCCTTCAATCGAGATCCAGAATCGATCAAATTAAAATAAAGATGACCCGAAGGGGGCTTTTGTGGGGCAGATACCTCCCCTCGCACCCGAACATAGGCAAACCCATCCTCCAATAATTGACGGATTTGCTCACTCAGTTCGGTGACACTGAACCATCGATTCCAAGGGGAAGTCTCTTTTTCGTCCATCTCTGTATGATTCCAGGTTCAACGCCGTCTCGCAAGTGATAACGAAATTTGAGAAAAATTTTTGGAGAAATCGTCTATCTAGCTCGCGCAAGTTTGATCTCTCAGAAAAAAATCACAAAATCAAACCATTTTGACCGACGACGTTCATATCATCAGGATCATTGCTTGATGATAGGTGGCTTAATGCACGTTTATATCTATCCCCCCCAGTTAGAACATGATGCCCTGTGGGCAAAAAATTAAAATCAAAACCCTGGGGATGAATCCCCCCACTCTTTCTTTTTTTAAAACTTAAAAAGAAAGAGTGGGGGGAATTGGGGGGCGATTCTCCGCCCCCCAAGGTCTTGATTTTTATTTTTCCGATACATAAATCGCCCTAAGCAAACATTTCGCGACCATCAACCATAAAAACCCTCCAATAAATTTTTCATAACCATTGCAAAAACGGCCTTAATCACGTTACAATTTAAAAAAAATTGATTTATGTTAATTTATTTCTCTTTTTTATACTATAAATAGGCTGTTTATATGTGAAAAAACAAAATTTTTAAGTACAATTATCACAAATATTTCACTTTTGGAAAGTATTTTTAAACAATGAAAAGCAACCAAATCGATCTTTTCCACACGCTCCCCTTTCGAAAGGCTCTGCTATTTTCTGCCCTCTCGGAAGAACAAAAGCATCAGGTTAAAAAAGGGATGCATTTGATAGAGCTACAAAAAAAGGAGACACTGTTTCATGAAGGTGATGCAGCGCACGCGTTTTATCTATTAGACCGTGGGATCATGAAACTCTATCGCCTTTCCGCCAAAGGAGAAGAGAAAATTGTGCGTATTATTCATCCTGGTGAAGTTTTTGCGACCCCTCTCATGTTTTTGGACAGCAAAACCTATCCAGTGACCGCCGAAGCTCTTAAAACCAGCCGCATCTATCTTTTTGACAATAAAATATTTATGGATCAAATGCGTTCCTCTCCAGAAACCGCATTTAAACTCTTAGGAATTTTTAGCAAAAGATTACAAACCCTGGTCTCCGACATCAAAACCCTTTGCCTTCAAGATGCCTCAGGACGTCTTATTGGTTATTTATTAGAAAAACTGCCCGACAATGCCGATGCCAAAAGTCGCATAGAATTAGAAATTCCCAAACAGGTTTTAGCCTCGCATCTATCGGTGCAACCCGAATCTCTCTCACGTATTTTGCGTAGCCTCAACCGAAAAGGACTTTTATCCGTCCACAACAAAGTCATTGAAATCCATGATGTTCAAGCCCTACGTGCCGCTTTAGAAGCGTGTGATCCACTCCAATGCCGAGGGTGTTAATCCATTTTTATTTTCATTTATACGAACGCACCACAAGATTTTGAATACCCAAATGCATCCGAAGCAATTGCACAACATTTTGAGCCGAATCCATATCCACAAGGGGTCCTGCATAGACACAAATAAGTTCTTGGTCTCGCACTTGCAATTTTTTTCGATAAACCGGAATAGATAAAGAAGCAACTCGTCTCTCCATCTCCAAGGCATATCCCTCTGCGGCATAACAGGCCATTGGCAAAAAATAACCTTGTCGCGTTCCTTCATTTGATTTCGTTTCAGAAGAGAGCGTGTTGAGAGTTTCATCCCCAGCTATTTTTTCGGCTGATTTTTCTGATGGCATCGGTTGCCCAACGGAAATTTTATTCTCTTTTTTTATTTTTTTCTCAGTTTTATCGATAACAGGAGTGGAAAGCTCTTTCTTGTTAAGAGAAACGCCTAAATTCTCCTGAAGGGCAGGATTCCCAGGAGATTTTTTTTGTTCCAATGCCGCTAAATGCCGACGAATAGCTATGACCTGCGGATCTTTAGAACCAAATTTTTTTTCAATGATCGCCAAGGCCTGTTCAAATAAAATTTTTGCGTTGGCATATTCTCCCTGTTGATGATTGACAATTGCCAAATTATTGAGCCAATTGGCCAACCCTAAAGGATCCTCTTTAAACACCTTTTCAGCGACTTCGCGCGCTTGTTGAAAATAGACATCTCCGGCATTTTTTTGCTCTTGGGCCCAATAAATCCCCCCAATTCCCATCAATATCTCCGCCACCTTGAGATGCTCTTTGCCATATTTTTTTTCAGCCAAAACACGCATTTTATTCAAATAATCTTCTGATTTTTTATAATCTTTTGCTAAAATATGCACAAAAACCAAATCGTTATAAACTTCTAAGACCCGCTCATCCATAGGTCCCGAGTTCTTAACCCGAATCTCCAAAGCCCTTTGGAGGGCAGTTTCGGCTCCAGACAAATCACCGCGCACCCCCCGTAAACGCCCCAGATCACGCAATGATTCCGCCACTTGGGGATGCTCCGTACCCAAATTTTTGTCCCGAATGGCCAAGGCTTTTACGATCAAGGAGTCAGCCTCATCCAATTGGTCGAGGATCAAATAGAGCCGTCCAAGCATGGCCATGGCCTCCGCCACTGCGGGATGATCTGGCCACAAGCCCTTCTCCAAAAGAGGAATGGCATCTTGCAAAAGAGGAACCGCCTTGGCACTCCCTCCCGCTGTCACCGAATAGAGACGGGCCAAATTGACTTTGGCTTGAGCGGTTTTTAGATGGGTTTCTCCCAAGGAACTGCGCAACGAATCCAAGGCCTGTCGCAACAACGCCTCCACCTTGGCATAATCTCCCCGATTAAAATAGACCCGGGTCAACCGAGTCAAAATCTCCGCAACCGCAGGATGATCCTTCCCCAAAGCTTTTTTCCGAATGGTCAACGCCTGTTCCAACAAAGGTAAGGCATCATCGTAGCGTTGCAAGGCTAAATAGAGATCCGCCACCACCAAAGTGGGCTCCACTATATTTAAATGCGTTGGACCAAACGTCTGTTTGACCTTCTGCAACGCCTCCCATGCCCCCTTTAGATTGGTCTGCCCCAATTTCTGCTGGGATGAGGATATATCAAGTGTCGCATCTAATGATGACTCATCGGCCTGCACAAAGAGCCCCACACCTGTTAAACAAATTATCGCTAATACAATAAAAGAAAAACGCTTCATCATATAATTCACCGTTGGAACATAAAGGATCACATAAAGTCAAAACCCAAGATCACAACCTATGCAAGATAAAATCCAAAAATCGCAAAAACACCTTACGAAAAATAATATTTCATACCAAAGAGAGTCTATTTCTTCCCATTACATGGGCCACGTTGGTGATGGTTCGCTCTTTCCAAGAGAGAACTTTTTCTATATTTTCAGTCACTGTTGGCATAAAATTGGACGGGTTTCCGCTCCGTTCGATGCCACGCCCTTGGATGGCACGCCAGAGCATCTCCAGAGCCAATGGGGCATCCATTCGATAGCCAAATTTACCAAATTTGACCAAATTTCTGGTTAAAACTGTCTGGCTTTTATGGAGTCGAATTAACCCATCATTCAAGGATGGCCACAATGCTGCCACCCGTTGGGCAGGGGCTTCCCGGCTCAGTTTAACCCCTCGCAGCGGAATGCGCAGCCCAAAACGGGCCGACTCCAAAGTTAAACCATTCATGGCAATTTGCCGATATCCAGACATCTCGACAACCCATAAGAGACATTCATAACGAAACTGACTGGCAATGAGGTCATCTATGAATCGATTCAAAGGTCTGGCACGAATATCGGCCTCCACCACATCCAACACCCCGGTGGTCCGATCATAGCCACCAATCAATAGAGCCGAAGGACGCCAATCTTTATTTAGACCCATTTCTCCCCCGCCGATGGCTCCATAAAACTGCCATTGTGGATTTTCTCGCAGCCAATTAACAATCTGGACCACATTCAACGCATCGATTTTTTGATGCATTCCTGTTGATGGAATATCCATTGCCACCTCCATAATGAAAAAAATTTTCCCGATTTTTGAACTGGATTACATCAATCGGTAAAGAATAAAGTTTCATTGCAAAAACATGGAAGTGGAAGAAAAACAGCAGTCAAAAATAGAAAAAAAATAAGCATGCCATGCGATCAACGCTTGAACATCAAGTCAAAGGGTGACTTAACTATAAAAATTGTTCATAATGTGGAAAAAGAAAACAAGGTCACCATTATCGAAGTTTTTTTCTTTCTCTCTTTAATTCTAGTCACTTTTAGTCCAAAGATATCTTATAATGTTATTCACGCCCTCGAACGAACTCCTCAAATCCGACCAACGACCAGCATTTTGGTTACGCCAGTTGCCGTGGTTTATTTTATTTATAGGCACCCTTTTTACGATTCTATATTGGCATCATGCCACCGATATTCAAACCTCCTTTGCTCAGCTGCGTTTTATCACCAGCGTTGAAAAAAATCAGGAGGTAGCTAACAAACGTTTAGCCTCTCATGAAAGTGTCCCACGCGCCATTCAAGGACTTTTTAACACTTCCGAGTCGGTTTCTGAAAATCAATGGGAACGTTTTATCCACGCCTTGGATCCCGACAGCCGTTTTCCGGGCATATTGCAACTGGCCTTTGTCCGCCAAGTAAGCCAATCAGACCGTGATCGTTTTGAACAGGACAACGGTGTGACCATTGCCACTCCAGAAGTGCGGGATGAATATTTTGTTGTTACTTTTCAAAATAACAACAAAGAGTTAGCATCTCCATTTCCTCTTGGTTTTGACCTTGGCACGGAAAAAAAACGCCGATTAGCCGCCCAACAAGCCCGTGATACCGGTCATCCCGTCCTCTCTTTGTCTTTTCCTTGGCAAATTTCCGACCGCATTGCCCGCCTGCAACTCCATTTTTGGCCGGTCTACCGCCCTGGTACCCCCTTAACAACAGTCGCTGAGCGACGCGCCGCTTTTACGGGCTTGGTATTGGCGATTTATGAAGTTCGACCTCTTTTTCAAGATGTTCTCCAAGGGGTTAACCCCGAGATTCGTGTGGAAGTATTTGACGGTCCGGCCATCCAACCGGTAGCGCGTATCTACGATAGTGAGATGCCTCACCAAACCACCCAAATTGCAACAGACAACCTCACAGTCACCGCCCGCGCCGAAGTCGAAGGGGGAAATTGGAGCCTACGGTACTCTCCCACCGCCCTTTTTCTCGGACTGCATAAAGAACAAGGAATTTTAATCATGATTCCAGCGGGGGGATTTACCCTTACTGGGGCCTTATCCTTGGCCGTTTGGATACTCATATCCGGTCGAGAACGGGCCATAAATTTGGCCATTCAGATGAGCAGTGCCTATAGAGAGAGTGAAGAACATTTGCGTCGCACCGTTCTTCACGCCCCGATTCCCATTCTGATTCACCAATCCAATCACAACATTATTTTAGTCAACTGGTACTGGTGCGAGCTATCGGGTCAACCCAAGGAGAGTTTTTCCACCCTTTCTGAGTGGGTAAAAAAGGCGGTATCTCCGAATGCCCAACTCTCCGCCATGCGCCTTTTAGGCCTCCCTTTTGAAGAGAACCACCCTTTTAAAGAGGGGGAACTCACCCTACTCTTACCAGAAAACGAAGAACGGGTTTGGTTTGTACGCTCTCGCCCCCTGGGCAATCAAAAGGATGGCGAAGAGATTATTATCTCTATGGCCATGGACATTACCGAACGCAAAAAGAGCGAGGAGATGCTGCATAAAGCCAAGATGGAGGCCGAAGCCTGAAATTCGTACCCCAATGAATGTCATCATTGGTATTGCCGAAGTTTTGGCAGAATCACAACTGACGGTCGAGCAACAAAAATTTGTTACAGTGTTTCGACGAGCGGGGGATAATTTATTGGAGTTGATCAACGATATCCTTGATCTTTCCAAAGTTGAAGCAGGACGTTTGGAGTTGGATCGGGTTCGGTTTAACCTAGATGAAACGTTAGAGCGCACAATGGAGATTATGGGCATTCGGGCCAAGGAGAAAAATCTTTTACTTCGTCACGAACGCCATCCCAATACCCCAGTTTGGCTGTTAGGAGATCCCAAACGACTCAAACAAATATTCATCAATTTAATTGGCAACGCCATCAAGTTTACCCAGACAGGCTCCATTTTAATTCGAGTATTACCCAATCCGAACAGCCCGCACTCGGGAGATTTGCTGTTTGAAGTGACCGATACGGGCATTGGTATCTCTGCAGAGAAATGCGAAACCATTTTTGAGGCTTTCACCCAAGCCGACCCCACGACAACGCGCAAATATGGCGGTACTGGTTTAGGGTTAACCATTACACGCCGTCTGGTCAACCTCATGCAAGGAGAGATTCGCGTAAAAAGTCGTTTAGGTCACGGCAGCACATTTGAATTTACAGCACATTTTGACCCCGTAGCCGAATCCGATACGCCATTATCTATCACGCAAAAAATCTCCATAAGAGGGATTCGGGTATTGATTTTAGACGAACAAGCAGACAGTGGCTTGGTTCTTTCACGCCTTGCCCATAGTTTACACGCCCAACCCGAATGGGTTCCCGACAGCCACTCTGCTCTTGCCATGATCCAGCAGTCCAAAAAGAACCAATCTCCCTTTCAAATAGCCATCATTTCATCCCCCACGGGGGATGAAACTTTTTTAGAAGAGATTCGACAATTGCGCCAGGCGGCGAATTCTCCAGATTTACCGGTGATCGGAATCAGTTCATACCATAGCCACGGTTTTTTGGCCATGGCGCGCTCGGAAAAGATACTTTTTTTGCAAAAACCAATCAAACGTTCTGAATTAGCGGAATGTTTTCAACACGCCTTTAACACCCAACCCTCCCTTTCTGCTCCCCCGGATATCAACCCGGTATTAAATCTTCTCTTGGCAGAGGATTCTGAGGATAATATATTGCTTTTTAAAGCTTTTTTAAAAAAGACCCCGCACCACATTGATATTGTGATGAATGGTCAAGAGGCCCTAGACAAGGTTAAAACCACCTCTTATGATGTAATTCTCATGGACATGCAAATGCCCATCATGGACGGTTATACCGCCACTGAAGAGATTCGTGCCTGGGAGAAAGAGAACATCCGCCCCCCCGTCCCCATCATCGCCTTGACCGCCCATGCCTTTGAGGAAGATCGCAAAAAGACCCAACTGGCCGGATGTACCGAACATCTCACCAAACCGATCAACAAGAATATACTGTTGGAGACGATTGAACGATTGGGGCGAGGGAAAAATTGATCCACCATAAAACTCTGGGGGATGAATCCCCCAGCCCCCCTCTTTTTTTTAATCATTAGAAAAAAAGGGTGGGGGGGATTGGGGGGCGGTTCTCCGCCCCTCAAGGTCTTTTTCCGATCAAGATTATTCTGAATTATTGCTTTGGCGTAGCCGTTCATATATTAATAAAAAAAAGGGGTCTGGGGGATTGCCCCCAGGGTTTTGCTTTTGCTTTTGCTTTTGCTTTTGACTTTGCTTTTGACTTTGCTTTTGACTTTGCTTTTGACTTTGCTTTTGACTTCGGTTTTGCTTTCTTCAAATAGCAGGGGGGTTGGGGGATGCAATCCCCCAAGGTCTTGTTTTTGATTTTTTTTATCTGAACGGTTACCCGAATTATAAACTCACTTTTATGGTAAATGATTCAATATCTCAGTTCCCATATAACATTCCCCGGAAGTATATGAATTATTACTATCTAACATTTTTGGTTCCCATCGACTATCCAATACAAAAGCAACCCAACTCACATTCTTATTCGATAACCATGTCAAAAATGGAATACCAAACTGACTTGTCGTACCGGTCGTGGGAATTTGCCCATCGCATTGCCAGCCGAATTCCGATATCATAACAGGAAAAACATCTATTATTGGTCCATAGTGAGTTTCCCAATCCCAATCATGCGTAGGATAGATATGTGCAGTATAGCCAATATTTTCACCAATTAATGGGTCAGTTATCGTTGGTCCAATTTGACTGTATAATGGTGATCCTGATAATATTAAATTTTTTGCACCATGTGTTTCTCTAATCCTTGTGATTAAAGGATTGATAACTGATTTAAAATTTTCCCAAGAGAGACTCTGGTCAGATTCCTGCCTTATTGGCTCGTTGAACAATTCAAAAATGATTTGCGGATTCTCTTTAAGCTTAGGGGCAAGAAAATCCCAAACCGGTTGGACTCTCTGTTGAATTTGTTCTTGACTAAAATTTTCAGTAAAATGTGCATCCACAATCGCATAGACATTTTGATATTTCTCAAGATGTTTCAAAGCAGGCTTAAGATAATTATCATAATATTCTTGTGGATTTGCGAGAAATCCTGATGTCCCTTCGCCAGAATCAGGATTAGGCCATATAACCAACCGCACGATATTAGAACCATTTGCGACAGCAATATCGATCATAGATTCGATTGTACTGCCAGGACGATTTTTTGCAATCGCTTCGAGATCAATCAAGCTAACCCCTTTAAAAATGATTTCTTGTCCAGAAACATTCATAAATTTATTACCTAAAGTAGAAATCCATCTTGTTTCCAGTAGCCATCCTTTGTCTTTCCATGAATAACTACTACAACTTGATTTTGAACTGGTTACATCAAAGCAGGCTTTTGCCCAATAATAGTAAGTCGTACCGACTTTTGCGTTTGTATCACTATAGGTTGTTGTAGTGGAGTTTCCAAGAAATGACGATTCCGAAGAATTAGTTGAAGTTCCTCTATAAATTTGATATATTGTCGCTCCAGGAACAGCCGTCCATTTAATAGAAACTTTCGTTGCAGATGTCCCATTTGAAGCAGAGAATCCACTTGGAGATGAGAGTTGTAAATATCCCTTGTTTTTCCAGGAGTAACCACTACAAGATGTGCTATCACAAACTTTTACCCAGTAATAATAGACGACTCCAGGTGCCGCAGTCGTATCTGAATATGCGGTGGTTGTCGTTTCTCCCACTTTTTTGGATGAGGAGGAGCTGGAAGATGTACTTCTATAAACCTTATATTTTATGGCACCTGGTACCGCTGTCCAGGTAATGCTGATGGCTGTTTTAGAGGTACCATCCGAAGCGGAAATAGATGTCAGTGAAGAGGGTGTTGCCGCTGCATCAGGCACATGGCCTACGTTTGCATACAAACCAAGAGTCATTGACAAGCATAAAGTTGATTTTAAAAGATTAGATTTTGTATTCATTTAATGATCTCCATATTTTTGTTAAACTTTCATGAATTTCGTCAACTGAAAAAATCTGCATTATTAAAAATTATATTAAAACATTTCTACCTTGATGTTCAAGATTATTCCGAACTTGACATTTTTTCTCATCAAATAACCGGTGGGACAAATAGTCGAATCAAACCGTTTTTGAACCAAATGGGTGGTTCCCCTCTTGCTGATCAAAAGCCAAACCAGCACCAAGGCGCGTAAACGGATTCATTTGCGCGCCTTCTGGTTAGACTATATATTTAATTTTTTTTCCAATCCTGGTAACACTCTTGAAACATTTTTTCCAATAGAATAATAGCCTCCGCATCTTCCATACCCATGACCCGTTTTAAAATAATCCCAGAGGCCCCGTCCAGCAAAGCGGTATCGGCTTCGATCATTGGATAAGTTTTTTTCAATCTTTTCAGAGCTTTAATCGCAGTTTCTCCCTCTGATGGTTCAATTTGAACCGGTTCTAAAACATCTGGAATGCGGGGAGCGTTTTCCTTTTGAAGTAAAAAATGGGCAAATTGCTCCACTGCGTGACGATCTTCGACAGACAACTGACGCCAAACAGCTAATAAACGCTCCTTGGCAGCATCTTTCATCAACACGATCCACACCTCCATGTCATAAAAAATGAAAACTCAAACCAATCCTTAGCTACCTAAAGTAAGCTTAATACCCAAAAAAAGCAAACAATACCCTTTCTTTACCCCACAAAAAAGAGAGGAAGTTACCGATAACAAAAATTGGAATAATATATGCATGTTTGCGCATAACAATATTTTATCGAATAAAAATTATTTTTATGCTTGATTTTTCTATTTTCATTCGTCAAAATATAAACACTATCTACCTGTGACTATTTCCTTGGGGGAACTACTACTATGCCAGCCGCAAACAGCACGACCACATCCTATAAACGCTTTCGACTCAGCGACCTCACCCTCTCCTTTCTAACCAACACCATCGTCATCAGCCTCATGTCCGCAGGAGTGCTGGCCCTCATCTACCTTCCTGAGGCCATCCACCTACTCACATCACACCAAATCTCCAATTCCATCAACCAATAAAACCTTCGGTTCCCTCTTTTCAAGAGGAAAGAGGGAACCGAAAATATTTCTACAGTAGGTTCTCAATTCCATAATTTCATCAGAAAATTGACGTAACGTCATCAAATATTCTTTTCTACATTTTATTACCTATAATTATTTACACTTTATAAAATATTTTACACAATAAAAATCTTCACAACATGGCATAAAAATTGTATTACAATACTATGACAATGATCACGATGCATTCCATATTTTGCATACGTTCTAGAAAAAGGAGACAATCAAATGTCGATTTCATCTCGGGAAAAAATAGTCCCACTAAAACTGGAGCTCTTCTGGAACCGAAACAAACCAATCCTTGAGACCAACACCTCCCATCACCATACACCACTCATGGAGAGTTCCCTTCAAGAGCAGCTAAACCATCTCTGTCCAGATGGAGAATCACACCCGATCACAGTGTGCAAACGGGGTTGGCGCGGTTCCCCCTGCTCTGAATGTCCCCACCGCGGATTTGCCCTAACGATCGGGAAAGGAACGGCTCGCCCCCTACATCCTGAATCTCTCAAACCAACTTTAGGCCCCTTTTCTCGCTAGAAAAAACGACCAACAATTTATTGGGGGAGAACATCCCCCAATTCTGCTGTTACATATTTTGCAAAACCAACTCCAAAAACAAACCGTTCAAGTCACCCCACGTACACCAAACCACGCAACATTTTGCTCTTTTTCACAAATCTCCAAAAGTCTAATCATTATTCAGTAAACGTAAAAAAATCCATTTTTACTAGATTTTTTTTACGTTTTATTTAAAAAATGACGGCCAAAATTATTTTTTTTCCCTTTTTATTTCATAATGTTGAATGACTTCAGACCCAAAAATTTACGAATATTATAATATTTAGGCATACTGTTTGCTTTTATAATATCAAACCATCTTTTATAATTGTTTTCCAATAATATTCAATGGGTGAGACCATGTTTGCTAACGAAGGAAACACGATGATCGAATCAACCCACGGCTTGGCCATGAACAGTGAGCCATATAAAATTCCAGAAAATAGGCTTTGGGAAACTGTCTTAATTCGAGCTATTCAAGATGCCCTTGGTCGAGAAAACGCCATCCACACCATTAAAGCCCGTAACTGGTTTCGTGAAAATGGAAATAATTTTAAAATGGTCTGCGATCTAGCAGATGTAGACTCCGATCACATCCGCAACATCATGCTGGCTAAATTTAACCATTAACGCCCGTTCCCATCTCCCCCACCTTTGAATGGTCAATCGCAATGTTTGCTTTTGACCATTTTTTTTCATACCTAACGCCGGGTACCACCACACTTAACCGTGATCGTCTGTTTTTTGGTTTTATTATTTAAAAAAAAAGGGGTCTGGGGGATTGCCCCCAGGGTTTTGATTTTGATTTTGACCTCGGTTTTGCTTCCTTCAAAAAGCAGGGGGATTGGGGGATGCAATCCCCCAAGGTCTTGACTTTGCTTTTTGTTCAGGTACTCACTCGTTCATCGTCCACACTTAAATGTGGTGGTACCTAACGCCGTACCAACCGCTGCTGTTCACAAAATAATAATGTTTCTCCATTTACCCAGGCATCACTCTGGATTACCATTCATACTCTTGGAGTATAAATGGTAACGTACTCTTGATATTCACTGGTTGCATTATTTCGAAAAACGGCGTTCTCGTGTCTATTTTATTATTAATTGACGGACTGATCCAGGAAGGAGATGGCCCGTTGGAACATTACGCCCCAACTTTGGGGCGTCTATGGTCCAACGGGCGTTCTGGTCACATTTTTCTGCCGCAACGAAAATTTATTCCAGAGGAAGATATATTTTTTTTTGATCTATTTAACAAAGAGTTGCCCGAAAGACAGCATCAAGATTTACCTTTGGGTTTTTTCGCCGCCCTGGGACTTGACCTCCAACCGGACCCCACCCGCTCATGGGGTCGCTTGGCTTTTTCCCATCTACGCCAACAACGGGAGCAACTCCTCTTTGTCTCGCCCCATCGCACAGGCCAAACCCGGGCTGAAATTCAACGTCTCGCCCAAGATCTCGCAATCGAATTGGCCATTGATGGCTGGACTATCCACTCCTCCCTTAACGAACACCTGTTGATCTCCTATCCCAATCCTTTACACATACGAACCACCCCGCTACCCCCCCTCGATGGCCAGTCAATTTTGGAACACCTACCACGCGGCTCAGATAACAACGTGTTACAACGCCTGTTGATTTCGGGTCAATTACTCCTCGCCCGCCACCCAATCAATCTGGAACGTCAAACCCAGCACCGGGTAACACTCAATACTCCATGGATTTGGGGGGTAGGAACCGGTCCGACAAAATCCCCAGGGATTCTCCAACTTCCTCAACATGCCACCTGTTTTACCACCGAACCAGTCGTGGCTGGATTGGCGCGTTTTATTGGTTTTGACCATGTATTTCTGGACGATTTTCATTTAGATTTAACCAAATTAACCGAAAAAATCGCCCAGGCCTGCCACCAAGGCGCGGTTTTGGTCCATCTCACCGAACCGGCCCTCTTAGGCCGTCATGGTTTAAAAACACAACGACAGGAATCTATGTTAACCCTTGATCGCACCTTCATCGCCCCCTTACGCCAAGCCACCGCCGCCGCTGGACAAACCCTCTTGGTCAGCACAAGCTATGGGTTGAATCCTCAAGGAGAGGGTCATACCCATCCGGTACCTTGGCTTACCGCCTCTGGGCGAGAGCTGACCGACAAACCACGCGCCTCCTTTTTGGCCAAATTAACACCACATCAATCCCCACAAAATCTGTCCAAACCTTTTGAGTTGGCCCAAGAGTGGTTACGATGAATAGTGATCGTCTCTCCTTCACAGGTCGATTTTGGAAACAACGCTGCCGGGATACCGAAAAACACCGCTATTTGGCGCAACAGTTAAAACTAGAGCCTCTCTTTGCCCCTATTTTGGCCTACCTGGACCAACTCGTAGATCCTCTCACTCTGTTGGATATGGAGCAAGCGATCACGCGCATTATTCAAGCACTCACGCACCAAGAACCCATGGCGGTGTTTGGCGACTATGATGTGGACGGCTCTACCTCAGCGGCTCTTTTGATTCGTTATTTTCGCGCACTGGGGACCGAACTACGCCTTTATATCCCAAACCGTCTCACCGAAGGATATGGCCCCAATCCCACCGCCATGGAAAAACTGGCCAATGAAGGCATTCGTTTACTCATTACCGTTGATTGCGGCATCACCGCCTTTCTCTCTTTTGAACGGGCGGCCCAATGCGGATTGGATGTCATTATTACCGACCACCATCAAGCCCGCCAAGAACTTCCCAAAGCAGTTGCGGTCATCAACCCCAATCGTCTGGACGAAACCTTCCCTTACAAAGAACTGGCTGGTGTCGGGGTGGCTTTTTTTCTATTGATGGCTCTCAATCGGCGTTTACGCCAACAAGGGTGGTTTACTGGAGGAAAAACAGAACCAGACCTGCGCCGACTTCTCGATTTGGTCGCGGTGGGCACCATCGCCGATGTGGCCCGGTTGACTGGACCCAACCGTCCCCTGGTTGCCAAAGGTCTGGAATGGATGGAACACTCTACCAATTCTGGTCTCAAAAGTCTCTTGCGTCAGGCAAGCATCTCCTTTCCAGTCACCACGGGGAGCATCGGATTTCATTTAGCCCCGCGCATCAATGCCGGTGGCAGACTCGGACTGGGTGATCTGGGGAGTACCTTGTTAACCACGGACGATGCCCAGACCGCCAGTCAAATTGCCGAAACCTTGGAAAGCTACAACCGAGAACGCCAAGAGATTGAAAAACAGATCATGACTGAGGCTATTTTTTGCATTGAATCACAAAAATTGGATAAAAAACAAATGGGTATTGTTCTATCCAGCCAAAACTGGCATCCAGGTGTGGTGGGGATCGTCGCCTCACGCCTATCCGAACGATTTCATCGCCCCTGTATTATTGTTGCCCTAGATGCCGAGGGAAAAGGCAAGGGGTCTGGTCGTTCCATCCCTGGCCTGAATCTATTGGCCGCCATTGAAGCAAGCTCGGAACATCTCATCACCTTTGGTGGGCATCAAGCCGCTGCCGGAGTGAGCATCAAAACTGAAAACCTGGAACTTTTTTCTCACGCCTTTGATCAAGCCGTGCGCTCACTCAATCCACCAGAGTTGTTTCAACCCACCCTGATCGTGGACACTTTGGTCCCCCACAACGTGGAACTACTCCAAATTATCAAAAATTTGGATAAATTTAAGCCCTTTGGAGCTGGCAATCCTGAACCGGTTCTCATGTTAAAAAATCTTCAAGTCAGCCGCGTTTGGCCCCTAAAAGATCGCCACGTCAAATGTCAACTCACTGGAAAAAATGGTCTAAACCTGAGTGCCATCACCTTTCGCTGCCTACCCGGCCCTTTAGGAGAGGCCCTACTGGAGCGTCCCTCATCCCTTGATGTGGTCGGCACTCTTGGGATAAATGAATATCAAAATAGACAAACCATTCAGTTTATGCTCAAAGATGCACGCCCAAATTTGAGCTGATTTTTTTGGAAAGATCATATTTTGCTTTATAAGGAGAAATTTTTCATGCGCGAACATCCCGATTATTATTACAGCCAATCTGCGGTCATCCCCTTTCGGCGTGACAACGACGAGATAAAAATTTTATTGATCTCCTCCCGCCGGAAAAATCGTTGGGTCATCCCCAAAGGCATCATAGAAGCCGACCTGGATCCCCCCTCCTCGGCCGCCAAAGAGGCTCTTGAAGAGGCCGGCATCGAAGGATCTGTGATTGAATCCCCCATTGGCACCTATGAATATGACAAATGGGGTGGCACTTGTCAGGTGCAGGTCTTTGTCATGGAGGTAGAAAAAGTTTTGGATGACTGGCTGGAAAATTTTCGCGATCGCATCTGGGTAGATCTGCCCACCGCGTGTGTGCGCCTAGAAGAACATGAGCTGTGCCAGATGATCGAACAGCTCCCAGAGTTTCTCCAAGCAAACCCTCTCTAAATCCATTTACCTCATAAAGGAGAAACCATGTTACTTGAGATCGGCCAAACCATTCCAGATATCACCCTTCCCAATCAAGAAGGTCAAGAGTTGCGTCTTAAAGATCTACTCGGGGCACGCGGTGGCATCTTTTATTTTTATCCCAAGGATAACACCCCAGGTTGCACCCGAGAGGCCAAAGATTTTCAGGCCCAGTTGCCCGCCTTCCAAGAGTTGGGATTTACCGTCATCGGAATTTCCCGCGACTCGGTAAAATCCCACGTCAATTTTGCAAGCAAACATCAACTCGGGTTTACCCTACTAAGCGATACGGAAGGTCAGGCTTGCTCCGACTTTGGGGTTTGGCAAGAAAAAAAAATGTGTGGACGCACCAGCATGGGCATTGTACGCACCACCTTTATCGTCGATACGCAAGGGCGCGTTACCAAAGTCTATGAGCAAGTCAAAACCACGGGACATGTAGACAAGCTCCTAGCAGATTTAACTTAATGAGAGTAATATAAAGACACTCTATCATTTAGCAACCATTAAAGAGACGTATGCCCATCATCCCAATACAAGAAATCCAACCCGGCATGACTCTAACCACAGACATCCGCGATCTGAGTGGTCGTCTTTTGCTTTCTGGTGGACAAATCATTACCCAAAAATCTCTACGCGTCTTTAAAATTTGGGGCATCACCGAAGCAGAAATCACCCCAGAGCCAACACATAATCCCATAAAAACGCATCCAACCCCGCTTGCAGAATTTGAATTTTCAAATGAAACAATAGATTTTTTTCGTTTCAACGATTTTCAAAATCCCGTCATCCAACAGTTGGCCCGTTATTATATGGAACATAAGGAAATCCCATGAATATGGAATTTCTTTTAGACAACAGCCATCTTCCCTCGCTACCGATGATGTATCACCGTCTCTGTCAAGCGATAGAAAATCCCCGCTGCTCGGTAGATCATATTTGTCAAATCATCACCGAAGATCCCGGGTTAACGGCTAGACTACTCAAAATTGCCAACAGCACCCTCTACCATCCCCCCTTCCCGGTACTAACCGTCAGCCGTGCCGTTGCCCTCATTGGTACCCGACAAATTAAAAATCTGGTCATGGCTACCTATGTTATCGATGCTTTTTCTGGGGTTCCTGACACTCAACTCAACATGAAATCCTTTTGGCAACACTCTCTGGCCTGTGGATTGGCGGCTCGTGTGATTGCCATTGCCCGCCGCGAGGTCCATATTGAACAATTTTATTTAACGGGTCTCCTCCACGATCTAGGACTATTGACCCTCTTTACCCATCTACCGAAAGAATCCGCCGACATTTTAACCCAATGCCAAACCAACAAGGCCCCTCTCTATGCTCTCGAAAAAGAGGTGTTGGGTTTTAACCATGCCGAATTAGGGGGAAAATTGCTTCAACAATGGCAACTGCCCAAAGAAATTTGTCTCCCGATTCAATTTCACCATACACCAGATCAGACACCCGATTACCAACTTGAAACCGCCATCATTCATGTGGCCGATCTGATGGCTTTGAGCATGCGGTTGGGCAGCACTGGAGAGAGACATCTTCCCCCTTTGTCAACCACTGCCTTTGAAAAAATTGGTCTACCCGTTAGCACCATTCCCAACCTTTTAGAGCGCGTTTTTTCCCAATTTCAGGATGCCAATCACATTTTTACTAGGCTCCAACCATGACAATTTCTGAGAATATCTCTTCTGAAGAGTTGGCCTATATGCGACAACGGCTTCAATATTTAGAAGAGATGGAACAATTTTTACACATGGCCATGGATTTGACCGCTTCGGTCATCCATCTACACGGCAAATTGACCCACACCAGAGATCCCAATCGTATTTTACAGGAATCCCACAAATTTTTACGACGCTTGCCCCTCCATTTTATCTTTTCGGCCTTTTTTATCGTCGATGAAACGAACGCCTCCTTTAAATTGATCTCCTGTTATCCAGAAGAGGAGACGCAAACATGCGAAGAATACCTCGACAAACTGATCGACAAAGGGGAGTTTGCCTGGGCCCTCAACCAAAACCAAACGGTCTTTTCTCAAGAAGATACCGAGGATGGATGCCTGATTTTGCATAATTTGGCCACCGAAAACCGTATTCGAGGCATGTTTTTAGGTCAAATCACGCATCCTTATACTCAACTGCCCTCTGCCCTACTGCATCTACTCTCCATTCTATTTCGCAATACCGCCTACGCCTTGGAGGGTGCCGAACTCTACCGAATGTTGGATGACTATAGCAAAAATCTAGAACTTATGGTTGAAAATCGCACCCGTGAATTGCGCACGGCCAAAGAGGCCGCTGAAGCTGCCAACCAAGCCAAAAGCTCCTTCTTGGCCAACATGAGCCACGAAATTCGCAGCCCCATGAACGCCATTGTTGGCCTCTCTTCTCTTTTGGCCGAAACCCCATTAGAGGAGCATCAACACCAATACCTCGGGATCATTCGCCAATCCTCTGATTCTTTGCTCTCCCTCATCAACAGCATTCTGGATCTTTCCAAAATCGAAGCGGGCAAATTAGACTTGGAGTCTAAGCCTTTTTCTCTCAGAGCGGTCGTTGAACAGGCCTGTCAAACCTTAGCGGTTACCGCCTCAGCCAAAGGTCTCGAACTGTTTTTTGATATTCCTTGGCAAGCGAGTTTCCCCGATGCCCTACATGGGGATCCCGCTCGATTGCGGCAGATTTTAATCAATCTGATCAACAATTCCATTAAATTCACCCCCTCTGGAGAGATTCTCCTACAGGTCACCCAAGCCAATGTACATAAAGAGGCCCTTATCGGTCTACATTTTAAAGTATCGGATACAGGAATCGGAATTCCAGAAGAAAAACAAAAACTTATTTTTGATAGTTTCACCCAAGCTGACAGTTCTACCACTCGAAAATATGGCGGTACAGGTTTAGGGCTGAGCATTGCTAAAAACCTCGTCGAACGGATGGGAGGTACCATCCAGGTAAAAAGTGCTGGTCTCTTGGGTTTAGGGAGTACCTTTGAATTTACGGCCTATTTCAAAGAGAACATCTCTCCACCGCTCCCCCTCCCTTTATCCCCCATGTTTAAACAATTATCCTTGCTCTTGATCTACAACCATCCCACTGGACGGCAAATGATCACCCAGATGCTGACCCATTTAGGAATTTCAGTGACCGATGGGCACACTCTGGAAGAGATTCAATCTACCCTCCGTAGCGGAATAACATGGCATGGGGTGATTTTAGACCTAACATCCACCAAAAATCCCCTCGATTTTTGGCAACAGTTAAAAACCACCCCTGGCTGGAACGGCTGGATTCTCCCTCTTCTGCCCGCCCACCACCATCAAAAAGATTTGGATGAACTTAAAAATGCGGGTTGTACCTCACTCCTCATCAAACCGATCCTCCTGGACACGTTAAAACAGACTTTATTACGACTGTCAGGCATTCAAGCTGATAATATCAATACCAACCTGATGTTGACCATGCCTGAAGAAAAAGGCCAATCTCTAACAATTTTGATCGTCGAAGATTCCGCAGATCTCTATATGGAGATCAAGTCCATTTTAAACAAAACGAAACACACCCTATTTTTGGCTAAAAATTATTCAGAAGCAGAACATATATTATGCCAACGGCCCATTGATCTGATTTTAATGGATCTTCACCTACCCAACAAAAACGGTTTAGATCTCACGAAAGCCCTTCGCAACGGAGAGATAGCCAACGTACCAAAGGAGATGCCGGTGCTGTTTCTGACCGATGAGACCTTATCCATAGAGACCATCCAGCACATAAAAACCCTAGCGAATGGCACGCTTTCCAAGCCTATCAAACCCGATGAATTGCTCTATCAAATCCAAAAATTTACACCTTTACCAAACAAAAACATAAAAAAAACACCAATTTATTCACCCCCTAGCACGCGAATAGATCATGTTTCTGTTCTTTTAACTCCTTTAGAAATGGATGCGGCCGAATTACGCAATTTACACCAAAATTTTCTGGATATAAGCCAAAAGACAATTACCAAACTTATTGATGCAATCGAATGCAAGGATCCCATTTTAGCCGAAAAAAATACCATCGCTTTAAAAGAACTTTCCGCAACGATTGGTGCTGAATCATTAAAAAAGAGCTTAACTCGGCTCGTTTTTTCCCTACGCCGACAAGATTTCCATGTGGCAAATTCTTTATTGACTCAGGTGTTAGATCAACTTAAGGATACACGGGAACTTATTGAAAAAGAGAGAGGATAAGCCATTTTCATACATAATCATATTTCCGACCATTTTTCGATGCTATCTCTGCACGGCACCACCACACTTAACCGTGGTCGTCTGTTTTTTGATTTTATTATTTAAAAAAAAAGGGGTCTGGGGGATTGCCCCCAGGGTTTTGATTTTGCTTTTGACCTCGGTTTTGCTTCCTTCAAAGAACAGGGGGATTGGGGAATGCAAGCCCCCAAGGTCTTGACTTTACTTTCTGTTCAGGCACTCGGTCATCGTCCACACTTAAATGTGGTGGTACCCTCTGCGTAACCACACCATTAAACCTGTTTAATCTCTGCGCCAACCACCAATTCAATCATAAAATTGCCCACTTCGGATTGATAATAAAATTTGCGTGTCATGAAATGACTTCCCACCCAAACATTCATGTTTTGCCCAGAAACAATAAAGGGAGATGAGGAGTGGAGTTGTTCGGAAATTTGGGTTTCAATAGAAATTTTAATGGCTCCAGAAATAATATTGACCAATTCACCGAAGGCATCCTTGGATTCTTTGGTGAAAAACATCATCGTTCCAATAGGACACCCGGAGAAAGCACTCGCTATTTTTAGAGCGGTTGAGGTCAAGGCTGTGATAGTGACACCGCCAGAAAAGGTACGTCCCGTAAAGGTGATGATGGCAGAAATGGTGGATTCTGCAAAACCAGGGGTGCTTGCAAAAAAATTGGTCTTATCTGGATTTAAAAGACTCCGGTATTGAATCTTCTTTAAAAAAAAAGAAGAAATCGTCTTTCTAAGAACATCATCCACCACATGTTCTAGATCCAAAATCATACCGAATTCCCCGTTATGAAATTTAAATAATTTAATTTATTATAATCCATCCCCAATACGGCCCAAAAAATTGGCCGTATTGAGCGAGGAAATCCACCTTAAATTTAAAGCGGTGTCGAACGAATCAAGTGATCTTTTATTGAATTTAGTTCAATAAAATCATCTGCTTGCCGTCTAAGTTCATCGGCGATCATCGGGGGTTGGGTCAATAACGAACTGATCACCGTAACCGACTTACCTAAATCCTGAACCGCTTCCACGACGCTACGAAAATCGCCATCGCCAGAAAACAATACCGCATGATCATAAAAAGGGGCCATTTTAAGCATTCCAACGGCGATCTCAATGTCCATATTGCCCTTGGTACGCTTATTGCCAGTCACCGGGTCTATATACTCTTTAATCGGCTTGGTAATCACCGTATAACGATTATAAGCCAACCAATCCACCAAAGGACGAATTGGGGAATAGTCCTGGTCATCCCCTAATGCGGTATAATAATAAGCCCGCACCAGACGACATCGATTTTGAAAAAAATCCAAAAGCTTTTTATAATCAAAATCAAAATTAAGTGATCGAATGGCGGCATACAGGTTCGAACCATCAATAAAAACAACCACACGTTCATTGCTATGAAACATAAGAATAATCCTTTATTCCAAAAAAAAGAGGACGTCGTCAGGTGGAATAAGGCATGCCATTCATCCCCAAACGACAAAGTTATTTATTATTTTTTACATGCGACAATACCACGCACCTCAGCATATTACTTTGCATAAAAAAAAACGAATACCAACAGAAATGGATTATCCATGAGGAACAATAGATCGACAACCAAGAAATACATCCACATAGTTATTTTGAAAAATCGGATTTGCACCGGAAGAGACGAAGGGAAGAGGATACCTATCTACAGCAAGATGGATAAATGTGGTTACAAAAATTAATAAAATAAAAAATAAAAATCCCACATCCACCACAGGCATCTCATCTACCCATACCGAATTACGCAATCAATTGCGATAATTCATACGTATCACCTTCCTTGGTTTACAAAATATTCTGAGATAATTTTTCTTGCTGGTCTTTAATAATTTGACCTCAAGCGATAAATAAAGTTCCGAGATGCGTAATGGATCTTTCCAAAACACATTCTCTCTATTTTCCAAATCTTATTCCGCACACTCAATGAGGAGCACCAAAAGAATACTCCCCCATTTAGGAGGAATCAAGTTAAATCGCACATCAATTTAGGATTGGAGCGGGAGAGGGGATTCGAACCCCCGACGTCAACCTTGGCAAGGTTGCACTCTACCCCTGAGTTACTCCCGCTTGTTCTTTGGAAGGAGGTGAAAATGGAGGCCGGGATGGGATTCGAACCCACGAATGAAGGTTTTGCAGACCTCTGCGTTAGACCACTTCGCCAACCGGCCCTCTTTGCCACCCTATTTCTGAACCAATACATCGAATCTTGTATAAAGTTGGAGCGGGAGAGGGGATTCGAACCCCCGACGTCAACCTTGGCAAGGTTGCACTCTACCCCTGAGTTACTCCCGCTTGATAAAGCCAACTGGTTCAACCAAAACTGAAGCCGCAAAATTTTGCATCGCTTCGAGAAAACAGATTAACCTAAAACCATATCCCAGGTCAATGATCAAATGATTTTGTTTCGTTGCTGGCGCGCAATCGCGGCCAAGCCACAACAAAATAACCATATCCTGACCAAATAGCCAGGAATACCGAAAGAAAAAGAAAAAATTGTCCGGGAAATTGAAAAGGAATGCCAAACAGACCATCCTGCACCAGCAACATGATAATTGCGGTCATCTGAAAACCAGTCTTCCATTTTCCCAGTTTCGATACCGGCACCTCTTGCCGTAAACCAGACATCCTCTCACGCAGGGCCATGATGGTGATCTCCCTGGCGAGAAGAATCAAAACCAAAAACAGATTGGCTCTGCCAAAAGAGACAAGCAAAACCAATGCCGAAATCACCATAAGTTTATCGGCCACAGGATCAATAAAACGGCCAAAGCTGGTGGAGAGTTTACGTCTTCTGGCCACCCAACCATCCGCCCAATCTGTAATCGCTGCCAAACTAAAAAAAATCGCCGATAAAATCAATCCGTCTCGCCCCGGAAGATACGCAAACCCAATAAAAAATGGGATCAAGGCAATACGGGTGGCGGTCAGTGCATTTGGCAGATTCCAAATCATACGTATTTCAATCGTCTTTATGCAAAAATTGATAAATTTTATCCGCTAATCCCGGTGCAATACCCGGCACTCCAGATAACTCTTCCGGTTTTGCCGCACGAATAGCCCGCAACGAACCAAAATGGCGCAATAACTGTTGTTTACGTTTTGGACCAATGCCCTCAACCTGATCCAAAACACTCTTGGTCTGCTCGTTCTTTCGCCGTTTACGATGCAAGCCAACCGCAAACCGGTGCGCCTCATCTCGTATGTTTTGCACCAAATACAGGAGGGCAGAATCCGATTTAAGTATAATAGGTTCGGACGCATCAGGCAAGAAAAGCCTTTCACAACTCCCATCCCCCTTGGCGACAGCCAAAAAAACCACTCCCTCTAGCTGCAATTGTGAAGCCACACTTAAGGCAGCGTGTAACTGGCCAAGCCCTCCATCTAAAAGCAATAAATCTGGTCGTTCCCCCTGGGCCACTCCTTTTGACCCACTGGCAAAACGTCGTTGCAAAACTCTCGCCATGCGAGCCGTATCATCGGTCAAAACAGGATCGTCTAAGTTAAAAGAGCGATACGCGCCTTTTTGAAAACCATGCTCCGTAAACACCACCATAGAACCCACCACCTGATTGGAATGTATATGAGAAATATCATAGGCTTCAACGCGCTGAATCTCTCTTTTATGCCCCACGACTCCGGCCAATTCCAACAACAGACGCCGATTCGATACACTCCTAGACACATAACTGCTCAAAGCCTGTCTGGCATTGAGTACGGCCATCTCCAATATTTGTTTTTGTGGACCGCGTTGCGGTTGAACAATCTCCACGCGACCGCAACGCAATTGAGTCAAAACACTCCCCAACCACCCCTGCTCAGAAACCAACACATTGACCAAAATACGCGGGGGTGGCATTGCAGAACCCTGGGTGTAAAACTGTTCCAAAAAGGCTCCCATAACCTTTTCTAACTCTAAACCTTCCGTGTTTTCTGGAAAAAATGCTCGATTACCCAAATTGATTCCCGCCCGAACAAAAAAAACCTGCACCGCGAAAATCCCCGCTTCCCCAGCCACAGCCACGACATCCAGATCGGCATGCCCCTCTACATTAATGCGACGTTGCTCCTGAACATGATCCACAGCCTTGATCCGCTCACGTATGTGCGCCGCCTCCTCAAACGCCATACGCTCCGACGCCTCCCACATCGCCTGGGTCAAAACCGCCTTTAATTGCCGATCCTTCCCTTCCAAAAAAAGCGTCACATCCCGAACCCATCCGGCATACTGTTCAGGTCGCACACGATGATCACAAGGGGCCGAACACCGCTTGATTTGATACTGCAAGCAAGGTCTTTGACGAACTGAAAAAAATTTGTCAGAACATTGACGAATAGGAAACAGACGTTGAATCTCCCGCAATGTCTCCCGAACCGCCTGTGAAGAGGGATAGGGACCAAAATAACGCCCCTTTTCTTGACGCCCCCCCCGATGCATCGATAGCCTTGGAAAAGGGTGCTCTGTGGCCAAATATAACCAAGGATAGGATTTATCATCTTTAAGTAAGAGATTGTAACGTGGACGAAAACGTTTGATAAGATTGGCTTCCAAAACCAAGGCATCGTTCTCGCTCCCTGTGACGGTAATCTCTAAACCAACGGCCTGCGTCAACATCACCTGAATATGCGGTGCCAAAGCATGGCCTGAAAAATAAGACAAAACCCTTTTTCTTAAGGCTTTGGCTTTCCCTACATACAAAACAGTTCCCAACCGATCCAAAAAACGATACACCCCAGGAGATAAAGGCAGCCCATCCACAACCTCTCGTAAAGGGTGGTCGGATCGATTCAAGGGGAAAAAGAGGTGCGCGGGTAGAGCAATAACCCCACTCCCAACAACATCATCGGCAGACATAACCATTGCCCCATACTCAACCCCAAACTCAACAAGCCCAGTTGCGCATCTGGCTCACGGACAAATTCCACCATAAAACGAATGATCCCATATCCCAACAAAAACACCCCCAACAACACGCCCCTCTTTTGCGGCTTGCTCCCCACCCACCACAGCACAGCAAACAACACAATCCCCTCCAAACCAGCTTCATAAAGTTGACTGGGATGGCGCGGTTGGTTATCCACAGCGGGAAAAACCATGGCCCAAGGCACATCCGTTACCCGTCCCCAAAGCTCCCCATTTATAAAATTGCCAATCCGCCCAAAAAACAACCCCAATGGGGCAATGGGAAACACCAAATCCGCCAACGCCAAACAGGGCTCATTGATCCGCTTAGAAAAGACCACACAGGCAACCAAACCACCGAGCAGACCACCATGAAAAGACATCCCCCCTTCCCAAATTTTAAAAATACTCAAGGGATGCTCTAGATAATAAACACCATTATAAAACAAGGTATACCCAATTCTCCCCCCCAAAATGATTCCTATCAGCGTCCAAACCGCTATGTCACCCAGCTTATCTTGGGAGAGATGGGGCATCCAACGCCGCGCCCGTATTTGCAACAACGGCCAACCCAAAAAAAAGGCCAGCGTATACATCAAACCATACCAACGGATAGCCAGAGGGCCTAAATGAACAATAACTGGATCAATCTGAGGAAAAACAATCATAGGGATCTATTCCATAACCTGTTGAGCTTCTGGGTAAAAACCCAAAATTTTGAGTTTATCAGTAAAAAAATTTAACTCTTCCAGTGCCAACTTACAATGAGGGTCCAATGGCGTCCCCTGAAAATCAAGATAAAAGTTATATGTCCAACTCTTGCCCGCCACAGGACGTGACTCCAATCGGGTCAAATTTACCCCATTGGTCGCAAAACCACCCAAACATTTATAAAGAGAGGCCGGAATATTGCGTACTTCAAAAATCAAGCTTGTTTTGTAAGAAACATCCGCAAACACCTCTGTTAACGATTGTCGAGCAATCAGCAAAAAACGCGTGGTATTGGTGCGACTATCCTGCATATCTCTTTGCAAAATTTGTAAGCCATAAATCTCGGCACACCATTCACTCGCCAACGCCGCCTCGCCAGGATCACTCCGTTTAGCCAACTCCATGGCGGCTCCAGCGGTATCATAAACGGCACAACGTTGCCAACCATGTTTTTTGAGCAACGTCTGACATTGAGCCAATGCCTGCGGATGAGAATAGACGGTATGAATCTGTTCCAAAGTGGCTTGCGGCAAACCCAATAAGGCATGGCGCACATGTAAAAAGTGTTCACCAACCACGGATAAATTATGCACCGCCAGCAGATCATAACTGTCGCTAACCACCCCTGCCATACTGTTTTCTACTGGCAACATGCCGACATCGGCCACCCCCTGATCCACCGCATCAAAGACATCATCAAACATTTTACAAGACAAGCGCCGATAGTTTGGCAACCGTTCCCGACAAGCCTGTTCACTATAAGCCCCACCCATCCCTTGAAACGCGACTGTAAGCTCCTTCATAATGATAGACCAATTCCCTTTGCCAGATAGTTAAAAAAAAATGCCCAGTCAGATACACCATCCAGATAGAATAAGATGGCCCCATGACAATACCATACCATCTTCCCATAATTTATAGGGTACAGTAAAACCATTTTGAATAGGATCCCATGGAAATAAAAAATTTTTTCCATCACCCCCCGATTTTTCTCTTCGCTGAGGAACAAAATCTCCTAGCCCGCGCCCAGGAATTAGCGACCACCTGGGGGATTCCAATGGGGGATGTTGTCGATATATCTCAAGCAAAAACAGACCACCATTTTTTTTTGCTCTACACCCCAGAGCGACTTGAACTGCATCGCTACGCCCCCTCTTCTTTGGAACGCTGCCCGGTTTATGTGCAATTTATCTCCGAAAAAGAAAAAAAACGGGTTCAACAGGCCGGACGCAAACAAGAACCTTTAGCCCGTGCCGCCGCGCTATCTGGCAACACCCGCCCACACATTCTTGATGCCACCCCTGGTTTTGGTCGCGATGCCTTTCTTTTGGCTACTCTGGGTTGCCACCTTCATCTTGTCGAACGCTCCCCAGTCGTGGCCAGTTTGCTGGCCGATGGCCTCGCCAGGGCCAAACATGGCCCAACCTGGACAAAAGAGGCGGTCGAACGGATGCGCTTAACCTGTGCCGATGCCAGGCAACACTTAACCCTCAACCACGAAAAAATCGATGTCGTCTACCTCGACCCCATGTACCCAGAACGCAAAAAAACCGCTCTGGTCAAAAAAGAGATGCGTTGGCTACGGGATCTGGTCGGCACAGACGCCGATGCCGAGGATCTTCTGCACATCGCACTCCAACGCGCCGCAAATCGTGTCGTGGTAAAACGTCCACAGGTCGCCCCGCCCTTGCCTGGCCCCCAACCCAACTTTGCCATCCACGCCCCCAATACCCGGTTTGATATTTATCTCTCCCCTCTTTTAAAGGGTACCACCATTTTGAAGGAAGCAAAACCGAGGTCAAAATCAAAACCCTGGGGGCAATCCCCCAGACCCCTTTTTTTTTAAATAATAAAATCAAAAAACAGACGACCACGGTTAAGTGTGGTGGTACCTTTTAAAGCATACTGAAAAATTCTCTTAAAAATCCCTTCATCCTGCCTATATATTTAGAGTATAATGATTCTTCTTTGTATCTCTAACTATCGAGAATATGGTCCATATGAAATCCAATCGCCAATATATCCATTATATTCTTTTTATTCTTATTTTTCTTCAGGCTTGGATCATACCCATAGCTCATGCCGAAGAGAAAACCTTCTCCCCCATCCATGCCTTTAAAAAATATTGCGCCTCCTGCCACGGAGAAAAAGGGGACGGGAAAAGCAACGCCGCGCAAGGATTAATCCCCCCGCCCCGTAACTTTACCGATCCTAAAGCCCTGGTGGATTTAACCCGCGAAAAAATGCTCCATGCCGTCCAGGAAGGCAAAACAGGAACCGCCATGGTGGCCTGGAAGAGTCTCTTTACACCAAAAGAGATCGAACTTTTGGTCGATTATATTCGCGACACCTTGATGGCCTCCTCTAGGGCTGGCGATGCCAGTCCAGGACGGCGCATTTTTGCCGACTACTGCTCAGTCTGTCATGGCGACAAAGGGGATACCGCCATCTGGGCCCGCAACGGACTGACCCCTTCACCGCGCAATTTTACCACAGATCAAGCCCGTAAAGAGCTCTCCCTTGAACGTATGCTCTTTTCTGTTACCTATGGCCGCCCCAACACCGCCATGCCCGCCTGGGGCGAACGCCTCAGCAAAGAGGAGATTCAACAGGTCATTGATTATATCCGCAAGGCCTTTCTATTCCCTGAGGGGGAGGCCGAAACCCTGGCCAAAATGGCCGCTAAGGCCCCTGCCACCCAAAATCAAGGCCACCAACATCAACACTTCGACACCGTTGAAATGGCCCGCCCCATGCCCTTGGGAATGGTGGGCGATGTGGCGTGGGGCGAAGAATTTTATAACCATAACTGCGCCGATTGCCATGGCAAAGAGGGGAACGGCAAAGGGGTGAGATCCGATTTTATCTTTCCAAAACCCCGAGATTTTACCCACCCCTCCTCCACCCACAAATTTAACCGTGAACATCTGTTCGATGTCGTTACCAACGGAATGCCCCACACCGAAATGTCCGCCTGGGGAAAAGTGTTAAACCGACAAGAGATAGCCAACGTGGTGGAGTATATTTTTCAAACCTTTATCACCCCCCGTCTGCCTACGGGCTTCCTGGATGAGGCGCGTAGCGAACTTTTACAACGTAAACCCCTAACCGGGCATCACAGCCACGCCCATCCAGGGATGCCCATGGCTTGGATTTGGCCTATTATCGTTTTTATGACCCTCGTCTCTCTTTGGGCACTCGCCACCAATACGCCCACCCCACGCACCATGCGCACCATCAACCTAATCGATGTACCAGGATTGGGTGGATTGGTTCGTTATCTCAATAAAACCCCCCAACCCCTGGCGATGATGAAGCTGCTGTCAGTAACGGTGTTTATACTCATTATTATTGCTGGAATCATCGGTTCGCAATGGCCAGAACGCAACTTTGCCACGGTCATTGTGTGGGGGTTATGGTGGCCGTTGGTGATTATTTCGGTATTTTTCTTTGGTTCGGCGTGGTGTGCCATTTGTCCATGGGAAACCTTGTCTAAACTTCTGGTTTTTCAAAAACTCTGGCGACGTCCAGCCCCTTCCAATCGTCCAATACGCAAAGTTCCTCCCCTCTTACGCAACGTTTGGGGGGCCCTCTTTCTATTCGTTGGACTAACTTGGCTGGAACTTGGAGTCGGGGTAACCACCATCCCTATGGCCACGGCATTGATGGCCCTGCTCATGTTGATTTTGGCGGTCATCGGCCTTTTGCTCTACGAACGCAAGGCTTTTTGCCGCTATTTTTGCCCAGTCGGTCGCACCATTGGCTATTATTCTCGTTTGGCCCCTATTGAAGTTCGACCTTTAAACGATGATATTTGCGCCAAATGTACCACCATGGAGTGCTACAACGGCACCAAAGATCTAGAACCCTGCCCCACCCATTTAACCCTGGGTCGCTTTGCCCAAAACACCTTTTGTCTCTCTTGTGGATCCTGTGTCTTAAGTTGTCCACACCGCAACGCCTCCTGGCGTTTACGTCCCATGGCCAGCGAAGCCACCGACAACGCGCGCCCCCATTGGGATGGCTCTTGGTTTATGTTGGGTTTGTTGGGGTTGACTATCTTTCATGGCATCACCATGGTCTCTTTTTGGCAACAATGGATCAACACCCTCTCTGGCTGGTTGGGAGAGACCGGCAAACCGTTGATCTCTTTTACCATACTCTTATGGCTCTTTTTCTTTCTGCCCGCACTGGTCTATGGCATCGCCATCAAATTCACCCAATGGCAGACCCGCACCAAGGTGCCTTATCGCACCCTATTTTCCCGTTTGGCATTTATCACCCTACCGCTGGCTTTTACCTATCACCTCGCCCACAATCTCGACCATCTGATCGGTGAAACGGCGGGGCTTGGTCTGGTATTGGCCAACCCATTGGGAATCGACACCTTACCCATGACCGCCATGGAACGCATGTTCTTAATGGAAGATAAAATCCTTCCCTCCTGGGCCATCTTTACCATTCAAGCCGGTTTGATCACCTTGGGATTTTGGCTGGCCATACAAATTATTCGCCACCGAGGACGCAACGCTTTGGAGTCATTAGAAAATCTAAAAGGATTTCACCTCCTCCCTCTCATTGTATTCGCCTGTATTGCCACCGGATTTAATCTTTGGCTATTGGCACAGGATATGACGATGCGAATGTAATAAAAAAGACTGGGCGAGGGTAAAAGATACTCTTCTTTCACAAACAAGATTACTTAACCCCTTCAATCCAGAATATTTATGTATCGGAAAAACAAAAATCAAGACCTTGGGGTGGGGGGTGGAGAACCGCCCCCCCCACCCTTCTTTTTTAATTTTTAAAAAAAAGAGGGGGTTTGGGGGATTCATCCCCCAAGGTTTTGTCTTTGATTTTAATTTTTTGCCCGAAGGGCATCATGTTCATGTATCGGAAAAACAAAAATCAAGACCTTGGGGTGGGGGGTGGAGAACCGCCCCCCCACCCCCCCAAGGTTTTGTCTTTGATTTTAATTTTTTGCCCGAAGGGCATCATGTTCACACTTAAATGTGGTGGTACCCAAAAAACACCCCCCTTTTTTTACTCCTTACCCCACCTATAACGATTCACAATCGGCAAACGCCAATCTTTACCAAAGGCCCTAGAGGTCACTTTGATGCCAGGAGGATTTTGGCGCCGTTTGTATTCATTACGATCCACCAAACCAATCACCCGCCGAACTGTCTCCTCGGCATACCCCAATTGAATAATCTGCTCAACACTCGCACTTCTCTCTACATAATGGAACAAAATAGCCTCTAAAAGATCATAATCTGGCAACGAATCCGAATCTTTTTGATCAAAACGCAACTCAGCCGATGGGGCCTTGGTCAAAATGGAGACCCCGATCACCTCCCGACCAAACTTGGCATTTCCATACCGACACAGTTGATAAACCAACTGCTTGGGAACATCCTTAATCACGGCGAATCCCCCCGCCGAATCCCCATAGAGGGTCGAATACCCCACACTGACCTCGCTTTTGTTGCCCGTGGTCAATACCAGCCAACCAAATTTGTTCGACAACGCCATCAACAACGTGCCACGAATGCGAGACTGGAGATTTTCTTCAGCAAGATCAAACGCACGCCCCGCAAAAACCGGCTCCAACATCTCTAAAAAGGCCTGAAATGTCCCTTCAATGGGAATCGTTAATAACTCTATTGCCAATTGGACCGCCAAACCAGCCGCATCCTTCAGGCTATGCTCAGAAGAAAAACGCGACGGCATCGCCACCCCAACCACATTTTCCGCCCCTAACGCCTCCACTGCCAATAATGCCGTCAAGGCACTGTCCACCCCACCCGAAAGACCAATCACGACCTTTTTAAAACCACTCTTTCGGACATAATCCCGTGTTCCCAAAACCAATGCCTGATACAGTTTTGCAATCGAAGGATCCTCCTCCTGCTTGACGAGAACAAAATCCAACTCCCGCCGCTGGACAGCTGCTACAGGCTCTAAGACGATCCGTGACAAAGAAGGCCCTTCCATCATCCCCCTTTGCCGTCCTCTCGGATCATGGAGACGGGCACGAAACGGCTCTTGCATCTGTAGATCCACCACAAAAACCGCCTCCTCAAAGGCCGGTCCTCGCCTCAAAAGTTCCCCAAACGGATCACAGACCAAACTCTGTCCATCAAAAATCAATTCATCCTGCCCCCCAACCAAGTTACAATAAACCACATAGGCCCGGGCATCCATTGCCCGGGTGGAGAACATCCGCTCCCGCACCCGACTCTTTCCCATCTGCCAAGGAGAAGCGGAAATATTGATCAACACCTGGGCCCCATCCATCAAAGCCTGCTCCAAAGGAGGACCATCGGCATACCAGATATCCTCACAAACACTCACCCCAAACAACACCCCATCCCGATCAAAGATAAAATTTTCTTTCCCACTTTGAAAATATCGGTTTTCATCAAACACCCCATAATTGGGTAAAAAATGTTTGTGATAAACCGTCGCCAAACGGCCATTATGAAAAACCGCTGCCCCATTATATAAATCCCCCTCTACATGCACCCCCCCCACCACCGCCGTCAAACCAACCGTATGGGCAGCCACCCGCATCAGTGCCTCTTGTGCGGCATGAATAAAATCGGGTTTTAGGAGTAAATCCTCTGGAGGATATCCGGTCAGCACCATCTCTGGAAAAACCACCATATCGGCACCCAGCGCACGGGCCTGACCGATAGCATTGACAATTTTGTTTAGATTACTTGCCAAATCCCCGACACAGGGATTGATCTGCGCCAAAGCGACTCTTAACGACATCATCGTCAAACCTTATCTCAATGTCTCTCTAAACGTCCATAACGATCTGCATAGCGAACGACATCATCCTCGCCTAAATAAGAACCGCTTTGCACCTCAATGATCTCCAAAGGAATTTTCCCAGGATTTTCCAAACGATGACGGGTTCCCAAAGGGATATAGACCGCTTCGTTTTCTGCCACAATCAAGCTCTCCTCTCCCCGTTCCACCAAAGCCGTCCCCTTCACCACGATCCAATGTTCGGCGCGATGATAGTGCATTTGCAACGAAATGCTTTGACCAGGATTGACCGTAATCCGTTTGACTTGAAAACGATCCTGGGCATCCATACAGTCATAAGCCCCCCATGGACGAAACACCTTGCGATGCAACTTGGCCTCCGTGCGACCCGATTGGCGAATCAGATCCACCATCCTCTTGACCTCTTGTAAACGCGACCGTGGCACCACCAACACCGCATCCGAGGTCTCTAAAATCGCCAAATTCTCAACGCCAATCGTTGCCACCAGACGGCTAGAGGAGAATATCAACGAATCGCGGCTATCCAGGCTCAAGACATCCCCCTGCACCACATTGCCATCCTCATCCTGAGGATGCGTCTCCCAAAAACTGGACCAAGAGCCCATATCATGCCAACCCGCCTCCAACGCCACTACTGCGGCTTGCTGGGTTTTCTCCATAACCGCATAATCTATTGAAATATCAGGATTCTTTAAAAATCTCTCCGCCCCAGGGCGAATAAAAATTCCATCCACCACTTGCGTGGTCAACGAACCCGCACAAGCGGTTAAAATCTCCAGAGCATGATGGCGCAACTCCTCCATAAACAAAGAGGCCCGAAACAAAAACATCCCACTGTTCCAAAAATAGGCCCCAGAGGCCACATAGGCTGTTGCCGTGGCTAAATTGGGTTTTTCAACAAAACGATCCACCCAAAACCCCTCGGAATTTTCAATTGATGCCCCTTTGCAAATATAGCCATATCCAGTCTCCGCTCCTCTGGGATCGACCCCGAAAACCACCAACCGTCCCGCCTCTGCCAAAGCCACCCCATGCAAAACAGCCTCTTGAAAAGCCGCAATATCTTGAATCACATGGTCGGCAGGTAACACTAAAAGCAGGGGATCATTCTCATCGGAAAGCAAGGTCAACGCCGCCAAAGCCGTGGCTGGGGCGGTGTTGCGGCCCTGTGGTTCTAAAATAATCGCCTCTGGCATAACCCCCACTTCTGCCAATTGCGCCATGACCAAAAACCGATGCTCTTCATTACATACCACTACTGGCGCAGCCACCTGGGCCAACCCCACAAGCCGGTTTAACGTATATTGAAACAGAGTCAGATCCCCAACCAAATTTTGCAACAACTGCTTGGGATATAACTCACGAGAAAATGGCCATAACCGGGAACCAGAACCCCCAGCTAAAATCACCGGAACTATCATGAAAAAAAATCCTTCCTTGTAAAATTTTAAACAATATCAGACAATCAAATCGACAGGAGAGCTATTTTAGCTTTTGACAAAATCAAAAAAAATATTCACTCCTCACAAACCATACCCTTAATATTTAAACCTAGCGATTCTATTTAACATAAACTTGAATTATTACTAAAAACCCTATGCCGGAAGACGATTCCCATGTCCATATATCCCAATGAACCCAACTGGCCAAGAAAACCAATCATTGATATCGGCCTCGTACCCGCCTCTCGATATGCCGATGCCCTCAATGAGGGGGAGATTCAATATAAAAAACAGGCCATCGCTGGCCTGCTGGCTCGCATTGAAGTAGAAAAAATCACCGGTGTGCAACTGATTTTTTTTACCCATGAAACAGAATTTTCTAGCCTAATGCAATCTGTCTACACCATTTTTGGCGGCGAAAAAACTTTTGAAACAAAAATTCAACACCCCAGTTGGCAACAAGAGATCCATACCCGCAAAACGGAACTTCTCCAATCGGTCCAAAAAATCACCCAATCAACCAGCAAAGAGAATTCTGGAACATTTTTTCCAAACGTCAACAACACCTCATTTTTAAAAGAGACCCAAACTTCCCCTCCAGGCACTTGGAAAACAGAACTTATTGGCAACAAAGAGAGTCGCAAACCAGAGGATCCACAAAGTCAGTCGAGTACCCCTTCACCAAAAACTTCTCCTGTCCATTTTGACACCATCGGTAAAAAATGGATCGCCCCAACCACACTTCTTGGTCTGCTGCTGATCTCTTCTTTGTTTGCCTATAACTTTTTAAAAACAGAAGAAAAAAATATTTCGATACCCCCACAGCCCAACATAACTCAACCCATCCAAAAACCAACCATCCCTCAAGTTGCCATGATTGAGGAGCAACCCAAACCATCCGAAAAGCTCGCACCACCCGAGCCTATAACGACAAAACCAATCCCCCACTCCCTACCAGAGCCCACTACGGCCAAGGCTCTGCCACCTCCCCAACAACAAACAAATCCAGAGCCCGCTACGGCCAAGGCTCTGCCACCTCCCCAACAACAAACAAATCCAGAGCCCCTTGCAGCCGAGACTCTGCCACCTCCCCAACAACAAACAAACCTAGAGTCCCCCGCGCTCTTGCCCTCTGTTGACGCCCCCCCCCCCAAGTGCGCTCAAAATAGAAGAGCCCACACCTGAAGAAAATTTACCTCAGCTCCAACCACCCACCCAGACAAGCCCCCCTCCTTCTCAATCCGTAGAAGAGAAGCCTAAACAACAAAATATGCATCCTGCCACCTCGTTTGCTCTCGCTAAAACGCAGGAAAATGTCACCACACCCCCTTCCAAGCAAACCACCATAGGCCACTATATTTTTAATGCAGGTTCTATTACCCAAAAGGATCCCACCAGACGTCTGGAGGCCACCTTACAAGCCATGGCTCTCCCCTATTATATCGAAGATATTCATTTTCAAAATAAACTTTTCCACCGTTTTTGGGTCGGTCCCTTCAACACCCATTTAGAGGCAGAAAACGCCAGAAATGCCATTCAAAAAATACCTGGCCAAAATCCAGAACCGGTGCGGATAGATCCCTATAAAGCCCCAGAGACGAACTAAATCTCCTGAATGATCAAACCATCCCGAAGTTTTGGCTCAAACCAAGTGGATTTTGGCGGCATCACCTGACCGGCATCGGCCACCGCCATAACATCGGTCAATTGGGTCGGATATAACGCAATAGCCACCGCCATCTCCCCAGATTGAACCTGCTCGACCAAAACCTCCAAACCACGAATACCCCCAACAAAATCAATTCGTGGGTCACGTCTGGGATCCATAATACCCAAAATAGGTTCCAAAAGATGGACGTTCAATAAACTAACATCTAAACGGGCCACAGGATCTTGGGCATTGATCCAATCCTCGGCCAAGGTCAACCGATACCACGCTCCTGCCAAAAAAAGACCAAACTCATGCTCCCGTTTTGGACGAACCGGCACGGAAGAGGGCGTCACCGTAAACCGCTCTTGCACTTTTTGTAAAAAAGCCTCTGGCGTCAAACCATTTAAATCCCGCACCACCCGGTTATAATCCATAATTTGCACCTGATCGGCTGGAAACAACACGGTCAAAAACCGCTCATAAAGAGGCTCTCCCCCTCCCTGCTCTTCTCCAGTTGCCAAACTTCTCTGCTTTTTGGCAATGGCAAGTGCTGCTGCAGAACGATGATGACCATCGGCGATATAAACCGCCTCTAAGGCCTCGAAAGCGGCAACCAACTCGGAAATCAACGCCTGGTCCGCCAATCGCCACAAGGTATGGACAACCCCATCTGAGGCGGTAAAATCATAGAGAGGATCACAAGCACAACCACGCGCCACTAAACTTGCAATTTTTTCGGTGGATCTAAAGGTCAAAAAAACCGGACCAGAGTGAGCCCCAATGGTACTGGCATGTAACGTCCGATCTTGTTCCTTATCGGGTCTGGTAAACTCATGTCGCTTAATGCGCTCCGACTCCAACCCCGCGACCGCCGCTGCCGCCACCACACCCACTTGCTGACGATCCCCCATCACCAACCGATATAAATATAAACTAGGCTCCCCATCCCGAACCAACCATCCTTGCTCTTTCATATGTTGCAAATTTTGCCGGGCAGTTTGATAAACCTTTAAATCATATGGAGAAATATCCGCAGGTAAATCTATTTCTGCCTTGGAAACATGCAAAAAAGAGTAAGGATTAGAGGAGGCCAATTGCAACGCCTCTTGGCGATCTAAGACATCATAAGGAGGGGCGGCCATCTGCTGCACCAACGCAGATAAAGGCCGTAAACCAATAAAGGGCTGTATCAACATCCCTTGTGCCCTCTCTCCCAAATCAGAATTCATTATTTTCCCCTTTGTGAACTTCTAACATTTTTTTTCCAGCAATTTCCAAGTGGAGAATGGCCTGGCGCAATTTGCTTAACTCTTCCCTCGCGCCAGCCAATTGACCCAAACGGCCCATGTTTTCCAAATTAAAAGAAAGCGTATACACCTGGCTTTCATAACCAAAAGCCCCAGAGGCACCTTTTAGACTATGCGCCGCATCCTGAAGCACAGCAGCATTTTGATTTTGAATGGCTTTCTCGATCAAAGCGATCTGCCTCGGTGCATCTTTAAAATAAAGATCTAACACCTCCCGCATGAGAAAACGATCTCCTTCAACCGTTTTGATCAAACACTTCAAATCGGCCAATTCATGATCTATTTGAGCAGAAGAAGAGGAGACAACAGGTACTTGCCGGGCCAAGTGAATGACCCGTTGCATTTCAGAAAACAACTCTTCCACCTGAACCGGTTTGCCATAATAACCATCAACACCAGCCTCTAGGGCCTGGGCACGATAAATATCGTCGGGAAGAGCCGTCACTGCCACAATGGGTAAGCGCCGCAATGAACGTTCCGCTTCACGTCTGCGAATGGAGCGCACCGTTTCAAAGCCATCCATCCCCGGCATGCGCAGATCCAAAAGCAAAAGATCAAAATTCTCCTGCTCCAACCGATCCAAGGCCTGCTGACCATTATCCACCACAGAAACCTGATGGCCTTGAATCTCCAACACTCGAACCATCAGTTTTTGTGTAAAAACATTGTCTTCTGCCAACAACAAACGCAGTCCTATTTTCACTGGCTCCTCAACCGTCGTGACCGATGATGCTACCGGATCAACTTCCGCCAAAGTTGTCAAGGAAAAAACCGACTGACGAATCCGCTCAACCAACTCCCTCTGTGAAAGTTCCAGATGGGTTGCCAATAAAATAGTGGTTAACTCATCGATCGTCTCCAACAACTGACGTACACGATGAAACGGAATTCCCCCCCCTTTTTGAGTTTCATCCATGATTAAAGAACTCCTTCAGCCCTTTGAACTTTACTTCCATTATTAAAAAAACAGGGGCTAGGGGATCGCCCCCAGAATGATGCTTAAAAAGACCTTATAAAAGAATCCACCCGCCCACAAGCACGTTCCAAGGCTTTTAATATCTCTTTTGATTCTTCCCAATCCAATCGTTGTACCGACCGTTTTAAACGGCTTCCCAGTTGCATCATTCCCGAAGCCCCCATATTGGTACAGGTCCCTTGAAGTTCCTGCAATACATCACGCAACATCTCGACATTTTCTGTTTCGGTGGCTTGACGAATCTGCTCCATGAGGCCACGTGCAGACGGAAGAAAATGTTGCAACAACTCCCGAATGATATCATCGTCATTGCCAAAAAGCTGGCGAAGTTGATGGATTTGAATCGGGGGCAACTCTCCAGCACCTTTGGGTAACCAATGGTCTAGCTTCTTCTTGAGATCCTCTGGAGAGACAGGCTTACTCAAATAATCGTCCATCCCCTCCTTGAGACAACGTTCTCGATCCCCCTTCATGGCATTGGCCGTCAAGGCAATAATCGGAATATGTCGAGAAGAGGCCTGATCCAACTTGCGTATCGCGTGAGTCGCTTCAAAACCATCCATGATCGGCATTTGACAGTCCATAAGGATCAGGGCGTAAGGAAGATGGGTCACCGCTTCCACCGCCTCTTTGCCATTATCAACCGCGTGGGCAGCAAAACCAAGTTTTTTTAACTGCATCAAAGCCACACGCTGATTAACCTGATTATCCTCCGCCAGCAGCACCAAACGACCAGATTCTAAGGCATCATACGCATCTGGGTCAGGACCAACACCCTCATGTTTAGCGACATTACCTGATGCAGGACTCTCTTCCACCTCTTTTTCATCGGGATCTAAAATACCCAATAAATGTGTAACCAACTCCGACTGACGAATCGGCTTGGCCAAACAGGCATGATAACCAGACTCCAAGGCAGAATCTCGCCATTCCCGATCATCGGCCTCTTGTAATACCACCAAACGGGTCCGATTCACCACCCCATCTAAAGAGAGCATCGGCGGAAAAAGCAAGCAATCCATATCGGAAAGTTGATCTGAAACCAGAATAACATCATAAAATTCCCCTCTGGCTTCGCCCTTTCGAATCATTAAAATCGCCTCTCGACCCCCAATTACCCATTCACACACGATACCCCAAGCCGTAAAATACTCCTCCAGGATCGACTTGTTTGCCATGTCTGCCATAACAAGCAAAAGTTTCAACCCCTGCAACCGCTCTGAAACCGCAGGTTCCTGTTCCCGCTTGTCCAGGAGATCTGGAAGTTTAGAGATGGTAAAAGGAATACTAAACCAAAAATTGGAGCCATTTTCATCCAAACGATTTTCAGCACCAATTTGCCCCCCCATCAACTCCACCAAACGTTTACTAATGGCCAAACCCAAGCCCGTCCCCCCATACTTACGCGCCGTTTCACCGCTGGCCTGACGAAACGGCTTAAACAACCATTCATGGGCCTTTTTAGACAAGCCAATCCCCGTATCCTGAACACTAAACCGCACCGTTACCCGCGTGGACGACAGATGCTCGACATCGGCACGCATCACAACGCCCCCCTCTTCGGTAAACTTGATGGCATTGCCAAGAAGATTAATCAACATTTGCCGAAGCCGCCCAGGATCGCCCATCAGCACACGGGGCACCTTCGGCGCAATATAGGTGATCAGTGAGAGACCTTTATCATGGGCTTGGGTGACCAGCAACTCTGCGGCCCCCTCCAGCACCGTAACGGGCTTAAAGTCAATATGATCAATATCCACTTTACCCGCTTCAATCTTGGAAAAATCCAAAATATCGTTGATTAAACTCAACAACGATTGAGAAGAATCACGGACAATTTCAGTGAATTCCAACTGTTCATCATTTAAATTCGTATCCATGAGCAATTCGTTCATGCCAATAATGGCATTCAAAGGAGTCCGAATTTCATGGCTCATGTTGGCCAAAAATTCAGACTTCATGCGCGAGGCTTCCAAAGCCCCCTCTCGCTCTTGTTGCAACTCCCGATCGCGTCCGATCCGCTCGGCAATAGATTGAAAAACCGCCACTGAACCGGTGATCTCTCGACCTTCCAGACGCGGCGAAGTCACATAGGAGACCGCTAAAAAAGTCCCATCCTTGCGAATAAAATAATCCTCTTCAACCCGAAAAGAACGACCGAGCAGACTGCGATGCACCGAACAATCCTCGGTGGGAACCAATGTCCCATCCGGTTTTTTAAAATGGATCAATTCATGTAAATTGCGGCCCAACAGTTCATCCTCACGCCACCCCAACAAAACCGCCCATGGAGATCCAAAACATAAACCCCCTCTCCCATGGCATCGGTCACCCCCAAGAGAAAGTCACGATTACCCTGAAGGCGTTGTTCTATCTGAATACGATTGGAAATTTCTGTGCTGATGGCAATAAACTGGAAAGGCTTGCCAGAGGGAGTCATAATCGGAAATATCGTACAATCAACCCAAAATTCACCCCCATCCTTACGCCGATTGCAAATCTCCCCCCGCCAAACGCCACCAGAAAGAATGATCCGCCACATCTCCTTGAAAAAAGATTTGGGATGATAATCGGAATTTAATTTTCGATGCCCCTGCCCGATCAACTCTTCCCAACTATATTGAGAAACCTTGACCATCCACTCATTGACATAGGTAATCCGACCCTCAGAGTCGGTGATAGAGACAAGAGCGTGTTGATCCAAAGCCCTTTTTAAATTTTCTAACTTGACCAGACTCTCCTGCATTTTACGAGTCCGTTCGGCCAACAGGGTGTCCATCTGTTCCCGTTCGGTGATGTCACGCAAGATACCTTCAATGCCCACCCGATTGCCGCGGGCATCAAAAACAAGCCTAGCATTCATGGAAACTGGAATTTGATGTCCCTTTTGACACTTCAACACCACATCAAAATCTTCCACAATATCCGTTTTTTCAAATATTTCAAGCAATTCAAGCCAGTTATCCAAAGTAGCGCACAAATCCTTCAAAGAGCATCCCCGTAACTCTTCTGGACGATAACGCATTAATTTATAGCTTGAAGGACTGATAAACTGGATAAGGCCATTTAGGTCAATACGAAAATAGACATCCTCAATGGCTTTACACAAAGACTCATATTGGAGCACCTCTGCGGAGAGTTTTTTAAAACGCGATCTTTCGTCCGTTACCTCATGAACCAACAACATATCCCCCGTTTGCGGGAGGGTTATTTCATGGGCATGACCAATGAAAGAGATATCAAAAACATGTTCTTGTTTGCCATTCGAGAGGGTCACCTCCTCTTCTCCCAACCGTTGAGCCATCCCACAAACAGGACATTGGGTTGGGGCAGGAAGGGTGAGACGTGACCGAATCAATAACCACCACTGTTCCAGGCTCTGCCAAGAATCGATTATGGCCAGCAAACCAGAACTGGGCGAAGACAAAGAACCATCCTCTTGACGGAAAAAAAAACCGGTTTTCATTCTGGTATCCAAACCCGATTTATCAAGCCCAAATGTCGATTCATGGTGTCACCATTTGCCCCAGTGTATTTCATGATATCTTTATACATTTCTCGGACACAAAAGAAAAAATCCTTGTTTATTCGAGACAAAAAATCCGCTTCATGCCTCCATGATAAACGATGAGATTTTTACATAAACGGTATGCGGTATTGTTAAACCTAACCATACGACCCGTCAAGGTTTAGGAATTCAGAAAAGCAAATCAAGCACCGATTTTTAGGGGGGAAACTCTTTTTGACAAAAGCATTTTTAAAATGGAACGTATTCCATTTTAAAAAAAAATTAAAGTCAAAACCTTGAGCGACGTCGTTGCGATCCCCAAAATTTTGCACTTGGAATTTTCAATACAAAAATAACCAACCGCTACGAGCCATCCAACCTATAAAATGATTAAATCTTTCCAGTCGCAAAATCGATCAATGTTTTTTTCAATTCTGCGAACTTGACCGGTTTACGCAAAAATTGCACATCGTCTGGAATTCCCCCTCTATCTTCCATCTCCAATTGCGACAAAACCGAAACGACAATAATCTGAATTTTTTTAAAAGTCGAATCCTCCTTGAGTTTATGGATCATCTGAAAACCATTGAGATCAGGCATCATCAAATCGGTGATGATCACATCGGGTTTCTCTTTCGCCACCTGCAGCAACCCTTCCAAACCGCTACTGGCGATATTGATTTTCACCCGAGTTCCCAAGGTCCCAAGATGAAGACGATAGGCCTCCTGCATTTTGGGGTCGTCCTCAACGACCAGAATAGTCAATAAACCATGCGAGCGACTCTCTTCCAATTCATGGTCGCGCTTCTCCAATAATTTATCTACCGACTCCTGGGTGATTCGGCGATGTCCACCTGGGGTTTTCCAGGCTTCCAAGAGACCATTTTCGATCCATCGATGAATGGTATGCATCGTCACACCCAACAAATCTGCCGCTTGCTTGGATGTTAAGGATGGTCTGATTTTATCTTTTTCAATTTGTGCCACGTCTTCACCCTCTCACAGAATACCTTGATGTCGTCCTCCGACAATTCAATTCGGCCACACGACCCTTTTCCCAAAACCTAAACAAAAAGGGTTCAAAAAATATTAACAATATAAGATTTTAGCATAGAGAAATAAATTGTGTCAATTCCAACCTTTTGTCAAAAAAAAATTCTACTTTGTAAAAAAAAATCACAAAAAAAACACCCCCAGAAAAAACGCAATTCCAATCACCAAAATAGGTACAACACCCCCCTAAAATTGTCCAGGAATAATTCTCATTTTTGACAAAAAAAGATAGGAATACAATAGAAAAAAAACATCATGGGGATCGAGATTCCAATTTAAAAGAGATATTCATCAAATAAGATAAGAGCATCCTCCCCCTAGGGGTGATGGAATAGGCGCGGTCAGGGGATTTAGAAATAATATCGTGTTCTAGAAGATTCTTCAGATGAAAGGTAAGTTTGGTATGGTCCGTAATGCTCAATTTACGCAATAAATCGCTCAAACGCATGGTGGCATGATTACTCAAATGTTGGACAATCTCCCGACGAATGGGGTTAGAAAAACATTTTAGCACCAAATCCAACCCAGGTCCTAAATCTTGATCCATCATTTTTCTTTCAAAACGAACCTCTTGCATGGTGCGGTGCATGAGGATGGTAAATTCGTCCAAACGAAAAGGCTTGGTTAAAACATCGGAAGCCCCCAATTTAATCCCCTCAACGGCATTTTCCACAGTGACATAAGCACTCACAAGGATCACCTTGACCTTTTCATTAATACGACGAATTTCCCGCAAGGTTTCCAGTCCATCCATCCCCGGAAAAACCAAATCAAGAAGCACGATGTCAAACACCTCTTGACTCAAAAGAGCCACCGCCTTAGCCCCACTTGAAACCTGACAGGAGGTAAAACCAATTTTAGTCAGCAACTCTTCGACAATAGCCCGAAACTCTGGGTCATCATCGACAATCAGTACAGAACTCATATTTTTTTCTCCAGAACGCTTTTTTCATCTGATATATCAGAAGAAATCGCAAAAGACCCAGAGGGCTGAATCGGAAGACGAACCACCGCCGCAACCCCCCCTTCTGAAGCATCGGTCAAGGAGAGCCTCCCCCCATGTTGATTTAAAATACTTTGACATACCGTCAACCCCAAGCCAACCCCTCCCTCTTCATGTCGAGTGGTAAAAAAGGTCTCCATCACCTTATGACGCAAATTATTCGGAATACCTGGGCCAGAGTCAGAAATGGTCACCACAACGACTTCTGGTTCGGCATGGGTGCGAATCACCAATCGTCCGCCATGGGGCATGGCCTCAATAGCATTTTGGATTAAGTTCATAAAAACCTGCTCCAGTTTTCCCCCAATACCCAAGACTTCTGGCAAAAGAGGGTCAAATTCTTTATGTATTGCAACCTCCCGCAAGCGATGCTCCAACAGGGAAAGGACACACTCGAGGGCGTCATGCACATTCAACAAAGAGAATGTTTGTGGTTGCGGTCGAGAAAAATTGAGCAAATCTTTGGCAATAGCCATGGCCTTAAAGATGTTTTTGTCGATATGATCCAATCGATCGACAAGCCCAACATGGCAAGAGCCAAGCTGTAAACGTAACATTTCCAATTGCAGGGTGGCGTTGGCCAACGGATTATTTATTTCATGCGCCAATCCCATCGCCAACCGCCCCAAAGAAGAGATTTTTTCCGACTCCAGCAGCATATGTTCCAGACGCAATCGTTCTCGCAAGGCTTCTGCCATGACATTCATGGCCTTTAACAACTGACCAAGTTCATCATGGGGAAGAGAGTGGAGAGGAATGTGGACCTCCAGATCTCCAGCCGTAATACGTTGTGCCACCTGATGAGCGGTACATAAAGGGTGTAAAATACTGCGTGCCACATAAATGGCCAGTCCAACTCCGATGGTCACACTCAAAAGCCACGCTCCAATCAAAATGGAAACCGATTTTTTACTCAGAAGTAAAATTTCAGAAATCGTGGAGGATAACAACTCTTCAACCATTTCCAAGAGTTCTCCCACCTCCATTTCTAATTTTTCACTCTCATTGATCAATAGTCGATTTTGGGTCATGGGTAAACGGGCATTATTGTTCTCTTCAAAGACCAAAAAACGATCCAAAAGGGCACTCAAATTTTGCTGACGGCTCTTTATCCCGCTCAAATGTTCTCCAATACTTTGCAGGTTGAGCCGCTCCGGTTGAAAAATGGCCTCTTGAGTGGCATTCTGGATCACCTTTTGGCTGCGCTCAATCTCGCCATTTATACGTAAAAATTGATCATGCAAAATACGACTGTTCACCAAAACCCAGTTGGGAAATTCCTCAGATAAAAGAACTTTTTCAAACTGGTTGTTCTGCTGTGTCTGCATAATTTCCAAACGCGAGATTGAGCTTGTCAGGGGCACCATTTGTTCGGAAAAATGATGGATATGTTCCTGTATGGTTTCAAATACGCGCAAACCAACCCATCCCTGTACTGCAATCACGGTCATCGTCAAAAAAATCATACCGTAAATACGGGCTTTGATGCCCAACATGGAGTTTCTACCTTTCTTTTGTCTGTCAAACAGTTAAAAAATGACAAATAAACAGAACAAATCTGACAAAAAATAGCCATAAATAAAAATATTATTTAAAATTTTTAAACTTTTTATTTATAATTTATATATATTTATCAAAATGTTATCAAATAATACCCATTCATGCAATGATAAATTTTATTTACAAAATAGGGTAAAAAAATAAATAAAATTTATCTTTAAATTTTACCGTCCAAAGCGTATTGATTTTCATATGTTGTCCGATGATCCATCAGTAAAGGACTTTGATCAATGAAAAGCATGATCGTAACAGGACCAATCATACCACCCAATTTAAACGGCGTTCCCAACATGGATGGACGGGCGGAAAATGAAGAGTGGACAGCTATCAACGCCTCCGCTCATGGGAAAGATTCTAGCGATAAAGCATCGTTAATTTCATTAATCCTTATGAGTCGGCGGACAAGGAGTCTGTTTTTAATCCCAAATTTTAGGCCATAAAAAATTAGTTCATAATAATTTTTTTTGCTTCTATAAAAGCGGGATACTCAGCAATAAAACATTACAGCAGGAGTTTACATTATGGATTCACCAGAAGTTGCCTCATCCGTTTTTGCAACACACTCGATTGAAATTATCATACGCATCATCATGCAAACGATTACATTATTAATGTCCGCTTTTTTCTCCGCCTCCGAAGTCGCTTTGTTTTCTTTAAACCGTCTTGATATGAACAAATTGGAATCCCAACGCCATCCCTACTTTGAAGCCATCCAAAAGATGCTCAAAGAACCACGTAGCTTGATTATCTCCATTTTGTCAGGCAATGAATCGGTCAACATTGCCTCTTCGGCCAACATGGCGGCCTTACTTTTGCTCTTTTTTACCGAACAAGAGACCCAATGGGTGAACTTGGTGGTGATGGTTCCCATTTTATTGTTGGTGGGCGAAGTGACTCCCAAAACGTTGGCCATCACCTCTCCAGTATGGTTTTCTACCACGCTTACCGCACCCGTTTTACCAAAATGGATCGCCTTTATTCGACCAGTACGAATAGCGGTTCGGGTGGTCGCCGACTCGGTCACTACCTTTATTGTGGGTGTTGCCCCTCCCAAATCAAACATTTTACATACCGATGAATTTCGTACCCTTGTGGAAGAGGGCGAAGTGGGTGGGGCGTTGGATCCTCAAGAGACCGTTTTGATTGAAAACATGCTGGAAGCCTCGGAAACCGAAGTGATTCAAATTATGACCCCTTATACTCGCATGGGCTATCTGGATGCCGAAAAGCCGATCATGCAAATTTTCGAAGAGTTTCGCTTGGCCAAACATCCCCATATGCCTGTAGTGCGTAGACATCGTAACCATATGATCGGTTTTTTAGAAGCCGAGGATGTACAACGCTTGATCACCCTCAAAACCGACATGTCCCGCGTAAAAATAGATGACATTTTACGTCCCATTCATTTTGTGCCGCCAAATAAAAAAGTGGATGAAATGTTTGATTATTTCAAAAACAATAAAACATGGGCCGCGATTGTCTTGGGAGAATATGGGGATGTCTTTGGCATTGTCACCATTGCTGATGTATTGGGTTTTGTCTTTGGAGGCATCTCTCAAAAAATAGAATCTATGGGATACATGGTAATTAAGGGCGAGCCAAACCTCTATCGTGTCTCTGGAGATATGAACCTCATCCGCTTTAATGAAGTGAGTGAACTGGAAATAGATATCATGGAAGATGAATCCATGATCACTTCCATAGGTGGTTATGTCTTTCATCTTTTAGGTCGACTTCCGGTCAAAGGGGAGTCGGTGGAAGAGGATGGGGTGCGTTTTACAGTCACAGAGATGGACAATTTACGCATAAAAACAGTAGAGGTGATGCGTTTTGCCCCGCGCCGACAAATAGAATCCGACATACCAGAATTAAAACCGAAACAAGAAGAGAAACTCATCGCGGACACTTCTGACAATGACGAACTCTCCCAAGAACCGGCCAATAGTGGCGCAGCAGCGTAATTAAAGGGAACACCTGATGCATACAACCACCTTAACGGAAATTTTTCTTGAACTTCTCATCATTATCGTTCTGATGGGATTAAAAGGCTTTTTCTCTGGTTCAGAAATAGCCATTGTCAGTTGCGACAAAATCAAACTACGCCATATGGCCAAGCAGGGCAGCAAAGGGGCTGGCATGGTTCTCAAAAGATTTCGCAATCCAGAAATTATTTTGGGAACAACTCTAATTGGAACAAACTGTGCTACTGTCGGAGTTTCAACCATTGGAACCCTGATGTTTATTGAATTTTTTGGTCAAGGTGCAGATATCTTGGCGGTCATGATTTTATCGCCTATCATGCTTATTTTTGGCGAGATCGTCCCCAAAAGTATCTATCAGCAACGGGCCAATAGCTTTGCACCAATCATTATTTACCCTTTGACGGTCATGACCTATCTGCTGTACCCAATCGTTTTCGTCTTTAGCCGGTTTGCCCGTTTATTTACCAAGATCGTCTCTGGCAAAAGTACAAAACGCTCACCTTACATTACCAGAGATGAAATTCGTATGCTCCTGGAGATGCCGGATAGCGACCCCCATGCCCAAGACGATGATCGCCGTTTCGATAAAGAGCGGGTGCGCAGCATCATTCGTTATGCCGAAACAACAGTCGGTGCTTCTATGATCCCGTTGGCAGATATTGTTGGCATAGAAGAGACTGAAAGCATGGAAGAGGCAACCCGCATCGCTTTGTCGCAAAACTACAATCGCATTCCAGTCTACCGAGAAAACATCACCAATGTGATTGGTATTTTAACCCTGAAAACATGGGACTTAATGGATCCTAACATTTTGAAACGACGGGTAACCGAATTAATTCAACCACCGGTTTTTATCACCCCGCGCCAAACCATTCATGAAATCATGCCTCTGTTGCAAGCCAGTCGCGACCGGTCTGCCGTGGTGGTAGATGAGTTCGGTTCGGCCATTGGCATGGTATTCATTGAAGACCTTTTTATGGAGGTGATCGGCGGAACTGACGACTCTATAGAACCCTCTATGGGTGGACGTCCTGCCCTCGTGATTGAACAAGTGGATGAGGGCGAGTTCATCATCTCTGGACGCACCCCTATCACTCAATTGAATGAAGAGCTAAATATCAATCTTCCTACGGATGAAGGATATACCATTGCGGGATTATTGGTCAGCAGGGTACGTTCCATTCCCCAAAAAGGCTACTCATTGGCTATTGAAGATTATCTTTTTGTCGTCCAGGAGACCGATGGCCGCACAGTAACTCGGATTGGCGTGCAACGCATGTAGATTTATTGTATAATGGACCCCAATTTTCAGACAATGTGTTAAGCTCTGAACCATCTCAAACTTAGAGGAGTGGATATGAGCAATATACGCAAACAGCATACAAGTGTTTTTAAGGCCAAGGTAGCA
>JAMOAW010000074.1:0-14985 GCA_039908535.1 Magnetococcus sp. DMHC-6 | reverse complement strand
GAAGGGACAATTGATCTGGCAAATCTTCAAACAGCCAAATCAAATCCCTTTTAGCACTCTGCCGCCAACACGAATAAAATCCCTTGGCGCGTTCGTCGCTATGCCAAGCCGCTACCCCCAAATCCAAATGGTTGCCCAATTGCCGAATCAACAGAGGACGAATCTCCTTCAGGATATCTTTGCCACTCCACATATGCAGCAAGCCGCGCAAAGTAATCTCTTTGCCCAGACGGTGCAACATGGTTTCTAACAGAGATTCTACCTCCTGGCGCAGATGTTCATCCACCTGAAGTTCAGAATTATTATCAACATCAACAGGTTCAAAATAAGCATTAAATAACGATTCAGCTTGATTGGGAGAGAGATCCAACAACTCCTCTGGATGAAGTGGTTGACTGTTCAAACCCAACACCTGCAAACACGCCGACCAAAGATCCTCTAAAAGAGTCGATTCCGCTTTAAATCCACTCTTGGCCAATAATTGCTGACGTTTTTCCTCCGGTAAGTCATCCTGAAATCGCTTTAAGGCCGACCGTTCTTCCATATTCCAAAAAAGTTGACTATGCGTCACACGCTGAAATGGATAGAGCAAACCACACAGATAAACCTCCCGTTTATAAAAAGAGAGATGGTTATCTATATCAATGGATTCCCCAGATTCCAAATCGGGATCGGCGTTAATAACCTGCAGCAAATCCTCTTTGGTAATACGTCCTTGCTGATATAAAGCCCGAAAGCGTTCCACAGGCAAATAACCCTGTTGACCCGTGCGCGCTCTGACCTTTTGCAAAGCAACAGGAAAAGAATCCTGTTGATAACCATGCAACGTATTATGATGAACAAAATCTTTTAAAGGGGCTTGACCAGGAAGCAAATGCTCAAAATGGGCTATAGCAGCGCGTAACCGCTCCCCAAGAGAGGTGCCGTCAGGGCTAGAAGTGGCCATAGACATCGTTTAATACGACCCCACCAATAAAAAACCGACATGATCTACCGACGCACGCATCAGCTTCAGAGCAGAATCTGGGTAGATGCCAAGCACAAGAATACCAATCACCAAAATAGAGGCGGCAATGCGTTCATGGGGTAAAAGATCATGGATATGTTGCATCGCCGGACGCACCGGACCTGTAAATAACCGGCCAATGGTACGCACAGCATAGGTGGCATTGATCAAAACGCCCAACATCAAAAGAATCATCCACCACCCCCACCGCTCAAAACCTCCCAGTAAAATATGCAGCTCGGCAATAAAACTCGTGGTACCCGGCAAACCAATGGCCGCCACAAAAGCTAAAACAGTAAAAAAAGCAAAATGAGGGGTGACCAAAATTAAAGAGCTGTATTGCTCCACATCTCGCGTATGGGTGCGTTCATACAACAAACCAATCATTAAAAACAGTATAGCAGCTACCAAACCATGCGCCACCATCTGCATAATTGCCCCCAACCATCCCAACACATTAAGAGTGGCAATGCCCAACAACACCACCCCCATATGACTAATAGAAGAATAGGCGATCATACCTTTAAGATCCCGTTGTCGCCAAGCCAAAAGAGCCCCATAAATCAAATTAATAAAAGCCAAGGCAACCAAAAAAGGTTGCAATTTTTCAACTGCCATCGGCAACATTTGCACCGCCCGAATCAATCCATAAGCCCCCATTTTAAGAAGAATCCCAGAAAGCAATATGCTCACAGGACTAGGAGCCTCAACATGGGCCAAAGGAAGCCAACCATGAATAGGGAAAATAGGTATTTTCACCCCAAATCCAACCAAAAAACCTATAAAAATAAATACAGTTGTTTCAACGCCTAAATGTTGAGCAGAATCTACCAAAACAGAAATTTCAAAGGTATGAGCATGCGTGGCATCCATCAGGGCCAAAAGAGAAATCAAAATAAAAACCGAACCACCCATGGTATACAGAACAAAGTTAATCGAAGCCCCACCCCGGTTGGCCCCACCCCATTTATCAATCAGAAAAAATAGCGGAATCAGTGTCATTTCCCAAAATAAATAAAACATGATCCAATCTTGAGCCATAAAAACCCCCAATGTGGCGGTTTCTAAAGCCAACAGAAGCATATAATAACCTTTTACTTGATTTTTAATATTTGTCGAAGCCAAAATAGCAATAAAATTCAATACCGTTGTCAACAATACCATGGGGTAGGAAAATCCATCAATACCCAAAGAATAGTGGGTTCCCAAACGTGGATTCCATTGATAATATTCCGCCAACTGCAAAGAGGCTGAAGAGGGGTCAAACAGTGCTAATAGACCAAAAGCAAACAAAAGGGTACCCAATGAAATACCCATAGCCACATAACGAATCAATGGCTCTTGATCTCGGCGTAACAATGCGATTATTCCCGCTCCAAACAGAGGGAAAAATAGCAAAATAGTCAAATTATGCAATCTATTTCCTTAAGAAAGTGAGATATATTTTTATACGCAGGCATTAAGATATCTCTATTTCCGACAGATGGGCATATCTTCCACAAAGCCCATCCGTCAGAAATATCTACAGATATTTTTAAAGGATCATGTCATCCTGCCAGAGGATATCGCAGCAGAGGATATAGGTCACACCATCGTATTGAAACGTCATAGACATGGTGGTACAAAGATTGAGGTTCATAGCAGAACGATAGGGACGAGAAAGTTGCACAACACCAGGATTGCGCATGGCATCTACGTAAAGAGAACGCCGGGTCCAGGTGGCTCCCCTGGTGTCTAGTAAAGGTTTATAACGCAGATCCAGCGTGTTAATTTTATCTGCTGGTAAAACATTGGGACCAATTTGCGTTCCCAATTTATCCAATAGATAAACCCGTTCAACACGGGGAACTTGCAACAAGGCCGCCGCCGCTTCCTGCAATGGCATCCCATCGGCATAATTCCAGGCACACTGAATAAACTCATTGGTGGAATAGCTCATCTCCATGTTATGAATTCGAGTGTCTCGCAACACCTCTTGCCCACACCGTTTGCGTATCCCTTGGAAAGCCTCATCCACAATGCTGCCCCGGTCTTCGCCAGTGATACGGTAGACAACGGGTCGGGTCTCAAAGTTACCCCAAAAACGTCCCTGAAAAAGATCGGACTCCAACCGCATGGCGATAAAGGACTCTTCTTCGGTCTCAATCTTTTCCATCAAAACCAAACTACCCGAAGCATGAATCAGCGAAATCAGCTTGTAGAGCATCCGTTTGGCACGTCCACACTTAAGGGCATCTTCAATAAAAGAGCGATCCAACTTAACAATATCGGGATGATGACGCCAAATAATATCCAAGTTGGCCGATTCAGCACGAAAATCGTCAAAAAGAATCAAACACCCCAATTCACGTAATTTCTCGATTGTGCGCACAATAAATGGTTTACATTCAATCGAATGCTCACGCAAAGCAACAACTATACGATAGGGAGGCAGACCCTCGTGTTCCAACAACTGCTCCAAAAAAGCAACATCGGGTTCTATCTTACCTAACAATGCCTTGGAGTGAATGTTCATGAATAGCCAACGATCGGGAATATTGGCAGAAATGAAATTTTTTATATGCAACATCAAACGCATCCGATCCAGTCGAACAAGATCTTCGGTTGTGGATAATCGGGAAAAAAGTTGCGAACCTGGGATAAGAGAGTCGTCGGCTGGATTTTTACCTCGCAAAAAAGCTTCAAAGCCAACCCCACGTTGATGGGTTGAACTAAAAACGCTTTGAAAACGAGAGACGAGTTTTAAAGAATCAAACATGGCATATAAACGCCCATCATGCTCATGAACAGACTGCTCAAGATGATGGATTTCACGTCCTCCGAATAGTCCTCCTGCTTGGGAAGTCAGATTGGATTCGGATGAAGAAGCGGGCATACAATATCTCCTTTTGTTTCATTCAATAAGGCGGTTTCGAATGGAAATGGATTACCTTGTTGCACCATTTGACTCTATTTTTACAAAAAAATCAGCAAAAAAAGAGTCTTTCATTTAATTTTTTTTTTAAATAAAAAAAAATTAGCAGAATCAATACTAAGTTAAATTGGGATTGGTTTAGATTAAAAGGAGTCAGAAAGAATTTAACCTCAGGACCGGATGAAAAGATTGGGGGGATCTCCTCAATCCGGTCCTTGGTAGGGCCACAAGAAACTTGTGGACCAATCTTGATTTTCAAACCTTATACACGAAAAAAAACAAAACTTCCAGGACCAAATAGAGGTAAAGAGCAACCACAAATTGGTCAATAGGATATCAGCTGCAAAAAGGTATCTCTCCTATTTTTTTCCATCCTTGGTGGCATCAGAGGAGTTACCCCCTGAGGCCATTCATATTTCTTCATCCTTGAAAAAAAAGTATTCTAAAAAAACCAGGGGTCGATCGAAAGAGGGGGGGGGATCCAACCAACCCCTGGTATGGATCACACTCCCAATAAAGGGGGGATCCATTCTTTTAACAATTTATCACAAACACTTACTGAATATATATCAAGATCTATGCCATTTTTATATTCATTGTAAAACACAAATGTTAACAGCAAGTTACAAAAAAATGAATGCTTATACTTGCACCGAATGGGGGGGGAAATTTTTGAATGAAAATATAAAAATACAACAAAAAAATAACAAATAAAAAATTTAAAATCAACAAGTTATCATAAATCGTATTTTTTTTACACAAATGAATTTTTGCCACTCAATATTAAAATTTTATATCTTTCTTAATTTATAATTCAATGCTTGACGGGTAACCCCAAGCAAAGAAGCAGCCACACTTTTATTCCCTTTTGCACGCAAAATAGCCTCCTGAATCAGAAGATCTTCCGCTTCTTTAAAGGTAGGCAGACGTTTTTCAGAAAAACTCAACAACGGATCTTGAGGAAGAGGGGGTAAAGGTTTGGAGCCTTTGGCAACAAGGATAGTCTCTCGAAAACGGGCCAAAGAGAGCGTGCCTGTTTGGTGCTGAGCAACAGCATCAAAAACCATCGCACGCAATTCGCGGATATTTCCTGGAAAATCATATACATTAAGCAGATGATATAGTTCCGGTGGCACCATCGGCACCGATTTTCCCATAGAGTCGGCAGCCTCTTTAAGAAAATGCGGCACCAACAAAAAGATATCTTCACGTCTTTCCCGCAGAGGAGGAAGACGAATTTGATGCGCAGAAAGACGAAAAAAAAGATCAGGACGAAATTCATCCTCCGTCATCATCTTTTTTAAATCACGATTGGTTGCACAAAGAATTCTAGCGTCTGTTTTAAGATAACCATCTGCCCCCAAAGGAAAATATTTACGTTCTTGCAGAAGTCGCAAAAGTTTCACCTGAGAAGATTTGGTCAAATCACCAATTTCGTCTAAAAATAGGGTTCCCCCAGCGGCTTTGGCGATCATGCCTTCACGGTTTTGATCCGCTCCGGTAAAGGCCCCCTTGCGATGACCAAACAGGGTATCAGAAAACATGGTATCATCAAGACCAGCCACGTTCAAAGCGACTAATGAACCACCTCTACCACTAATCAGGTGCAGGGTCTCGACCATTTTTTCTTTGCCAGTACCAGTCTCACCTGAAATCAACACCGGTTCACTAGAGACCGCTACGGCTTCGGCATAACGAAAAACAGCCCGCATTTTAACACTTTGGGTCAACATACCAGCGAAAGCGGATTGATGTTCCAAATGGTCGGAAAAAAGACAATCAGTCAGTTTGCCAACCTTCATACGCAGAGAACGCACCTCCATGGCCCGCTGGATGCAAGAGACAAAACGACTTTTTTCAACAGGCTTTAAAAGATAATCGAAGGCACCCTCTTTCATACAAGCCACCGCCATCTCCACCTCCTGAGTGGCGGTCATGACGATCACGGGCACCTCTGGAAAACGTCTGACAATTTCCGGCAACAACTCGGTGCCATTCATTTTCGGCATTGCCAAATCTAACACAACAATACCAACCTGATTATTTTCCAAAAATGGAATTAATTCTAGAGCATTTTCCATGGTGATAATTGGAGAAATATGGTTCGTTTTCAGCAAGGTTTGTGTGCTGAACAAAACCTCAGGTTCATCATCTACCAAAATCACAGGCGGCATCCGCCCTAATTCATTGGCCATGGTTTGCAATCCAATTTTTTAGGATAGGTTTCACTTGTATCAGAGTGAACAACAATTCCACAGATGAAACAATCCTGCCTCATTGCACTCGATACACTGTAAATTATTTTGATTTTTTTTGACACTCCCTCACGAAACACTCTACACCAGATGGCAGGTCATAAGCTAGCCCAATTTTAATAGAAAAACAGATTGCGAAGATGCCTCCGCGAATGCTAAAATAACAAAAGAATAAATGGAATTGATAAAGGACAATCAAAATCAAGACCTTGTGGGGCAAAAAGCCACCCCCTAATTTTTTGTACCCCTTTTTCTTAAAAAAAGAGGGTGTATAGTGGATTTATCCCCACAGTTATGTTTTTATTTACTGCCGTGAAAATCTCATCATCTATCTAACCCTAGATTCCATCGAGGGAAAATCCATGTTAAAAAATTACTTCCCATCTACCAACTATGATTTTTTCAAATATCTTACCCCCGGCTTTACCCTCTTATTCGGTTTAGATATCGTCTTGAATGGTGGAACCATTTTAAAAACCCCATTAACCCTTCAGGCTTGGATCATGGCCTTTGCTCTGGCCTATTTATCTGGTCACCTGATCGCCGAATTCTCCCAAAGAATTCTTGAACACTTCTTGTCAAACATACTCAACCTCAATCCGATCTCTCTTCTTATAGAACACACCTCTTCCCAAAACTTCTTCAATTGGCTTTTAACCGGGTATTACAAAATTCTCTCCCCAGAAAAAAGACAACAAATTTTGAATAATTTTCCAAATCAAAAGGCAACTCAATTTTTTCGTGATGTTTACCTAGAGAGTAAAAAAATCCCTGGCCCCCAAAAACGACTCAAAAAACTTAAAAATCAATACGAATTGGCAAGAAATTTAACGTTGGCAGTATTAATCATTGGCATGGCGGGCTTCGGAACTCATGTACGCTCTCTTTGGCACGGCTTTGGTGGGTATCCCGCTACCCACTGGCTCTATATCGACTTTGCCTTTTTCCTTGGTGGCGTTTTATATTTGCGCTATCTAAAATTTTTCGCTAAATTTACCTTAGAAGCCTATATCAACTTTCCTACGGAAAACCCACAATAGCACCAAAACGATGCCCTCTTCTTATTTTGATTCTAAATCTATATAAATCAAAATACGGGTTGAATCAAAACCACGGGGGGAAGAGGACGGACCAAAGTGCTGGAAGTGGATTGAGAGTCATCCACGGTTGGCAACAAAGGAACATCTGAAAAAGAATCATGAGCTTCATTCTGGACTACAGGAGAAGAGACTTCTTCGGAAAGATCTGACGAAAAATCCTCCTCATCGGTTTCAATGGGGGATTCCTTTACGGGCACACGAGAAGTCGCACGAGAATTAGGAATAATCGGCCTACTCACTTTAGCTGGTGGAAGGAGTTTTTCAGGAGGAGGAACTTGCGAATTGACGACTTGCGTGTTTGGAACAGTTGGACAAGATTTTCCAGACATTCGACAATTGGCGACCAAAACGGTTTGCCGCCATTCGCCTAGAGCAACAAAACGATAATTTTCTTTTTCAGCCGCTGCCAACACCTCTGGTAGTGCCTGAAGGGTAACGGGATGGGTACTGTGAAACAGCAATACCGCACCAGGATGAAACTGCCCAATGACATTTCTGGCCATGGTTTGAGCTGAGATGCCCGTCCAATCTCTGGAATCAATGGTCCACAAAATGGTCTCCATCCCCTGATCTTTAGCGGCTTGGATCACTTTGCTATCAAAGTAACCATAAGGAGGACGAAACCATCTTAAGGGGACACCCAAATTGTTCAAAACTGCCCTTCCCTGCCGAAAATCCTCTGCCAAACTGCTCGAAGAAAACCATTGCAATCTTTGATGCTGATACGAATGGTAGCCAATCTCATTTTTTTCCGCCAAAACTTTCTCAACGATTTCCGGCATGGCCTTTACCTTTTGGCCAATGTAAAAAAAAGTCGCCAAAATATTATGCTTTTTTAATAGTGCCATGATTTCTAAATCGCGCATCTCTGGACCATCATCAAAGGTGATGGACATGATCCGTTCTTCTGGCAAGGTGAGCCCCTCCACAGACAAAAGCACCTCTCCACCTGGAGAGAGGTATCGTGCATCAGAAAGATGAAAAGCATATTTTGCAGCGGGCTTTTTGCTCCCCTCCGATGCGTTTCCTTCCACGATATGAACACTATTGATACAGAAAAAAAAGAAAAACAAACCAATCCAGAGGATGGTCGGCGTTAAATTTGACATGTTGAAAGAGGTTCCATATCCTTGAAAGGGCAAACAACTGAAGATATTTTTATGAGGGCATAAACATTTATCAACCCAAATCACATTTACTATTTTGACAAAAAAAACGTTTATTTACAACTAAAAAAAAGATAGGCACCACATTTTTTTTAACAACAAAATCTAATAAAAAACAAGACCTCTAACTCAAAAACGCAGAAAAAAAATCACCGCAAAGCAGGAACTAAAAATGGACCGAACCGTCTAAGTTAATACTTGACAAATTTAATCGGTTATTGCAAAATTTAGCAATGAATGATTCTTAATAAAGCCCATTTTTTTTGGGGGGGCAGGAGCCGTTACATGTTTGAGCGTTTAAAAAATGAGTTGTTAAGCATTATGGATCGGGATCCGGCAGCGGGTTCCATGCTGGAGGTATTGACGTGTTATCCTGGTGTTTATGCCATATTAATCCATCGATTGGCGCATCGACTTTGGAATCGAAATTTTCGCATTTCTGCTCGATTACTGTCCAATATGGCGCGCTTAATCTCTGGCATTGAAATACACCCTGGGGCACAGATTGGCAAAGGTTTTTTTATTGATCATGGCATGGGAGTGGTGATTGGCGAAACCACGCAGATTGGCCATAATGTCACTCTATATCACGGTGTCACTCTTGGCGGGACCTCCTGGAACACGGGCAAGCGTCATCCCACTTTGGAAGATAACGTGGTCATTGGTGCCGGTGCAACCATTCTCGGCCCCATTACCATCGGTAAAAATGCCCGGGTGGGTTCCAATGCGGTGGTGGTGAAAGATGTTCCCGCCGATGCCACGGCTATTGGCATTCCAGCCCGCTTGGTGATGGGACGGGCTCAAGAGAATGGCGTCGATACCAAATTTCACCCTTATGGCCACAATATAACCAATTTTGATCCCGTGGCCAAAGCCATTACCTGCCTTTTAGAACAGGTCCACCAAATGGACAGACGCATCCAGATGCTAGAAAACCAAAAAGAAAAACGCAATGGCCAAGAGGTTTCTCATGAGACTTTACAGAATGAAAATTCTTCTAACATACAAATAAATACGACGCTATTGTCTGAAGCGGTCTTACGAACCTCGCATAATGTGGGGAATACGCCGTGCAATTGACCACGCGCGGACGGTATGCTGTGACCGCCATGTTGGATCTTTCCAGCTATAGTCAAAGCGGTCCTATTCGACTGGCAGAGATTTCTACTCGGCAGGAGATCTCTCTTTCGTACTTAGAACAATTATTTGCCAAGCTGCGCAGACGAGGGTTGGTACGTAGTGTTCGCGGTCCTGGAGGTGGATATATCCTTGCAGAATCACCGCAAGCCATCACCATTGCCGATATTATTCGTGCCGTAGATGAACCACTCAAGGCCACCTCTTGCGACAATGACGATAACGATAGTTGTCGAAAAAGCAGCCGCTGCATCACCCATCATCTTTGGGTACGGGTTGGGCAACATTTAATTGACTATTTAGAATCGGTCAGTTTGGAAAAATTACTGCTCGAAAGTCGTGCCGCTGACCATCATTCCGGTTTAACTTTACCAGGGAGCGAGCCGTGATATATTTAGATCACAATGCCACAACCCCGGTTCGACCAGAGGTGCTTGCGGCGATGTACCCTTATTTTAGTCAACACATGGGCAACCCCTCTTCGGTTCATGCCGCCGGGCGAGCAAGTCGAAAAGGGTTGGATGAGGCCAGACGACACGTGGCTCATCTGCTTGAAGTCCATTATAGCCAAGTCATTTTCACCAGTGGCGGCACAGAGGCCAATAATTTGGCTATTTTTGGCGTGGCAGGGAAAAAAAATCCAAATTCTCATCCAGGCCATGTGGTCTATTCTGCCATTGAGCATCCCTCGGTTGGCCAATGTTGCGCACTTTTAAAGGAACGCGGCTTGGAGGTCACCTGTGTAGGTGTTGATTCATTAGGACGCGTCAACCCTTTAGAGGTGCAGGCAGCCTTGCGTCCAGAGACGATCCTTGTCTGCGTCATGCAGGCCAACAACGAAACGGGTGTCATTCAACCGATCAAACAGATTGCCATGGTATGCAAAGAGGCGGGTATCCCTCTGCTGGTGGATACGGTCCAGAGTGTCGGTAAAATTCCAGTAAATTTTATGGAGTTGGGAGCCAGCATGATATCGGTTTCCGCCCATAAAATAGGCGGTCCCAAGGGGGTTGGGGCTTTGATTTTGGATAAACATTTGGCCTTAAATCCCCTCCATATCGGTGGTGGACACGAACGTGGTCGCCGCTCGGGAACCGAAAATGTGCCGGGTATCGTGGGTTTTGGTCATGCCGCACAATTAATTCAAGACGAATTATCCGTTGAGAGTGCTCGACTTTTGCAATTGCGCATTCGCTTGGAATCGACTTTAAAGGCCTTTTTTCCTGAATTAATTATTTTTGGCGAGGAGACCTCTCGCCTTCCCAACACCACCGCTTTGGGAATTCCTGGCCTGGATGGTGAGGCGATGGTGATGAATTTGGATCTGGCTGGTTTTGCTGTAAGTGCGGGTTCGGCCTGTTCATCTGGCAAGCTCACACCTTCTCATGTGTTACACGCCATGGGCGTTACAGACGAGTTAGCGCGCAGTTGCATTCGCATCAGTTTGGGTTGGAATACCACGGCTACGGACATTGATGCCGTGATTGAAGCAATACGACAAACCATTTACCGCCTCAGGTGTTTGGCAAGCCCCGTGGCTTTGGCTGTTTAAAAACAACGATCATCAATAAAATCGGAGTTTGTACCTATGAATTTGCCCATTTATATGGACTATCAAGCCACCACACCTGTGGATCCACGGGTAATGGAGTTAATGACGCCTTGGTTTTCGACAAAATATGGCAACCCCTCTTCGCGTTCGCACCCTTTCGGCTGGGAGGCCGATCAAGCGGTCGAAAACGCCCGTGCCCAGGTTGCCGCTTTGATTGGTGCGGATCCCAGGGAGATTGTTTTTACCTCTGGGGCGACAGAATCGAACAATTTAGCCATTCAAGGGATTGCCCGTTTTTATAAAGAGAGGGGTAATCATATTATAACGGCGGTCACCGAACACAAAGCGGTTCTGGACACCTGTCGCTATTTGGAATCTGAAGAGGGATTTCAGGTGACTTGGTTGCCGGTTGACAGCAAAGGTCGGCTGGATTTGGCGCAGTTGGAGGCGGCCATTACCGAACAGACGATTTTAGTATCGATCATGGCGGCCAACAATGAAATTGGGGTGATCCAACCCATTCGGGAGATTGGGGCTTTATGTCGACGGCGCAATGTTTTTTTTCATTGTGATGCCGCGCAGGGGGTGGGCAAAATTCCGATGGATGTTGAGGAGATGAACATTGATTTATTGTCTATTTCTGGCCACAAAATTTACGGACCCAAAGGGATTGGTGCCCTTTATGTTCGCCGCAAACCGAGGGTGCGTTTAAAACCAGTTTTGTTTGGGGGTGGTCATGAGCGAGGCATGCGTTCTGGTACCCTTCCGACCCCTTTGTTGGTGGGATTTGGGGCGGCCTGTGCCATTGCCAAAGAAGAGATGGTCGCAGAGAATCAAAGGATATTGGCCTTACGCCAACGAATGACGCATGGATTATTGAATCGTTTGACCCATGTGGAGATCAATGGAGATTTGGAGCATCGATTGGCGGGCAATTTAAACATATCTTTTGCCTATGTAGAGGGTGAATCCATGATGATGGCGATTAAAGATGTGGCGGTTTCTTCTGGTTCGGCCTGCACATCGGCCTCTTTGGAGCCATCGTATGTTTTACGGGCATTGGGAGTCAACGAGGAGATGGCGCACACCTCTATTCGTTTTGGTTTAGGTCGTTTTACCACCGAAGAGGAGGTTGATTTTGTGATTGAGACGGTTGTTCAAGCCGTTGAAAAATTACGCGACATGTCTCCTCTTTGGGAGATGGCTCAATCTGGTGTAGACATGCAATCTGTGCAATGGGATGCCCATTAAATTTTATAAATAAACAGCCGCCTTTTTTATTCAGGAGACCGGACATGGCTTACAACGAAAAAGTTTTAGATCATTATGAAAACCCAAGGAATGTTGGTAGTTTAGACAAAGGGGATTCCCAAGTTGGCACCGGCATGGTTGGGGCACCCGCCTGTGGGGATGTGATGAAATTGCAGATCAAGGTGAATGATCAAGGGGTGATTTCGGATGCCAAGTTTAAAACCTTTGGCTGTGGTTCGGCCATTGCGTCATCTTCTTTGGTGACGGAATGGATTAAAGGCAAGTCCATTGACGAAGCGTTGACCATTCGCAACAAAGACATCGCCGAAGAGCTGGCGTTGCCACCCGTTAAAATTCATTGTTCGGTTTTAGCAGAGGATGCCATCAAATCAGCCGTGGCCGACTATCGCAGCAAGCAGAAAGGATCCTTGTAAAATGTCTACGAGCCATCCAACAGGGATTACCATGACCGAACAAGCGGCCGAGAGGGCACGGCAGATGTTGATCAAGCGTGGCACACCTGAAGCCTGTATTCGGGTTGGGATTCGCACTTCTGGTTGTTCTGGATTTGCCTATAAACTTGAGTATGCAGATACACCTGAGGAGAACGATCAAATTTTTGATAATTTTGGGATAAAAGTGGTTGTTGATCCGAAGTCGTTGTTGATTATTGCGGGGACTCAGGTTGATTTTGAATCGACGCCGTTTAAATCAGGCTTTAAATTTACCAATGCCAAAGAGACGGATCGGTGTGGTTGTGGCGAGTCGTTCAAAGTGTAACCCTTAAATGATCTTAATTATTAAGAAAAAAAAGGGGTCTGGGGGATTGCCCCCAGGGTTTTGCTTTTTCTTTTGACTTTGCTTTTGCTTTTGCTTTTGAACTCGGTGTTGCTTTATTCCAACAGCAGGGGGTTTGGGGGATGCAATCCCCCAAGGTCTTGACTTTAATAATCCCCAAAAAAAATTCACCCTTTTTCAACCACCCAAGGATCCCCCGCCCATGCCTCCACCCCGCCCCTGTTGGTCCTGCCAAGGTTTAGCAAAAGAGAGCACTTTTTGCACCACCTGCGGCTTGATTCAGCCTCCAGATCCCAAGGAAAATTTTTTCCAAATTTTTAATTTACCCCCTTCTTTTACCATAGACAAACAAAAGCTAGCCGCCGACTACCGCGAGGCTCAACAGCGTTTTCACCCTGATCGTTTTGCCACGCGTTCGGCGCGCGAGCGACGTTTTTCCTTAGAGCATGTCACCCGTTTAAACGCCGCTTATCAAGCCCTAAACGATTCTCTCAACCGAGCAATTTTGCTCCTGAGTTTATACGCTCCCACTCCTCCCCCCTCTCCGCCATCCGATCCTGAATTTTTAATGGAGATGATGGAACTACGCGAAGAGTTAGAATTGATTGACCTCCGCTCCCCCTCGACCGCCGAGGCCCAATTAAACAATCAACGCCAAGCCGCCAACGCCCGCATCGCCACCCAGGAGGCTCTTTTAAGCGCAGGTTTTGCGCGTCTCGCCCGACAAACAGACCGTTTACGTTATCATCGCCGTTTTTTAGAGGAGTTGGATCGAATGGAAGAGCAGTTATATTAGGGACACTTCGGAATATTGATTAAAATATTTATTCAGTGACCCATCGAAAAAAATACGGTAGTCCTGTATTTGCATGATGATTAAGGTTCTCTGTTAAATTTTTCCTGTGATCAAAAACCGAAGGGACAAAGATAAGAGAGGAGTATCCTATGCAATGCCCAAATTGTGATTCCGATCAAACTGTCAAAAATGGTTCCAGACAGAATGGGAAACAAAATTTTTTATGTAATCAATGTTGAAGACAGTTTGTTGAAAATCCAGCACCACATTACCAGATTCCTCAAGGCACAAAAGATCTGATTGACAAATTATTATTAGAAAAAATTCCCCTAGCAGGAATTGCACGTGTCGTAGGCGTGTCTGAGAAATAGTTGCAATGTTATGCAAATGAAAAATATATGGATATTCAAAAAAAGTTGGATGTTGTGCCTAAAAAAAAAGGTCGACTAACGGTCGAATGTGATGAAATGTGGTCTTTTTGCAGCAATAAAAACAATAAACAATGGATTTGGCTGGCCATTGATAGAGACACCAGGGAAATTATAGGCGTTTATATCGGTAGTCGTGACCGCGATGGTGCGCAAGCTTTGTGGGATAGCCTGCCACCTGTTTATCGTCAATATTCTGTTTGCTATACAGATTTTTGGACAGCATATGAGACCGTTATCCCCAGCAAGCGGCATAAAGCCGTAGGGAAAGAGTCAGGGAAAACCAATCACATTGAGCGTTTTAATAATACGATGCGGCAAAGAATTTCTCGCTTGATCAGAAGCACTCTCTCATTTTCAAAAAAAATAGAAAACCACATCGGAGCCATCTGGATGTTTATCCATCACTATAATGCGTCGTTGACTGTGGGGGGGTTAATCATCATCTAATTTCAGGACTACCAAAAAAAAGAGGTGGTCTGGGGGATTCATCCCCCCGGTGGCAAGTGGCAATCCCCCAGCCCCCCTTTTTTTTAATAATAAAATCAAAAAAAACAGACGACCACGGTTAAGTGTGGTGGT
>JAMOAW010000073.1:0-21188 GCA_039908535.1 Magnetococcus sp. DMHC-6 | reverse complement strand
GTCAAAAGCAAAGTCAAAAGCAAAGTCAAAAGCAAAGTCAAAAGCAAAGTCAAAAGCAAAGTCAAAAGCAAAGTCAAAAGCAAAGTCAAAAGCAAAGTCAAAAGCAAAGTCAAAAACAAAACCTTGGGGGATTGCATCCCCCAACCCCCCCTGCTATTTGAAGAAAGCAAAACCGAAGTCAAAAGCAAAGTCAAAAGCAAAGTCAAAAGCAAAGTCAAAAGCAAAACCCTGGGGGCAATCCCCCAGACCCCTTTTTTTTATTGATAAATTGACGTAAAATTTTACTTCGGTGAACGGTTACTTTTTATGAATGAATGGCACTTGAATGGGGCGCGTGTAGAACATCTTGGGCAATGACATGTTCAAATAATGCCTCCTGATTGATCAGGCGCAGAGCCAGTTCCTTTTTTTGAACTCTAACAATAAGAACAGGAAAAAGATTCTTTTCTGGGTCGGACATCAGCATGAGATTTCCCTCATCTCCAGCTTGCAGGGGGGGCAGGAGGGTGTCGGTGCGCAGATTGAGTCCGTTTAAGCTGACATCTTTGGTGGTGCCGGTTAGATATTTTCCATTCGACATTTCAAACAAGGCTTTGGTTTGGTGTGGGGTGCGTTCCCAAAGGCGACGGGAGGAAAAATCGTCGTCTCTTCTATTCGTTGAGTCTGTTTGTAATAGAGTATCCAGGGTCGATGGATCCAACTGTTCTGGGGTGAGGGCGTGGCGTCGGTCTACGACTATTGGCGGTTCATCAGGCACCAAAATTTGTCGCGATCTTTGGCGTAAGGCATCGGATTGTTTTTTAATTTTGGAGAGAATCGTATGATTTTCTTGGGTATATGGAGATTCTAGTTGTAAAATTTCTTCCAGTTGCGACAAAAGGGCATCCATCTCTTCAGGGGCATTGTTTAAAAAATCTCGATTGGCAGGGATGGCCATGAGCAGGTTTTTATTATTTTGGCTGGTTTTGCGATATTCCCACTCTTGCATTTTTATTTTCATGATCGACTGACTCACCTCCGAGCAAGCGTCTTGGATGTTGCTTAACATGCCGTTCATTTCGTCGATGACTCGACTTTCAATGGCTTGGGCGGCGGCCAATGCCTCGTTAGCCCGCAAAGAAATGGAGCGGATTTTTTCTGCGCAGATGGTGGGGCTTTTTTTGTCTTCCAGTTGTCGGGTTAATTGCACAATGCCTTCTGGGTCGATAATCGGTAATACCCCTGAATATTGGTCGCTCTCTTGGTCGTGGCGGAATTTGGTGACCCCCCACATTAAAAAAGAGCGTTCTTCCACCTCGTTGAGTTCTTTGACCAAGGCGTCTGGGTCGGAAATATTTTGTTCGCGGAAAAAATCGGGAAAACGGTTGCGGATATCGCGCAAGGGTTGCAAAATTTCAAATTTAATGGTGGGTATCGTAATAAAAAGGGTCTCTTGGAGGGTGGGGACAAATTCATACAATGCCTCTGCACAACGACCGCCAAAACCACAGGAACGAGCTAGACTTTGAATCCATTGGCGGCGCGTATGGGGAAAAGCTGGAAACTCATCGCGAAGATTCGAGTGAAATATTTGGATAAATAATTTATGCAACGTTATAAAATTAAACTGAAAATTCTCCTGACCGAGAGAGCGTAGGTGGCGGGTCAGTTTTTGTTGCTCTTTGGCGGATTCGTTTATTTTTGTGCCGACAAAGCCCCCCTCTTCACCTAGAGTGTTTTCCAACTCCTGAAAAAATTGTTTTCGAAACGCGATAATTCCGGTTTCGGTGGCGGTATAAGCCTCTTTAAAGGTGATGTCGCGCAGACCCGTTTTGACTGGAATGCCGGGATAGATATTTTGAATCAGTTGAGCTGCGTGACGGTCAAGGTGGCGTAGAAAGGTCCGGATGGTTTCAATTCGAGCATTATACCCCTCCATCTGCTGGGTGCGGGTGGTTTTGAACAAGCCGTGAAACCAATGGTTGACACTTTGGAAAATGGTTTTGTCGTTTGGGTCTTTTAAAAAAGGGTCCATTTTTTCCATATATTTATAAAAACTATCCCTTATCCCCGTTTTGCTGGGGGGGGTTATCCCTAGAAAAATAGCTTTCACTTCAGGTAGTGTAAAAAAATGGCTGGCCGTATTTAAAAATTGATTTTCCCACTCCATCAATTCGATCAGGCGGTTGGTAAAAAGAGCTCGATCGCGGATGCCGAGACGTTTGGTAGAGCGGGCATAGAGAAGAGGGTCCCCCAGATCCATGGCAATAGAGAGAAATAACAGCAAGGAGAGTAAAAATCCTCCCGTGGCAGTTCCATATTGCTGTATCAAGAACAGTCGCAACTCGGCAAAATTTTTATGGGTGGCCGTGGGAATTTTCCCGTCTCGTAGTTGATCAATGGCATCAATGCGGGGAACGGTGATTTCTGCTTCAATGCGATAGCTGCTGAGCGTGGCCGTGCCAGACTTGTCGACCTCTAAAAGGATGGTCAGGTAGGCGTTGGTCAGATCGCGTAGATCAGAGGCGACCTCTTTGTAGATTTTTTTGTTCTCCTCCAGGGCATCAATAATGGATTGCACAATATCGTTGATTTGGTAATGTTCCAAACTGATAAAGCGTTTTATATCGGCCAAGCGGATGGAGTGGATGACCATCAGCTCGTCTAATTGGTTTAAATAGTTATGAACGCGGATAATATTTCTGGCCAGGGTGTCGTTGTAGCGGCGGACGAGGGTATCGACTTTTTGCGCGTAGGAGGTGCTAAAATCGATGCCAGAATTGAAAAGCATGGCATCTATCTGGCGGCTTAAATCACTCGTACTGCTGGTGAGAACAACATCGTTGATGCCCGGTTCATAACCGCCAAAGACGATAAAATGTTTGGCCCAGTAGCGCGGACCTTTGCGGGCGATTTGACTGGTGGCAACGCCAGAGACTTCATCTTCGGGCAGACGCAAAAAGATTTTTTGGATGGTTTGGGTGTTGGCAGCTAAGGTGGCTTGGAGGTCGCGTAGAGAGTCGGGGTTGGTGGCATCTCGTTCGTTGGCCTTGCCCAAAGCCGCGATCACCCGTTCCCGGATGAGTTGCGATTGTTGGTCCAGGTCGCCTTTTTTGGATAAAATAGAGACAATTCCATCATAGTTGGTCTTAATCGAGACGAGCGTGAGTAGGGCGGCTAAGATCATCCAGCGCGGATTGCGACCAAAGGCGGTATTGATTCCTTTAAAAATGCGTCCGGTCTCGGCGATGGCCTGTAATATACGTCCTTTGAAGTCCAAAATGGCCGAGGAGAGAATAAAACCAACGATTAGGCAGAGGGTGTAACGCCAACTTTCAGATTCTTGTCCATCCAAGATCCCCCCCGTCCACTCGGAGAGTGCTGGCATTTGGAGAAGATCGTTCATGCCGCGCGCCGTGGTGTAGGAGGAGCCGATAAAGAGGAGTAAAGCCAGAGGGACGCGACCAGAGGCGACTCCTATGCCGAGGGTTTCGATTATTTTTGGTAGGGTGCCGCCAAAGGTGGACGGACCACCCCAGATGTTTCGTAAGGAGCGACTGATGGAAACCGGTTGCGGCAGCGCGTAGAGGGTGTCGGCGAGTTTTATTCGAAATAAATGGGTTAACGCTTTGAGATTTTGGTAAAAAACCAGTTTGGTTAATTCGTAGAAGGGATTGCCAGTCAGGCTCGACTCTTCGCCATTGGCCAAACCGTGGCGAAAATCGCGCAGGTGTTGATCCAAGGTGGCGGCATTTTGGGATGGGATCTCTTTTTGGGGGTCTGGGGTTCCTTTACGGGAGATTAAAAGTTGGCGAATGGTATTGACCGTAGTTTGGATTTTGACCTGTGCCTGGGGATCGATGAGTTCTTGCATGGCTGAGGTCGATGTGGTACTCCCTTCCTCATCCAATTGGCTTGGCTTTAGGCCGAGGGAAATTGTTGCGTCTGCTTTTGTGTCGTGGGTGGCAAAAAATTGGTTAACATGCTCCCCAAAGGTCGCAAACAGCGGGTTGTTCTTTTTTATTGTTTCGGTCATGGTATTATAAAATCACCAAAATTCTGCTTTAACTATAAGAGAACACCGAAAAAAAAATAGGGTGTATCATTCATTTGTCTTTATCATATATAAGCGATTCAAAGGTAAGGTTCAAAGTATTTAAGTATCGTGTGGAGAGATAAAAAGGGAGAGGGAAGATTAATGAAGGAATAGGCACCAATTTGACCCGTTTACTCCCATCTTTGTTGGTTCTGTCAACAGGAAATAAAACCGTTTGAAAATCTAGGGTTGCGGCTTAGAATTGGTATCGACCCGGTTTTAAATCGTTCAGGGTATGGGGTATTGATTGGGAAGGTACTCACCACGCGCAGGATCCCCGTTTAAGGAGTGGTCTCTTGCAGTGGTTGTGCCAATACCAGGGTGACTTTGGTCTCTTCACCCGGGATGACCTGCACGGTTTTCGACCAGGGACGGTACCCTGGGTGGTGGGCTTTGATTTGAATGGTGCCAGGGGGTACCCCTTGAACCAGGATCGGAGCGATTCCGATGGGACGATCATTGAGTAAAATTTCTGCCCCTCTGGGAATGGTTTTGATGATTAAAGCCCCGCTCGCCTCGCTCCACGCTGCCACTGGGAAAATAAGAGAGGCAAACAAAATCCGTATAACAGAAGAATAGAACCAGATGAATTGTTTATTGAGTCTTTTTCCCGTTGTTTTTGTATCAGACATGACATTCAACTCTTCTTAGTATAATCCTATCGCCCATATCCTACAATTTTATTTAGGTAATGGTTGAGTTTTTTTTATTCTATGGGTATATTGAATCTGGAAGGTGACATTTTATTCTATTTCATGCGGTGGTTATTGGGGGGGGTGAAAAGTCGGTCTATGGCCGTGAAAATACGTTTTTCTCGAACCATAATTCTTAAAATGAATGGATCTATTCCTTTGGCAGCCGCTTCTTGATAGAGTAAATGGATCTCCCCTGTTATTTGTGGGGTGGAATCGCTTTTTTCCATCTGTCCAATCTGCTCCACATAGCGACTTACCTCATTTAAGTAGGGTAAGGTTTGATTTGTCAATTGGGGTGTGAACATGATGATGGTAAACTCCCACGTGGTGGTTTGGATTGTTTTCTCTTGAGTAAAGCAAATAATATGCCATTTTATTGGGCATATAAAATAATATATTGAATTTTTGGGTCATAAATAGGAGAACAATTTGATGCTTTGGATTCTCATTCGCCAGGGGGAATAAATTGGCTACAGAAATTATTACGCAATTGGACTCTGGGCAGACCATCACTATGGTTGGACCAGGATTGGTAAAACTCCATGCCGCTAAAACCGTCATCGTAACCCAAGCATTAGCAAGTTCCCAACCTCTCGTGGCCGCCAGTGGTGTTCATATCGGACTTGGAGCTGCCTTGCCAGCCTTTGGACCCCTCTTGGGATTTGCCGCTTTGGCCTTGGGAGCGATCTGTTTTGTCACAGAGGTCTCTAAATGGAATGGGAAAAAACAGGTTGCTTCTAAATGTTTACCAGGGGAGGCTCCCACGATTCAGACGACAATTCAACCGCCGAAAGAGGCTTCTGTCACTCCTTTATAAATTTACATTTGGTTCGGAAATTTTTTTAAATTTAAACTAAAACTCTGGGAGGGCTCTCCCCAGAGTTTTTTTTATGGATCTCTTTTTCGTCATCCCCGCTTTAATAATCATCCATGGAATCTTTGCTTTTGGATTTGCGCAGAATAAAATTAAAAATTGCCAAGGCAAATCCGCAGATGAATGCGCCAGCAATGGCCAAAATCATCGGCATCTCCACCGGTTCTCCGAAGACAAAACGTACTTCAACTTCGTGCATGTTTTGGGATGCGAAGATTAATAAGAGTATGGCGAAGATCAAAGAAACAATGAGATTGACCATGGCAATTGCCTTAAAAGATTCTATAGTTTTTCGGCAAACGGTCCGACGACAGGCAATTTCCAGGCCCGTCCGAGTAGAACCGAGACCAAACCAATCACTGAGAGCAGAAAACACATAAAACTGGAGATTGAGAAAAAAGGTCGACCAATGCCTGGAAGTACGAGGGTGAAAACCGCTATAACCTCCCAAATCCAGAGGATCAATCCTTGTCGGGCGTGAAAACGGACGTAGGAATCCTCTCGATTTAATACCAAGGGAACCAACACTAAAATGCCTAAATAGCTCATAGCCGCTAAAAATTGCGAACCGCCATCGGCCTTACGTAAAAGAACATCTTCTTGCGAACTCATGGGTTTACTCCGTATGGATGAATATTTATAAAAGGGTGTTTAGCTACCGATGACATCTCCGACTTGACTCCAATATTCCGCAGGCAATTCTGTGGCCAACTTGAGGGCACCTGCACAACCCGCATAGTCAGGATCTTCGACACGGGCCACTTTGATCTCGCCATATTCCTGTAAATGTTGGCTGATGACCGATTGTAAACCGGTGATGCGGGAGCCGCCGCCGGCCAATATAATGTTATGGACCGCCTCTTCTTGATCTTCGGGATCGAAAGAGGCGATTAAACTCTCTAGGTTGGCCAACATATCAGGGACCAAAGAGGCACAGGCGGCCCCAACTTCGCGGGTGACATCGTAGGTGCGTGGCTTGCCGCCAACGCGCAGTTGAACGATCGCCGGGGTTTGGGACGCGCCAACAAAGCCAAATTGCTCTTTAATTTTTTGGGCAATCGCCGGGGTGATTTGCACCTCTGGGTAGGCTTCGGCGATGGCATTGGTCAAAAAAGAATCAATATAATCTCCCGCCTTCAGCAGCGTGACTTGATCTTCTGATGCAGGAACTGTGCCTTTCATGGCGCAAATGTCGGTTGTTCCTGCGCCGATATCAATGACAATGGCGTTGGAGAGGCGATTTAATCCATAAGCCACCATGAACGGTTCCGAGACCACCATGGAGAGGGCCATCATTTCATCTGTTATTTTAAGCAATTGGGCCTTATTGGTGATAGAGGCTCGGGCAGGTACTCCAACAATGCCACAAATGCGGTCATCGGGTTGGGGGTGGGTGGCCGCAATGACGTGGCGTAAGAGTTCTTTGGCTGCTTGCGTCTCTTTGTCGCTGGATTCTTTGAGGACACCATCGGCCAAAGGATAATGCAACCGCATGTAGGAACGCTTTTCCAAGGCTTCATCACCGACCACGCTGGTGCGGTTGAGTAGTTTGACCCCAATGATGTCTTTGGGATAGCCAACCACCGAGCGAATTTTAAATTTGGCACCACGGTTAGACATCACGGCGGTACAGGAGGTACCCAGATCAATGCCTAGTAAGTGTCTGTTATCATTGGTGTGTTGTTTTTGCATGGAAATCTTTCGTTATTGGAGTATTAAATTGGGAATGATTTATTTGATTTTATTTTTATGAATGAGGGATAAAAAATGTTGTCCTTTATAAACCATAAATTCAATTAAATCGGTGAGAGCGTTCATGGTGCCGATGCCAAGATTTTCTACTGGAACGGTTTGAAAGTCTAGAGTGGATGGTGATTTTTGGTAAAGGGTCAGGTTACCCTGCGCAGTTGGCCTTTGCTTGGGTTGATTCGCAAGGGTTGTTTGAGGGAGACACTCTGGTTCCGTAGAAAGGGGGGGGATCGGTTTTTGGGGGGAAGGGGGTATGGTGACGGTTTGCTCTGTTGAAGACAATGGGTTTTCCTTACTGAGTAAGGAGGAATCTTCAGTGGGCGGTGTCATGCGAATGGCACGCCGAGTTCGACTGGGGAGTTTGGGTGGCATATCAGGTGTGGCGGTCGCAAGGTTTCGGGTTTGCGTTGGGGTAACCTGTATCGTTTCTACTGTAGAGGGCAAAGGGATTCTCCGGCGTCGAATAAGTTTTGTTGGTTTCATCGCCTCGGTTGCGGGAGAGGGGATGCTTGTTTTATGGGTAGCGGTTGTGCGTTTCCGTCTTGTTTCTATATTTTTTGATTTTTGGTCGATGTCCATGGATCAATGTTTATTCAATAGGGGGTGATCGGACGGATTGAACATATTTTTTTTAGTTTATGCGGTTGAGTGCCGCAGGAACAGTTTTAATTCAGTATGGAATCATATTTATTGTATTTTGTTCTGAGATGCATCAAAAAAAGATTATTTGCTGTTGATTTTTTTTTCGGAGTCAAAGACGGTTAAACCGTAAACCATGATAATAAAATTGGCGATACCGGTAAAAATAAAGGGGGCGGTTGGGCTGAGCCAGTCAAACAGGAGGCCTCCGGCCTGTAAGAAAAAGATGATGCCAATACTGCCGATTGTATTAAAGGCCCCCATGACTGAACCACGAATGGCCTCTGGGGCGACATCTAGGGTTAAGGTTTGTGGGGCGAGCAGACATCCCGCTTGTCCTATGCCAACCAAAAAAGCTGGTAAGAAGGTCCAATAGCTCAAGGGGTTGAGAATCAAGCCCATGGCGACAAAACCGGTTCCCGATAGGCATAGTCCCAGCACAAGGGCGGGAATGCGGCCATAAAATTCAATGATGTAGCCCCAGATGGGAATGGATGCCAAAACCGTTAAGCCAATAAATCCAATGATTATTCCGGCTTGGGCCGCCGCTTGGGCATGGGTGACCCCAGGGAGAAGATCGGAAAAATAGATAAACCACGTCATTAAAAATAGTCCAATGATCACCATGTCGTTGCGTGAGGAGAAGGCTGCCAAAAAACTTAAACGCAGGCTCTTTTCTTGCTTGAGAAGATGGATGATTTGTTGCATCGGAAAATCATTTTTATTCAATTGTTTAGATGTTTCAACCAAAAAATGGCGCGTTAGCCACGCCCCGACAAAGGCGACCAAAACCGGCAGCAGCATAACAGGGATTAAACCGGTGTGTTTGGGGAGTTGCATTAAAATGGCATAGACCAACGTCGCGCCAAATGCGGTCATGAAGGCCACTTTTGCCAATAGTCGGGGGCGACTGTGGATGTCGGTGTAGTCTCCTGTCAAGGTGGCCAATTGGGGCCAGACCGCCGTGCTGCCTAGAGACATGATGGCGCGTGTGACATAAAAGATAAGCAATCCGCCTCCTCCCATTAAAATGCCAAGTTCCAAGCTAAAGGCGGAGATTAAGGCGGAGATAGCCGAAACCAAAAAACCATAATACATCACGGGAATGCGACCAAATCGATCAGAAAGAAATCCCAAATAACCCACAAACAATAAATCCACGATCTCGGTGATCACCTGGATATTGGCATTGACAAACCCGGCGTTTTCTCGTGGTAGACCCAGGGCATTGAGCAAATATAAAGGTTGAATGGCGAGCACCAGGGTCATAAAGATCATTGAAAGAGCTACCACCAAATACAGGGCATTGTGATGGTATTCCTTTATGTTGGAATGCGGATAGATCATCGTTTTTTTGGGGACTCAAATATTAAAGTATAAATTAGAGATTCAAACCTGTGTATATTCGCATAATGACCCCTTCAAGGTCAATCTTGATCTGTGAAGAGGGTATCATTATGATCTTTTTGGTTTTGAATAGGAATGATTTTTATTTGCAAGTAAGAGGATTTGTTAACTATAGAAAATATTTCAATGATTCATTTTATGGGTTGTGATGAGGAGGTGGATTTTGTATAATGCGTTCTTCAGTTCTTCAGTTCTTCAGTTCTTCAGTTTCGATGAGAAAAAAAGACTCTATTTTGAAAATTAGGAAAATAAAAAAATAGCTTTTTATATAGGGCAATAATTTAATGATCTGTAAAATCAAGGCGAAACCGTCAACTTTTTGGAGAAGGCAATGATACCTAATACTGTTGTTCCAGGACCTGATGCCGCTGCAACAATTTGTGTGCCAGGACCTAGCGTCATGGGCAAAGGAGCCATCCTTCAGGAAATGAAATGGCAGATTCCGGCGGGTGGGGCTCCAGTTGCTAAAACGGGTGTCGCAGCCAAGGGGGTGGGTGCTGCTCAAGGTGTCGCTGCAACAGGTGCAGCCGCAAATGGTGTCGCAGCCAAGGGCGCGGCGACCAAGGGCGCGGCTATGAAAACCATCGAATGGGAGGCTCCCGAAGGTGCTGCAAAGGCAGCGGGAACCAAAGCAGCAGGTGGTGCCAAAGCCGGAGCAACGGCCAAGGGGGCTGCCCTCCAAGGTGGCGCGACAGCCAAAGGTGTGGCTGCTAAAGGGGGAACTGTGGCGGCTCCTGGTGCCGCCGTTGCCGCAACGCCTCCAGTGATTCCACCAGGGGCCGAATGGGAGTTGCCGGAAGTGGCTAAAGCTGCCGCAGCCAAAGGCGGCGCGGCTAAAGGGGGAGCCGTGGCTCTTAAGGGAGCAGCCGCAAATGGAGTCGCAGCGACCAATGGCGCAACCGTACAGACAGCCGCCGTTGGTACAACAACAGCAGCAGCCTCTTCTTCTGTTAAAACAGCCGCAGCCGTCAGCAAGGGGACCATCTGGACAGGTACAGGAACTGGCTTGGGGCTGGGTTTGGGGTTGGGTATTTGGGGACCAATTATTTTGGTGGGTGCGGTGGCTGCGGTCGGGGTAGGGGTGTACGGATACCTTAAAAAGCGCAATACCAGCAGTGCCCTAGAAGAGGCCATCAGCTGAGTATAAAGGAAAAAATATGTTCTGGACGTCCAATGTTCTTAAAAAAAGAAAAAAGCCCAGATTCCAAATCATGGCCCTCTTTAGCTATCTTGGGGTTCTTTGTTTGGTGCCATTATTATTTAACAAAGACGATGAATTCGTCCATTTCCATGCCCGTCAGGGGTTAGTCCTTTGGATTTGGGGCGTGTTGGCGGTATTTAGTCTGCATATTCCAGTCCTGGGAGGTTTTTTCTTTAGCTTTTCGGTGTTGATGATCAGCCTCTTGGCGTTTGTTGGCCTTTTGTCGGTGGTTTTAACCCGCGCATGGCGTTTACCCGTGATCTCCACCTTGGCTGGACGGCTGTAGTTTTTAACTCTGTAGGTTTTGCGGATCAAAAAAAGGGAGCGAGCAGATCGCTCCCTTTTTTTTGAATAAAAAGGCCGCAATATATTGAGGAATAGGAATGATTGTTATTTTTCTAAAATTTAGATAAGCTAAAATGGAATTTGATGAAAAAAATGGTAACTATGGTTTGCGGTTGCTCGGAAAAATTAATAATGAAATGGCAAGGAGAAAAATGAAAAAATCTATTTGGTTTATCCACATGTTGACCCTGATCTTTGCGTTTGGTACGCTTTCGTCAGGTTGGTCTGAAGAGGAGAAAAAAACGGTACCAGAGGAGCCTGGTTTAGAGGTGTTTCATTTTGGCAATATGGGGGGATTGCTCCCTACATTGACCGAAGATATGCTCCCAGATTCTAAATCCGAAGGGGCTAAATTGATTTTTGATTTGTGCAGTCAATGCCATAATTCCCCTGGTCCTGGGTTGCATATCAAAGAAGATTGGAAAAATATTTTTTGGCGGATGAATTGGCGCATGCATCTGATGAACGCCCAGTTTAAAAGTTTTCGCGTTCCTACCTATGCCCAATCCCATATCATGTTGCAATATCTGATGGATCATGCCATCAAACCCTTGCGTTCGAATATGATTTCAGACAAGGACGAAAATGCTCAAGTCTTTAATAAAGTATGTATGCAGTGCCACACGCTCCCTGATCCAGCTCAACATCAGGCCGATAGTTGGTCTGCAACGGTTGCGCGTATGAAGGGGCACATGCAATCCATGGGTAGATATGTTCCTTCAGATGAAGAGATTGTTCGTATCCTCACCTTTTTAAAAGCCAACGCTGGTAAAGATCCTTGATCCTCTCTTTCGTCCATGATGGGGCGTGGATGTCTTCCTATCATGGACGAAGGTTTTTAAAAATTATTTTTTTGCTTTGGTTTTTAGGTTAGATAGCGAAAAACAAAAGAGAGGGTTTATCTTGTCCACGCAATCAATTTGGCTAAAAATAATTTAAAAGCAATTCCAACCAGTAGGGCATAGAGCAGGGCGCGAAGAATATCATTAAAGAAGGTTTTCATGGAGGTGTAGATCTTGCATTAAAAAGGTGTGATAGTTAAAAATCGTTAGGGTAAGTTTAGGTTTTTTTTGTTGTCAGGTCAATTTGATTTGATGGTGCCACGGAGGAGGTTATAAAAAAAATGGAGTTATTTCCCCATGGCGTTTAGAAATATTGAAGAGGATCTCTCTTCCATTCATCGTTTGGAAAAAGGGGAGTATTTAATTACCGATCCCCAACTGCTGGATCATATGGTCCTAGCTAAGACAGTGCGTTCTGGAAATGTGAATTTAGTAACGACTGGGGCGGCGATTACACCAGAGTTAATCAGCAAACTTCAAGAGATGAACATTGAAACAATTTTTGCTCGGACTCAGGTGGAGGAGGCTGTTGAGCAAGCTTCGGATAAAATGGGTGCCTTTTTTGCGCGCACGCATGATTCGTTTATCGCCGAGGGGCTTCTGACCACCCATGAGGCGATTCGCGCTCTCAAAGATGGGGGGCGCATTGCCGATATGGCGATTGTTCAGGAAGAGATGTTTTTCGCCGTCGAAAAGATTGTCAATTCCATGTCTAGCTTGGCCGCTACAGGCATTCGAGATCTTACCCAACACCATCAAAATACCACTTTGCACAGCGTTGAGGTCGCCATGTTGGTGATGCAACTGGCAAAGTCTTTAAATTGGTCTAAGGATCGTGTCTTAAGGGCGGGTCTGGCGGGTATGTTGCACGATGTGGGTAAAGCTGGAGTCTCTCAGGAACTCCTCTCCTATGAAGAAAAATATTCTGAAAAACAGTGGATGGAGATGCAGTCCCACGCTTTAATTGGTTATCTTTTGCTTTCTGATAATGAAAAAAATGTGGATGTGCCTGCTTTTTGTGCGGGAACCCACCATGAACGCTTCTCCAACCAGGGGCGGGCGCGGGGGTATGGTATCGTGAGTAATTTTCGGGAGCAGATCAAACGCGATTTGGAGCGCGACTATTTTCGCCAGGATATGGAACTTGCTGAACTCATTGCGATTGCAGATGTCCATTCGGGTTTGGGGGAAGCGCGATCTTACAAAAAATTAAAGCTCCCAATTGAGATCGTCATGATTATGAATTTGGAAGCCCAGCATGGGAAGTTTAATCCTGCATTTTATCGGACGTGGTATTCTTTGTACAAAGAGAAATATCCATTTTTTTTGACCAAGGGGCACTGCTTTCCGCTTCCCTCAACCTTGCGTTTAAAATTGGCCCGGCGGATGAAAAAAGAGGGTGGAGCGGTGGTTTTGCCGGTTTTTGAGGAGCGCCTGACTTATGAGGAGTTGGCAAAAATAGGTCTGATTTCGAAACTTTTGGTGAGTGGTTATAAAAATGCTGAACTCAAACGTCGTGATGGACTGACTTTGTATGAACTGCGTAAAAAACGGATCTCTGGCATTCCAGTGGATTTTTCTTCCTATCAGATTACTATTGAAAAGCCTGTTAATTATCTTTTAGTCGTGGTGGAGGTTTTGGATTTTGCGCGAGCACGTTTTTTATTGATTAAAGAGGGGGACACTATCGGTGATTTACAAAAGGCCATCAAAGAAAATAGACTGGATCCTATTCAACAGACTTTATTGGCGCATGTAAAAATTGAGTTGGATTTTAGCGATGAGGTCATTTGTCCGGTTTAGGGGGAGGGCGTATGCCGGGTACCGCCACATGTAACCGTGGTCGTCTGTTTTTTTGATCTTATTATTTTAAAAAAAAAAGGGGTCTGGGGGATTGCCCCCAGGGTCTTGACTTTGCTTTTTGTTCATATATCGGAAAAATAAACATCAAGACCTTGGGGGATTGCATCCCCCAACCCCCCTGCTATTTGAAGAAAGCAAAACCGAATTCAAAAGCAAAGTCAAAAGCAAAGTCAAAAGCAAAGTCAAAAGCAAAGTCAAAAACAAAACCCTGGGGGCAATCCCCCAGACCCCTTTTTTTTATTACCCCCCCCCTCTTTTTTTTAAAAAAAAGAGGGGGAGGCCTGGATTCGCTCAACCTTCGGTGAGCGAATCGTCATATTCCCGCTCTAACCTCTGCCCATGCTTGCCTTCCTGATCTGCTAGGAAGAGAAGGGTCTTTTTAAGGTCTGGATCGGTGGCTTGGTTGGCAAGATCTTGGTAGAGCCTTTGGGCGGTTTTTTCTCTTTTGGCAGCCAACAGCAGGGCCTTTTCAAAGGTTAACGTACCCGTACCACGATCTTCTACCGTTGTATAATCGGCGATTTGTAAATCGCAATCGGGATAACGCCGTTCGCCATTGGGTAGACGATTGTTGGCTTGAATTTTTTCTAAATGCTCTTTATGCAACATCTCTTCTCGGGCATGAACCAAAAGAGCCTCTTTCATGTCGGCACTATCGGCTCGTTGAGCCATTTGTTGATAAAAGGCGGCCTCTTCTTCCTCGTGGCGGATCGCAAATTGGATGATCTCTTCAAAGTTATTCATTGTATGTAAAACCTTTCAGGGAATTGGAAAAAATAGAAGAAAAAACCCTGGGGGATGAATCCCCCCAGCTCCCTTTTTTTAAATGGGATTTGGGGGGATGGTTCTCCACCCCCCCCCAAGGTCTTAAGTTTACCAAGATAAACCTAAATCCTTCATATAGACTGCGAAGGCCGCTTCCCGATTGTCTGGCAGGCTGGCGACGATGACCGGCGGAAGTTGGGTTGGATTGACACGGCTGTTCATGGTTGTTAAAGGAGCCAGTTCCGGGACCTCTTTAACGAGATTCTGACGCACCGTATTGAGGGTGTCGTCTTGACCCGCCAATTGCATCAACATCATAAAGCCAGAGAGCCGTGCAGCCTCTTTGCGCGCTGCTTTCAGTTGTACCAATTGACCCTCTTGATTTAAAAAGGTACCCTCAATGTCGAGAGGATCGGCAATGGTCAAATGAATATGAGGTTCGCCAAAGGGACCTAGATGGGCATTGATGCCAATGGTCGTGCCTGCCGTGTGGGCAGGCGTGGGGACCATGACCGAAACCAAACAGTCGGCATCGCTCTTGCCAGTCATGGGTTTGGCCCCTAAACGGGTCAGAAGGGCTACATTGACCGCGCCGCGCATTTTGCCGTAAGGCTTGGCCGCGCCCGTAACCGTTTCTCCCGCCATATAGAGCAAGTCGCCCCGATAGGTTTTGGCCAATTGTGCCGCCGCATAGGCCTCCTCAACGGTACATAAAGGTGAGATCACCACATCCACTTTGCGGGCGTTTGTCAACGCTTGGCGGGCGCGGTCTAGATCGGAGCTGCTGCTGGCAGGGATCTTTGCCAAACGATAGGAAAAACGCCCTTCGGCACAAATATTGGCCCCGTTGACGGGATCGTGGTTGATGCTTTGTATCTTGACCACTTGGCCTTCTGCGACATGCACGCGTAATCCACAACCACGGCTGCAGGCGGTGCAGGAGGTGTAGGTGGTCTGCCATTTCCAGGGACCAGACTCTTTGCCAGTGTGGTGGGAGAGGGTGCCCGTGGGGCACAGATCAATACACATACCACAGGCATCACAGCCGGTTTCGGTGAGGGGATCGTCAAAGTTAGGTCCGGTGCGGGTGGTAAAGCCGCGTCCGATAAAGGTCAGGGCATGGATATCCCGCACCTCGGCACAAACGCGCACGCAACTGGCACAGGTGATACATTTATCGGCCTCAATACGAATGAGCGGATGACGGGTGTCTTCGGCATATTTGCGTTTATTTCCAGATAGTTTCTTTTCTGTCGCCCCATATTGGGTGGAATAGGTACGCAGGTCACAGTCGAAACGGGCGTTACAGCCACATTCAATGCAGCGGGTCGCCTCGGCCATGGCTTGTACTTGCTCCAAGCCCATGTTAATCGCTGCCCACCCTTCTTGGTTGCTGAGGCGAATTTCAGCGGGATGGGTGGATTCTAAGGCGCGTTTTTTATGGATAAATCGCGGGGAATAATCGGCCATTTCTAAATCTTGCAGCCGACCTCTGGAAATGGCATAAGGTTTTTTAATGACCATAGGTGCCCCAGAGAGATAAAGATCTATTGCTTGGGCCGCGCGGCGACCTTCGGCAACGGCGCGAATTAAAATATCTGGCCCAAAGGCGCAATCGCCGGCAGCAAACACCCCCTCTTGGTTGGTCACCTGGGTTTTTTCGTCATAAACAAAGGTCCGCCAGCGGGTGGTTTCGGGTTTTAACGCATCTGTTTCCACACAGGAGAGGTCGGGATCTTGGCCAATGGCGGCGATGATCAAGTCGAAGGGGAGATCTTCATCGCTATCTTTAATGGGCACAGGGCGTCGACGTCCCGATTCGTCGGGTTCGCCGAGCTCCATCGTGATGACCCGCAGGGCTTTGGCGCGGCCATTTTCCAAGACAACCTCGGAAGGGGCGGTTAGAAAACGAAATTCAACGCCTTCTTCCATGGTTTCATGTTGTTCTACGGGGAGAGCGGGCATTTCGGCCTGGGTGCGCCGATAGAGTAAAATCACCTCGGCACCTAAGCGACGCGCGACCCGGGCGCAGTCCATGGCGGTGTCGCCGCCGCCAATCACCGCGACCCGTTGGCCAAATTCCAAAGGCTCTTTGAGGATCACCTTGCGTAAAAAGTCCACGCCACCGATCACCCCAGGTACCTCTTCGTTTTTAATATGCATCGGTTTGGCTTTATGGGCCCCGATGGCCAGCAGAATGGCACCAAACCCCCGTTGTTTGAGATCGGTAAGGGAAAAATCCCGTCCCAAACGTTGGTTATAATGGACCTGCACCCCTAAATCCAAAATGGCTTTCACCTCTTGGTCTAAGGTATCCCAAGGCATGCGAAAACGGGGAATGCCATAGCGGGCCATGCCGCCCAGAGCGGGCAGGGCCTCAAAAATTTCTACGGCGTGACCCGCTTGCCGTAAAAAATAGGCCGCCGACAATCCCGCTGGTCCACCACCGACAATGGCCACCTTTTTGCCGCTATCCGCACCCGCCATGGGGACAAAAGGGCCATGGTTGAGTTCATATTCGGCGGCAAAGCGTTTGAGAGGGTTGATGGCCACGGGTTCATCCACCAAACCCCGTCGACATTGGGATTCGCAGGGGTGGGGGCAGATGCGACCGCAGACCACGGGCAGGGGATTGCGTTGTTTGATCAATCGCACCGCCGCGGCAAAATTGCCATTGGCAATATGGGCAATGTAGCCCTGAATATCAATGTTGGCAGGACAGGTGGCCTCGCAAGGGGCAATGCAATCCCCGGCATGATCTGAAAGCAGCAAATCTAGGGCCATTTTTCGGGTTTTGGTGACCTTGGCACTGTCGGTCTGGATCACCATGCCCGGCATGACACGGGTAGAGCAAGCCGGCAACATGCCCCGGGCTTTTTCTACCTCGACCACGCACAAAAAGCAGGAGGCAAAGGGTTTTAAGCGGTCGTCATGACAAAAAGTAGGGATATGAACCCCTTGAGACTCGGCGGCTTCCCGGATGGTGGCGGTGGCAGGGACCTGAATCTCTTGACCGTTTAGGGTAATGGCTATTTTATCGCTCATGATGGTTCCTTGTGAACAAATGTGTGTAGAGTAGCAAAGATTCATCCCACACACTGTGCCAAAATATAGATGATTCTAAGTTTTTTTTTCGATTTTTATTCATGGTTTAAGAAAACCCGATTCTTTTAGGAGTTCCTGATCAAAGGTTGCAACCTTATGACAACCAATAGATTTTGCGCATTCTTGAATCATGTAGTCGGCGAAATCTCCAGGTCCAGATCGATAAGAACCCAAAGCATAGGAGATTGGTATCCAGAGCGATCACATTTTAGCCCCTGCTTCGCGACTGGCTGAATTCATCTCTTCCACAGTGATTCCCCGTCCCGATGGTTTAAAGATCCCATACAGAGATAAGCCATTTTTTTTTCTACACGCATTTCCACAACTTGGTCTTCGCGCAGAGAAAAAAAGAGTTGGCACCCATCCTTTGGGTTAAGAGCTGTTTGAGTCTCTTTGGGAGGGGTGAGTTCTCCTGAAGAAGAGAGAATGGCCGTCAGCATGGATGACCCTCCTTTTATCAAACCACCAAAATCGCATCAGGGTTACACACCTCGACACACATACCACAGTTGATGCAGACCTTTTGGTCGATTACCCAGGTATCTGGTTTTTTGATCGTGCCAGAGATCGCCTCCACCGGACATTGACGTTTGCACAGGGAGCATCCCGTGCAAGTTTCGTTTTGAATGGTATGGGTGATGAGTCCTTTGCAGATACCGCCAGGGCACCGCTTTTCGGTGACATGGGCGAGATATTCGTGGCGGAAATATTTAAGCGTTGTCAACACCGGGTTGGGGGCGGTTTGACCGAGGCCGCACAGACTGGCCGGGCCAATTTGACTGGCCAACTCTTCCAAAGTGTCGATATCCGCCAAAACCGCTTCACCAGCGCAGATTTTGGTGAGGATTTCTTTCATGCGCAGGGTGCCGATGCGGCAGAAGGTACATTTGCCACAGGATTCCAACTGGGTGAATTCAAGAAAATAGCGGGCCAGATCCACCATGCAGGATTTACTGTCGGTGACCACCATGCCCCCAGAACCCATGATGGCACCGGTGGCGTTGATGGCATGGTATTCAATGGGGGTGTCAAATAGATGTTCAGGAATACAGCCGCCGCTGGGACCGCCCAATTGGACCGCTTTTAAAGGGCGCCCGCTGGCCGAACCGCCGCCGATCACTTCCAAGACATGGCGAATGGTGGTTCCCATGGGAACTTCAACCAAACCGCCACGGGCAATGGCACCCGCTAAGGCAAAGACTTTGGTTCCTTTGCTGTCATGGGTGCCAATGTTGGCATAGGTTTGGCCACCATTGTTGATAATCCAGGGAATATTGGACAATGTTTCCACGTTGTTGATAATGGTTGGCTTGCCAAATACCCCTTTAATAGCTGGAAATGGGGGGCGAATGCGGGGCATGCCCCGTTGACCTTCAATAGAGGCCAGCAAAGCGGTCTCTTCGCCGCAGACAAAGGCCCCAGCCCCCTCTTTGATTTTCAGATCAAAAGAAAAATCGGTGCCTAAAATCCGTTCTCCCAGATAACCCGCCTGGCGGGCTTGCTGGATGGCTAGACCAAAATATTCCACGGCTAAGGGATATTCGGCTCGGATGTAGGCATAGCCCCGGGAGGCTCCAATGGCATAGGCGGCGATGAGCATCCCTTCGAGAACGCTATGGGGGTCGCCTTCCAAAAGGGAGCGGTCCATAAACGCGCCTGGGTCGCCTTCGTCGCCGTTGCAGACCAGATATTTGATTTCACCTGGGGCATTGCGGGCAAATCCCCATTTGACAGCCGTTGGAAAACCCGCCCCTCCGCGACCGCGCAAACCAGAGGCCTTGACCTCTTCGATCACCTGTTCTGGGGTTATGCCAGAGCGCAATATTTTTTCAATGGCCTGATAGCCGCCACGGGCTTGAAACTGCTCCATGGAGGTGGGATTGAGTTGACCTACATTGCGCAGAGCGATGCGGGTTTGACCCGTGAGATAACGTCCAGAGTCGGTATCGGGGGCGTCGCTGGAACGGATGAGTAATTTTTCAGGAGGGCTTCCTTCGCCACGATGGAAATGGACAATTTTTGGCAGATTTTTTTTGTCGACATTGCCGTATAGGAAAGTTTTGCCGTCCTCGTTTTGAATTTCCACCATCACTTCACGGTGGCACATACCCAGGCAGCCGACGGTTTTAAATGTGGCGTTGGGAAATCTTTGTTCGAGGAGTTTGGCCACCTCTTTGGCGCCAGCGGCGATACCGCAGGTACCTTCGCCAATGGTGATGATCATTTGTCCGTTGTTCATGAGGAAGCTCCTGAAGCGGTCTCTTTGTCGTCTTCTTGATGTCCGGGGAGAATTTCGTTGTGATCGCGGGCGTGCTTTTTCAGATGGCGTTGGGCATCGGCACCTTTGAGTTTAGGGAAGGCTTCTCCATCGACGAGCATCACGGGAGCCAAGCTGCAACAACCGATGCAGGCGACATTTTCGACGGTATAGCTTGCGTTACTAGCGGTATCTTCGTTTTCGTCTTTCATCCCAAGAATATGACGCAACGATGTGTTAATGCGGTCTGCGCCTTGCACGTGACAGGCGGTGCCATGGCAGACTTTGATCATGTGGCGACCCACTGGTTTTAATCGAAACTGGGCATAAAAGGTGGCCACTCCATAGAGTTGGCTTCCGTTTATGGCGGAGTTTGCGATGATTAAATCCATGGCCTTACGGGGTAAATACCCATATTTATTTTGAATGGCCTGGAGTAAGGGGACGGCAGCAGACGGTTCGGAACCAATTTGGGAGATCCACTGCGTGACCAAATCGGCATCGACAATGGCTTCCAAGGAGTGCTCACTCACGGTGTTTCTCCTGAATTTTCAACAGATGGAACGGGTATTCCCGGTCAGGCCGGGGGTTTAAAGTTTTTTCTTAAGCATACTCATGTTTGGCAACTTAGTGTTTTTTACCTCAGAAAACAAGTCTCAAAATGGCATTTTTGCGAGGAAATGGGTCGAAGTGGTAAAAAAAATATTTTATTAAATGGTTTAAAAATTGCATTAAAAAAGATTCTTGGCAATGATAACGCTCTCTCTTTAAACAATGCACAGGTGGACAGATGTCTGGAATGATCAAACGTATGGTGGTTGGTGTGCTGATGATGTTTGTTTTAGCCGCCTGCGGCGGTGGGGGGAGTGGGGAGGGGACGCAAGGGAGTAGTTCGAAAAATACCTCTCTTGTGGATAAAATCGCTTTGCAGTCCAGCACTCCCCAGGAGCAGACGGATGGCACGGTCGAGGTGGGATTGATGGCCGTTGTCAGCGATGCCAACTCCAATCTGCTTTCTGGAAAAAATGTCTCCTTTCAGACCGTCAATTTTTTAGATGCCACCATCGACGTGATTCAGTCCACCACAGACAGTTCTGGCACGGCCAAAGCGATTCTCAAGGCCAAAGCCAGCTCGTCGATTCAAAATATTCAGGTTTTTGCAACAAGTGACAGCAAAAGTTCTGACCTTTCCACCATTCAGATTGCCGCTTCTACGAGCGGTGGTACCGTTGCTCAAAGTGTTCGTTATATCGATCTACTCACCAGCAACGCGCAGATCCAAACGGATGGTTCCACCAAGGTGGAGTTGATGGCCGTCATTCGGGATTCGAGTTTGAATCTTCTTTCCGGGGTTGCGGTCACTTTTCAATC
>JAMOAW010000011.1:0-55589 GCA_039908535.1 Magnetococcus sp. DMHC-6 | reverse complement strand
GACCTCGGTTTTGCTTCCTTCAAAAAGCAGGGGGATTGGGGGATGCAATCCCCCAAGGTCTTGACTTTGCTTTTTGTTCAGGCACGCGTTCATCGTCCACACTTAAATGTGGTGGTACCAAACAGACAGTACGACTTGCAAAAAAAAATGATCAGAGATCAGTTTATGATTGAGTCGTTTATAATTATTTGCTAATATAGAATGAAATTTTTTTAATTTCTTAATTTATCAATCATTCCAACCATACTGCCAGTTCTTCTGCTTTTGATAGAGCTGGCTATATAAACCAACCAGCTCCGCTGGGTTTTAAAACACCCGGAGCATCAACAGGAGAAAAAACATGCAAAAAAAGAGTTTTTTTGTAGGTGGTTTACTGGCTTTGGCCCTCACCCTTGCTGTTCCAGTCCTGGGTACCGCCACGACACCTGAAGAACCAGCCTTATTCAGTACCGAAGAGATGGATAAATTTATCACCGATTATCCGAAGTTAAGGGATTGGGTTGCCGATCAGGGGTGGGGACGTTCGGCGGGCAAGAGTCCATGGATCCTTTCTGGGATGCGGTATAATAAAAAATTTGAAAATCTTCTCAAGGAAAAGGGGTGGGATGCAGATCGTTTTTATTATACCCTGAACCATGTGCGGACGGGTTTACGATTGATTCAAGTGGAAGCTTTTAAACAACAACGAGATTTTCCTTCAGGTGCAAAAGATTTAGAGACCTTGCGCAACGAGGCCAAGAAACGTTTGGATGAACAACAGAGTGCGCAAAGAAAGCAGATTGAAAACAATCCAAACATTCCTCCTTATCAAAAGCAAATGTGGCTCAATCAAATGGGACGCTCTTGGGGGGGGGCGGCCCAACCGAGTTGGGCCGATTGGATGAAATCTCAATTTGAAGCCCGCAAGGCAGCCGACAAATGGATGGTCCAGAACAATCCCTATATTCCACCAGAGGCAAAAAATCAAATTTTAGCGCAAATTGATCAACAAGTCATTCCTGCCGCTTGGAATCCTCCCAAGGACAGTGCGGAAATGATGGAACGCATGATTGCCCAGAGAGAATCTGAACTGAATAACCAGAAAAATCAGATTCAAAACAATCCAACTTTGAGTCCAGAGCAGAAAAAACAGATGATTACGACGCTGGATAAATCTTTTGAGGAGATGAAAAAAGGAGCGACCAAAAAATCTGAACCTCTTTATTTAATTCCGCCTGAGGAGTTGGAACTGGTTAAAAAGAATCAAAATAAGCTGGAGTCTATCTTTGGCGAAAATAATGACGAAGGTTGATACACATTTGATGTGAAGAGAAGAATCATCGGTACCACCATATTTAAGTATGGACGATGAACGTGTTCCTGAACAAAAAGCAAAGTCAAGACCTTGGGGGATTGCATCCCCCAATCCCCCTGCTTTTTGCAGGAAGCAAAACCGAGGTCAAAAGCAAAACCCTGGGGGCAATCCCCCAGACCCCTTTTTTTTTAAATCAATCAAAAAACAGACGACCACGGTTAAGTGTGGTGGTACCGAATCATCCTTCAAGGAGATAAAAGCTCTTTTTGGAGGATGATTTATTGAGGAGGCGGAGTTGCCATGTCTTCACCTTTGTCACTGCTTGCCCCATTTTTGGATAGTCTTGAAGAAGGTGTCTTGTTTTTAGATCGAAACCGTCGTCTGATAACGATCAACAAGGCGGCAACACGTATGATTGGTCGGGAGTCAGAAAGCGTCGTCGGTCAACTCTGTCCAAGCCTATTTAAGGGTACCAACTGCGCGCGTGCTTGTGCCAAAAGGGGGGATTGTACGTTGTTGCCGGGTCGGGGGGAGACGACCCAAACGTTGGATTTGACTTTCAAACGTCTGGACGGTGGGCAAATTTTTTTGCGTATGTGGGCCATTTTATTGCCCAATGAGGAGCAATCGGCCATGGTTGCGGTGATTTTGCGTGATCGCACCCGGGAGGTGCTTCTGGAGGAGGAGGTCAGCGAAAGGTTGCGGTTGGGGAAATTGGTGGGGCATAGCCTTGCCATGCGCACGCTCATTCAAAAAATTTTACGTGCGGCCCAGAGTGATGCCACCGTATTAATTCTTGGGGAGAGCGGTACAGGTAAAGAGTTGGTTGCCCGGGCGTTACATGAAAATTCCCATCGGCATCGGGAGCCCTATCTTCGCGTTCATTGCGCGGCCTTTGCGGAAAATTTGCTGGAGTCGGAATTGTTTGGACATGCCAAGGGTGCCTTTACCGGAGCCGATGCCCCACGCATGGGTCGGTTTGAGGCGGCCAATAACGGTACAATTTTATTGGATGAAATTGGTGAAATTTCGCCGTCTATTCAAGTCAAACTGTTGCGGGTATTGCAAGAACGGGAGGTGGAACGTTTGGGAGAGAACCAAACCAGATCGATTGATGTGCGTGTGTTGGCCGCTACCAATCGCGATTTGTTCGCGATGATGCAAAATGGGCAGTTTCGAGAGGATCTTTATTATCGGCTCAAGGTATTGCCTTTGCATGTTCCAGCCTTGCGCGAGCGCATAGAGGATTTACCACTGTTGGCACAGACACTCTTGGATCAAATGAAAAAAACGCCTGGTCGGGAGCGGGTTATGTTGTCCGAAGAGGCGTTGCAGGTGATGAGTTCTTATGCTTGGCCAGGCAATGTGCGTGAGTTGGGCAATGTTTTGGAATACGCGCTGGTTCAGGGAGAGGGTGAGTTTATTTTGCCACGCCATTTACCAGAAGAGTTGTCCAGGCAACCCCAGATGACCTCTGCCGCAATAGAGGAGAAAAAATGGGTGCGCTATTATCATTCTTCTGATGTATTACAAGAGAAAGATGCCATTTTACAGATGTTAAAAGCCACTTCAGGAAACAAAGCAGAATCCGCCAAACGATTGGGCATGTCGCGCACCACCTTGTGGAAACGGTTGAAACAGTATGGCCTGGCGTGATCATGGCGCATATAATCAAAACCCTGGGGGATGAATCCCCCAGACCCAAAAGAAAAGGGTGGGGGGATTGGGGGGCGGTTCTCCGCCCCCCAAGGTTTTGATTTTTAGTTTTCCGATACCTAAAAATTTTTTCAGGTATGTCAACGGGGCAGGGGACCGGTTAGAATCTTTACAAGAATCAATGATCAACCATTCATTGTGACCGTAGTGGACAAGAATGCTTTCACTATATCCAGGACCAAAAACAGATACCTCTAGTTCATTGGGACCGGGAGGGGTATGAGGGTATTCACCAGCCAAGTGCCACCTTTAATTTTTGAGCTTCGGTTTTGGCCGGTTCGATGCGTTCTGGCGTCATTAATGGAACACGCTTAAAGCGGATTATGGAAACTCTTTCTTGCCCACCTTTTAATGGGATTCGATAACCAATATGCCAGTAAAAAATTGCCCCAGGTTTGAGTAATGCGCGATCTTCTTGAGGGATTTCTTCGATGGAAAGAGTGGCTTCCATATCAGGCTTGTCATGGGTTTTATCTTGCAATTGGACAAGGATTTGGTCGCCCTGAATTTGAAGAACGGTTCCAATAAATTTTTGCAGAGATTTAAAAAGTTTAGGCTCAGTTTGAATATGATTTGGGCGTTGCACAGGTAGATAATAGGCCAGCTTGGCATTTTGGTCATCCGATGGATAAAACATGGTTCCATTGGGTTGAGATGGTTCAAATATTGGGAGTTTCGGTTTTTTTGGAAAATCGTCTGTGGGCAAAATCCAGTCTATTTTTTCAAATGGTATCGATTTGCTTTTGTTCGAATAATAATATGAATAATCAATAGTCATGCAGAGTTCACCAGTCGAGTGGCAATGGGTAGGGCACGTTGTAAAGATGGCTCCCAAATGTTTTCAAGAATTTCCAATAGTTCCCGACATCCCTGTATAGAGTTGGTATCTTCCAACTCAAAGTGATCGTTTACATGGATAAGGATACCATGGGGATTAATTTTAGGTGAAACGCAGGTTCTCACCTGCAGGTAACCTTTATATGAATCTGGACGTTCTCCCATCATCGTCAGGTCGAGAAGACCTGGAGTTTTGATTAAATCTTTCCAAGGATTTTTCGGTGCCAAACAATCGCCGTAACGGTTAAAAGTTTCTTCAGATGGCATTTTATAATGAAAAAAACGATTAAATCCAATCTGTTTCACAGGGGTGTGTCGTAAAATTTGGAAAATGCCTTTAACCAAATCGCGCAATGAATCATAGTTGGATTCTTCTTCAGTGGTGGCAACGAATTTATTTCTTTCGATGTTTAAACGCAGCCAATCAATGGAAAAATCTGTAATATCTCGATGAATAAGTCCGATTTTGGCGATATTTGGAGAGGCTGCCTCTTGACTAATCAAACCTTGGTTTGCCAGCCAAAGGGGTTGAATAATCGTTGGATTGAAGTCACCAATGATGACAATGCTTACACCTTCAATTTTTAATGTTGGTTCTGTCATTTCGCAGTGGATTTTTTTCGTTTGGTAATCGTTCAGACCCCGTCATTCCCGCGCAAGCGGGAATCCAGAATTCGCGGGACCCACCTGGATCCCCTGTCATTCCCGCGTAGGCGGGAACTCGCGGGGATGACGATTACCAGGGGGGAGTGAACGGTTACTCCGTTTGTTAACAATATGGTAAATATTTTTCAAAAAACAATGAATTGCATAAAATTGCTTGGGAGTTTAAAGATGAAGCTCTGCATCAAACTGGCTAAAGTTTACACTTTTTTTCCCTTTTTAAAAAGCCTTTGAAGGAAAATGCGTCGTTTTTTTTTCAATTTATGGATTATCCAAAAAGCCGTCTGATTTTGTGCAGGAAGTCGAAATACATTGTTAGGTGCAAGAGGATGGGTGATTTCTGCCGCCAACGTCCATAAGATAACAGAATTTTTTTCGTCAAGCCAATCTAAAGAGGGTTCAAGAGGCTAATGGACATAATTTTAGTCTAAAAAAATGGAAACAGGATAAATATATATACTGTCCCTATTTTTTAGGAAAGAGCAATTATGTATTGTGTCACCGGAATTGGGAATTCTATTTTTTAGGAAAGAGCAATTATGTATTGTGTCACCGGAATTGGGAATTTAAAAAAATGGAAACAGGATAAAAATATATACTGTCCCTATTTTTTAGGAAAGAGCAATTATGTATTGTGTCACCGGAATTGGTGGGGAATTGTCCCTGTCACCGGAATTGTCCCACAGGAAAGAGCAATTATGTATTGTGTCACCGGAATTGTCCTCACAGGAAAGAGCAATTATGTATTGTGTCACCGGAATTGTCCTTGTCACCGGAATTGTCCTAGGAATTGTCCCACAGGAAAGAGCAATTATGTATTGTGTCACCGGAATTGTCCTATGTATTGTGTCACCGGAATTGTCCTGTCACCGGAATTGTCCGGAAACCGTCAAATATGAGACATTAATAATTAAATGATATATTTCAATATGTTGCGTCATTTTTTCTAGCGATTGCTGCAAAAAAGTTATCCACAGGTCGTGTGCTGTTCGGGAGAAAATAGGGACAGTATATTTTTATAAAATATAAAAATTAATCACATATAAAAATATCCAAATTTTTAAATAGTTTACTATAAAATTCAGGGTGATTTTAAATAAAATGATCTCTGCTTATATGATGACCACAACTGCATGATAATTGCTGTTTTATTTGGAAAATTATTTATGTGGGGGTCTGCCCGTCCAAAATCATCCGATTACGCCAAGAGCGTGTTTCTCCCACCGAGGTGACCCGAATGGCTGCCTGATCGGCAACGGGGCATTTATACTCGCAAATGCCGCAGCCGATGCAGAGGGCCGGTTCCATGTAGGGTTGTTTTAGGGGTACCGTTTGACCTTTGCGGTCGGTTAACGCCACTTTTTTAAACCAGATGGCCTTGGGGGAGGTGGGGCAGACCTCTTCGCAGACGATGCAGGGGGTGTGCATGGACCAGGGGAGGCAGCGGCCTGGATCAAAAAAGGCGGTGCCTAGTTTAATGGGTTCGGAAGGCTTGGGGGAGGAGGAGCCTACCTTTTCGGTCACCGTGAGGGGGCGAAGGGCACCGGTGGGGCAGACATGACCACAGAGAATACAATGGTGTTCACAATAGCCAAGGCGGTTGATTAAAATTGGCGTCCAGAGGGCCTCAAGACCTCCTTCTAGTAGAGCTGGTTGCAAAACATTGGTGGGGCAAACACGCATACAGAGGGCGCATTTGAGGCATCGGGCGAGAAAATCTGCCTCTGGTAACGCGCCGGGAGGGCGAATCATGTTGGGGTGGGGGGTGGATTCAACCCCGTAAGAACTGCGCAACATGGGGACAAAGGCCATGGCGGTCACACCGCTTTCCACCAAGCGACGGCGACTGATATCTATGGGTTGGCCCAGGGAGGTGCGGGATTGGATGAAGCCATAGTGCAGTGCACCCTCTGGGCATTGCTCCAGGCAATTCATGCACAGGTGGCACTCGCTCACCCGCAAGGCCCCATGGGGGTCACACCCGCCTTGACAAGAGGAGACACATTTTAAACAATCGTTGCACCTATCCACATCGCGGCGAATGCGAAACAAAGCCCGCCAAGAGAGCACCCCCAACAAAGCCCCTAAAGGACAAACCACCCGGCACCAAGCGCGGGTCATAAAGCGGTTGGCTAGAAGAATGGCCAAAAAAAACAATGCAATCCCCACTCCCCCTAGAAAATGGGGCTGCAAAAGATAAAATCCAGCTCCACTCCATTGCAAGGCGGGCCAAACCCCAGTCACAAAAGAGCGGGTAACCAAGGCCATGGGGTCTAAAAGACCGATTTGCAGAACTCCAAAGGCGGCCAAAACCAGCAAAACGGTCAAAAGATAATATTTAACGCGAAAAATGGGGTGATAGCGGTTTTGCTTAACATATTCCGCTGGTCGGCGTTTGTTAAAAAAATGGCTGATGGCTTGGTTGAGAATACCCAACGGGCAGATCCAGGAGCAAAAAAAACGACCAAAAAAAAGAGTGGGAATGAGGATTATTAAAGAGAGTGCCAAGCCACGGTAAAGGGTCGCGCTGGTTAAACCACTGGCTAGAGCGGTTAAGGGGTCCAGTTCTAAAAAGAGATGGACTTCATACCCTTGCAGGTGGGTAAACTCTGTTCGCCATAGGAGAAAACAGAATAAACAGAAGAAGAATATGGCGTATAGGCGTCGAATGGTGCGTAATTGTGGCAATGTATTTTCCTTAAAATCAAAACCTTGGGGGATGAATCCCCCAAACCCCCTCTTTTTTTTATGACTGTCGTTCTTGCCAATTTAGATTGCGCCAATCCGTTTTTCCCAAACCACGCGCCTCGGCCATGGCCAAATAGGGAACTTGGTCCAGCGTTAAGTCCAACAAGCTTAGAGCATAGGCATCCAAGGCCACCTCATCCAAACCGGCCAAAATGGTATTTCCCCACACAACATCATCCAAACTCCCCCCAGAAGGACCATTGCGTTTTAAAATACGAGTGGCATCGACAATGGTCAGGGTGGGACGAACCGCAGAGGCCAAATCGACGATGGAGGCGTGAATATTTTGATGCAACTGGTTGCGTTGTCCACCCAACACCCCATACCAATTTTTCATGGCCAACGTGCAGCCGCTCAAAGAGTGCTGCTTGACCACCGGTAAATTAATCACTTTATCCGCTTGATGAAAAAAATTGGCCACTGGCCACACCTTGAGTACCGTCCCCTGCATGTTGGTCGGTCGAAAATCATCCCCCCCAGGCAGTTTGATCATCGCCCCAACCTGCTGAACCGCCGCCTCAATCCCGGAACGGGAAAAACTGCGTTTGGGATCGTTGATGGAGCAATCGGTCACCCAAACCGCTCCCGCCCCCGCCTCCAGACACAGTCTGGCCACGGCGGCCACCACTTCGGGGTTGGTATTGGCGGCCTGCTCGGGTTGACGGTCCCAGCCCACGTTGGGTTTTAACACGACCCTCTCCCCACGCTGGACAAAGCGGGAGATGCCCCCCAAAGTTGCCACGGCTTCCCGCACCATCGCCTCCACCAGACGACCCCGCACCACCACCAACGCCGGATACAACGCATTGGCCGCCACGCGAAAATCTTTGAGCGTTAAAATCTCCTGGTGCTTTTGACGCATCGCTTCGGGAGTATAGGCCCAATACCCCACCAGACCCATACCCACCGCCATGGCCGTGGTGAGGCCACTCTCTTGCAAAAATCGGCGGCGGCTCCAGGTTGGCTCCACCTGCCGAATACGAGAGCCACTGCGGCGCGTTTTGGGGTCGGTGTCATCCATGGGGAATGAATGCCTTGAATGGTTTTTTAAAATGGTCATCCCAAGGATGAAAAATACCCAATAAACTTCGCTTTAGTGGCACCACAAACCAATCTCCCTCATAACGGTCGGCAATTTGGACAAGGCGTATGCCCTCCTCTTGGCGTGCGCTGATTGCGCTGCCCTCCTGCTTGAAAAAATTTATCAGGGTTTGTTCCAGTTGGAGCATCTGCTCTGGGGTTCCCGTTACGACAAAGGCCTGGATGACCGTGCCATCGGCTTGTTTAAAGCTGCGTTCCACCACCCGTTGTAAAAAACTCCAACCATGATAGTTTTCCTTGATAAAACGGGTGGTGACAAGGGTGCCAAGGTCGGGAAAAAGCCGATCAAAAGAGATTTTGTCAGGGGATGGACCCGTCCCATTTTGTATGCTTTTTGCCACCGCCTGGGCGACAACTTGTAAAGACAGATCGTCGGCAAAGGCGGCCAATTTGACATAATAGGAGCCTGCCATAAACCCCAGAGAACGACGATTGACAAACCCGGCATCCCCCACCGCAACCGGTTGGCCAGAGCTGCCCATTTCGTCCATCAATATGCCAAAGGCGTTGAGGGGGTCCCCTAAGTCGTATAGATCCAGTACCAAGGAGGGTTGTTTGTCATCGGTGGGCAGGCGATATTCCGCCACCGTCAAGGCACGAAAGCCAGCCGATAAAAAATATTCGGCATGACCATTGACATATTCATAGAGGTTGGCCGAATTAAACGAGCGCACACGCTCTTCGCGTTGCCATTTCTCCACCTGTTTCGGCAAAAATGCGGTCAACGTATGGCCACCCGACTGAAAATCCAACAGGGAAGAGTCCACCTGTTGCCCTTGCCAATAGAGCAAGGCCGCCAACAGAGGTAATAAAGCCAACAGCACCCCCCGAACCGCCACCGGGGCGGAGTGGGGGATGGTTGGAGGATCGCCACTGGCCACGATGGTCAATCAGGCCATAGAGGTAAATGACAGGGTGCGGTGAGCTGCTTGGAGCTTTTTGGCCACTGGCAATCCATAATCACAGGCAGCGGTGCAGGTGGGTTGTTGACAATCCAGGCAGGGGGTGGCGGGATGGGTCAAGGCCAGATAGTTTTGCATGGCCCGTTTTTCATCCCCATAGTCTTCAAAGTACATTTGATAACGGAGAATATTGGCAATATCCACCCCTTGCGGGCAGGCGTTCATGCAGTCGCCGCAGCCAGTTCGGCAGTAGGTTTGCCCGTGCAAAGCCGCATAGCGGTCCAATGCCCGTTGATCTTGAGCCGTAAATGGGGTGCCAGAGGCCTGTAAATAAAGGTTTAAATCCTCAACCGTTTTGATGGTAACCACCAGTCCAGCCACCTCGGGATGTTTGAGCACCCACCGAAACGCGGCGTGCTCAAAGGGGGTTTCTCCAGACTCTACCCCACTCTCTTTGGCCCCGGCCAGGGTTTTCATGGCAATCACCCCCACGTTGTGTTGGGCGGCGAGTTGGATGATTTGCGGTAGTTTGGGAAACTTCATAAAATTAAAGGCGGTCATGATCAGGTCAAAATGGCCGCTGGTCACCGCCGATGTCAATAAAGGTTCCAGATTGTTGGGGCCATGCGAGGAGACCGCCAGATAACGCACCTTGCCAGCTTTTTTTAACTCTTCCGTAGCCAACAGCATGTTTTCATCCAGCAGGCGTTTTTGTTCCTCTTCCAGTTTGTCGTTCTTTTCCCCCATGGCGTGGACAAACACCACGTCCAGATAGTCCAGATGCATTCTTTTGAGACTGGCTTCGACCGTGGCAATATAGTCGGCCTTGGAGGAGCCAGCAGAAAGATGACTGGGATAGGGCAGCGGTGTACAATATTTGGAGGCAATATAAATTTTGTCCCGTTGCTTAAATCGCGTCATGGCCTCGCCTATGAGGTTTTCGCTGTTGCCATAATCGGGAGCGGTATCAAAATAATTCATGCCCTGGTCAATGGCCCGCAAAACCATAGAGGCAGAGGGTAATTTACCAGCACCAAAAGAGATATCTCCCATATGAATAGCGGTTTTACCCAATTGTCGATAATTTTTGACCAGGGGTTTGGTGGCGTTTTTTTGCTGGCTTGGGACAAACTCTTCAGCTTTGACCAGGGAGGGGAGGGTTGCGCTGGCGGCTATGGCTACGGACGATTTAAGGAATTCTCGGCGTTGCATATGGTCTCTCCTTTTGGTTTGTCAATAATCGTTCGACGAGGAGAATCTAGAAGTTCACAGCATATTATTTTTTTGCGACATTGTCACGCGATGATGAGAGGATGTTTTGACTTGGTCGGAATCTAACAATTGCCCTTTTTGGAGAAACGACATATCTGAAGTTTACTGCAAAAAGTGTTATCGAATATGAGCTAAAAAAATGGAAAACAGGTGATTTGCCTTAGCGGAATATGGCTTAATATGATAATTTTTGCGTTTTGGAAATATTGCTCATGACCTGCATGGTTGTTATTTTAGTCATGAGTGAAAATATGTACAGGGTGTTTGGGGTTGGTGTGAAGTTATTAATGGATGGGGGTAGACGAAGCGGATGAGTGAAATTTTATTAGAGAGAGTGAAGAATGCCGTGATCCAGGCGGTTCAAAAGTCTTATGACACATAATAATGACAATTCTTTATGGTGTTGCAGCTTGTTGGAATAGGAATAAAAAAACGGAGACTATGCTCCGTTTTTTTGTCTTAATTTTAATTAAGAAAAAGATAATCTCGACTATCGAAGGAGTCGTCCTAGAAGCCTTGTTTTCACCAGCACAGAATTTAAGCTCTGGCTGCTTACTCGCCCTCCCAATGACGGCTTTGAACATGATGCCCTTCGGGCAAAAAAATATAAAGACAAAACCTTGGGGGGTGAATCCCCCCAAACCCCCTCTTTTTTTTAAGTATTAAAAGAAAAGGGTGGGGGGATTGGGGTGCGGTTCTGGGCCCCCAAGGTCTTGATTTTTATTTTTCCGATACATAAATCGTCAACCACGCACCTCCTCTGGTATAAACATTTCTCGCAGACCACTGCAATTGGTCTCTTTATGAAAAAGAGGGGGGCTTTTGATGTATTCAAACAGAAGATGGGAGAGGGCTAGAAGCGAATCTATATGGGTGCGTTCATAACCGTGCGAGCTATCCAGAGCAAAACAAATCAAGGCGGCCCGGATGTCGTTGCCAGCTTCAATGGCCGAGGCGGCATCGGTACGATAGTGCGTAAAAATATCTCGACTAAAAAGAATGTTGTGTTCTTGGCATAACTGGATGAGCTTACGGGTTAAATGCCAGTCAAAAGGACCACTGGCATCCTGCATGACCAGGGTCACGCCATAGTCACTGGTATTTTGACCAGGGGCGATGGTGCCGTTATCTACTGAAACCAATTCGGAGACATCTCCATAAAGAATATCCGAAGCTCCCGCCCCAACTTCTTCAGAAATGGTGAACAAAAGATGACATTCAACGGGAAGATTGCCTTTGAAAGAAGAGGATTGAATCGCTTTAGCCGCCGCAAGAATGGCTGCCACACCGGCTTTGTCGTCTAAGTGGCGGGCATTGATAAAACCGTTGTCAAGAAATTCTGCACAGGTATCTATCATCACGACATTGCCCACGTCAATACCCAGTTCGCTTGTCTCTTTTTGGTTGTGGACCCGCTCATCAAGCCGCAGTTCTAAATGATCCCAACTACATTTTTGCCGATCTATGGCATCCCCATACACATGGCCAGAGGCTTTGAGAGGTAATAGAGTGCCACGTATGCGACGCTCCGTTTCGGTTACCACGGTTACCCGCGCCCCTTCAGCAAATCGAGCTGACCACGTGCCAATAGGCACCACACGTAAACGACCATTTTTTTTTATTCCTTTTACCATGGCCCCTAAGGTGTCTAAATGGCCGACGATGGAGCGATCGGCTATTTTTTTTTGCCCTGGCAGCGTGGCACGAATCGCCCCCCGCAGGGTAAATTCATGAGGAATCGCCAAAGCGGTCAACTCTTCGCTCACCGCATGGACCACGGCATCGGTGTGACCTGTGGGGCTGGGAATGGCCAAAAGACGCTGTAAAAGGGTCTGAAGATAAGAAGAATCTATCTCGGAAACAAAACTCATGAAGCCCCCCCTTGATTGTACCAGCCAACACGGGTATCAGGAAAAAGAAGATCTATAAAGCGTTGCACTGTGGGTTGTGGTTCGTGGTTGGCAAGGCCAGGCCGTTCGTTGGCTTCAATGATGACATACTCTTGGCCCATGATATCGGGAACGATAAAATCAAATCCTACCACTGGAATATTTAACGCTCGCGCTCCTATAACCGCCGCCTCCATCAGAGCGGGATTCATGATGTCGGTGACATCGTGAATCGTGCCGCCTGTATGCAGGTTGGCTGTGCGGCGCACACTGAGGGGTTGTCCGGCTGGAAGAATAGACTTTAAAGTAAAACCCGCCTTTCGCACACAACGCAGGGTTTCGGCATCTAAAGGGATGCGACTTTCGCCAGCTGTGGCAGCAGCCCGACGGCGGCTCTGTTTTTCGATCAAGGTGCCAATGGTATGTTTTCCATCTCCCAAAATTTGCGCTGGCTTACGCACGGCAGCGGCCACGGCCTCATCGCCAATCACGATGATGCGCACATCTTCTCCGGGAATAAAGGTCTCTACAATCACCTGTTGAGAAAATTTTTCGGCCTCTTCGATGGCTCGGCGTACTTCGTCTGGATGGGTCAAATTGACAAAAACGCCTTGTCCCTGCTCTCCCTGGACAGGCTTGACCACCACACGAGGATACTGTTTCATAAAGGCTTCTACCCGCTCCCAAGAGTCGGCCTCGGTCTGTTCTGGCACACTTAAACCAGCTTGACGCAAAAAACGCAAGGTGAGCCTCTTGTCGCTACAGCGACTCATCGCAATGGCCGAGGTAAGTTCGCTCAGAGATTCCCGACAGACAATGGAACGCCCTCCCAAAGTTAGGCGAAAATAGCCATTCTCCTCGTCCAACACCTCTACCTGAATTCCTCGGCGGCGGGCTTCATTGACGATGATGCGGGCATAAATATTGAGATGAGACTCTAAATGTGGGCCTAAAAAAAGTTTTTCGTTGATGGGATTTTTCTTTTTTAAACAATAAATAGGTACCTGTTGAAAACCCAATTTTTCATACAGAGCTATGGCCTGCTGATTGTCATGCATCACCGAAAGGTCAAGAAAATTGCGTCCAGCCCGTTGAAAAGTCTCAACCATGGCTCGCACCAAAGCCTCTCCAACTCCAGGCAAAGAGGTCTGTGGATCCACTGCCAAAGCCCATAAACTAGAGCCGTTGTCAGGATCGTTAAAAGCAAGACGATGATCAATTCCGGTGACGCCGCCGACCACCATGCCCGATGCGCACTCTACTGCCACCAACACTGTTATCGCTGGATTGTTGGCCACATCGGCAAAAAAGTCGTTATCAACGGTGACCATATGGCGGGCGTCATAAATACGATTGAGACACTCGATATCACCGGGGGAATTTAAAAGGCGCACCGTTAATTCTGGTAGTGGATGTGAGAGCGGTTTATATATCTGAAAAGCCAGTCGAAAGCTGAGCGAGGGATCGATAAAAAGACTCTGGGGGGCATAGGAGAGAACGACATGAGGATCTCGCAGATAAAAGGCCAAGTCCCGTCGCCCTTCTTGTTCTTGTAAAAGTTCCATGGCCAATTGCTCTATGTTGGTGAAGGTCTGACCAAACAGCAGTCGACCCCAGCCACAAGGTATGATGACATTTTTAGGCATGGTTTTAGAAAGAGAAGAGAGAGGCGTTCCCCAATGTTTAAGAGAGATCATGGTGTTGGGATCCATCGGATCTGGGCAAAAAGGTGTTTCTTGCATCTTCGTCTCCTTTTTTGAACAATTAAATCCCGTGACTTTGGAGCCAAAGTTCAAGCAGTCCCAATTGCCATACGTTAGATCCCCCCAGCGGCGTAAGAGAGCCTTGGGGATGATTCAACAATTGGGTGATCATTTCGGGTCGAAAAAGTTTGCGATTTTTAGCCGTTGGGCTCTCTAAAGCCTCTTGGACCAATTTTAAAAAAGGGCCTTGGATATATTTGAGGGCGGGCACTGGAAAATATCCCTTGGGTCGATCAATGACTGTTAAAGGAATGATGTTGCGTGCGACTGCTTTGAGAATCCCTTTGCCGCCATCGGCCAATTTAAGAGAGGGGGGAATGGTTCCAGCAAGTTCAACCAGTTGGTGATCTAAAAAAGGAACCCTGGCCTCCAATCCCCAGGCCATCGTCATGTTATCTACCCGTTTGACCGGGTCGTCCACCAGCATGATTGTGGTGTCTAGCCGCAAGGCTTTGTCTAGAGTAGAAGCGGCTCCAGGTTGCGCGAAATGGTTGGTGACAAAACGTCTGGCATAATCCTCTTCGATCCACGCTTCGGTGACGGTTTGACCGTAGGCTGCCCAATCTCGATCAAAAAAAACTCTTGCATAATCATCAACATTTTTATTTTCTCCTTGCAAAGGGGGATACCAATGATAGCCTGCAAAAACCTCGTCGGCCCCTTGACCGCTCTGCACTACTTTAAGATGGCGGGCCACCTCGCGGGAGAGAAGATAAAAGCCCACGGCATCATGACTCACCATAGGTTCGGACATGGCATGAATCACGGCAGGCAAAGCCTCTAATAGTTCATGAGAAGAGATAGAAATTTGGTGGTGTTGCGTGGCAAAGTGTTGGGCGATGAGATCAGAATAGATAAATTCATTGCCCACTTCACCCCCTGCCGCCTCAAAGCCGATAGAAAAGGTGTGTAATCCTTGCACACCTGCTTCGGCCAAAAGAGCGACGATCAAACTGGAGTCCAATCCTCCAGAGAGCAACACCCCCACTGGCACATCTGCCACCATGCGGCGATCAACCGATAGGCGTAGGGCAACTAAGAGCCGCTCTTGCCACTCTTCAGAGGAGAGATGGGCATTTTTTTCTTCTGTGGCAACTTTGAATTGCCAGTAATTTACTTCCTTTCGGCCTCCATCCGGCCAAATATAAAGTAGTGTGGCAGGAGGAAGTTTGCGCACACCGGCCAATAAGGTGTAGGGGGCAGGGACGACGCCATGAAAAGAGAGATAATAGTTTAACGCCACTGGATCCAAGGTGGTATCCACCCCTTTAGCAGCCAGTAACGCGGGCAGAGTGGAAGCAAAACGAACCCCTTGAGGGGTTTCGCATAAATAAAGAGGTTTAATGCCCAATCGATCACGGGCCAAAATGACCCGTCCTGATTCCCATTCCATGATCGCAAAGGCAAACATACCCATAAAACGTTCTACGCAAGCCGCCCCCCAGGCGTGCCATGCCTTGAGAATGACCTCGGTGTCCGAGGTAGATGTAAAGATATATCCTTGTTGGATAAGCTCTTTTCGTAATTCTTGATAATTATAGATACAGCCATTAAAAACCAGAGAGAGGCGTAGGAGTTCGTCATGCATGGGTTGTCCTCCCTGTGAAGAGAGGTCAATGATACTTAAACGGCGGTGTCCAAAGGCAACATGATCGCGTATAGACCATCCCCCGCTTTCTGGTCCTCTGGGTTCTAAGAGTTTTAGCATTTGGTGAATAACAAGGGGGGAGGGGGAATGATCAGAAAAAAGAATATCTCCACAGAGTCCGCACATGAATTGATTTTCCTTGTGGTTGAAGGTTCATTCTGTTTGCGTGATAAGTTCTTTTAGACCATACCCTCTTTTATGATCTAGCGTCAAATATTTTTAACGAATGGGTTTTGTTGAACATCATGCCCTTCGGGCAAAAAAAAATCAAAGGCCAAACCCTGGGGGATGAATCCCCCAGACCCCCTCTTTTTTTTAAGAATTAAAAGAAAAGGGTGGGGGGATTGGGGGGCGGTTCTCCGCCTCCCAAGGTTTTGATGTTTATTTTTTTGAAAGTTATTTAAGAAAAGTGTTGGCGTCCCCAACGGGAATCGAACCCGTGTTACCGGCGTGAGAGGCCAGCGTCCTAGGCCGCTAGACGATGGGGACCTATGGAGAAGTTACTTGTACCGTTTCTTGGCGGCGGGAGCAAGGTTTTTTTTATGATAGGCTATTTTATCGGATGAATGGGAATGACGTTGGATTTGCGTCGTTTGCCAGATTGTTGAAGTTCCATAAGATATTCCTCCCAATAGCGGGCGCGATTCAGTCCGAGGTCATAGAGGGTCTCCCAGGAGAAGAGGCCAGAATCGTGATTGTCGCTAAATTGAATTTTAATGGCATAATGGCCTACGGGGGCGATAGATTGAATGATCACCTCTTGCTTACCATCAATTAATTTGCGTTGGCTCGGGGTATGGCCGCGACAGCCTGCGCAGGGACAGAAGACACGTAGATATTCCATGGTATATTCAAATTTTTGGCCATCATCCCAAGAGATCTCCACCAGCTTTTCTTGGTTTTTTTGCCGAATTTCGGTTGGAATTTGGATGCTACCGTAAGACATGGTTAACTCCTGATATTTGCAATGGATAAAGATTCAGTGGGATCCTGGGCAATGGTCTCTTGGGAGAGGGTCTCTATCAGAGCCCGATTGCGTTGATAGTTGGTATCGTTTAACAAATGTTCTGGATCGCCAGGGGCGATGCGATAAGGGGAGAGCAAGGTGTGAATGCGTTTTTCCCAGGCCAGGCAGTGGTCAGGCTCTTGTTGGGCGAGGGCCTGTTCAATGCCGGATAGGGTGGCCTCCCCATCTTCGAGAACACCCGTACAGCATAACACAAGATCACATCCGGCATCTATTGCTCGTAAGGCGCGTTGATCCAGAGGACCTCTTAGAGCCCCCATCTCCAAGGCATCGGAGACTAAAAGGCCTGGATAGTGCCATTCGTTGCGCAAAATTTGGCGTAGCAAGAGGGAAGACCAAGTGGCGGGTTGGGGGTCAAGGCCGTTGGCCACTAGATGGGCGGTCATTAGGGCTGGAAGTTGTGGGGCGAGTTGTACAAACGGCCGCCACTCCCATTGTTCCAGATCGTGGCGATTTTTATCGATTATGGGTAGTTCCTTGTGTGAATCGGCTCTGGCCGCGCCATGGCCTGGAAAATGTTTGCCAATGGCCATGATCCCGGTGGCAGAAAGGGCTGAGGTCCAGGCCCCTGCTAATTGGATGACCTCTTCGGGGCTCTCGCCGAAGGCCCGTTCGCCAATGACGGGGTCGGCCATGGATTCGCGAATGTCCAAAACGGGTGCGCAATTGACCCCAATTCCCACAGAGGCCAACTCCTGACCACAGAGCTGACCCATTAATTGAGCGTGGGTAGCGGCTGCCTGGGCATTTTTGCGTGCTAAAGAGGTGAGAGTGAATGGGCTTGGATAACGGGTAAAGGGTTCCCGCAGGCGTTGCACCCGTCCCCCTTCTTGATCAATCCAAAAGGTGGGGGGGGGATTTATTTCGGCGCGAATCTCCTGGATCATCTCTCGGAGGCTAAAAATAGTGCCTAGATTACGGCTAAAAAAAATTATTCCAGATGGCCTTGCTTTTTTTAAAAAATTGAGTTCTTTTAAAGAAAGTGAAGTGCCAGAGATGCCTACAACTAAATGACAACCACCCTTCATATTGGAATTCATCTGATCTATGCCCCAATCTATGATTATTAAACAAGAGGGTAATTATATACGGTATGTGTGGGCAATGATATTTATTGCCTATGTCAGTTGGATTTTTTATATGTCATCCAGTGTTCCCCATATTACTTTGCCAGAATTGTTTGAAAATCAGGATAAGGTGATTCACGCTGGGGTTTTTGGATTGCTCTCTTTGGTGGCTTGGCGGGTTTTTTCTCTTTGGTCTCGGTTGACCTACGTTAAACTGTTGGCCTTGATCTTTACCTCTCTTTATGGTGTCTTGGATGAATGGCATCAATCTTTTGTGATTGGGCGCAATTCCGATACCATGGATTGGCTGGCCGATACTCTTGGTGCCCTTATCGCTTTGTCCCTCTTGAAATATTTTCAAAAACGTGCTGCTAAACACAACGAACCTCCACCCGATTGTCATGAAATGCAGCTCCTCCCTGTGGGGCAACTGGATCTGCATGACTCAGTGCATTGAGAGAAATTTTTTCTGGAAATTCATTCGCTTGATGGTTAGATTCGCATAAACAGAGGCCCGGCTGGGTATCTTCTGTGACTTTTGCGATGAGGGTTAATTGGCCCAGATGGTTGCTAACCTGGACCGGTGCGCCATGGATAATGCCCCGTTGTTGGGCATCCTGAGGGTGGATCCAAAGCGTTGGTGGGCCTCGGCGTTTTTGGGCCGCTGTGACACCAGTAAACGTGGTGTTGAGAACATCCAGCGCGGGTGGCGTCATAAAATCCAAAGGATATGTGTCGGCTTCGCTTTTGATGTCCCGGCGGTTGACGGGCCAATGGTCGGGCATGGCGGGCATTTGGGGGTGGTTCCATCCTGGCATAAAATGAAAGCGACCCTCTGGTTTTGCAAATCCATCCATAAAATGTCGTTGTCGCCATGTGGGAGCCTGGGAGAGCCAACCAGTTGCCTGCCAGGTCTCCAAGGCTGGAAGGTGGGAATCGTCTAACAGGCGGCGGATCAGTTCTGTTGTGTCCCATTGAAAAGCTGCGTCTTGATATCCCAGCCGCTGGGCCAACGCGTTGACCACATCAATATTACAGCGCGCCTCCCCATGGGGGGGCAGCAGGGGTGGGCTGTATTGTAGGGTATATTGGCCGTAGGATTTATAGAGATCCCCGTGTTCCAAAAAGGTGGTGGCGGGGAGGATGAGATCGGCAAAACGGGCGGTGTCGGTCATGACAATTTCGTGGACCACGGTAAAAAGATCTGCTCGGGTCAGACCCGCCTGCACTTGGTGTAAATCGGGACAAGATCCAGCCGGATTGGCATGGCTGACCAATAAACCCCGAATGGGAGGATTGGTTTGGGGGTTGGTCAACAGCTCTCCCAAACGGCTCATATCAAGAATCCGACTGGGAGTGGTCATAAGGGTTGTTTGGCGGATCGCCTCGACGTTGAGTTTAAAGGCATCCCCGGTGGCGAACAGTGCGCCCCCCCCTGGTTTGCTCCAGGCTCCAGTGAGGGCTGGCAGGCAGGAGACGGCGTGGAGGTTGACGGCCCCGTTGCGTTGCCGACTCATGCCCAGCCCAATGCGCAAAAAGGGGGCTTTGGCGTGCCCATAGAGACGGGCAAAGGCGCGGATGGTTTCGGGGGACAGACCGGTGATATCGGCGGCCCATTCCGGGGTGCGGGTATGGAGATGGGCGCGTAGGGGGTCGTTAAAGTCGGTAAATTGTTCCAAATAGGGGGTATCTGCCAGCCCCTCGGCCAGCATGACCTGCATCATGGCGACCGCCAAGGCGGCATCGGTGCCGGGTTTAGGGGCGATGTGTTGGTCGGCTAAGCGGGCGGTATGGTTGCGATAGGGATCTACCACCAGCAATTTAGCCCCGTTTTTACGTGCCTTTTTGACCCAGCCCATGAGACTTATGTGGGTGACAGCGGCGTTGATGCCCCAAAGAATGATGAGATCGGAATCCACCATTTCTGAAGCGTCTGGCCCGATAGCCGTTCCCACCCCTGCCTGCCAGCCAGCCCAGCCGATGTTATAACAGATATTGCGATCCAGACGGGAGAAACCGGCGCGATGGGTGAGTCTTTCTGGGGCTTGGCGTTGGACCAAACCCATGGTGCCGCCATAATGGTAGGGCAAAATGGCCTCCCCCCCCTCTTTGGCGATGATCTCCCCAAAACGGTCGGTCATCATCCCCATGGCCTCTTCCCAACTGGCAGGCCGAAAGCGACCCTCTCCTTTGTGGCCGACACGAAGCAAAGGGGTGGAGATACGCGGTCCATGCTGAAGTTCTGCAAACCGGCTCACCTTGCCGCAGATGGTTCCCTGAGTAAAGGGATGTTCAGGATTGCCCCGTACACTCAGCAAGCGACCGTTGTCGATTTCGACCAATAAAGAGCAACACCCAGGGCAATCCAGGGCGCAAACTGCGCGGTGCAGGGTAGGGGGGGGATGAGTTGTGGTCATGGCGATTTGTCTCTTCTTTCTTATGTTGCGATGCGTCAGGCGAGCCTTTGATTGTATGTGATGGCGAGATGATTTGCAAAAATAAAGGGTGGGGGGTATTGGGGGGCGGTTCTCCGCCCCCCAAGGTCTTGATTTTTATTTTTCCGATACCTACAAAAATCAAAGGCCAAACCCTGGGGGAAGAATCCCCCAGACCCCCTCTTTGTTTTTAATAATTAAAAAAAAAGGGTGGGGGGTATTGGGACCAGTAGTACGGGGCGTTTAAAAACCAATATCCTGGGCAAAAGGGGAGTTGGGGAAAAAAGAGCGGCATAATAGTTCACCTTTCTCATTTGGGACAGGTTAGAATTCTTTTTTAGCCGTAACATGTTTTATACTTTTTTTCTATACTTCGTCTGTTTATGTTGTGATAAAAAAATAAAAAAAGATGAAAAATTAATTTTTATATTGTATAATGTCATGGAATTGATAAAAAAAATTGGAAAGGGTCAAAGAGTTTGGAAAAACCGTTACAAAAGGGGCAGTATTGGGTCGTGCAGCCCATGGGTGGAACGTGGCCACGGATGCGTGACTTGGTGTTTGCCTTGGTGGCGCGAGGGTTTCAGGGACAATATCGTCGCTCTTTATTAGGGCCAGCGTGGGCCTTTTTGCAGCCTTTGGCTTATATGGTGGTGTTTAGCTTTTTGCGTGGGGTGCTGAATATCCCTAGCGACGGCATCCCTTATGCCATCTTTACCTTTAGCGCGTTGGTCCCTTGGACCTTTTTTTCCAATGCCGTGACACGCTGTGCCCCTAGTATCTCTGCCAATGCCGCCCTCCTTAAAAAAATTTCCGTGGCCCGTGAGGTGTTTCCAGTCGCTGCTGTGGTGACCTCCTCGTTGGATTTACTGATCGCCTCTATGGTTCTCGCTGGAATGATGATGTGGTTTCAAATACCCGTGGGGTGGTCTTTGTTATGGTTGATTCCGCTTATTTTTTTTACGGCTCTGTTCGCTTTGGGAATCGGATTGGTCGTGGCGGCGGTGGGAACCTTTAAACACGATGTTATTTTTGGCATGCCCTTTTTAATGCAATTTTGGCTTTTGGCCACACCCGTGATGTATCCTGTGAGTCAAGTTCCTGAAAAATGGCAATTTTTTTTCTCAATAAATCCAATGGTAGGATTGATTGAGGGATTTCGAACCGTTCTTGTGCGCGGGACAGCTCCCGATATGGAGCTGTTGGGGACATCGGTGATCGGGATTGCTTTGGTTTGGTTGGTGGCTTGGCCGTTGTTTCGTTCGGTTTCTCAATATTTTTCGGATGTTTTATAATCATGGCACAGACGGCGGTCATTCGGGTGCAAGGGGTTTGGAAACGGTATGGACTGCCTTTATTACCAGCTATAAATCGCGGTTGGCGGCAGATTAAAAAAAAATGTGGTTGGCCCTATTGGGAAAATGATGGATTGCCTTGGGCGTTACAAGGGGTCTCTTTTGATGTGCAACCAGGAGAAACTTTGGGGTTGATCGGTCGCAATGGATCGGGTAAATCGACCATGCTCAAGTTGCTCGCAGGGGTCACCCCACCCACCCACGGTCACATCTCTATCCATGGCAGTATGTTTCCGATGATCGAACTCAATGCCGGGGTCCATATGGAGTTGACCGGTCGGGAAAATATTCGGCTCCTTGGGAGTGTGGTGGGTCTTTCTAGAAAACAAATCCAAGAAAAAATGGGCTTGATCGAAGCGTTTTGTGAACTCGGAGAGTGGTTGGACCGTCCCGTGCGCATGTATTCTAGCGGAATGATGGTGCGTTTGGGGTTTGCGGTTGGGGTGCATGTCAATGCCGAAATTTTGCTCATGGATGAGGTATTGGCTGTGGGTGATTTAAGCTTCCACAATAAATGTATGGAACATCTGGAAGCCTTGCGTTCTCGCGGGCGGTGTACGTTGTTTGTGTCGCATAATATGCATCGTGTTCGGCGTATGTGTGATCGGGTATTGGTGTTGGACAAAGGTCGGCCGATTTTTTTGGGCGATACCGAAGAGGGGGTCGCCCTTTATGAAAAACAGCTCTCTTCGGTAACTGGACAGTCGGAATCCAATGATCAATTCGATTTTTTAGGGATTTCTTTGCAAAAAGTGGCCTTTGTGGGGGAGGATAATCGCTGTGTGGTGTGTTTGGTGCAAGGCGAAGATGCCCGTTTACGGATCTCCTTTCGTGTGACCGAACCCATGGGGGATGTGACGCTCCATGTCTCTTTATTGGAATCTGTCGAGGCCGTGGCCGTTGTTTTTGAATCCATCGACCTGCTCGGCTTGGCGGTTGGCCTGCATCATTTTGAAATTCTTTGGCGGCAGTTGCGATTGAAAGCCGGAGGGTATGCGGTTCGCATTGGCATGTCGAGTGGGGTGATGCAACAAAAAGGGTTTCGGATGAATAATGCCCTGCGTTTCCAGGTGGAAGGAGATACCCTCTATCGCGGGTTATATCAACCTGAAATGGCCTTCCGGCAATTGGCAAAAGGGATGGACGATTGAATGTATTGGTGACCTTAAAGCCAGAGCATTATGAGGTGAGTCATCATGCTTTTGGCGTGCTGGCGGAAATAGATTGGACCCAGAAGAGGGTTATCCGCACGTTGCGTATTCCTTCGGCCTCTTTTCGTTGTGGTGAGGCCTTTATGGGTCCGTTGACGGGTGGGGTGTGTCATATCGGGAAGCGGGTTTTCGTGGCTTTTTGGAATTTTATCCTGGAGGTGGATTATGATCGATTTGAAATTGTCAATGCGGTCTCTTCTCCCTGGATGGCGGATTTGCATGGCATAGCCACCGATGGGCACTATCTTTGGGTGACCTCCACCGCTATTGAGGCACTGTTGTGTTTGAGTGCCGAAAGTCTGGAAACCCTATGGCGTTGGGGACCAGATGAGAAGATTTTGGCCTATGGAATCCCTTCAACCTGGATGCGATGGCTGGGACGGTTGCGTAAACAACGGGTTCCTCCCTCACCACAGGCACGTTTCCAAGAAAAAAATGAATATCGACATCTGCATAAAGGTCGGTCGATGTGGCATCGGCACCATTTAAACGATGTTACTTGGTACGAGGGCAAACTCTATCTTGACACCAAGGGTTGGTTTGATGGGGGGAGCAGTTCGGTCATTTGTTTGGATCCTGAGAGTCGGCAGGCCGATTTTTTTGTGCAACCAGGAGGATTTAAAGGGATGCATGATGGGGAGTTTGTGGGGGGGCGGTTTTATGTCACGGAGAGCGAAGGCAATAGCGTGGCTTGGCGGGAGCCAGATGGAACCATTTGTTCTCGCTCTGTGCAACCTGCACCGAGATTTATTCGCGGTTTGTGTTATACGGGGCAATCGTTTCTCATTGGATCGACCCGGTTACGTCGTACCCATGATTCAACAGAAATTATTGAATACGATATGAATTTTGAGAATATATTGGGGCAGATGGACCTTGGTTTTTTTTATCCTATGGAGCAGGGGGCGGCCATTCATGCGTTGGCGCGTTCTCCTGGCGGTTGATGGGGGTTATAGGTGCACATCAGGCCCGTTTTCGTGAGATTGCCCGTTTGGTTCGTAAACGCGGTCAGGGGGGAGAGCGGATTTTAGATTTGGGATGTGGATCGGGTGGGTTTTTGGCCGAATTAGGGGGTGGTTTTGCCCCGATGATGGTGGGGGCCGAACCGTTTGCCGATCCAGCCTTGCAGGCGTTGCAAACCGTCCCCGGTGGCCGTGTTTTGCGGGCGGGTTGGCCAAAATTGCCGTTTGCAGATGGAACGTTTGACGGTATCGTCTGTTTGGAGGTGTTGGGACATGTGGCGGATGGGGATAGACCACGTGAATTTTTGGAAATTGCCCGTCTGTTGCGACCAGGAGGATGGTTTTGTCTTTCGGTTTGGATCTGCTGTCGCAAAAATTTTGTTCCTGAGTCAAGAGTTTTGGCCTTATTGCACCCTGGGTTTGATATTGAAGAAATTCAATATCATCATGCGAAAATTCATTTATGGGTTGGTCATTTTTTGGGTCAAATACGGAATTGGTTTGGCTATCAAGAGCGTGTGGTCGGTGGGATTGTCTCTGGAGCGATTGCCCCTGTGGCGTGTCGAACAATCAAATGGCGGTTGATGTTGACCTTTGCCCAACATTCGTGGAGCCGTTGGTTGATGGTGTATTGGCTGCGGGGGGTGGCATGGGGAGGGGGAGGGTTGGATCGGTTGATGGATAGCCGTTTGCTGGCCCAGTTGTTGTTTGGGGGGGCTCGTCTGTTGTTTCCTGGTTCCACGCGGACGGTGATGACGCTATTTTGTCGTAAGCGCGGGGATTAGACGGAGAATCGCGGATGTGGTGGCGTTTGCATAGGGTCAAGGAGGGGATGCAACGTTTGTTTGCTCAGCGGATGTTTTGGCCCGCATTGATTCAACATAGTCCAACCCCTTTGGACATTCCTACTTATGATGGGAGTAACCAAGCGACCCATCCCGATGTGGTCTGTTTTGCGAATCCTTGGCATGGATTTCGTTATTGGATGGTGATGACTCCCTATCCTTTTTTGGATGAAACATTAGAAAATCCTTCGGTTTTGGTTAGTAACGATGGGATTTCGTGGCAGGTTCCTGTGGGGGGGATGAATCCTTTGGTGGCGACCCCTGAAAAGGGATTTCATGCCGACCCGGACATGATTTACCATCCCCAGACCGATGGCTTATGGATTTATTATCTGCATACCTTGCGGGGTGAGGTTCAATATTTAAAGCGGATCTGTTCTCAGGATGGTTTGGTTTGGACGCCTCCTGAAACAATTTTGACGCTTCCCTATCAAAAAATTCGTTCTCCTGCTTTGGTGGTTGTGCCTGGGGGTGGTCTATGTATGTGGAGTGTCAATGTGACCGATGGAGCGGTGCTAGAAATGCGCGACTCTTCCAATGGGGTGGAGTGGAGTTCTCCTCAAGAGGTCCAATTTTGTCAGCCTGGATATATGCCTTCGCATCTGGATGTGGTTTGGGATTCGGTAGAGAGTAAATATGGCATGGTGGCTCAGTGTATACGTCCGCAGGGGGGGCCGAATCTGCTTTTTTGGGCGGAGAGTGGGGATGGGGTTGCATGGCGTACAGGGCGTTGTCCGTTGCTAGGCGTTGGTAAGGCACCCGACTGGGCAAAACAAACGTTGTATCGGTCGACTTTTGTTTGGGAAAAGAAGCACGTGCGTTTGTGGTATTCGGGTCGTTCTATAGACCATCATAACCGGATTGCTGAAACTGTTTTTGACCGTTCCAGGCTAGATCGTTCGTTTGGGAGGCACCTATGAAGGGGTTGCGCAGTGCCTATGTGGTGGATTTGGATTTGCCGGACAATCTTCGCGCCCATGCGGTACAGGTGATGAAAAATGCGCAGGCTTGGGCGCGGGCCTCTGATGATTTTGAAATGATTACCAATGTTCGACACGACCACTATTTTCCGCTACAGCGGGCCAATTTAGAGCAATATTTTGGTTTATCGCACCCCTTTCCAGTGCGAGCCTATCCTTTTAATCGTTTGGAGAGTGCGAAATATCTTTGGTTGAGATCTATTTTTTATCGATTGGCCGCGCGGCGTTGTGCCCGTCGGGGGGTGGATTTAATCTATACCCGAACCAATCTATTGCCGCTGTTTTCTTTGCCCTTGGGTATACCAACCATTGTGGAGAGCCATAGTCCCCCTGGCGATGAATTGGATAAACCGCTTCTTTATCAACAGATGAGTCATCCCCATTTTTTGGCATTGGTGACGATTTCGGAACCTTTGGCCCAACGATATCGACAGGCTGGATTGCCAGAGGAAAAAATATTGGTGCAACCGGATGGGGTAGATTTGGATCGGTTTCAAAACGCATTTTCTGTAGTAGAGGCCAAAAAGCAATTGGCGTTAAATCCCGATAGGCCGTTGGCTGTCTATGTGGGGCATCTGTATGAAGGTCGTGGGATTGAGGATATTTTGGTGGCGGCCGGTAGGTTGCCATGGGTGGATTTTTTGTTGGTTGGAGGATACCCGCAACACCTTAAAGGATGGCGAAATCAGGCAGAGAGTCAGGGAGTTGGAAATATTCAATTTAAGGGTTTTGTCCAAAATAATGAGGTGCCTCTTATGTTGTGGGCGGCGGATGTATTGTTGATGCCTTATAGTCAACGCTGTCCCACGGCAGAATGGATGTCTCCTCTAAAAATGTTTGAATATATGGCCGCAAAACGACCGATTATTGCGACCGATTTACCCGCTTTAAAGGTGATTTTAAGCCATCATAAAAATGCATGGCTGGTGCCTCCAGAGGATGGTGGCCTCTTGGCAGATGCGATTGCGCAGTTATTATCCAACCCAGAGTTGAGTCATCAGTTGGCCGAGGCGGCGTGGAACGATGTTCAGTCGTATAGTTGGGATATGCGCGTGAAGAATATTCTTCAGTTTGTTTGTCAGCAAGGTGTTTTAGGGTGTGATTGATCTATGTCATTCATGCGTTTTTGATTGTTTTAACGTTGATCTTTTGTAACCGTTCACCGAAGTAAAATGAAACTCAATGATTTATTGCTTTGGCGTAACCGTTCATATATTAATAAAAAAAAGGGGTCTGGGGGATTGCCCCCAGGGTTTTGACTTTGCTTTTGAATTCGGTTTTGCTTTCTTCAAATGGCAGGGGGGTTGGGGGATGCAATCCCCCAAGGTCTTATTTTTGATTTTTTTTATCTGAACGGTTACGATCTTTTCCTGAGGCATTTGTGGTGGAATTTTATGTTGAATTGGCTAAAAAAATTTTTTAGAGGTCGCTCTTTCGATACAACCCAGATGAATCGTTTGGATCGGTTGCGGGAGATTTTACGTCAAAAATTGGCGCAAGGGGAACTCCCATTGCCTCGGGTGATTGCCTTAGAGACACGTTCGCGTTGCAATGGACAATGTGAATATTGTATTGCCTCAATTCATACCGATCCGCGTCCAGATGTGTTGATGGATGATGGATTGATTGATAAAATTTTAAACGAGTTGGCCCAGTTACGTTATTCAAATCGTCTCTCTTTTTATCATACCAATGAGCCTCTCCTGGATGAGCGCATTTTTGCCATTGTTGGTCAGGCCCGGCGTTTATTACCGTATGCCTATTTGGAATTGAAGACCAACGGGCGTAAATTGACCCTGGAAAAGTTGATGATGCTTTTCGAACAGGGGTTGGATATGCTTTATGTCAACGATTATCAAACCGAAGCCGATGTGCTTGCGGGACGACATGGGGAGAGTGTGCAAAAGGTTTTGGATGGTTTGCAGGGTGTCCGTCGTTTTCGTGGTCATTTTGATGGAAAACGTTTTTATGATCGAGTGATCGTGCAATTGCGTTCTAGGGAGATTGTGATGGGTGCCCGTGCGGGGAGTTCTCCCAATCATCCTGGTATCAAAGAAACTTTGCATAAACCTTGTTTGCGTCCTTTTGAACATATGATCATTGGTTCGGAGGGGCAGGTGGGATTGTGTGGTGAGGATGCCTTGATTCAAGTTCAAATGGGTCGCGTTGGGGAGGATTCCATTTATTCTATTTGGCATAATGAGGAGTACCAGAGGGTTCGATTGGCTTTGTTGGATGGAAATAGGCATTGTAAACCTACTTGTGCCCAGTGTGATTCTAAAGGGGTGACCGGGGAGATTTTTGCTGAGTATGGTTTAACCTCACAGGAGAGAGGATAGAAAGAGGATGTTTCGTCCCAGAGATAGATTGCCCTATTATCGGCGTAAAATGTTGCGTAAGTTGTGGCGGTTGGGTCAAGCGGTGATCAAGGGCGAGGTGACCGCCTATCCTGATTTTGTCATCGCCTTTGAGGCCTCTTTTGCCCGTTGGGTTGGACGATCCTACGGGGTTTCGTTTTGTAATGGCACGTCCAGTTTAGAGGCGGCTCTGTTTGCAGTTGGGGTGCGACCTGGGGATGAGGTGTTGACGCCTGGTTATACGATTCATCTCTCTTTGGGCATCATTCATCAGGCGGGAGCAAAACCGGTATTGGTGGATATCGACTCACGAACCCTTACGATGGATCCTGAGGATTTGGAAAGGAAAATCACCCCTGCCAGTCGAGCGATTTTAGTGGTGCATATGTGGGCCAATCCAAATGATATGCGGCGGATTATGGCGATAGCCAAGCGTCATCAGTTAAAAGTTGTGGAGGATTGCTCCCATGCCCATGGTTCTACTTTGGATGATCGTAAAGTTGGAAGTTGGGGGGATGTGGGGTGTTTTAGCCTTCAGGGTTCCAAGCCGATCGCAGCGGGTGAGGGGGGCATGGCGGTAACGGATGCGGATTTTTTATACCATAGGATGATGTTATATGGACATTTTGGTCGTCTGGATGGTTTGATCGAGGCGGGTATTTATCCGCAGGTGCGGCAAACTGGTCTGGGAACCAAGCGGCGTGCCCATCCTTTAGGGATTTGTTTGGCAAGTGTGGATTTGGAATATGTGGATCGGGAAAATCTTTTAAAGCGGCAGCGGGCCAAACAAATTTTGGAGGTTGTTTCTCGTGTGCCTGGTTTGCTTCCGGTTCAAAATCATCCTGGGGCAGAACGGGGTGGTTTTTATTTGGGGCTTCCGGTGTTGGTGGATGATTCTTTTCCAAACGCTCCGACGGTTGCGCAGGTGTTAAAAGGGCTTCATGCGCATGGGATTGGAGCCAAACCTTATCCATATGGAGTCTATCATCGCATGGCCCATTTGTTGGATTTGGCCTATCGACTGGAGGCGTTGAGTGGTCCTGGTCAGCCTGTTTTACCGTCTGGTTTTGAGTTTCCCTTGTTGCCGGTCACCGAGATGGCGCAACGGCAAACCTTTTTATTGCCTTTGTTTGAGTTTCTTGGGCGGGATTTTCCGAAGGGTCTCTCTGCGGCTCTCCATGAAGTGATGTCTGGGGGAGGGGGATGACAGTTTTGCCTGTGATGCGTCGATGTATGGAGAATGGTCGGTTGGCTCTTTATCATGAAGGGATCAGCGAACCTTTTTATGATCAACACTGGCGCAGACACGCAAACCCGGAAATCTTGGCGAAGGCGGAAGAAGAGGGATTGGGTGTGCTGGAGGATATTTTGTGCAAATGGCTTCCGAAAGAGGGGATTATTTTGGATGCCGGGTGTGGTTTGGGGCAATATGTTTTGGCGTTGCGTCAGCGTGGTTATCAAGCATGTGGGGTGGAATTTTCTGCTGAAACTGTCGATTGGATTGTTCAGCACCGTCCAGATATTCCTATTGGGCAAGGGGATATCACGGCTTTACAGGTAGCGGATGGTTATTATGCGGCCTATTTTTCTCAGGGGGTGTTGCAGGAGTTTTATGCGGGACCGGACAAGGCCTTGGCGGAGGCTTTTCGGGTATTGCGACCGGGGGGCGTGGTGATCTTGACAATTTTGCATTTTAATTGGTTGCGACGCTGGAAATATCGTCTTGGTATGTATAGACGTCGTTTAACCGATTGGCATTTTTATGCGTTTGCGTATACGCCAGAGGAATTTTCTGGATGGATGACAGATAAAGGTTTTATTGTGGAAGAGTGGATGGGCTTGCATCCTTATAAGGGGTTTAAGGATGAGTTACCATTGTGGTTGCGTCTTTTGTTGCGGCGCCCTTGGCTAGGTCCGAGATTAGAATGGCGTTTACGACGACTTTTCAATCAAAACAAAAAAATGGCTCAAAAGGTTGATCATTTGTTTGTCATCGTGGGGCGGAAGCCATTGCGGTAGGATGTCGGAGAGAGAAGCGAGACTTTGGGGGGCGGAGCACCGCCCCCCAATACCCCCCACTTTTTTTTTGAGTTTAATTTTTTGCCCGCAGGGTCTCATGTGACAAGCCATTGGGAAGGAGAGGGGATGGCTATACAGGTTAACAGCCGTTTGGTGCTATTTTTTACCGATGGGGTCTCTTTACATACTTGGGATCAGAAAGGGATGTTGGAGCGGGAGGTGGCTTTATACAATGCGTTGCTGCCGCATTTAAATGGCATCGCTTTTGTGACCCATGGCGATGGTCGTGATTTAAACTATCAGGCGCGTGTGCCGGGAATTCGGATTTTTTGCAATCGTTGGAACCTTCCTCCCCAGTGGTATCGTCGTTCTCTTTTGCCTGCTTTGTGGTTTTGGTCTCAAGGGTGCTGCGTGTTTAAAAGCAATCAGGTGAAGGGGGGGCAACTGGCGTTGGATCTTGCGCGGCGATTGGGAAAGCCCTTTATTGCCCGTTGTGGTTATTTGCCATCGAATTTTATGGGTTTGCAATATGGGGAGGCCTCTGTTCAAGCTTTGCAAGCCCAGGCTTTGGAACGGGAGGTGTTTGCTGGAGCCACGCAGATGGTGGTGACAACACAGGCCATGCAGGAGACGTTGGTTGGATCGTATGGGGTGGAACGTCAACGGGTGCGCGTAGTTCCCAATTATGTAGACACCGATCTTTTCGCCCCTCAACCCGATCGTCGTCCCCCTTTGGATCGGATTTTGTTTGTCGGGCGTTTGGATCATCAAAAAAATTTATTGGCATTTTTGGATGGTTTGGTTGGTTTGACAGGGGAACTATGGCTGGTTGGGGAGGGACCGCAGCGGGTTCTCGTGGAGGAGAGGGCCAGACAGGCGACGTTGACTGTTCGTTTTTTGGGCAACCAACCGCATGGCCTATTGCCCTCTATCTTGAATGAGGCCACGCTGTTTGTGTTGCCTTCGCTTTGGGAGGGGCATCCTAAAACGTTGTTGGAGGCGATGGCCTGTGGTTTGCCTGTTCTTGGGAGCGATGTTTCCGGGATTCGCGAGGTGATTCAACATGGAGAAAATGGTTGGCTCTGTCCACCCACCCAGGAGGGGATTGGGGCGGCGGTGCGCCATCTGTTGGCCCAACCGCAGTTGCGTGCGCGCCTGGGACGACAGGCCCGACAATTTATTTTGGACCGCGTCTCTTTGGCCCGTGTGGTGGAGATGGAACTTGATTTATTAAGGCAACTGGTTACAGACTAAGAACAGGCTGCCCTAGCGGACAAAAGAAAAAATCAAAGGCCAAACCCTGAGGGAGTTACTTGATAAAAGATACAAATGGGCCCCCAGATCCCCTCTTTTTTTTTAATGATCAAAAGGGGGTATTTTCGGTCAAGCCCGGTCGGCCATGTCGGCCAAGCTCTGGATGCTGTGCAAGCGGTTTGATCTTGTTGCGCAGCTCCTCGCCGAAACTTTTTGCCCGCGTCGGGTTGTCCTTGCCGATGTAGCGCATGATGGCACTCAAGTCCTCGCGTGCCATTGGCCGCCATTCAATGCGGTAAGGCGTGGCCGTCATGCACGTTTTTTATTCGGCAAGGAAGTCAGCAATGTCGGCTTCTATTTCGGCCATGACTTCATCGTGCGGAATGCTTGGCCGTGGGTCGTCAATGGATGCTTGAATCTCGCCGGTCAGCCATTGGTTATAGGCGGCGGCTTCGTGCGCTCTGCGCATGGCGTTTGCCCTGCCCCGGTTGCCCGTGTCCTGTTTCTTGTTGGCCGGGTCGTATTCGCTTGCGTCGAATTGGCCTACTGTGATGCCAATATCACGCAATACGTTCAACGCGGCCAACGGGTTGCCGAAACGGCGCGGCTCGGTACTGCGGGCTTTTGACAGTACGGCACCGGAACCGCTGCGGATGTCAATTTGAACGAGGAACGCCCCGCCCTGTCCCTTCAAGGTCACGCCTGACACGCCGCCGGCGTTACTTGCAGCGCGTAGCTGCTCTATGGTCATGCTTTGCATGGTCGGCTCCTTGATATGTTGCCCTAAAAAACATGGTTTATTGTGCATGAAATTAAGGAAGCGTGCAATCGTTTTAGAGTTTGTAAACGGTCATTTTCTGAACCGCTAAAATCATTTGTTAGCGCGCCAAATCAATGGGATGGCTTTTTGCATGGACCAAGATCAACAAATTATAATCGTATTGATTCGGTGAGCCAAGCACAGTTTTATGATTTTTCAATGTTGTAACCTGCCCTATCGGTTTGGCGCGCTAACGGAAATTACAAAACCCATTGTAAAAGTAAAAAACGTCATTATCGAGAAAGCGGTGGTGCATCACAATGACCTAACCGGTAAAGCCGGGTAAGAAATCCGCTCATGGATGGTCCAAACATGGTCGGTAAGACCAGCAGCCATGGATGGTGTTCGAGCCTTCCAGTTTCCATGGTCATCCTTGATGCGCAACGTTCTCTCAGTCCAACAAGACAGTGTTCCACCGTGCGCTTTCCAGGCACGACAATCAACACCAGACGACTCTGGGGATCAACGGCAGTGTGATCCCAATTGTCCCCACATTTCGTATCTTCGGGGGTGCAATACTCCTCCTTTTTGGGAACAAAATCCCATTTCTCATCAAATTGAACTTCTTGCGTCAGAGGGGGAAAATGCGACCAACTCGTTGTGTACCAAGGGTGCGTGACTCCCGCTTAATCGTGCGTATCGAAGCGTCATTTTCGTCATCACGGAAAAGAGCAGAGAATGGAAACATGCTATACCAATTAGAATTTCTTTGCCAAGCATTAAATTTGCAAAATGCCCTGTTCTTATGCAGAATTAGGTCATTGTAAGGCACCACCCAAAATTTTAGAGATGACCCCAGAGACTATTTGCCACAATAGTTATGTGCGCGTCTGGGACGACAGGCCCGACAATTGGCCCGTGTGGTGGAGATGGAACTTGATTTATTAAGGCAGTCGGTGGGTCAATAAAGGCTTTTAGCCAAACGAGCGGCTGGCTTTTTTCTGTAATCTAAGCGTTTTCATCTGGCTTTTTTTGCTCGGATAAACCGGAGCCTGATGAACACCGCGCCAGACCTTGAAGGTGCCGTTGTCGGCGATGGTTTCGACTTGGGAGAGGGTTTCGCTCATGATGCGACCGAGGTCGGGATGGCGGTTGGCCACCAACCAGAGTTGGCCTTGGGCAGAGAGATGCTGAGCCGCTTTTTGGATAAAACGGTGGGTAGGCGTGGCATCTGGAAAACCACCGCGATGTCTGGGTGGGTTGGTGAGAATGGTGGAGAAGCGCATTTCTTGTAAGGGGCCTTGTAGGCCATCTTCGGTGTAGATTTGACACTGTTGGGCAAGGCCATTCCATTCGACACTTTTTTGCGCACAATGGGTGGCCAAGCAGAGGTCGTCGCTCATCACTACCTGGGTTTCTGGCCAACGTTTGGCCAAACTCACCCCCAAAATACCATTTCCGCACCCCCAATCCAAAAGTCGTTTACCGGGATTGTGGCGTTCCAGGCAGGAGAGCAACAAGAGGGTCGCGGGGTCTGGTCCTTGCCAGGAGAAAATGCCAGGGAAGGTGGCCAATTTTAATTGGGTATCTGGTCCGATTAATTCAAAAAAACCCTCTTTTTCTGGTAATTGTGCTTCTTTTGGTTCGATGGAGGGGTGGGGGGGGGTATATTGGCTGTCGGCGGGGATAGAAACCAAGCGCAGATGACCCTTGGAGAGAATGTTTTGTGCCCCTGGATAGCGGGATTCAACGGCGCGAATGCCCGTTTGATGGGTTCCAAAGACCAAAAGAGGGGCCTGATTGGCCAGATTGGTGCGGGCTATTTCCAGCGCATATCTGGCCGCCTCGCGTCCTGTGGGCAGTTCCATCAAGATTCCTTTTGATGGCTCCCATGCTGTGGGATGGTCATCCAAACGCACGGTAAGGTGTGGGGCTTCGTGGCGCACCTGATGGGCGATAGAGGCACGTCCCGCTACCACCACGGCTTGTAATCCCGCTTGACTCAAAATATCCCAAGGACCTGGGCTCCAATTTGGCCAATGGACCAGATGCAAATGGGTCAACGTTGCCACATCAATGGTATTGATGACACTATTAAAAAAACGTTCTGCGTCGCGTTGATCTGGGATCATGGGTGTCTATTGGGGTTAGTGGGAGATATTTGGCCGGTTAATTCTTCAAAAATATCTCGGACGTGAACCATTTTGGTGTGGCGTGTGGCATTGGTTCCGGTAAAAATCAAACCTTGATCCATGTTGCCCTGTTGGGCTTGATGGAGGGCGAAGGCGATGCAAAAGGTCTCTTTGTCTTCTCGGCAGCGGCAGCTTTGCAGGCAAGTGGCAAAACATTTTTTATTGACATCGCCATTATGGGCGAGCTTATTGGTGAAAAGGTTGGTCAAAGCTCGTCCTGGGAGCCCTGCGGGTGAATCGATAATGACGATATCTTCAGGTTTGGCATTGAGGAAGGTATTTTTAAAAGAATCGGCGGCATCGCATTCGTATGTGCAGATAAAACGGGTGGCCATTTGTACCCCTTTGGCACCCAAAGCCAACATGCGGTCGATATCGGCTCGGTCCCAAATGCCGCCGGCGGCGATAATGGGAATTTCGTCGGCGAAAGAGGTGCGTGACCACTCTGCCAATTGCGGAATGACCTCTTCGGTGTCAAATTCTTTGCCGAAAAGTTGATCGCGATTGACACCTAAATGACCACCGGCTTTGTTGGGATCTTCGAAGACTATGGCATCTGGCAAGCGGTGATAAAGTTTAAGCCACCGTTTGGCAATCAGGGAGGCTGCTCGCAGGGAGGAGACAATGGGCACCAAGGCGGTGTGGGGATTGGCAGCGGCAAACTCAGGTAGGCGCAGGGGCAATCCTGCTCCAGAGATAATTACTTGCGCCCCGTATTCCACTGAGGTACGCACCATTTGTTCAAAGTCGCGAATGGCCACCATGCAGTTGGTTCCGATGATGCCGTTTGGGCTTATTTCTCGGGCTTGGATGAGTTCATCGGCCAGGGCTTTGACGTTGGCGTGGAAATAGTCTTTGCCTTTTTTATAATAGCGGGAGGCCAAAGCCAATGCTACAGTGGCAATCACGCCGAGTCCCCCTTCGTTGGCGACCGCTCCGGCCAGTCGATGGGCAGAGACGCGTACCCCCATTCCCCCCTGAATAATGGGAAAGGGCAAGGTATGTTCGCCAATTTGCAATTTTGGAAGTGGCGAAAGAGGAGTTGGATAGGTACCATTCATGAGGTTTTTATAACTGAATTATTTTGAAAAGCCAATGGTTCGTGTTGCAATGCGTTAATCCCATGTTGCCCAGGTTGGTTTAGTTGTTGTTAATTGGCGATTTGCTGTGCTAAATTTATGGTTGGTTTCCACATCGGAGACCCGCAAAATGGCCAATCCTAGATTAGGTTTACATAAATTAGAAAAGCTGGTCAATAGGCCAGACTCTTGGCCATTGAGTTGTAAAATAGTGGATTGGGATGGAATGAAGGGGCCGGGTTCGGTAAATGTGACTTGGTAGAGGCGTTTTTTTAAAGTACCGCGATGGTGGGTGCGGGAGATGGTCTCTTGTCCGATGTAACATCCTTTGGTGAAATCCACGCCATTCATTTCAATCAATCCAGATTCGGTAGGGATCGACAGGTCGGGGATGAATTCATTGCCTCCTCTAGGAAGGCTTTGATATATACGAAAATGTTCCCAAGCTAAAAAACCGATAGGTTGCACCTTTTCAGAGAATGTTTGCCAGAGGTCGGTTAGTTTTTGTCGTTCGACCAAGATGCGCCAGCCAAAGTCAGCCGATCTGGGATCGCGCCACAATTTTATCCCTTCTGGGGTGGTAAAGGTTGCCCCGAGGGTGGCTTTTTCTAGATCCATGTCAGGAAAAAGGTGACGGGTATGTTGATGGGATTGGGGACCAGCCAAGGCCAGCAGGGCGAATTGGGCACTCACATTGGTGATGGTTACTTTGGACCGAAGTACATAGAGACTCAACCGTTGGGTCAGGCTGGCAACACGGTCGGGTTCGGTACACAGCAGATAGGCCTCTTCTGTTTCAATAATGATAAAATCCCATAAAAATCGACCTTGAGGCGTCAAAAGGGCGGCGTAGATGGCGCGTTCTGGGCTGACATGACGAATTTGATTGGTGATTAAATGACTTAAAAAGGTCAATCGATCGGCCCCTGAAACGGCGACAATGCCAAAATGGCTGAGGTCGATGAGGCCTGAATCTTGGGTCAAAATGTGAAATTCATTTTCAGCGTTGCTAAAGTAAGCAGGAGTGCGGCGGCCTCGGTCTTCGATCCATTGGATGGGAGAGGTTGGATTAAAAAGAGTGGTCAAGTTGAAAACTCCTTGTAATTGATCTTAGACGGTAAGAACATGATGCCCTTCGGGACAAAGAATCAAGAGCAAAACCCTTGAGGATGAATCCCTAAGACCCAAAAAAAGGTGGGGGGCGGTTTTCCGTTTCCCTCCAAGGTTTTGATTTTTATTGTTTCGAATATATGCATCATCGTTCGAATGCGTGTCCAGCTGCGGTTCATAGTGGATCGAAAGCCTATAGAGATAATTTTTAGCCAAGATGGTGGAATGGTCAATGGATGAAATATTAGATACAAACGTTACCCAGATGCATTTTGCAAGGCAAGGGGTTATTACACCGCACATGTTTTATGTGGCCGAACAGGAGTTTTTGGATCCCCAGACGGTGCGGGCTGAGGTGGCACGGGGTCGCATGGTGATTCCTGCCAATATTTGCCATGTGGGTCTAAAGCCGGTGGCCATTGGTCAAGCGGCAAGATGCAAAATAAATGCCAATATTGGAAATTCGCAAATATCTTCTGGTTTGGATGAGGAGTTGGAAAAATTGCGTCTCTCCATTCAGTATGGGGCGGATACGGTGATGGATCTTTCTACGGGTCGCGATATTGCGCCGATTCGCAAGGCTATTATAGCCCATTCGCCGGTTCCAATTGGAACGGTACCCATCTACGAGGTGGTGGAGCGGGTTCCCGATGTGCGGGAGTGGAGTATAGATCTTTTATTTGCGGTGATTGAGGAGCAAGCCCAACAAGGGGTGGATTATATGACGGTCCATTGTGGCGTTTTGTTGGAAATTTTGCCACTGATCGCCTCGCGTATCACCAAAATTGTCTCGCGAGGTGGTGCGCTTATGGCGCAGTGGATGCTTCATCATGGGCTAGAAAATCCTCTTTATACCCATTTTGATCGACTGTTGGATATTTGTGTCCGTTATGATGTGACCCTCTCTTTGGGGGATGGATTGCGTCCTGGTTCGTTGCACGATGCCTCGGATGCCGCCCAATTTGCCGAGTTAGAGGTGTTGGGGCGGTTGGCCAAACGGGCCTGGGAGCGGGATGTGCAGGTGATGATTGAGGGGCCTGGTCATGTGCCGTTGGATCAAATCGAGATGAACATGGAAAAGGAGCGTCTGTTGTGTCATGAGGCCCCTTTTTATGTGCTTGGTCCTTTGGTAACGGATATTGGGGCCGGTTATGATCATATCTCTTCTGCCATTGGTGGGGCGGTGGCGGCTTGGCGTGGGGCCTCTATGTTGTGTTATGTCACCCCCAAGGAGCATTTGGGTTTACCCAATGCCGCCGATGTGCGGGAGGGGATCGTGGCGCATAAAATAGCCGCCCATGCGGCGGACATTGCCCGTGGTCGACCTAAGGCGCGGGAACGGGACGATGAGATGAGCCGCGCTCGCTACCGATTTGATTGGAATCGGCAATTTGAATTGGCTCTAGATCCAGAGCGGGCGCAGACTTTTCATGATGAGACGATGCCAGAGAAAGCCCATAAAAATGCCGAGTTTTGTTCCATGTGTGGGCCAAGATTTTGTGCTTATAAACTTTCTCAGGAGGTTTCGGAGAAGTCGCGGCAGATTGCCGAAAGGTTGGTCCCCGGCCATTGTCCTGAAACAGCACCGGGGATTGCCCCCAGGGTTTTGATTTTGCTTTTGATCTCGGTTTTGCTTCCTTCAAAAAGCAGGGGGATTGGGGGATGCAATCCCCCAAGGTCTTGACTTTGCTTTTTGTTCAGGCACGCGTTCATCGTCCACACTTAAATGTGGTGGTATCAGATAAACAAAAAGGAGTTTTTTTATTATGGGAAAATTGTATACAACCCTCAGTGCGGACCATCAAGCGTTTATCGCCGAACAAAACATATTTTTTGTTGCGACTGTTGCCCCCCAAGGTCGGATCAATCTTTCTCCCAAGGGATTGGATACCTTTCGATGTTTGGATGAACGGCGGGCGGTTTTTCTCAATTTGACCGGTTCTAGCAATGAGACTGCCGCCCACTTGTTGGCCGATGGGCGCATAACCGTGATGTTTTGCGGTTTTGCTAAGACGGCAAAAGTGTTGAGAATCTATGGACATGGTCGGGTGGTCCATCCTCGTGATGCCGATTGGGAGCGTTTTATGGCTCTATTCCCAGATCATCCAGGCAAACGGCAGTTGATCGTGATTGAGATTGAGTCGGTGCAGAGCTCTTGCGGGTTTGGGGTGCCGATTTTTGAGTTTCAGGGGGAGCGACCTGCGCTTATGGAATGGACCGCCAAAAAGGGGGAGCAGGGGATTGCCGAATATTGGCGGGAGCGCAACCAAACCAGTATAGATGGCCTTCCCACGTTGATTTTGGAGGCATGACCCCTTCTTTTCCTTTTCTTCCTTTGGCTCGTCCTGAATTGACTGAAGGGGATGTGGAGCGGGTTTTGGAACAACTTGCGCGTGCCCCTTTTCAGGAGAGTCGCCCTTTGTTGGCCTGGGAGTATGCTTGGTCGCAGCTATGGGAGCGATCGGCGGTGGCTTTCGCCGACCCGAGTGCGTTGATTTTGGCTCTTAAAGAGGTTTTGGGTTGGAGGTCTGGGGAGGGGGTGTGGGCCGATTCTTTGCTGCATCCGGTCTGGCGGGAGGGATTGGCAGCGGCGTGGCTCTCTCTTGAGTTGTTGGATATGGATCCGCTGACCGGTTTTGGGATCAGGTCACCGGAGGGGGGGCGGCGGGTGGTGGGGCATCCGTTTGGTTTGGTGCAGGCTTTTTCTGATGAGGACGGGTTTGTTTTAGAAGATATCTCCGCCCTTTTAAAGCCCAGGGTCGGCAGTGGGAATGGGGCGGTGCAGTTGGCCTATTTGGATGGCAATGCCATGGTGTGTGCTGGGGCCAGTTGTGTGGCTTTGAGTCGGGATGCGGCGTTGATTGCCGCTTTGCGCCAAGTACGCACACATCCCCCAGGGCCTGCCTCTTGTGTATTGGGATTGGCCACTTTGGAGCGTCTGGATTGGACCTTGAAACGCCGTCAGGAGTTAGCTGAAAATTATTTGGCTTTGTATGATCGAGGGAGGTTTATAAAACCGTGTCAGCCTGCGGCTGGTCGGGCGTGGGATGGTTTTTTTATTTCTTTTACGACAAGGTCGTCTTGTTTGCAGTTACAAAATTTTTTGACGACCGCCGGAATCGGTTGTGGTCCCCCTGTTTGGTTTTCTATCCCAGAGCGGGGGCATTTGCCTGGATTAAATCGTTTTTTAGAGAATTCTTTGGCACTCCCTTTTTATGCCTCTTTGCGTGATCAAGAACAAAAAAGGGTCATCAATCGGGTGCATCGGTGGGTGGAGCGGGGGAGGTTTGAATAAATGAAAATATCTAGAATTAAACTGGAAAATTTTAAGCGGTTTGGAAACATTGAAATTTTTGTAAAAAATAATTTAACCCAGGATATTTCTGATCAATTTTTGCTTTTGGGGGATAATGGAACCGGCAAAACAACGGTTCTTCAGGCCGTGGCCTTATGTCTTGCGATGGTTTCTGGAAAGATAAAAAATATCTCTGAGTTTGATTGGCCGGGGTGGGTGGCGGGACGTTATGAAATATGGGGAAAACCGGCTATTGAATTGGACGTTCATTTTTCCGAAGATGAAATATTGGCCACCCAGGAGGTCGCCCAGGAGTGGTTTGAGAATAAGGGTGCCTATGCAGAGGGAAAAATTTTTATTCGACCCGGTGACGCGTCAATGGTCACTGTGCGTCTGGAAAGGAATTATTATAGGAGTGTTGGGGGGACATTAAATAATATTTATCAATTTAGAGGCCGAAAGTATGCCACTGATCTTCTAACAACCACTCCAAGTGTACGAAAATTATTTCCCAGGCTTCCTGGAGTGTTTTGGTTCGATCAATATCGCCATCTTGTCACTGAAAATTCATACCTTGAGGGTGTTTCCAGTTTGAGGAAATACCTGAATGGGTGGTGGATGAATAAATTTGCTGGTGGTACGGATTCAGATTGGTTAATGGAGTTGGAAAATAATTATAAATTTCTTTTTCCTGGGCGTTCCTTTTGTGGACCAGAGCCTATGTTTAGGGGGGGATCGCCAACGCCATCCGATTCTTATTTTATATTATCGGATGGTCATCGGAAGTATGACATAGAAGAGATGTCTGCTGGGGAGCAGTCGGTATTTCCGATGTTGTATGAGTTTGTGCGGATGCAGATTAGAAAATCGGTTATTCTGGTGGATGAAATAGATCTTAACCTGCATCCTCCTTTGGCTCAGGCTCTTCTTGTCTCTTTGCCGAACATTGGTCCTGGTTGCCAATTTATTTTGACAACTCATTCCGAAGACGTGGCCAATTTGGTGAGTTCTGAAGAGACCTTTCGTTTGCCAGGAGGGCGTTTATGTCTGTGAAGCACTCCAATTCCCCAGGGTTTTGCTTGCGTTTTTTTGCCCGAAGGGCCTTATGAAATCACAAGACGATACCCAACTCCCGATTCTGTCAGAATGTGCTTAGGCATGTTGGGATCGTCTTCCAGTTTGCGTCGCAGGTTGGACATGTAGACCCTTAGATAATGTGTGTTGTCCGCCTGATTGGGACCCCAGACATGACGCAACAGGGTACGGTGGGTCAGGACGCGTCCAGAATTGGTGATGAGTTGGGTGAGCAGGCGGTATTCAATGGATGTCAGATGGACGGCCTCTTCATTGCGGGTCACCGTGCGTTGGATGAGATTTACCTCTACATTGCCGAAGCGAACATTCGGGGTGTCCTGGCTGTGGGTACAGGCGGCGCGGCGCAACATGGCCCGTACTCGGGCCAACAGTTCCGGTAGGCCGAATGGTTTGGTCAAATAGTCATCTGCCCCGGCATCTAGTGCCTTCACTTTGTCTGTTTCATCCATGCGGGCCGATAAAATCAAAATGGGAACATTGGACCACGACCGGATATCCCGCACGACCTCTACCCCGTCTCGATCCGGCAATCCTAAATCCACAATAACGAGATCAGGGCGGCGGGTGCCAACCTCCATGACCCCCAGCTTTCCCGTTGCCGCCTCTATCACGGTATGCTGCTCGCTTTCCAAAGCGGCACGGACAAACCGGCGAATTTGTGGTTCGTCTTCAATGAGGATAATCATATCAATTTGCAATCTAAATAGGTAAAATTGAATCTTGTCTCGCACATAGTGTGCTTATCGTCGCCTTCTGCCAAAAGATTAAAAGCAAAAGCAAGACCTTGGGGGGTTACACCCCCCAATCCCCCTGTTTGGTGGCATTAAGATCAAAAACAAAGTCAAAAGCAACACCTTGGAGGCTCTGCCTCCAAACCTCCGCCGGGGAGCGTGACGCTCCCCGGACCCCTCCAATAATTGGTATCAGAATATCGGTCATGAAAGTTCCTCTGGAATGGCAGGAGGGCTTCCCATGGGCAGCCGGAGGATGAAGCTTACGCCACCTGCTGATAGATTTTCCGCTCGCACCGAACCGCCATGAGCCTCGACGATGGCGCGCACGATGGCTAATCCCAATCCAAAACCCGCGATGGTGGATTCTGTTTTACCTCGTGTGAATTTTTGAAATAATTTTTTCTCCAAATCAGGAGGAAAACCGCCGCCATTATCCTCCACGGCAACTTCCACCCAGGGGTCAAGCAGGCGGGCGGTGAGGGTAATGCGGCTGCCCGCTGGGGTGTGTTTTGCCGCGTTTTCTAATAAATTGTTGAAAACCCGTTCCATAAGTCCGGTATCCAATTCGAGCAGAGGCAACTCCGGGGGAAGATTAATATGAATGGTATGCTTTGTCAGAAGGGGGGCGCAATGGCCCATGGATAATCCAATGATCTCCTCCAGAGTTTGCCACTCCCGTTTTAAGACCACATGGCCCATTTGCATACGGGCCATGTCCAACAGGTTGTTGACCATGGTGATGGTGTGCGCCACCTCATCTCGGATGGCTTGGGCCAGATCGGCATGGGGGTTGGATAATATCGGTGTGGCCAAGCGCATGGCATCCGTCAATCCAGAAATGACCGTTAATGGGGTGCGTAAATCGTGGGAAATGGCCGACAACAAAGAATTGCGTAACTGTTCGGACTCCATCCCCACTTGGGCATCTCGCGCCAAGATCACATAATGGAGTCGTTCTAGGGCTATGGCAATCAGGGTGGCACTGGTATCCAGTAATTGCTGTTGTTCTGGTGGTAATTTCCAACCCGTCTTATTGGGAACAACTGCCAATACTCCGCATAGTCGAGTCGGGGCTTTGAGCGGGATGTAAATGGCCCGAGCAGAGGGTAAGGTATTGGTGGTGAGTCCAGCACTCTGTCCATGCTCAAAGCTCCATTGAGCGATATCGGGATCAACCGCATCAAGAATCAAAGAACCTTCGGAAAGGAGCAATTGTTCCTTTTGATCCGGGATGAAAACGGCGACGGATGCGTGAAAGCCCTGTTTAATGAATCGTTGGCAAATTTTGACAATCTGCTCTACGCTTAAAGCACTGGACAGGTTTTTGGACATTTCATACAGTGCCCGCATGCGTTGTTCGCGCCTGTTCGCGTTCCTGACTTGAAAACGCAGATTGGCGGTAAGTTGGCCAACTACCAACGCGACGGTCAACATAACAGCAAACGTTACCAGATATTGGGCATTATGCACCGCAAACGTGAATCGTGGCGGTACAAAGAAAAAATCGAAAGATGCCACGGCAAGAAATGCTGACAGAATGGCCGCGCCTCTTCCCAGCCGGATGGCTGTGAAAACCACCGCTAATAAAAAGATCATGACGATGTTGGCCGGATTCAGAAGATCATACAAGGGGGCTGTTCCTGCCGTGACCAGGGCGACAATCAAAAATGTCAGCAACTGGTCACGCCAGGGTGTGACTGTTCGGGGCCTGAAAATTCTACGGGATGCCCTGGCATCCCGTTCATCTTCTTCCCGAGCAATCTGAAGAAGTTCCAAATCTGGGGCCATGCGCCCAAGCTTTTCGGCAAAACTGTGTTGCCAAGGTAAACGGCGGTAACGATCCCGTCCCACCAGGACGGTGCCCAGATTGTATTCACGGGCATAAGCGATGGTGGATACCACGGCATCCTGACTGGAAAGGTTGGCTGTTTGTGCGCCCATTTCTTGTGCCATTTTTAAAACGGCTAGAATGCGCGATCTGTCTGTTTCCTGTAGCGTTTGAATGGTTGGCGTCTCAATGGCTATGGCATGCCAGGGGGCCGTGGTCTGTTTGGCTCTGCGGGCGGCGCGGCGCACCAGTCTTTCGCTGTCCGGTCCTGGTCCCACGCACACCAGCACCGACTCTCGGGTGGGCCACACCGTGGTGACCGACTTTTCCCGCCGCCAAGCACGCAGATCGCTCTCTATCCGGTCAGCGGTGCGGCGCAATGCCAGTTCCCGCAAAGCCAGTAGATTGCCCTTGTGGAAAAAGTTATCCATGGCCTGTTTTACCTGTTTGGGAATGAATACCTTGCCTTCTTGCAAGCGTTGTAACAGTTCTTCGGGGGGAAGATCCACCAGCACCATTTCGTCGGCTTGATCGAGTACATGATCGGGAATCCTCTCCCATTCCCGTATATTGGTGATTTTTCCGATCACATCATGGAGACTTTCAACATGTTGTACGTTGAGTGTGGTCCATACATCGATTCCAGCCATCAGTAATTCTTTGATATCCTGCCATCGTTTGGGGTGACGGGCGTCGGGGGGATTGGCGTGTGCCAGTTCGTCTATTAGGATCAGTTGGGGGCTGCGTGTCAAGGCTGCTTCTAGGTTGAACTCCTCCAGTAGGAGATCCTTGTATATGCTTCTGCGGCGGGGCAGGATTTCGATTTGCTGTAACAACAGGGCGGTTTCATGATGATCATGGGTCTCCACCACACCAGCCACCACATCTCTGCCCTGACTTTGAGATACCCGCGCTGAGGTCAGCATGGCATAGGTTTTGCCGACTCCTGGATAGGCTCCAAAGAAAATTTTTAATTTTCCTCGTCGCTGCCGCATGCTCTTGGCATCCAAACGGGCAAGCAAGATGTCAGGATTCGGACGATGGGATGGGGGGGCTTGGTTCATGAGCGGTTATTGCCCTTGTAGACATGTTGTTAATACCCTGCGGGCAAAAAATTAAAATCAAAACCCTGGGAGATGAATCCCCCAGACCCCCTCTTTTTTTTAAAAAATTAAACAAAAAGGGTGGGGGACTTGGGGGGTGGTTCTTTGTCCCCCAAGGTCTTGATTTTTATTTTTCGATACATGGACATGATGCCCTTTGGGCCAGAAAGTCAAGGATAAAATCCTAGGGGAGTTACTTGATAAAAGATACAAACTGGCCTCCAGCCCCTCTCTTTTTTTTGATAAGTCCTCAAGGTTTGTGAGAAATTATCTTTATGCGATTTAGTTGCTCGTTGTTGCCCAGCAACAGCAAATGAACATGGGACTCCAGTCGGGTGTTGGGAGATATATTGATTTGAAACTCTTCAGAATGGGTACCATGGGTGGCAGGAACCCGCAGTCCGATTAGGGTAACGCCGTAATGGGTTCGCAACGCCAAGTCACTGATGGTGTGTCCCACAAAGGCGGCAGGGCAGGGGATGTCAATGATGGCAACATTACCGCTTAAGGGAATCCTTTCCGCCAGATCGGGATAGATCAATTTTTTGGCAATACGTAACGCCATATCCCGTGGTGGAAAAATGACTTCCGTCGCTCCGAAGGTTTGAATGGCATCCGCCTCCTGCTCATTGTCTACTTGCACCAGGAGGTGGTCGATGCCATTTTTGCGCAAGGCGTGGGCTACCAAAACGGTTGCATCAAAGTGGTTGCGGATAGCCACAATAGCGGTATCCACGTCGAAGGCCCCGATGGCTTTCATGGCCATGGTATCGGTGGCATTGCAACAGACAGCCTTGGAAGAGGTTTCCCGGATGGCGTTGACCCGTTCTTCATCCTGATCTACAGCCAGCACATAGGCTCCGTTTTCGAACAATGCCCGAGCCACGCGACTGCCAAAGGTGCCCAGGCCCACCACTAGAAAGTTTCCAGCCATGTCATCACTCCCTTCAACCAATGTTAACGTTTTCTTCCGCAAAGGTGTACTGAATTTTGGTTACTGCACCAATCATGGCACCGGCGGCCAATAACGGTCCTACCCGGCCCACAAACATCAGGGCAGTGATAATCAATTTGCCTCCCGTCGTCAGGGTTGGTGTAACCCCGGTGGAGAGTCCCACCGTTCCCAAGGCCGAGACCGTCTCGAATAGATGAGCCAGGAACAGGTTGCCCTCGGTCTTATTGAAGGGGTGCTGGCCTGCTTCAGTGAGTTGCAGCAGTAGGATGCCGATGATAATGGCCAGGAGATAACCGGTAACCACCAGCATAGCTTTGTTGACGGTCTCATCGGGCAGGGTTCGTTCTAAGCACTCCACTCGGGGCCGGTTGCGTGCTTTGGAGCGCAGCAGGGCAAAACAGACGGCAGCAGTGGTGGTTTTCATGCCACCGGCAGTAGAACCCGGTGATCCGCCAATGGCCATCAACAATATGACCAAAAATAGGGTGGGGCCTGTCAATAGGGCCGTATCGGCGGTATTAAAACCAGCGGTGCGACTGGTGACGGAGAGAAAGAGACTCTCCAATACGACATCCATGGGCTGATTACCCATGGCCGCCCCGCCCCATTCTATGGCCGCAATGGCGACGGTGCCAAAAACAATCAGCGCTAGTGTGGTTTGCAAAACTAGACGTGAGTGAAGAGAAAGGGATTTCTGTTGTCGATGCCACCTCGCCACGAGCCATAACGTCAAGTCGGCAACGACGAGGAAGCCCAATCCTCCCAGGATGATCAATCCCATGATGGTGCCATTGACCAATAAATCTTGGCGGTAACCCATCATATTGTCGGCAAAAAGTCCGAACCCGGCATTGCAGAAGGCGGAAATGGCGTGGAAAATAGCCAGCCATGTTGCCTGTCCAGTTGGATAGGTCTCTGAAAATCGATCGAAAAGCAACAATGCACCCAGAAGTTCCGTTAGAAAGGTGAACAGCAGAATGGCCCTCAGTAACTGGGTGGGTGCCACTGACTCTATAGAACCGTGGGATATTTCTAAAAGGTGACGGTGTTGTAGGCTTATTCCTCTCCTGCGTCCCTGGAATCGGGCGATAAAAAAGGTGGAAATCGTTAGAAATCCAAGTCCACCAATCTGGATCAGTCCCAGAATGATTCCTTGGCCGAATAATGAAAAGGTGGTGCCTGTATCTCGGATGGTCAAGCCGGTTACACAGACCGCTGAAGCAGATGTAAAAAGGGCGTCGATCCAGGAAATTGGGGCTACATTTGGAAGACGACTGACAGGGAGAAGAAGAAGCAATGCGCCGATCGAAATCGTCAACAAAAAAGAAATCACAACAAGACGCGAAAGGGTGAATTCATTAACAGGTGAACTCATCGTATATCCATCTCGTCAAGAATGGGTGCTAAGAATAAACGGGCATCATGTATCATGTGGATTGTCTTTCATCGAACAGGTTTGGAAATATGGGCAATTTTAAAAAAAGATGTTGAATAAAGCGGAAAAATATTATCAGGTTTTATATCAATATTGGGTTAATTTAAACGGTGTAGAGATAAAAAAAAAATAAAGAAGTGTGATTGTTGATTTGCATTTGATTTGACACAAAAATAAAAAAGAAAACGCACGTTTCGGAGTCCTCTGGCGTAAACGCAGCCAGGGAACTTCCAGTGAAAAGGGAAACCGATGGGTGGAGCGCATCTTATCGCTCCGAGAAACCTGCCGTATTCGGCGGCTCCCCTCGTTTTCCATCCTGGTCGAAGCCGTTTAAGCCAAATTCCAAAATCGGATCCCTGACATCTCTTGGATCTGAGGAGGCGTGGGAGTCACCCCCCCCTGTGATCGTTTACGAATGCAGTGATCTCAAGGCCTATCAACGGCATCCAACATCTAGGAGGAAATTTTGAGGCGTTGGATGCGGCTTTAGAACGGTTGAAAAGGAAAAAATCTGAACTCCTAATGGTATTGGAGTGTCCAGAGACTCCACTCCATACTAATGGTTCGGAGAACGATATCCGCGTCTATGTGACTAAACGCAAGATTAGCGGCGGCACTCGAAGCGAGGAGGGTAAGGAATGTCGGGATGCCTTCCTGAGTTTGATGAAGACATGCGCCAAACTTAGCATTTCGTTTTGGGACTATCTCGGTTGTCGGTTGGGTGTGCCAAACACCGACCATCCGACCACTCCCTGACATTATCCGGGAACGAAAGACGACTGCTGCCCAAGATAGCAGCCTAATCCATCCAGGCAGGAGGGGCTTGCCCTGACTTTTGCCCCTCTTACGAAAATATATTCTACCACACTTGGGTGTATTCGGGAACAAACATTCTTAAGAGGTAGTCTAGCTTATTAAAATAATCTATTCCTTCTCATTCTAACTTACTAAAAAAAATGAGAAAAAATTAAGGCTAAAAAATTGATTAAAAATTTATACGATTATTACAGAACATGATGCCCTTCGGGTAAAAAAAAATCAAAGGCCAAACCCTGGGGGATGAATCCCCCAGACCCCCTCTTTTTTTTTAAGAATTAAAAAAAAGAGGGGGTCTGGGGGGCGGTTCTCCGCCCCCCAAGGTCTTGATTTTTATTTTTCTGAGACATAAATATGATGCAGGCATGACGTTAGATGGATTATCCTTTAAAATATTTCTATCGAGTTAATCCGGCAATTTCTACAAAAAATAATTGGCAATCATAATGCACAATAATATAAATGAGTTTAGATGATGAACATTGTAGAAGGAGGTTATCCCATCGCCGAACATCTGGCCAAGGAGAATATTTTAGTCTGCATTACAGCCAATCCTGCATCGGTTTGGACCATTCAAGCCGCACATCGTTTGGCACAGAGTTTAAATGCTTCATGGATGGCTGTAACGGTGGATACCCCTGATTATGGCTATGTCTTGAGCAAAGAGAATCGGCAAAAGTTGCTGGGTTATATGCAATTGGTGGAGTCTCTGGGTGGGGCAACTGTTCGGCTGTTTGGTCAATCGGTCCATCAAGAGATTATCCGTTACGCTCGCGAACAGGGCGTTACCCATATATTGATCGGCAGGTCTGAGTCAAATCGTTGGCAAGAACGCTTTCATAGCTCACTGGTCCATGATTTAATCCAAAACAGTGGCTATATCAATGTGATGTGTATTGCAAGTCCTGAGACGATATCGCAGGGTTTTATAATGGATTCCGATCATCCCTCTAATCGTTGGTTTGGTTATGCGGTAAGCCTGCTGGCGGTGATGATCACGACCATGTTGGCCATTTGGGGGCGGCATATACTCACTGCTCCAGATTTGGTCATGCTCTTCTTTTTACCTATCATGGGGATAGCCTTTCAATTTGGGCAGGGTCCCGCCTTGATGACATCCACTTTGTCTGCGTTGTCCTATAATTATTATTTTATCTATCCTTATTTTAACTTTTCACTAACAGATCCAAAAGCTGTTTTGACCATTAACATGCTTTTTACTGTGGGTATTATTATTAGCAATTTAATGAACCGAATCCGTTGTCAAGAGTTGGAATCCAGAGAACGGGAACGGCAAACAGATGCCCTGCACCGATTGACCAGAGAGGTGATGACCACTCTGGATGATGGACAGATTGCTCAAATCATTACTCGGCACGCTGCCCGTCTCTTTGGAGGGGAGGCTGCGATTTGTCTAGAGGATATGGATGGGAATATAAACCTGACCGCCGCTACACCTAACGATTTTTACCCTTTAAACACCGCTATGAATCTTATACGCAGGTGTTGCGTTTTTAATACACCAACAGGAAAGGGGACTGACCATCTGTCCTATTCAGAACTTATTGCTTTGCCTATTTATACTTCTCGTACCAAGGGGGCATTGGTCTTACGTATTGTAGATTCCAACTTATTATCGAAAGATCAGTTTTTTTATGAGTCATTTGCACATCAAGTCAGTTTGGCTATCGACCGGGCCAAATTGAGCGAAGAGGTGCGCATGACAGCCATCCGCGCTAAAGAAGAGGAATTACGCAGTACCTTATTGAGCATGGCCTCTCATGATCTACGCACGCCTCTGGGGGCCATCATCGGGGCGGGGACCGCGATTCGGGATGACCAAGGCGGACTGGATCAAACCCAACAACATGAGTTGCTTGAGACCATCTGCTCCGAAGCCGAACGAATGGAGAGGTTGATTGGCAATTTGTTGGATATGGTGCGACTAGAGTCTGGAGGATGCCATCTGCGTAAAGATTGGATCCCCTTTGAAGAGATGATTGGAACAACTTTGGTTCGTCTGGAAAAACAATGTCAAGGGCGACTGATAACGGTCAAAGGGGACGAAAAAATTCCCATGCTGTTTGTTGACCCTGTATTTTTTGAATCGGTGTTGGTTAATTTGCTGGATAACGCTATTAAATATACTCCGGCACAGAGCGAAATCACCTGGATCGTGGAGAGATTGGGGGAGAAGGTGGTTATACTTTTGCAGGATCAAGGACCTGGAGTACCGCCTGGGGAGGAGGAAGACATTTTTAAAAAATTTGTCCGAGGCAAAATAGAGGGTATTCCAGGTTCTGGATTGGGTTTAGCCATTTGTCAAGGGGTAATCCAGGCTCATGACGGCACGATTCAAGTCACAAATAGGGCAACGGGTGGGGCAGAATTTCGTCTTATTCTCCCCCATCCGCCATTGCCACAAGATATTTTTCAATCGGAACAATATGAAAATTCAGGGGGAATTGCCGTATGAATATACCAGGTGCTCGAATACTAGTAGTGGAAGACGATGTGCAAATGCGGCGTTTTTTACACACTGCTCTCACCGCACGGGATTTTGATGTGGTGGATGCTATCAATTTACGCGAAGCACGACTTTTCTCTACTGCCACCCCAGTGGAGATTATTCTTTTAGACTTGGGTTTGCCGGATGGGGATGGGATTGATTTTACAAGAGAATTACGCGGTTGGAGTCATGTCCCCATTATTGTTATTTCAGCGCGGGGAAGAGAAGATGATAAAGTGATGGCACTGGATGCCGGGGCAGATGATTATCTCATAAAACCATTTGGTATCAATGAATTAATGGCACGTATTCGGGTAGCTTTACGCCGGGCAAGCATGTTGAAAACAGGATTTTCCCAGGAGAAGACTCTTGAGATTGGACCATTGCAAATAGACACGGTACGCCGCGAGGTACGCATGAATGACTGTTTGATCACCCTGACTCCCATTGAGTATCGATTGCTTTTGCACCTAGCCAAAAATGCTGGTCGGGTGTTGACTCATCAACATATTTTAAAAGAGGTTTGGGGACCGAACTATACCCATCAAACCCATACGTTGCGGGTATTCATGGCCCAGTTGCGGAGAAAATTGGAAGTAGACTCTGCGCATCCTCAACTGCTTATGACAGAAATGGGGGTGGGGTATCGTATGCGGGATTCCTGGGAATAGAGTTTTTATGGAGAATTGGGTCAATCTTTTTTTGAAAAACAATATTCTCATGACTTGTATATTGGCACAACAGCATTTTGAATTTCGGTCTGTTGAGTAAATTTAGATATATTTTTACTGATACATGCAGTTGGACAAAGAAAACATCTCCTACCAAATGAAAGACCATGTGTTCAACATGGTAGAAAAACCGGAGCGACTCAAGGAAATCGTTGCGTCACTCACTGGCTGATAAGTTCAAGATCGGATCATTTTTTGGATGAATTGGTTAGATTCAACAAATGATTTTAATCTAACCAAAAAATCCAGCACGAATGGTCCAAAATCCTATTGGCTTATATTTTTTTACGTTTTTGATCTGCAAGGCCATAATTGTGTCAAAAAACAGAATAACCCCTGATATTTTCTGGGAATCAAATTTTCTTGGAAATATTAAAATGCATTGTTTTTAAAGGACTATTTTGGTTAAAGTCAATTATTGATAAAATCATGATATGTTTTCCTTAAAGTTAACACCATTATGATATCAAATAGCGTAATCTGCCCTCCATAAATTAGTACCACATTTGGATCTAACGGAAAAATGATACTCAAAACCTTTGTCAGTAGGAGAAACCTCCTACTGATTCAAGATTTTGTTATTAAAAATTTTTATAATGTCATTATTTCGAAAAATTTAATATTTAGGCATTATTTATCAAAGTTTAGCAAACAATAAAACAGTTAACAGGAGGAGAAAAGGTGAAAACATGGATAACATTTTAATACTTATGTGGGCAGCGATTATCATCGTGCTCATATTTGATTTTACCAACGGGTTTCATGATGCTTCAAATATTACCGGGACTATCATCGCATCAAGAGCCATGACCCCCATTCAGGCGGCACTATTGACTGGTGTATTTCACTTTATCGGTCCCATGCTTGGTGGTACCGCAGTGGCAAATACCATTGGAAAATTTGTCACCATTGGTGATTTAGAGGCAGCAATGTCGCTTACAATTCTTTTGTGCGGCATTTTTGGCTCTATTTTTTGGAACCTGTTTACGTGGTGGTTTGGTTTGCCATCCTCCTCATCCCATGCATTGGTTGGTGGTATAGTGGGTGCGGTGCTTTTTGCCGCTGGTCCAGATCATGTGTTGTGGGGCTGGAGTAAATTGATTAATGATGGCGAAATGTCTGGTGTCACAAAGGTGATTCTCTCCTTGTTTATCTCGCCAGTGGTGGGTTTTTGGTTTGCTTGGACATTACAAAAAATTGTTCGGACCATGGTGGCCGCAGCAAGACCAGGTGTCGATAAATTTTTCAAATACTCCCAATGGATCTCTGCTGGTGCCTTATCCTTTTCCCACGGAACCAATGATGCACAAAAAAGCATGGGGATTATCTCCTTGGCACTGCTTTTAGGCGGACAGACGGACAAGTTCTATATTCCTGACTGGGTTATTCTTTGGTGTGCCTTAATTATCACAGCGGGAAATATGTTCGGTGGTTGGCGGATCGTAAAGACAGTTGGTTTTGGTATCTTTCGGGTACGTCCCATTCATTCATTCAACGCCCAATTAACCTCTGCAACGGTCATCTTTGGTGCTGCGATGGTAGGCGCGCCAGTTTCTACAACCCACGTCTCGAGTTCTGCCATTATGGGTGTAGGGACAGCTGAACAACCCAATGCTGTAAAATGGCGCAAAGGCAAAGAGATCTTTGCTACCTGGATCATCACCATCCCTGGTTCTGGTCTGGTTGGTGGTTTGACTTACTTACTAACAAATGTGTTCACCAAGTTTTAGTTCTGTCGTTCACAAAACTTGGTAAAATAAAAACAAAACATCACGAATATTAAACTTATACATACACTAAGGAGACGCACATGAGTGCAACCAATTCCCCCTTTACCAAAATGCTGGATAATGTTTTCCCTCGGATTCCTCCCTTTTTGACCATGATTACCGCTCAAGCGGAAATTCTGTCCCAAGCCATGACCGTTGCGGCTGAATATCTGTCTGATTCGAAGCCTGCCAAGTTTCAGGAACTGGTTAAACTGGAATCTCAAGCCAAAGCTATGCGGGATAAACATTTGGATATCCTAACCAATGCATTTTCAACCCCTATTGACCGTGAGGATGTTCTGCAAAGCATCATTCGATTGGAAATTCCTCTTGGTTCCATGCGTGTGGTTATTGAAGAGATGGAAGCTCTCCAAATCAAATCCGACAACTATTGTCTGGAAATCGCTGTTGTCATGAGAGAGGCTGCGTCGGCTCTTCAGCGTGGTTATTCCAAGTTGGATACAACCCCCGCAATGGCCGATCCCGATGCCCAAGTCGGCCTGCTTTGTTTGACCAATGTGGACAAGGTCTATCGTAAGGCTTTAGCAAAACTTTACAGCATTGACGAAGATATCCAGAGAATGAAAAGCCGTGCTGCAGATGCCGAAGTTTTGGCCATGATGCATGTCGTCGAAATGCTCAAGCGCCGCGAAATCTATCGTCATATGCGTAATATTGCTGGCCAAATGTGCGATGCAGCCAGCACACTGCACGGAATTGTGGTTGCTATCGGATAAGATTGCACTTTTTGTTTAGCTGTATCTAAAGAAAGGGAGACGTTTTATCGTCTTCCTTTCTTTAGCCTCCCACACAAGCAGGGAGATTTTGAGGAGGTAAACAGTCAAAAGAGCATAAGTCATTTTTTATCCAAACAATGGGGAAAGTCAATCTATGATTTGATAATTATTGGATTTTTGTTGACATTTTATTCCAAAGGAGAATCCAATAAGCCTGTATACAAAAACAGTAACTATCTGAGTGCCTTAAAGACGGATTAAGTCAATCAGTGAAAGATCAATAGGCAATGATATTTTTAGAATTAATGTGGATAGATTTATCAAGGTATTTATGGTTATGTACTAGAAGTTATTTAAATTAAAATATTAGAATATTGCAAAGTGTGATAGTTTGATTGAACAAATTTTTATTTAGAAAATAATATTTTTACTTATATTTTGCCTTTTTAAGATATTTACGGCGAAGGATGCAGCAAAAGATATGAGTTATAAAACCTAGCAGGAAAAAGCTCTAAAACGAATACAAAGCCAGTATTGATTTATTGAGGGAGAGAAAAGAAATATAGCGACGCGAAAACGCTCTGAACAATAGGGGAGTTCCCGTTGGACAGGATCCATACAAACTGGTACATTCTTCCAGTTGATTCCATATCTTGTTCCGGCTTAAATTTAAGAGGGAAGTCCTTCTAAAGTTTCTGAAATCTGAGTGATCGTATCCTATGATATTTTAATATTGTCTTTGATTTTTTCGAAACCAAATGTTCAGCAAATCGCTTTTGTCTGTTTGCAAAATGAGTCGGATGAACACAATTTTTGGGCGGATGGAGCTTTCAGTTTGGACATGAGTTTGACCGGGTCGATAGAATCAAAAAACATAAAAATATGATATTTTACTTGACTTTGACCGCAGTAAATTATAGATTTAAATAGAATAGTTGTGTTTCGCGATAATGAGTGAATTATGAAAATTAGCAAAGCCAAGACCATCCGTTGGATAAGAAAAAAAAATCGCACACAGTTTTCCTGAAAGATTTTTTTAGGGAAAACGAACTTTTGGAGATGTTATCCAAAATGGCCAGTGATCATCTTCGACATTTCTTAGTTTGGAAAGTGTCAAAAAAGGGGTGTTGCAATGGATAATTTTGATTCTTAACTTGATGTTCCGATGTGGCAAAGTGCTAATTAGTTAGAGATTTCCCCTTCAAGGAAATGACAAGAAATGAAAGCTTGGTAATTATCTCTGTTACAACTCACTGAAAAAGGAAATTTAAAAAATGAAAAAATCATATGTTACCTTTGCGGCATCTTTAATTGTACTAGGATTTGCCGGAAGTGCAGCAGCTGAAAGCCCTTGTGTTCTCAGCTACGTAAGAACCGCTTGCGCTGGTCAAGAAGCAGTCTCTTATGCCAAATGTGGCGGCAAGGCTGCCTGCGATAAAGAGAAAGATGCTGACATGAAACCAATCTGCGTTGCCGAAGCAGAGAAAGCCTGTAGCAATGACCGTGTAGATATCACCAAATCCAAAATCATCAAAGCCAAATTTAGAGGTGAACAACTGGTTGGTGGTTATAATGATGCTGGTGCGCCAGATCCCAAAGGATTTAATTTTTGCGCGGCTGACAGACCTGATTTCAATAAGTGTAAGTAATCGGAAAGATAAACTGCGATGTGAAAGCGTTATGGTTAGTTAATATAAGTAAATTAACGAATCTGTTAATGTTACTGTAGAGCCTTGAAATTTCAATGTATCGAAAAATCAAGAAAACAACCTGTCGCTACCAAAAATCTCATCCGCCCCAAATTTTACTCCATCTCCAGCATTTTTGGAGATGGAGTATTTGTTTTTACAGGACACCGAGGCAAATTTTTGAGAGAATCTGAAGTGGACCCCGTTGTCAAGACAATTTTTAAACATCCATAAGCTCTGATACTTGGTTATTTTTTATCTTCATGTTTATGATTTGTATTTTATTTTTTCCTCATTGGACGGTAGACCCATTATGCCTCAAAAAACGCAATTTCCAGTGTCTGAGATGGTCAATATTTTTAACAGTCGCTCCCACTATGCTGCTTTTAATCGAAACCTTCCCTGATT
>JAMOAW010000116.1:0-3640 GCA_039908535.1 Magnetococcus sp. DMHC-6 | reverse complement strand
ACCTCGGTTTTGCTTCCTTCAAAAAGCAGGGGGATTGGGGGATGCAATCCCCCAAGGTCTTGACTTTGCTTTTTGTTCAGGCACTCGTTCATCGTCCACACTTAAATGTGGTGGTACCGACATTTGAATCAAGCGATAAATGTGCCGTTATTTTTATTTGAAAAGTGAGCGTTGTGTTTTTTTTCTTTTATATTTTCATAATAGCCATTAAAATATAAAAAAGTATGTCAAAGATGGTATGATATCTTTAAATTTGTCTTTTTTTGTAACTATTTATTTGAGGGTGGGAGTTATGTTAAATTTAAACAACATTCGTATGCGACCCAAACTAATAGCCCTTTTTATGTTGGTGGGCTTAATTCCATTGGCTATAGTGGGTTGGTTTAGCCAAAACAGCGCGAGAGAAGCCTTGATGCAGGCGAGTTTTAATCAACTCAATTCGGTTCGGGAGATTAAAAAGGTTCAGATCGGAAAATATTTTGAAGAGCGTAAAGGGGACATGGATGTTTTAGTAAAAACGGTCAACACGTTGCGTATGGAAGCCTTTCGCAAGTTGAATGCCATCCAGGATCTTAAAAAGGCGCAACTCACCTCTTATATAGACGCTTTGAAGATTCAATTAAAAATCACCAAGGACGATGGTGGTGTCCAAGAGGCGTTAGCAAAATTTATTGCAACGGTTGACCATGCAGGTGGAAAGATAGATTCTTCTGAGTGGAATCAGTTGGTCAAACAGGTCGACCCCCGAATGAAGGATATCGTGGCGGATAATGAGTGGTATGATCTTTTCCTTATTCATCCAGATGGCAAAATTATCTATACCTTCGCTAAAGAGCCTGATTTAGGGAAAAATCTTAAAAGTGATTTGCAAGATTCCAGTTTTGGCAAGGCTTTCCAGGTAGCCATGACCATGGGTGCGGAAGAGATCGCTGTTGGGGATATCGCCTCTTATGCCCCTTCTGGAGGGGTGCCAGCCGCGTTTATGATCGGTCAGGTACAGGGGTCTAATGGGGCGTTGTTGGGATATGTCGGATTTCAAGTTCCGTTGAAAAAAATTAACGAAATCATGCTGCGACGCAATGGTATGGGAAAAACCGGGGAATCTTATCTCGTCGGTCAAGATCGTCGTATGCGCTCTGATTCATTCTTGGATCCAAAAGGTCACTCGGTAGAGGTCTCTTTTAAAAATAATATCCAAGTCAACACTGAAGCCGTTGCGCAAGCCTTGGAAGGAAAATCCAGTCAGGCAGTCATTCTGGACTATAACGGCAACCCGGTGCTCTCTGATTGGGATGCGGTTGATGTGGGAAATGGCATTCGCTGGGCGATGATGTCGGAGATTGATGTGGCAGAAGCCTTTAGCCCAGTGGATGATCAAGGTAACGAATTTTTCAAGCAGTATCAGGAAGCCTATGGCTATTATGATCTGTTTTTAATTAATCCAGATGGGTTTGTCTTTTATAGTGCGTCTAAAGAGGCCGACTATCAAACCAATATGTTGAACGGTAAATATGCCAGTTCCAATCTGGGCAAGTTGGTAAGCTCCGTGATTGGGTCTAAACAATTTGGTATGGCGGATTTTGAACCCTATGCTCCGAGCAATAATGAACCCGCCTCTTTTATTGCGCAACCGGTCGTCAATAATGGTAAAGTGGAATTGGTGGTAGCCTTACAACTTTCGCTGGCCTCTATTAACGGGATTATGCAGCAACGGGAGGGGATGGGTAAAACGGGGGAGACCTATCTGATCGGTTCGGATAAGTTGATGCGCTCAGATTCATTTTTGGATCCCCAGGGTCATTCGGTCAAGGCCTCTTTTGCCGATCCCAATAAGGGTAAGATTGCAACCGTTGCTGCTACAGAAGCCTTATCGGGAAAAACAGATGCCAAGGTGATTACCGACTATAACGGTAATTTGGTTCTTTCGGCGTATGCTCCTATTCAGATGGGGGGCATTACCTGGGCGGTTTTGGCTGAGATTGATTTGGCGGAGGTGCAAGAGCCTATTCATGCGTTGGTGATGAGCGTTGTGCTGGCTGCTTTTATTTTGGCAGCACTTGTTGCGGGGGTGGCTTTAATGGTGGCACAAAGTATTGCGAAGCCCCTTATTCAGGGGGTTGAATTCGCCCAATTGGTTGCTCAAGGGGATTTGACGGCCACGATTATGGTTCGTCAACAGGATGAACTCGGCCAATTGGCAGACGCTCTACGCAATATGGTGGAGAAATTGTCCAGCGTGGTATCTGAAGTTACCGCCGCCTCTGAGCAAGTTGCCGCTGGCAGCAATGAACTTTCTGATTCCGCCCAAAAAATGTCGCAAGGGGCGACAGAGCAAGCGGCTTCTGTAGAAGAGACCTCTTCGGCAATGGAGGAGATGTCATCCAATATTTTGCAAAACACCGACAATGCGGCCACAACCGAAAAAATTTCATCTATGGCCGCCAAAGATGCTAAAGAGAGTGGTGAGGCCGTTTTAGAAGCGGTTACCGCCATGAAAGAGATTGCGCAAAAAATCTCTATTATTGAAGAGATCGCACGCCAAACCAATTTGTTAGCCCTCAACGCCGCCATTGAAGCCGCCCGTGCGGGTGAACATGGAAAGGGTTTTGCGGTTGTTGCGGCCGAGGTACGCAAATTGGCCGAACGCAGCCAAACAGCCGCAGGAGAAATTGGTGGATTATCCGCCTCTAGCGTCGAAATTGCCGAACGGGCTGGAAGTATGTTGCAAAAGTTGGTGCCAGATATTCAAAAAACCGCTGAACTGGTCCAGGAGATTTCGGCTTCCAGTCGGGAGCAAAGCCAAGGGGCCAGTCAAATCAATTCGGCCATACAGCAGTTGGATCAGGTGATTCAACAAAATGCCGGGGCTTCCGAGGAGATGGCCGCCACCGCTGAAGAACTTTCTGCTCAATCGGACATGTTGGCGACAGCCATTAGTTTTTTTAAAACTGGAGCCGAGCATGCTAAATCCGTGCGTCGTCCTGTGACGCACAAACCATCCCTTCCGGCGCGTCAACAATTAACTCATCACCAAGCCGCCCCCAAAAAAGCACTGAAGGTTTTACCACCGGCTTCCCCTATGAAGAGCCGTGGTGTTCATTTGGAGATGGGCAGTGGTGGGGCTTCGGACGATGAATTTGAAAAATTTTAACGTAAGGATGATGCGATATCATGTTGTTTTAATTGGATAGAAACAGACCTCCTGTGGACACTTTTTGGTGCTTATGGGAGGTTTTGTTTACTCGGTTGAGAGAGTTTTTACTCATTGATATTTTCTGAATTCAAAAGAGGCTTTTTTGTCCAGATGCAGCCTTGCCCAAAATAGAGAAATGGCCAGAAGGGTCCGAGTGGACCGGTTAGAATCTAGGAACCGACCATACCTCTCAGGACCGCCAATGTTTGTTGGCACCGAGGAGAACGGTGGGTCCAGTCGCACCAAGTGAGATCCCCTTGACCGACGATCAACGCTGCCTGTCGAGCGAGGTCAGAGGAATCGGCTTGTATGGGTGTTGTGGTATGAATTTTGGCAAGGCTGCATCTGGACAAAAAAGCCTCTTTTGAATTCAGAAAATATCAATGAGTAAAAACTCTCTCAACCGAGTAAACAAAACCTCCCATAAGCACCAAAAAGTGTCCACAG
>JAMOAW010000072.1:0-27485 GCA_039908535.1 Magnetococcus sp. DMHC-6 | reverse complement strand
AGTACTGGCAGTACCACTTATCGGCGGAGCTCAAACGCAATCACCTTTCGCGTTATGCACTTCCTCCAGTGCTTATGGCAGCCTGAAATGGTGTCGTTCTAAAAGATCCACACCCAAATTATTATTAGAAAAAATTCCCCTGGCAGGAATTGCACGTGTCGTAGGCGTGCCTGAGAAATGGTTGCAATGTTACAAGAGTCAGGGAAAACCAATCACATTGAGCGTTTTAATAATACGATGCGGCAAAGAATTTCTCGCTTGGTCAGAAGCACTCTCTCATTTTCAAAAAAACAGAAAACCACATCGGAGCCATCTGGATGTTTATCCATCATAACGCGTCGTTGACTGTGGGGGGTTAATCATCATCTAATTTCAGGACTACCCTTTTTTCAACTCAGCCTTGCTCGTCTCGATATCTTTTTTCAGCTCGGCCTTGACCGTCTCTATTTTGGCATCAAGTTCTTTGATATCTCGTGTTAATTTAACATCTAATTCTTTAATATCTCGTTTTAATTCCAGGACGTACATTTCTACGTTCGTTACTATAATGGACCCCAATTTTCAGACAATGTATTAAGCCCTGAACCCTCTCAAACTTAGAGGCGTGGAAATAAGCAATATACGCAAACAGCATACAAGTGTTTTATTTAGAAAAAAAAGGGCCATAATAACAATGGGTAAACCCCTCGACATGAGTTGTACAAAGATTCATGAGAAAGTTGTGCTTGGGTTTTAAACGATTGCGATCAGGCCCCTTTGAGGGGCCAGCAATCGAAAGCCCCCGGCTTTGCCGGGGGATCCTTACAGCCCTTTTTTAGTCAAGAGAAGCATGAATTTTTTTTAAAGGGAAAAAATGTCAAACGAGTCGTCACTTTCTGTCAAGAGAGATGGCGCGTTACAGCAGGAAATCCGCTTTCGTTATATTTGCATCCCCCATAACCAATTGCATCCTCATAAATCGACCATCTCCACCTTCTCCACTGGAATCCCCTCTAAAAAATGTTTCGCCACCTCACGAAATCTTTCAGCGACATCCGTAACCAGAAAAAGGGTCTGTCGTTCGATTTCGGGTTTAGCGGGACGGATGAGATCTTGAAGACGGGATTCCAGGGCACGGGCAACGGCATAGGGGGAATCAACTAATTGAATATGATGGCCTAAAACATCGGCAATCAGGGCTTTGAGAGGAGGATAGTGGGTACAGCCCAAAATAAGAGTGTCTATACCAGAAATTTTCAAAGAACGTAGATTCTCTTCGATAATCATACGCGTCACAGCATGATTGACCCACCCCTCCTCAACTAAGGGGACAAACAATGGGCAGGCCTGCGAAATAACTCGAACTGTGGGGTCCAATAAATAAAGCGTGTGAGGATAGGCCCCACTGGCTATGGTGGTGCGGGTACCAATCACACCAATACACCCCCCTTTGCTCATCTCTACCGCTGCCCGACACCCAGGTTGAATCACCCCTTGAACAGGTATAGAGGTGTGGGCGCGTAACGCAGATAACCCCAACGCCGACGCGGTATTGCAGGCGACAACCAACGCCTTGACATCATACCTTAACAAAAAATCGGCCACCTGAAGCGTATAACGCTCCACCGTGCGGGCCGACTTATTGCCATACGGCACCCGCGCCGTATCCCCCAGATAGATAAAACTCTCCGAGGGAAAACGACGCATCAATGCTTGCAAAACCGTTAGCCCACCAACTCCTGAATCAAATATTCCAATAGGACGAGAATCAAACTCCGTGGACATCAGATGATTCAACCTTTCGCGAAATTAAAAAGAATCACCGTTGATCAAATGGGACATAATCCCGATGTCGCGCACCCGTATAAAGCTGACGCGGCCGACCTATGGATTGACCCTTTTCAGAAATCATCTCCATCCATTGACTGATCCAACCCACCGTGCGGGCCACAGCAAAAATCACCGTAAACATATTGGTAGGAATACCAATGGCCGATTGAATGATGCCGGAATAAAAATCCACATTGGGGTATAAATTCCGCCCACGAAAATATTCATCATCCAACGCAATGCGTTCCAACTCCAAAGCGTCATGGGCAGCCTTTTTCAAAATACGAGCCCGTGGATCATAATTTTTATAGACACGATGGCCAAACCCCATTAAACGAAATGGATCGTTTGGATCTTTGGCCCGTTGAATAAACTCAGGAATTCGATCTACCGAACCCACTTCATTCAACATTTTCAAAACCGCTTCATTCGCACCCCCATGAGCAGGACCCCACAAAGCCCCAATACCCGCCGACGCCGCTGCAAACGGATTGGCCTGTGAAGAACCCGCCAGACGAACCGTTGAAGCCGAAGCGTTTTGCTCATGGTCGGCATGTAAAATTAAAATTTGCTCCATCGCCCGGGCCAAAACCGGTGAAACTTGATACTCATCACAGGGAACCGCAAACAACATATTGAGAAAATTCTCTACATAATTCAATTTGTTCTTTGGATAAACAAATGGTTGACCAACAGAATATTTGTAGGAAAGAGCGGCTATGGTGGGAATTTTTGCAATCAAACGAAAAGCCGAAATCTCTTGATGGCGCGGATTATGGATATCCAATGAGTCATGATAAAACGCCGATAAAGCTCCAACCACACCCACCATAATGGCCATGGGATGGGCATCACGACGGTATCCACGATAAAAAGTTAAAATTTGCTCATGGAGCATGGTATGATCACGCACAATCTTTTTAAAGTCACCATATTGCTCCTGATTTGGCAACTCACCATTTAATAAAAGATAACAGACCTCCAGATAAGAGCTTTGTTCCGCTAATTGATCAATCGGATATCCCCGATAAAGCAAAATCCCCTTTTCACCGTCAATAAAGGTAATTTTACTCTCACAGGAAGCCGTTGAACGAAACCCTGGATCAAGGGTAAACAGATTAAACTCTTTATAAAATTTAGTAATATCAACGACAGCAGGTCCCTCAGTACCGTAAATAATGGGAAGTTCCATTTCTTTACCAGTCCGATTATCACGAATGGTCACCGTTTCTTTGGCCATGGCATTACCTCGTTTTTTAGTCTAAAAAGAGTGGAGATCGTTTAGAATAGACAATCAAAATCACCTCTGAAAAAAAAAATCATTCGGATGAACAGAAAACCGAGAGATTCGTGCATAAAATGTCTATTCTTAAAAAAATGAGCCTATAACATTATGGACCAAAATGCACCCCTTTTTCCCCGACCTCTGGAGGATTCGTATGTTTTTAAATAATAGCACTCAGATAGAACGACGTATCGAAAGCCTTGAGAAGCACCTTAAGCAGGAAAACCCCGTTCTCCTGCGGGTGGTGCAAAGTTTTCGCGAATTAGATCGCGTAGCCTACCGCATGGGTTTACTAGATCGAAGCGAATCTTTTGCCACCCGTGTTCCCTGGTGGCCACTCATCTCCATCTTAGGCACTTTTTCCGCAGGCAAGTCTACCTTTATCAACTCCTTCTTGGATCAAAAGCTCCAACGAACGGGTAACCAAGCAGTGGATGATAAATTTACCGTCATCTGCTACAGCAAAGAGGAACAAAGCCGCACCCTGCCCGGATTGGCACTAGACGCCGATCCTCGATTTCCATTTTATCAAATCAGTCGCGAAATCGAAGAGGTCGTCACTGGTGAAGGACGCCGTATCGATGCCTATTTGCAACTCAAAACCTGTCCTACAGAAAAATTGCGTGGCAAAATTTTAATCGACTCCCCTGGTTTCGACGCCGATGCGCAGCGCACCTCCACCCTGAAAATTACCGACCATATTATGGATCTCTCTGACTTGGTTTTGGTATTGTTCGATGCTCGGCATCCCGAACCAGGTGCCATGAAAGATACCCTGGAACACCTCGTTGCCAATACCATCAACCGACACGATTCAAATAAATTTTTATTTATTCTGAACCAAGTCGATTGCACCGTTTCAGAAGACAACCTGGAAGATGTCGTGGCCGCTTGGCAACGGGCCATGTCGCAAGCGGGCTTGATGGCGGGACACTTTTTCCAAATTTATAACAAACAAGCCGCCCATCCCATCGCCGATGACGAAGTACGCACGCGCTATGAAAACAAATTGGCCGAAGATATGAACGAAATCCTCGGGCGAATCAATCGAGTGGAGATCGATCGCGCTTACCGTATTATCGGCTCCTTGGAAGATATCACCAAAATGATTCAGGACGAGGTCGTCCCCATCCTGACCGAAATGATCTCGCAATGGCGCAAAGGCGTTTTGATTTTGGATGGTATTTGGATCCTGTTGTTAGGGGGCTTGATCGCGGGAGCTACCTTGGGAACTGGTCACTCCTTAGGGATAGATTGGTTTATCAACATGGTAAACGCACCCGACACCATGCAACAGACCGCTGCGGCTGGCATTGCTCTGACTACACTTGGCATTGTCGGATATCTGCATGTTCTCATGCGTAAGCTGAGTGCCTGGAATGTCACCCGAAATTTGACGAAAAAAATTCAACGGTCTGATATCCTGGATGCCGTCCGCAAAGGATTTAAACGCAATATCCGCCTCTCCCGCTCCTTGCTCTCTAGCAAACCCTCAGGTTGGGGTTCTTGGGCACAAAATAGAATCTTTAAAGTACAAAAAGACACCAACATTTTTGTCCAGGATCTTAACGATCAATTTACCAATCCCAGTGGCAAAGAGGGGGTAAATAACCCAAAAGTTTTACTGGATATCTCCTAACTAAACACCCCTCATTTTCTCTACAAAGCGATTGCCCCATATGGGGCAATCGCTACAGAGTTAAACAAAATCCCATTATTTATTTTTCGGCTGGTTAGGCAAAATATCTTTTTCGTTGATCTCATTAAAAGAGAAAACACGCCCGCCGTAAGAATGCATAAAATTTTCAGCCTGAGGTTTAGAACCAAAAGGAACAATTTCAACATCTCCCGTTGTCTGCCCGCGCTTACTCCCAAGGACATAATAGGCCGATTCCGCTTTGATCCAGCTACCAGGTTGGGGGTGATCCCAGTCGATTGATTGGCCCATGTCGTTGACGTAAAAGGCCAGTATGTGCCGCGTTGCCCCTTCGAGATATGAATAAGAAAAGGCCTCTTGGATGGTGGAAAACCAGAGCGTATTCTCTTCACCCGCCACGATAATTTGTCCCTTTGGGCCAGAATGTTCCTTTAAATTCATACCGCAATAATACCCCATAGTTTCGGGGGTTGGCTCTTTTGGTAAGATGGATTGATCATCGTTGTTGGCACGACAACCAAAAAAAGAAAAAGTTAACACCAGCACGACCAACAAACGCCTTGTTACAAAAATCATGGTTCCATTTTCCTAAATTTTAATATGGCGAGACTCAGCGGTATGAGCAGCCATAAAAACAAGGTTGCCAATAAAATTTCTGGGGCCAAAGTGGCTTGCTGGCTTACCCCCGCCAATCCAGAAAATTTTCGTACATTTTCAAACGTACTTAAATTAAACAATCGAAAAATATCTACTGGATTGGCTAACAACAATCCTGAAAATAATAACGCACTCAGCTTGCCCTTGGTTGCCGCCAATAATCCTAACAGTGCCATATCGTACAAAACCACAAAAAAAAGCCAGACCCCTATGGCCAACCCTGCCGCCGTTCCCCGTTCGCGCACCATGGAGCTGATTAAATAGGCCAAGGCAATAAAAATTGACCCAAGTAAAACCGAACTTGCAATTAAAACAACAAAAGCCAAACGGCTTTGAGGATCGGCTCCGTTGCCTTGTACGCCAATCGCTAAACCAGCCACCCCATAGCCAACCACTGTGGCAATTAAAATCACCCCGACATGACCAAAAAATTTCCCTAAGAGCAATTGGATACGAGTGATGGGATAGGTAAAAAGTAAAAACAATGTGCCCCGTTCCGCCTCCCCAACCAAGGCATCGTAGGACAAAAGTAAAGCAATCAACGGCATTAAAAATATGGTTAAACTGGAAAGACTTACCACCACCACAGCTAACGGCTTAACCCCCAATTCTCCTGCCGTGGGGGCACTGCCAAGAAAAACCAAGACAAAAGCCAATCCCGCCAGTAATAAAGTCGCGCTGATAATCCAACGGTTGCGCAGGGCATCGCGCATCTCTTTTAGGGCAATCGTTACAATGCTCTTCATGCCGATTTTTCCAAAGAAGAGTTGATATGACCAAAATGAACATAAACATCCTCCAAAGTGGGTAAATGAATCTCGACATCTACCACCTCTTCCAGTTGCCCAATACGCCGCAAGGTAGACATTTTTTCGGCGACTGGACAAATAACTTCTAAAGTGTGCAAACCAAACGAACGACACTCCAAATCAACCAAGTGTTGTTCCACCCGCCCTCTCCCCTCTGGAACCGATAGTAACAAACGTACCGGCAAATCTACCCGTCGCCGCAACTCATCCAAGGTTCCATAAGCCATAAGCTGCCCCTGACTCATAATGGCCACAAAATCGGTGTGGGCTTCGAGTTCAGTTAAGATGTGTGACGAGAGAATAACCGTCCCCCCTCCAGAACGAACCTCTTGAATAATACGAAAAAATTCCTGACGCAGCATGGGATCTAGACCCGTTGTTGGTTCATCTAACAAAAGCAATCCAGGTTGACCAAGCAGAGATTGCGCCAAACCAAGCCGCTGACGCATCCCTTTGGAATAGGTTTTGACCCGCCGATTGGCCGCATCACTCAAGCCAACCCGCGCCAATAACTCACCACATCGCTCTTGGGTTTCATTTTTTAAACGGGCAAAATAGGTCAAGGTATCCGCTCCGGTCATTTCATCATAAAAGGCGATGTTTTCAGGTAAAAAACCAATCTGACGACGAAAAGAGAGGGGCGCGTGCGCAGGATCGTTACCCAATACCTGTAAACGCCCCCCCGTGGGATGGGTAACGCCCAACATTAACTTCATTAAGGTGGTCTTGCCAGCCCCATTGTGGCCTAACAAAGCCAGACATACCCCACGGGGAATGCTGAGCGTTATTCCCTTGAGAACCGCTTGTTGCGCATAATGTTTAGTAAGTTCTTCAGCAAAGACCACGGCTTGGGTCACGATGCACGCTCCAAAGATAAAAATTTGAAATAAAGCAAAACCGAGGTCAAGGGCAAAACCCTGGGAACAATCCCCCAGACCCCTTTTTTTTAAATTTATTCTATTCGGGGCGGCAAAGTCATCCGTGGCCAACTGTCCACAATACCCCCGGGATAAAGGGCCGGAAATTGACTTTGGGCAAAACGTATGGTCTCCATCACTGGACTGGAAAGCAATAACTTGGCCAAAGGATACCGCCAAACAATGCGATCTACAGCATTATTAGGACGATATGCGATATCTGCTATGCCATCGTTGTTAAGATCAAAAGCCGCATTATCACTCCAATAATTACCAATCCCAAGATGTGACCACTCAAACAATACCGTTCCTTGATACTTTACCTGAGTCTGATTGTTGACAAACGCATTGTTCCAAATCTGATTCTTCTCAGAAGCCCCATTGTAATGAATACCAATACTACACCCTTCAAAACGATTGTCATGGATGTTATTTCCCGTTGCAATATAAATAAAAACACATTTTTCCGTCGTATTTTTTACCCAGTTCCAAGCAATTTCGGAATTGTTGCTAGAGTTAAACATAAGCCCATGATCGCGATCATGACTGGAAATATTGCGTAGCACTTTAAGATGATGCGAATACATTAAAGCAAATCCAACATGGTTACCAATGGAAATATTGTCTGAAATTTCATTGTTGTTGGCATACATATAATGGACAGCAAAACGAAGGTTAGTAAAACGATTGTTGCGGATAATATTGCCATGGGCGATTTGAATAAATACGCCATCCCGTCCACCTTCGACTTGATTTCCTTCAAAAATGGAGCCAGTTGTGTTCCAAATATTAATCCCGTTCCCTAGATAATTGAGCCATAAATCGTTGCGATTAACGATATAGTTATTACGTACCACGACATAAGGAGCCCCTTGAATGGAAATGCCAAAAAGATTGCCTGTAACAACATTCTCCTCCAAAAGGAGATGGTCGGCACTACTGGCTACATAGATCCCGCTGTCAAGTTCCGATTCTGTTTTTCCTGAACCTCGAACCGTTACCCCCCGAATCGTCACATCAGGAGCCGTCACTCGAATGACACTTCCCTGACCATTATTTTCTATAATACTCCCTGGTGTTCCCACCAACGTTAATGATTTGTCCACCAGCACCGGTCCAGGATAAATGCCAGGTTGCAAACGCAATAAACTCCCCGCAACCGCATTTTGGATGGCCAGTTGCAAACTCTCTTTGCCAGGGACAACATCCACTTCAACATCCATAGCTGAGGCCGTCATAAAAAAACCAGCGGTCAGCATAGTGCTGACCGCCAGTAAAATCACAACAGAGTGTTTAAAAACTTTGAACATTAAGCTTCAACAAGCATCCGTCCCTGCATTTCCATGTGCAAAGCATGGCAGAACCATTGACAATAATAATAATGCACCCCAACACGATCGGCCTTAAAAGTGATAGAGGCACTGGCTTGGGGGCCAACTTCCATACAAACACCATGTCCCACCAAGGTAAAGCCATGGGTCAAGTCAGAGACTTCATCGATATTGGTCTGAATAACCGTCACTTCGTCACCCAACTTAACCGTAAAATCGGTCATACTAAAAACAGGGGCTTGTGAAAACATATAGACCCGAACTTTGTTACCGTCGCGAATCACTTTGGAGTCGGTTCCCAAGACAACCCCATCTTTTTTGGCTTGAGCGTGTAAATCTGCAAAATAGGGGTCGTTTTTATTCCAAAGATCCACAGGACGAATTTTAGAACTGTGGACAATAACGGCATCATGAGGTTCAGCAAAGGTGGATCCGTCATGGACCAACTTCATCTCCTCACCGGAGATATCGATCAATTGGTCGTTTTCTGGTTTTAGTGGACCCACATTCAGGAAGCGGTCTTTGGAAAATTTGCACAAAGCAACCAACCATTTCCCATCGGCGTCTTTGGTCTCAGCTAACGAGGCATTGGTATGACCGACTTGGTAATGGACATCCAATTTTTGGCGGATGGGGTTGACCTTTTCGCCTTTGTACTGTTTGAGGGCGTCATCAATGTTCCATTTGACAATTTGACTATCCAAGAAAACCGAGGTATAGGCATTGCCACGACCATCGAAGGTGGTGTGCAAAGGCCCCAAACCGACCTCTGGATTGGCAACGATGCAATCTTTTTCGGTAATCTTCCCGGCGAAGAGATCGTCCAATCTCTTCCATTCAACCACAGTGACAGTGGGGGAGAGCTTGCCGTTGAGCATGACATATTTACCATCAGGTGAGGCGTTGCAACCGTGGGGACTGTTGGCCACTGGAATGTAACGAGTAAATGGCGATTTGGCATCTTTGCGACCATCAACAACTGGTACACCGTTGATCATTTGGGCTTTGCCACCCTTTACCGCCTCTTCGATCGCCTTGATGTTAAAAAAGACCGCATGATCGGTGGGAGAAGCGGTCATTTCGGCGGTGGTGACACCCTCTTCGGCATTATAGCAGGTGGCCGCTACATATTTGCCCGCATAATCGGCATCGGTGTTGTCCAGATTGCCACTCACCATCACCTGCCAAGCAACGGTCATGGTATCCCCATCCACAGCGGTAAAGACACAATTATATTTTTTCGGTTCTGTAAGAATTTTGCCGTCGTTTGGAATAGGAATCCGCATTTCACTGTTGCAGAAAACATATCCGGTTTTTGGATAACGTTGCAGACGCAGGCCATGAATGGCGTGGGCGTTGGGAATTTCCAAGACTTTATCGGTTTTCATCACATCCAAACGGATGCGGGCAATACGGGTGTTGGCCTTGTCGTTGATAAAAAGATAACGACCATCATAGGAGCCATCGGTGAGAGAAGGACGCGGATGGTGGGTGTCACCATTGTCGAAAGTCACTTTTCCCTGCTTATGGAGATACTCTTTTGTTTCAGGCGTCAACCCTTCGGAAAGAATTTTTATACTTTCGTTGGTCTGCCCCCACCCCGTGGCACTATCTCGGTTAAAAACGGGAATACGGGTTAATTCACGCATGGAAGGCACGCCTAAAACACGCACCTCACCTGTTTGACCGCCGCTCCAAAATCCATAATATTCATCCAATTGACCAGGGGTCACCTCTGCGTTTGCCGCCGCCGCAGCAGTGCTAGGCATAGACAATGCGAGCCCCCCACCAACAGCGGCCATCCGACCTGCCAAACCCGCCAGTCCACCAACAGCGGCTACCTTGAGGCCCGTGTCAAATAGATCGCGCCGTGTTAATCCCTGTTTTTCATCTTCCGCCATGATTTTTTCTCCATTTTTAAGTTAAATACAATATTAACATGTGATTCATTCAGCTTATTTATGCCATCAATCTCATTTTTCGTGTCATTTGCCACGCAAAACCATTTTATTTCACACACTCATAACACGATTAAATCCCAAGATCAACAAAAAACGCCCCATTATCTAACATAGATCAATTAAAAAAACTTTGAGGAGTATGTCATTAATATACAATAAAAATAGTGTTCATTGACACCAGTTTTGAAAAATATCGAGAAGACAAATCAAAACCTTGGGGGGCGGAGAACCGCCCCCCAATCCCCCCCACACCACACTTAACCGTGGTCGTCTGTTTTTTGATTTTGTTATTTAAAAAAAAAGGGGTCTGGGGGATTGCCCCCAGGGTTTTGTTTTTGATTTTGCTTTTGACCTCGGTTTTGCTTCCTTCAAAAAGCAGGGGGATTGGGGGATGCAATCCCCCAAGGTCTTGACTTTACTGTTTGTTCAGGCACCCGTTCATCGTCCAGACTTAAATGTGGTGGTACCAAAATATTGCCCGAAAGGCATCATATTCAGTTAGGATTTCGCAGCAGCCTCTCGGCGTTCCTGGCGGGTACGGCGCATGATCAAAACCGGACAAACCTTTTCATTGTTATAATTTAATTGACAACGTAAACAATAAAAACATTCATTGGGATGAATCTCTCCATTGGGCAGAATAGCTTGCACCAGACATTCATTTGAACAATTGCTGCATAACTCTCCACATTGGCGTCTACGTTTAAGCCAAGAAAAAATACGCAATCGTCCTGGAATGGCCAACGCAGCCCCTAATGGACAAAGATAACGACAAAAGGCGCGTTCCAACACCAAGCCAGATGCCAATATAACCAATGCCCAGACCACATAGGGCCATTCACGTTGAAAACGCAGTAATACCACGGTTTTAAAAGGCTCAATCTCTGCAAACCATTCGGCAATGGCAATAGAGTTGAGAGAGATCCCAAACAAACCCAAAAAAAGGATATACTTCACAGCCCATAATCGTTCATGCCAACTAAACGGTATTTTCACTTGCGGTATGTGTACCAAACGAGCCAGCCAATTAAGCAACTCAGACAAGGCCCCAAATGGACAAAGCCAACCACAATAAACGCCGCGCCCCCAAAACAACAAAGCCGCCGCCGTACCGCACCACAGCACAAAAATCATCGGCTCTAATAGAAAAAAATCCCATTTAAACCCAGTCATCAAGGAGTGAATAAAGGTAAACACATTCACCACCGACAATTGGGCCTGTGTCACCCCCCCCAACCAAATTACAGAGAAAAAAAGAAAAAAACGACGCAAATTGGTCAAAAGAGTCGGACGTTTGACAAAATAATCTTGAAAGAAAAAAATCAAAGTCAACATACTTAAAAAGAAGGCAAGAATCACCAAGTTTACCCTGTGCCCCTGCCAAACCCGTTCCCAAAGCTTAGGGGAGATAGTTCCTTTTGATTGAGATTTTTCTGTAGAAACAATCTCTTGAGGTGGAATGATTGGCTCTAAAAAACGTTCAGGTAGCTTGTAATCCAAAGGAAAACTGGTAAAAGCTTTTTCAATAGGACCAATCGGACGCTGAACTAAAAGTTCCAACCGCCACGGATGAACCGGATCAAAAGAGGCACTTTCGGGAATTTTAAAAAGACCGACTTCGGTAAATTCGGGCATCCCCTTATTTAACACCCCCAACCGATGATAATGGCTATCCCGAAACAAAAAACTCGCCCCATCCTGAACCAGCTTAAATCGATCAAAAATGGCCCCACGTACAAACCCTGAGCCACGAAAAGAGTAACTGCCATTGGCCATAATCAATAAAGCCTGTTTAGAAGGAGCCATCCAGCGCTGCAGATTGGCATACTCATCCGGTCCCAATATATTGAGTCCCATGACTTCCGGGGTGATCAATGTTGCATACATATCAATAAAAACACTCTCTGGCGGACCAGGTTTAAGATAGGGTTCCCCACTACCTATGCCCATTTTGGTAAAAGCGACATCCACATCCTTTTGCTGAAGATATAAACGGCGCACCGCTCCCTCACCCAACAGTTCCTCCCAAGAGGCGGGCTGAAACGGAGGTTCTTTCAAACGAAATTTTGGGGCCTCCTCCTCTTTGGCCTTGCCCTCAATGGTGCGCACCGAAGCCTGTGTCATACCATCGTGGATGACAATTGCTGTGACAGTCGCCCCACTAATGGCATCCACCGTCATTTTACCAGTCGCCACCCGGTTCTCTTCCACCAAATTGCGCCCAGTATAATGGTTGACAAAATCAAAAAGTTTTTGTTCTGGAATCCCTACCAATAATATAGGCTCAGAATGGTGAGCCACCTTGGCCCCGGTAATTTTGCCATCCAATGTCACCCCAACCACAACGATAATGGGTTTACCAGAATAGCCGACATCATTGGTTTTAAAGACATATCCAATAGGTTTTTCCTCTTTGTAGGCCACAACATGTGTGGGTTCTCCCTCCCAAGGACCAAACCGATCGGCTCCAGGAAATACGTCAGCAGGAGCGACTTCAATAGAATAGGCCCCAAACTCTCGTGCATGGACAGGAAGAATCATCAGTGTGGATAATAAAATTAAAATGACCAGCAGCCCTCTGCCCAACTGGTTATAGATAGCCTTTTGTGAATGCTTCATGTCTACTCCAAATTGTATTCTGTTCACGACTTTATTGCTTTGGCGTAACCGTTCATATATTAATAAAAAAAAGGGGTCTGGGGGATTGCCCCCAGGGTTTTGTTTTTGACTTTGCTTTTGAATTCGGTTTTGCTTTCTTCAAATAGCAGAGGGGTTGGGGGATGCAATCCCCCAAGGTCTTGTTTTTTATTTTTTTATCTGAACGGTTACCTGTAGTTTAGTCGTCAACATTACATAACGGCTTTTCAAGGAAGTCATCTCCTAAAACGCGCTCTTATTTGGAACTTTTAAGAGCGTATTTCGTTACCTTGCTTTCCAAATATTGAATAATTTTTCCAGCCACATCGACTTTGGTGGCTTTTTCCAAGCCCTCCAGTCCAGGGGAGGAATTCACTTCCATAACCACGGGGCCATGGTTGGAGCGCAACATATCAACACCAGCCACATTTAACCCCATAAGTTTCGCCGAACGAACGGCTGTAGATCGCTCCTCCGGGGTGATACGAATGGGTTCGGCGACACCTCCGCGATGGAGATTGGAACGGAAATCCTCTTTTTCTCCTTGACGTTTCATAGCTGCAACCACTTTATCCCCAATGACTAAACAGCGAATATCGGAAGATCCAGCCTCTTTGATATACTCTTGAACCAAAATATTGGCATTTAAGCCCCGAAAGGCCTCAATCATGCTTTTGGCAGAACGATGGGTCTCTGCCAAAACCACCCCAATGCCTTGTGTGCCTTCCAAAAGTTTAATAACCACCGGCGCACCACCTACCATTTGGATCAAATCATCGGTAAACAGTGTGGAATGAGCAAATCCAGTTAACGGAAGTCCAATACCCTCACGCGAGAGAATTTGCAAACAATTAAGTTTATCGCGAGATTTGGCAATGGCGGCACTGCTGTTGAGGGGATATACCCCCGTCATTTCAAATTGATTCAAAACAGCCAAACCATAAAAGGTGATAGAGGCTCCAATACGCGGAATAACGGCATCAAATCCAGTCAATGGCTCACCACGATATTTGATCAACGGACCATGCGTAGTGATACTCATATAGACCCGTAGAGTGTCGATGATCTCCATATGATGACCGCGCGTTTGTCCAGCTTCAACCAAACGTTTGTGGGAATAAAGATTGGCATTGCGAGCCAGGATGGCAATTTTCATTCAGTGTTTCCTTGTTCTTTCTCAAACAAGCCCAACAAAACTGGGTTTATTTTTTATTTGAATAGTTTTGGTCTTTAGACGTTAATATAAACGAATGGCCTGGATCGACAATATATTTATTCCGTATAGCTGTTCGCCCTAAAAGCATACGAAATCCCATCGGAGAGCGATTGGTCAAAGTGATATCTACCTCCCAACTTTTATCCCCCAAAAGAATAGGCGTGCGAATCACATACCGTTTTTCACTGACACCGCTGCTATTTTTTACCTGGCGTTGATCCAATACCAAGGCGATACATTCGATTTCTGGGAGGCGTTGTTTTTGATTTGGATGGACCAAAAATCGCACAAACATTTGTCCATCTTGCTCAAAAGCTTTGATGTGCATGGCATGCAATGCAGAAGTTCGCGCACCGGTATCAATCTTAACTTTAATGCGTTGAAGATTGAGTCCAGGAAGTTCAACCCATTCGCGCCAACCGATAATTTTATTCTTTCTTTCAAAAAGTTGCTGACGAGACATAACATGCATTTCAAAAAGAGTTATGAAAGAATCTCATGATAAGAACAAAAGACGATATCTTAAAAAAGACAAACAATACCATTTTTTTTAATAAAATGCATCTACTTCAAGTGACCATCTGCTCCATTGTCTCCATTATTTTTGCATCCATCAAGGCTTTACGAACAGTATCATAAACCTGAGTGCGTTGGATGGGCTTGCTTAAAACAAAAACTGCCGGAGGCAGTGCCAGTGTGGTTGTCACCAAAGATGTCCCATCCCCACCAAACAAAATCAAAGGTAAACATGATAAACCAGGTACTTGACGTAATTTTAAGGCCTCTTGGATACCCCATTCATTGGCAGGCATACAATCCAAAGCAAGAATTCGATGCATCTCTTGGCCTTTTTCTTCCAACAGTTTGGAAACTGTCGAACAATCTGGAAGCTCAATAACATCTAGCTCCATTGTTGAAAAAAGTTTCGTCAAAATCATACGATTAATTGGATTGCGACCAGCGACATAAATTTTAAGATCTTGCGGAATACACTCTACAGGGGGTTCGGCGAGACTCTCCTCAAAGGGAATGATAAAAGGAATAGTGACAATAAAGGCACTACCCTGACCCAGTTCGCTCTCCACTCGAATCGCACCGCCCATCAACTCCACCAATCGTTTCACAATCGCCAACCCCAGGCCTGTACCATCATATTCCCGTGAATTAGAGTGGTCCACCTGGGTGAATGGATCAAAAATTAGGGCATATTGATCTTTGGGGATACCGATTCCGGTATCTCGAATGGTAAAACGAATTTTAATCGGCGAGGCATTCTGTTCGAGTTCAATTTCCACTTTCAAAAGAATACCCCCACGCGAGGTAAACTTGATCCCATTGTTTAAAATATGCAGCAGCACTTGACGCAGACGCGTGGGATCCCCGACCACCAGTTGAGGGAGATCAGAAGAGAATTCGGTGGTGAGAAGGAGTCCTTTGGCACGCGCTTGCTTGGAGATCGGCAGCGTGGCACTGGTGACCAGTTCGACAATGTTAAAATTATTCTTTTCCAGTATAAACTGCTCCGAGTCAACCTTAGAGAGATTTAATAAATTATCAATAAGGATAGAAAGTCGCACCGCGCTGTCTAGGACATCTTTGAGATATTTTTTTTGATTTTTATTAACCGGGCCAAGGGTTTCGTCAAAGATTAATTTACTGCAACCAGAAATGGCGTTTAAAGGGGTGCGCAGTTCGTGGGTGATATTGGCCAAAAAATCATTTTTGACCTGATTGGCCGTTTCAGCGGCTTCACGGGCCTGCTCAAGAGTTTTTTCCATTTCAAAACGCAAAGAGATATCCTCTTTAATAATTAAAAAATGGGTAATTTCGCGGTTGCTGTCCCGAATAGGGGAAATGGTATTTCTCTCCCAATACCGTTTGCCATCTTTGCGCTTGGGCCGCAGCCTTCCCTGCCACGTTTGACCCGTGTTGACGGTATGCCAAATTTCTTGGTAAGTCTCCTGAGAGACCTCATCAGCCTGCGGAAAGCACCAGTTGTTGCCAATGGCTTCTTGGGTGGAATAACCGGTCAGATGGATAAAAATAGGATTGACATATATAATTTCTCCATCGGTCTTGGTGATCATCACCGCAACCGGGCTTTGTTCTACAGCCATCAGGAGTTTACGCACCTCCTGGTCGGCCCGTTCCCGCTCTTTCAGTTCCAATTGTAGAGAATCTTTGGTCAGAATGACCTCTTTGGATAAATGTTCGAATTGTTCTTTGAGGGTTCGTAATTCATCCCGATGCGCGATAAACTGCGGTTGAACTCCCAAAGTGTTTTTCGAAAAATCAACTATCTTTCGTGTGACCTGCTCAATTTTACGAGTAATCCAGATCATAATGGAAAGACATGCAATAATCAAAATAATGGCTGTAACGGCCCGTTGTTGACGTTCGGTTTTGAGGATGGATTGATTCATCTTTTCAAACTCTTCAGTCGAGATCAGCGTGATCAACTGCAAACGCAAATCCGACGACCCATAATCAAAAACCGACTGACCAGCCAATAAAAACCGCTTTTTTACCTCATCCAGAGTCATCCCAGGAGGTACACTGGCAGGTTGATTACTAGCGATAATATGGGGGGGCGTGCCTTCTAAAAGAGCGACTATTCCCATATATTTCCGACCTGGTCCCAAAGCAGAAGAGAGAAAAGAGTGGTCCAATGGGGTCGCCAGCATCAAGGTAGCCTTGAGATGACCGTTCACGTCCAGCACCGTCTCAGAGGTGATAAGATAAGGATCGTGGTCAATCAACGTCAAAAAGCTTTGATTATGGCTCAATTGACGCAATATCCGTGAAGGTTGTAAAAGTGTTGGTGGCGGCGGTTCTGGTTGGCCTTGATAGACCTCCCGAACCTGTCCATCAGAATCCAAAAGTAACACATAGCGCAAAGGGACCAAAATTCTTAAAACCGAACTGCGCGGCAACCAAGAAGGTGGGTCAAGTTGAAAACGAATTTTAGGATAAGTGTCGTTATTGAGGGGGTGGGTGTCTAAATAATCTTGGAGATTTTTTTGCGCCACTAAAAGGCGAACCGCTTGATTATGACTCATAACATGATTATCAAAAATAATACGATTTTCCATCGCCCGATCACGAACGATCTCTTTGAGATAGTTATGAAACAATTCTTTTAGATATCCAGACTGCCAATAGTCCAGCAGACTCCAAGCCGCGATTCCGGCGACAACCGTAATCAGCAGCATCTTAAAAGTCAGGGGCAGGCTCTGGATCATCCAGAAAATATTTTTTTTGTTGCGAGCCATGTGGATGCAGTGGGCAACCAAAAATTTAAATAGTGAATAGGTTCATAAAGAATACCCTAAATAAATATCAACTGATAGAAATATACTGAATTCACCATAAAAAAATTTAAAAATATTATTCTTATTTATAATTCAAGAACATGACATCCATCGGGCAAAAAATTCACCACAAAACCTTGGGGGATAAATCCCCCAAACCCCCTCTTTTTTTTAAAAATTAAAAAAAAAGGTGGGGGGAATTGGGGGGGCGGTTCTCCGCCCCCCCAAGGTCTTGATTTTTATTTTTCCGATACATTTAAAATATAATTAATTGCCAGTCGCTGTTAAAATGCCATCCCAAATGCCTTGACTTTGCCTAGCGTGCAAACACTATCCTCCAGATACCTCAGGGAGCAAAAATGTCACCGAAACCCGTGTTCCCTGCCCTTCAACACTCTCCAGTTTTAAATCCCCCCCCAAAAGTTGAGTATACTGTCGACAAATAGTCAGCCCCAACCCCAACCCTCCATGACGACGATCTTTAGAGGGTTCAAGTTGTGTAAAACGTTGAAAAATAATTTCTTGTTTTTCTTTCGGAATACCAACACCTGTATCCTGTATAAAAAAACAAATACCATCGCTATTGTCATTTAGAATTTTTCGTTCCACACGAAAAAAAACCGAACCCGTATGGGTAAATTTAACGGCATTCACCAATAAATGTTTTAATATCAAAAATAATTTTTTCCGATCCCCTCGTACCAACATCGTATCCTTAAAATCTACTACATGCTTAAACTCCACCCCCTTCTCCAAAGCCTTAGGAGCCAATTTAACCACCAACTCATTCACCAACTCTGCTAAAAGAAAGGATTTTTTCTCCGCCCGCACCTGTTCGCCTTCCGAGCGCACAAAATCAATTATGTCGCTAACCAACTCGGACAAAGCATAACCCAAGGTTAACACAATATTCAACATCTCCTTCTGCTTGGAATCCAAGGGGGTATCGATCAATAAATTTGAAAAACCAATAATGCCATTCAAAGGGGTACGTAATTCATGGCTAATCACAGACAAAAATTCACTCTTGGCCCGATCTCCTGCCACCGCATGATTTTTGGCCGACTCTAATTGAGCCGTCTTGGCGACAACCAAATCCTCCAAACGATCCCGATACTTCTTCAACTCCAGTTGATTGCGAATGCGCAATTTTAAAATACCCAAATCAAAAGGCTTCCGCACAAAATCCACGGCCCCCAATGCCAACCCCATGCTTTCACAAGACTCATCTTGGATAGCCGTCGCAAAAATAACCGGAATATCCCGCGTCTGCTCACTCTCTTTTAACTTTGAACATACATCGTAACCATTCATCCCAGGCATGAGAATATCCAACACAATCAAATCAGGTTGTGGTTCCATAGCCGCCAACTGTAAGGCAGTCTCCCCATTTACCGCCACTTGAACCTTATAATCACTTTTCAAATAAGAAATGAGAATATCCAAATTTTCCAGGGTATCGTCTACCACTAAAATTTGTGGTCTAGTTTCTTGGTTCATTGAATACTCCATATGATTGCAACAAAAAAACGATCAAGTTCAGGTGTAAAAATTTACCCCGAACGGGGTACCTCCTAGACAATCGCATAAAAATGATTACAAGACAACAAGGCATTCGGTCTGCTAATGGCCATCGAATAAAATTTTAAACTTGTAACACCCGCCTTTTTAGGCATAGAATATATTAAAATATAAATACTCAAATCCAAACAAATGAGTCAAAAAATGAATCCACAATTTACCGCCATGCCAGAAAAATTTCACCTGGGATATCCTGCCGTCGATCTCCAACATGAAATTTTATTCGTCCTCTTCGACGAACTCACCCAATCCATAAAAAATATAGGGAACAACCAAAAAGACGATTCCTTCGAACTCAAAGAAATTTATATGGGTCTCAATTCATATGTCAAAAACCATTTCAACTATGAAGAAGAAAAGATGCACGCTTCTAAATATCAAAATTCAGAGGCACATACCCATGAACACCGACAGTTAGAACAACAAATCACCGACCTTTCCAACCAATTCACCATGGCAGCAGACAAAGAAGAAATAAATATTATTGCCAAAAATACCCATGCCTTTCTTTATGAATGGCTCGTACAACACATCGCCGATTCAGATAAAAAATTGTGTGACTACTTAATCCAATAAAAAACACTCTAAAAGAATACCTATTAAGGGGGAAATTATCATGGTATCTATCGAAGGTAATGAAGTAATCGTTAAACTCCCAGAAACTTTTGGATATGCCATTCGCAAAGAATTTAGACAATTTACATCAAAAAACACGCCAGGTATCCATTATACTTTTGACTTTGAAAATGTCGAAAAAATGGAAAGCTCGGCGTTGGGAATGCTGCTTATGCTGCGTGAAGTCTCTGGCGGAGAAAAAGACAATATCGTCTTGACGAATGCCAATTCAAACATTCGCAAAATTCTACAATTTGCTAATTTTCATACCATGTTTAAAATTATTTAGTTACCAATATTTTTTTGAACTTATTTTAGAAAAAGATTCCAGTCGATTTTGAAATGTAGATTTTGGTCCCAGTATCGTTTGACCACCCACTGTCGTAGAAAACGGGACCACATTTTCCTTATTTGATGACTGAAAGACCCTCTTTTCAACCCTTTTCACCGTGAATTTTTCATCTACTAAAAGAATTTTCAAACCTATTTGATTACCATTTTTCCAAACGACCTCGTAGGGAATTTCCCTTTTTTGAATATCGGAATCCATAATAAAAACCCCTTGATCACCATAACTCAAAGGCGGTGTCAAAGAATTTGTGATCAAGGTCACCCCACCCAAACTCACATTTTTGGTCATGCCGGAAATTCGCTCCCCTTGATCGGTGATCAAAACAAGTGGCGTCTGAAACTCGGTCCGTTTACCCTCGCGCCGACGCCCCCCCTCAAAATCAAACTCCGCTTCCTGCGAAACCAATGCCATCGTCATCTCCCTTTTTGGCACAAAATCAGAACGCCCTATCGCATGATTATCGTGGATCGCAAACGCTCTACCACTTTGCCCCCCCTCCTGATCAACATTCACTCCCTCCGGAGAAATGTTGACCGATGCGGTATGTATCGGCGCCTGAAAAGCCATCGCCTCTGTGAGAAGTTCCTCTTGAATATATTCAAGTTCAGGATCCATGGTGTTACTTGGCAAAGAGCACTGAGCAAAGGTTTGCCCCCCCTCCTCTGCTTCAAAAAGCATGGAAGATGAGCCTTTTTCAAAAGAGGCATCGGATTGAACCGGGTGAATCCTCATTTCCAAACCAGAGGCCCAAACCACCTCGGCCTCTACCACCTCTACCTCCTCGCCAACCACCAGAATCAGCCTACCACGCGTTCCTACCGCTGGCAGTGTTTGCAATGGTTTCAGCACAACACGTACAGACTCCTCGTGAAAAGATTGAGTAGAGCCATAAATAGACGAACCATCCTGAAACTGAAATTTAACCAAAATAGGCGAAACCTCCAATTTAGAAAAATTTTCTGAAGTAGATTCTGCCAAAAACTCTTTTTTTACAATTGGCTCCACAGGGGCAATAACACGAGGCTTGGGGAGTAAAGATTGCTTCTTTTCCAAAAACGCCTCTTGAATGACCGAAGAGGACGTTTTCTCAATTGTTTGTAAACACGCCACAACCCGCTCATAGACATATTTCATACGCTGGTGCTGATCACGCAGCATGGGCAGATTTTCTTCTTTCATGACCATTCTATCCACCATAAAATCATCAACACTCTTTTTTATGGTCAAAAGCTCAGCTGGCAAGCCATCTAATAAAGGTCTATTTTCTTCTAAAAACAATAATTTATCACGAAACTGAAACGCCCGTTTGCGCATTTCCATCTCACGAAAATTTATTTTGGTCAAAATCTGCCGAATCTCCTCTGAATAGCTCTTCAACTGCTGAATAATCTCAAATAATTCCTCAATCACCGATTCCATTCTTTGGACATAAGCCAAGGATTCTTGAAGATTATGTTCCAACATATTCACCCGATTTTGAAAATCAGTGGTGCCACTACTGCCGCTACTCAACAAACGAACCAACTCTTCTACCTGCGGCACGACCTCCTCCTCTTGCTCAGGGGTTCCAGAGTAAATCACCACTTCATCGGCATATCCCAACGCCGCTTTCAAACGATCATACAAAAACCAAAACTCCTCCCGAAGTTGATCAATGCCAAAAATTTGTTCCATCCATTGCCCATTGGGAAAACGAATCATAAGGGTTGTCAATGGGTCCAAATAGTTTCGTTGCATCTGGGGAAAGGTTTGAAACAACAATTGCCGACCAGAAACCAACATTTGAGCCAAATCGCTTTGAATTTTTTCCAAACGAATCATCGCCTCTTTTAATTGATTTCTTAAAACAGCCATACGCTCTACTAAGGGTAGCCCCCCATCAAACTCCCCAGTAAGCAATAGTACCACCTCCTCCATATTGGGTGTCAAAGCGGTGGCTTTTGAAAAAACTTCTCTGGTAGTGATCCCCAAAACTGTCTGCAATCGATCCTGAAGGCTGAAAAACTCCTGACGCAAATGATCTATGCCCAATGCATCTTCCAACTGCCGTGAATTGGAAAATTCGCCCAACAGCGCGTCCAAAGGATCAAAAAAAAGCTTTTTAAGCTCTGGAAAAGTTTCTAACCATATCTTTAGAGCAAATTCAAATGTTTGCTTCTGCTCTAAAGATAAGGCTTGCAATTTTAAAAACGCCTGTTCAAGACGACCACGTAAATCGCTCACCCGATCCACAAAATCGCCCCCCCCCTCCAGACTCCCAGTTAACAATTGAATGATCTCCGCCATCTGCACGGGAACGGAATTCATCTGGACAAACGCTTGCTCTGAGTTTAAATCATCCAAATTATTTGCTTGATCCGAAAGCCCAAAAACCGCTTTAAGACGATTATAAAGTTTGAAAAACTCTTCTTGCAAAAGATCAATACCTAACTGCTGTCCCAACCGAAGAGGATTGGCAAAACCAGACATCAATGTATTTATAGGATCCAAAAATTCCTTTTTAATTTCGGGCAAGGTCTCAAATAATAATTTATACGCCAAGGCCAACTGCCGAATCTGCTCCGTGGCATCGGTGAGTTTTTGGCGAAGAGTCTCTATCCGTACTCTTAATGGATTATTCGTCCCATCATAATCTTTAATGCTGGCAATGATATCCTCCAAACCAGATTCACTGGCAATCGAATAGAGGGTCTCTTCATCGGTTTGGCTGCTCTTAATTTGTGACAGCCCCCACATCTTTAAAAGTCCCTCTTCAATACCATTAAACTCTTCTAAAAGCTGATCTACCTCCGCCGTCCTCCGAAGAGCGACATGATTGGCAAATGCTTGAAATGCCTCCTCTAGAGGATCCACGATCTCTTCCCTAATTTGCGGCAATATGATAAAAATCATCTCCTTGATACTGGGAACCATGGCATAAAATTGGTCCACATGCCCCCCAAATTGACGATTCACATTGGACATGGTCAATAACCATTGTCGACGCGTATAGCTAAATGGCGGTATGGGCTGTTTTAAAGTACCCACACATAAAAATGACCAAATTTTTTGCAAAATGCTTCCAACATTCCAATCAAAGTGCTGTAATTTTCCTGAGAGATCAGAAATTTCATGCTCTCTCATTTTAGGTGTGTTTAAATCGTTTTTTATTTCTATCTTTTGGATGGCCTCAATATGGGCCGAAAGAGCCTCCCGATTGTGCGTCAACCCCTGCATAATCTGTTCATGCAAACCTCGAAAATGTTCTTGGCTAAATCGCTGAAATTCCAAACCCGGCAAAATTTTTTCCAACAAGGTTGAAAAATAACTCGTTTTATGTGCTACCATTTTATGAATAAGCCGCACTCGAGCATTATAAGCCGTGACATCGTGAATCCGGGCTGTTACGAATAACTCGATAAACCAATAACGTGCCTTAAGCACCCACATTTGCTCTGCTTGATCTTTGACAATCGGGTCCATCTCCTCCAAAAGCATATAAAACGCATTGCGAATACCTGGCTCTTGTGGAAACTCCAAACCAGGTAAAACAAGACGAATCAACGAGGTATCAAAAAATTTTTGCGTGGCGTGAATAAACTGATTTTCCCACTCCTGTAGTCGTTCCAGATATCCTGCAAAACGGGCTCGATCCCTCCGCCCCCAACGAGCCGTCATGTAACCGTAAACAAACGGATCTGCCAAGTCCATACCAACAGATAAAATTAAAATAAACGTTAAAATAGAACCACCTAAAACCACCCCATAACTCGCTAACAATGACTCACGCAATTGATCGAGATTCTTTCTTTGGGCCATAGGAATCCCCCCTTTGCGCAATTCATCAATGGCTTCAATCTTTGGAATCTCAATATGAGTCGAAATATGATAGGTACTCTCTTTGGAAACCCCCGCTTTATCCACTTTCCGCAACAACTGAATATGATCTTCAATTAATTGATTTAATTGGTTTGCCGTTTGTTCATAAGCACGTTTATTCATTTCTAATAAACGCACGATCTCCTGAACATAGTTATTAATGTGAAAAGATTCAATTGAAAAAACACGCCAAATTTCTTCGGGTGTAAAATCTCCCATACTCAATGTTTTGGCTAATATCGCCAAATTTTTTTCAATATTTTTTTGTGTTTTAGCAAGATTGTTCTCATAACGACTGCGAATGTCTTTGATTTTATCTGACAAGGATACATTAAAATTCTGCTTAGAATCCAACAACATACGATCAATTTCTTTGGATAATTGATGATTTATCGCAGAATTAACATCGGTTGAGCCAAACTTATAGCCCCCATAAACAATATAATATTTTCCCCAATAACGCGGTCCCTTTCGCGCATCGCCACTGGAGGCGGCTCCAGAGACTTCATCGTTAGGAATTTGGGCAAATTGTTCATCAATTAAGGTCGATGTGTGCGCTAAAGCGGCCTGTAGGTCATGCAAAGATTCCAAACGACTGGCATCCGCCGTCTCATCCGCACCAAGAGCCTTATAAACACGGTTTTGAATGGTCATCATCTGATTGGCAAGATCACCCTTTTGCGACAAAAGAAGCACAATACCATCATAGTTGGTTTTAATAGAAAGGCCAGTCAACAGTAGAGCAATCACAAACCAACGCGGATTCCATGCAAACGCATCTTTAATCCCTTGAAAAAACCTCCCAGCTTCCGCTATCCCCAAAAAAATACGACCCTTAAAATCTAAAATGGCCGAAGAGAGCATAAATCCAGTCAATATGGATATCAACAACCGCGTATCTTCATTCTCAGCCCCAGATAGGCCACTGCCAAAGAGGTCGATAAACGCTTCCGTCTGGAAAAGATCAATGACCCCTTTGGCCGTCGTCATGGTGGAGCCACAAAAAAGAAAAATACCCAATGGAAATTTAAAAGATGAGAGCCACTTAATCAGCGTCTGCCCAATATTCCCCAAAAAATAGTTCGCACCAACCAAGGATCGACCCCATATCTGCCGATGCGTGGGCAATATTCGTAAAATTTGTGGCAATTCTAACGTCTGATTGCTTTGCAGAAAGATAAAATAATTTTTGATGATTTCTAAATTAAGATGATAAACGAGGATCGTGAGTTTATAAAAAGCATTCTCTGATAAGGCCGATTCTTTACCAGTTTCCAGAGCTTTTCGAAAGGCATTGAGTTGAATCTGAAGAAGTTGCGCCTCATTATCAGAAGCTACCGACCGGGGGTCTCTTTTCTCGACATTAGCCAACTGACGACGCAAATGATTGACATGCTCTTGACAACTTTTCAGTCGCGCTGCAAGTTTGGTATCCAAAATTGAAGAATCAAATTGTGCCGCAATAGATGCCCTACATGACATTTTTTCATGAATAAAAGGCTTAATCGGTTCATCAATGGCACAATCTGAAGAAAAAAAATCCGAAACTATTGTTCCATAAGTAGCAAATAAAGCTGGAATATTGTCCTGTTGTTTTAAATTTGGCATCCTTAGCGCGGTCCTATCATTTATAACACTTCGAAGCCGCTGGACAATCTTAAACGTGAAAAAACACCCAACAGATCCAAATCAACGTACTGCTGGAGTAAATTCACTTTAATCAAAAAACGGCTTACTTTCCAGACTTCGGCACCAACGGAATGGCATCCCCTTTTGGCATAGAGGGAGCCGCAGGAATGGGTTTTGCTTGCTCACCCAATTTATGAGCAGACTGTGGTACGGCATCTGCTGAGGAAGGGGGCTCACCTGATTTAGTTTCTACCTGGGTCACTGCTGGCTTAGATTCCGATGCCGCCTGGTCCACCACCGCAGGCGATCCATTGTCTACTGGTTTTGCCACCTTTTGATCCATCACCGATGTCGTGGGGGACTGATTGGTAAAAAAGGCCAACGATAAACTGGTGATCATAAAGACCGTCGCCAAACCAGCCGTCATTTTTCCAAGAAAACTTCCAGAGCCACGCGCACCAAATAAATTTTGAGAACTGCCACCAAAGGCCGCCCCCATATCCGCACCACTGCCTCTCTGTAACAAAACAACAAAAATAAGCGAGAGAGAAACCAAAATGTGAATCACGGTAATAATCAGGGTCATTGAAAAAACTCCAAATAAATATTCAACACATTTGATTCATTAGAGGATAATGTCAGAAGCAAGTGCATCAATTAGGAAGTGCATCAATTAGGAAGTGCATCAATAATCCCTAAAAAATCAACCGCTCGTAAAGAGGCACCCCCTATCAAACCACCATCAACATCTTCTTGTAACAACAAAGAAGCGGCATTGCTTGGTTTCATAGAGCCACCATAGATAATCCGAATGCGTTGACCAATGTCTGACCCTAAATGGGTATTTAGGTGAGTGCGCAAAAAACCATGCACCTCTTGGGCCTGCTCAGGGGTGGCATTCAAGCCCGTGCCAATGGCCCAAACGGGTTCATAGGCGACAACCAATTGTTGCCGATTCCGTGGCTCTTTAAGCTCCTCTAAAACCACATCCAACTGACGACGTACCACATCAAAGGTGCGTCCTTGTTGACGCTCCTCCAATGTTTCACCCAAGCAAACAATTGGAACCAATCCATCACGAAAGGCCGCAGAGACCTTGGCAGCCACCCTATCGTCTGTTTCACCATGTAGTTGCCGACGCTCCGAATGACCTAAGATAACATATCGACACCCGACATCACGCAACATCAACCCCGCTACTTCACCCGTATAGGCCCCATTTGGGTGTTGGGACATATCCTGTGCCCCCAACTTGAGCGATGAAAATCCCCCCATATTTTGATTCACCGCATACAGTGCTGTCGCGGGTGGACAAATCACCACCTCACATAAAAGCCTTTTATCTTCCCGTTCTTTCAGTCCCTGACGAATTTCACGTGCGAGATCCAGTGCACTCTCTACCAATCCGTTCATCTTCCAGTTGCCGACTATTATCTCACGCCGTCGCATAAAACACCCTCTCGGACTGATTAGGCCCGCCAACACCATTCCTAAACATTTTGGTACTGCCAGCGGATTCAAGGTCAATAAAATTAGGACAATCTTCTTGCCTACGTTAATTTTAATACACAATAGAGATCAAAAAGTCAACAAGGCATAAACGATACTCCAATTAAAAATCTTTTCCCTATCTAAACCATGGAGGAAATTGCAAAATTAAGCCGCTCAGTTAAAAAGACAAAAATAGACCCCATAGGCGTTTTAGAGTCAAAAAATGCATTTTAAGCGGAAAATTTTATGATTTGTTTCTTTTTTGTGTTCATTTTCCGTTTTTTGAGCATATTTTTTCTACCACCTTTTCTGACAGTATTGAGAAGCCTAAATTTTTTGTCTATATAGTTCGCTATGTCACCATTTTCA
>JAMOAW010000071.1:0-15033 GCA_039908535.1 Magnetococcus sp. DMHC-6 | reverse complement strand
CTTTTGACTTTGCTTTTGACTTTGCTTTTGACTTTGCTTTTGACTTTGCTTTTGACTTTGCTTTTGACTTTGTAGCCCCCAAGCAGGGGGGTTGGGGGGTGCAACCCCCCAAGGTCTTGTTTTTAATTTTTCCCATAGGCGTGATGTTTACGACATGCACATATTGTACGAGACAAGGTCCCATATTTACCCATTTGATAGACCTTGGGGGATTGCATCCCCCAATCCCCCTGCTTTTTGAAGGAAGCAAAACCGAGGTCAAAAGCAAAAGCAAAAGCAAAAGCAAAAGCAAAAGCAAAAGCAAAAGCAAAAGCAAAACCCTGGGGGCAATCCCCCAGACCCCTTTTTTTTTAAATAATAAAATCAAAAAAATAGACGACCACGGTTAAGTGTGGGTTTGACTTTCGATTTTTTTCTTGTGCCCGCAGGTCATCCGGTTTGACCGCCGGTTAAAAATACCCCATACTTCCGGTCTTCAGCGAGAATGTGGTTGATGATCCACTCTCGGAAAAAATGGCCAAAATTAAAATCAATGGGACCAGTTTCCGATTCAATGAAGGTTTTTACCTCTAAAATTTGTTGAGAGAGACGCTTGTGTTTGCGTAGATGTTCGTCCAATTCGGGATAGTGAAACTGCCCCATGAGGAGCTCTTCGGCGTTAAAGTGGGATTGGGCATATTCAATCAAGATCTCCAGATTTTCTTGAATCCAGGCCCGATCCCGTCCAGCTTCAATGGATTCAATGATAATGTTGGCGATTTCAATCAATTTTTTGTGTTGGGTATCCATTTCATGGAGACCAACAATATACTCTTGTCGCCATTGGAGTAGGGGAATGGCGGTTTTGGCATTGACGATAATTCCTAAGCGCTTTTTGTATCCTTCAAAGAGTTTTCCTCGAATAATGGGAATTTCACGGACGATTTCCCCCGGAATTTGGAGCACTTCGGTATTATCCATGGCTTGAACTTTAAATAGGCTGGGAGTCTTAAAAACCGCCTCTTCTTCGCCAAAAAAATCTCCAACGGTGAGATATTCAATAATTTCGTCGCCAATATGACGTTGCATACGACCTTTGGTGATTAAATTTAACAGGGCGTTGTGCTTGCGACTGACGATTTGACCCATTTTAAAATGGTAGGGGCGCATCTGCTCGGCGATTTTAATCTGAATGGGTTGGGAGAGACCTTCTCCAAAAAGATTGGTTTGGGCCAACACGCTGCGGGTGTCGTTTAGATGTTCAATCTTATCGTATAAATTATTTCGTTTGACAAATTCTTGGTAAAGCCCAACCGGAAGTCGCAAGGTTTGCACAAAACTGGCAGAGCGATAAGTGGCAGGTGAAGGGACGTTTTGTAAAGTGGTGAGAACCCCAATCAAGGCCCCAGCCGAAAGTTGGGTTTTGAGATTGCGGCTCGACTGGATGCGCTCAACACTGCCTGTGAGAACAAGATAAATATTTTTTGGGATATCATTCTCTTTTAAAATAATCATCTCTGGATTGAATTCCACTAGATCACCGTTGAGTAAAACCCGGGAATCGTGAGATTCGACTTGAGGGAAATAGGTTTTTAAAAAATCAGCCGCCGTGCGGCGTAAAAAATCGGTTTTGTCGGCAATGAGGATATCGGTGGTTCCAAAAGGGGCACTGGATCCAATCTCTTTTTCCTGGTCAGTCAGTTCACGGGCGATGTGGGAAAGTAAAATTTTAGTTGAGCGATCGTGACGAAAATCCATGGCATCGCCGTGGATCATGCCGCCGCCAATATCCAATTTTTTGATGTCGGCAGTGACAAGGTAGGCCCTCTTGATTTGATCATAATATTTTTGGCAGATGCCAGGAGCCGTGTTAGAGTCGGTAATCATCTCCTTTAACACCTTGAAAGAAGTGATATCGGCAAAATGGGCGTAAGAGGGAGAGGCATCTTCCCAAAGGGTTCTAAAGTGAAAAATATTGGTTTCTACCGGATGGGGAGAGAAAATGGGTTTGACCTCTAAACCTTTAAAATCGTTCCAAACATCCATTTCAAGATCGACAACATCAAAATAATCAGAAAAATCTTCGGTCTCCAGGGAAAGCAATGCCGCCCATTTTTTTTCTACAGAGGAACGAACCAAGGGAGTGGTGATATATTTAATGCGATGACCGGATTGCATCAGGGTGGGAAGACCAGCAAAATGGTCATCATGGGCATGGGTGTGAAAAATACCTTCAATTTCACTAATCCCGATCCCTAACGCATTGAGACTGGGCAGGAGGTTTGGACCCGCATCAATTAAATAAATTTTTCCCTGAAACATCAGAATACTGGACATGGCCGGCCGGTTTTGATCCCAACCATCACCATCGCCTGAGTGGATCACACCAAAATATTCGCGTTTGATTCTTTGATAGCCCAACGGGTATGGAGCTTGATAGGTTTCGGTGGGACCTAAATTTAAGTCAACGGTGAGAGTTTTGCCTCGATATTGAAATTCAAAAACATTTTGGCGCAGCCGGCGAATAAAGACATTGTTTTTGATTTCAACTCGACCATCCTGAATAAAAATGGTATCCAGAAGACCTTGAAAAGTGCGAATTTGACCGAAGGCAAAACGGAGTTTCATGCGCATCATTCGGTCGGCTTGGTCGGCTGGAATGCCCGTGGCCATAATCTCTTCAATGCTGTCGAGTCCGTAGTTACCACGATAAATATATTTCATTTGTGTTCGGACTTGATCAGGATGGCCAATGAGAATAGGTTTCGCACCGGTATTATTGGGATGGTTGGGAATGATCATGCCCTGTTTGTAGAGCATTTGCATGACTGGAAATTCAGCTAAATTGGAAAATTGGCCATTTTGTAAAATGACATCAGAGAGTAAAATGGCGTTGGGACCAGTTTCAAAGATGACGCCTTTTTCTTCACGTGTGACAATAAGACCCATTTTTGTCAGGTGTTTGACGCTATCGGCTGGGCAGCCGCACAGGACAGAGAGCTTGGCCTCTGGGATTTCAACCCAGAAAATACCTCTGGCGACCTTTGTTTTCGTCAATAAGGCGGTCATAATGTGGCTCCAGCAGGAGAATATGTTGGTTCTGTAAACGCTTGTTTTGGTCAAAATTATTCAATTCCTAGCAGATTTTGGACCAGATTGCAACGATGGGATCGTTTTTGATCTCTTAGAAAAACAAAAATTAAGATTTTTTGGGGCTCAGAATCGCCTCCCAATTCCCCCACCCTTTTCTTTTAATTCTTAAAAAAAAAGAGGGGGGCTGGGGGATTCATCCCCCAGGGTTCTGATTTTAATTGTTTGCCCGCAGGGCATTATGTTCAGGAGGGATTCCGTATGGGACAGTTTATCACTGGTTTTACTGGCATTCATCACATCGCTTTTGCCACCGGGGATATGGAGGCCACGGTGCGCTATTGGCGGGATTTGGTGGGTTTGCCCTTAGTGATGACCCAGGGCAAGCCTGGTAATCGGCAATATTTTTTTGCTGTTTCCGAAACGGATATGATCTCCTTTTTTGAGTGGTTTGCAGTGCAACCCGTTCCGTACCGTCGCCATGGCGATCCCGCCAGCGGTCCCTATTCTTTTGATCATATCAGTTTAGGCGTAGCGGATGTGGCGCAGTTACATGCCATGGGCGACCGTTTGGTTGAGGCCGGTTTTCCGGTATCGGATGTGGTGGACCACGGTTGCTTTGTCTCTTTGTACTCCTACGATGTCAATCACATTCCCGTGGAGTTTAGTTGTTCTCTTCCCGACCGTCTTGCCATCCGTCACCATCCCCAATTCGCTGAATCCCTCCCCCTCCCCGTCGCCTTGGAGGGGAGTCACCCTGTGCCAGGACACTGGCCAGAACCGGAAAAAAAATTGGAAGAGGAGCCGATGATTGTGACGGGGGAGGGGTTTGGGTTGTGTGGATGATTCCTTTCCAGCGAGTACCGCTCTCCTCTATACTTTTGGCAGCACTCTGAAACGTTACGTACATTTTCGTTATTAGGTGGAACGTAATCGTTTAGATTTGGTCATCAATGAGTCTGATATTTTCACTGGCAAAAGACCATCGGCCTTGGCATCCAATATGGTGATCTGACCAACACCTTTGGCAGTCATGCCAATATGAACATTCCACCCATACGAAACATCTCGTTCCACAGGACCTTCATTGAAACGGATAAATAAAATATCCTCTTCCTCGTCATAATCGATATTCATGGCATTACCTCTAACGTCCATTTATGCATAACAGTTTTGATGATCATCATGTTTTCTAATGTCACCGCCAAACAGATTAAATTATCTTTCCGTTCTGGATAAAATTTGCTGATCCACAGATGACGTTCATCTTTTGGTTTTATCTCTCCTGTTTCAATCATGTCTGCCACCATCTGAAGGGTGATCTCCCGTTCTTCCATGCGGGTTTTGGCATGTTTGGTCAATAAGACCGGTAGTTTGAATCGTGTACTAAACCAGTGAGAATGTAGACTCGATTGCTCCATATCTACGGCCTTTGAATGAATGATTGACTTAGTTTATTTAAATAGTTTACGTTGGATGTTAATACATAATCGTTCACCCTCTGTAGGAAAATCGGGGAAAAATGTTTTACCTCTTTGATTAATGATAACTGGAATTTAGAGTTTTATAGGATCCACTTGATCGACCATCCGATAAAATATTTTTTCAACAAGAAAAGAAAATTGTACTAATTTTAATGTGCTATTTTTTTCATTATTCCCACCTTCAAATATGCTATTTATTATCTTAATCCGTTTTTCTTCTTGATTATTGATTATATACAATATTCAGTCATTTGGAATGCGTTATCATGATTTTTCCATTTTTCTGCACATTTTTGCCCAATTTTTTATTTTACGGAAGACCATGATGCGTTAACATTTTGTGTTGTTTCTATGGGCTGCTGAATGTTGTCAAATCTTTCTTTTTCGTTTTTTATACAATATTCAGTCATTTGGAATGCGTTATCATGATTTTTCCATTTTTCTGCACATTTTTGCCCAATTTTTGATTTTACGGAAGACCATGATGCGTTAACATTTTGTGTTGTTTCTATGGGCTGCTGAATGAGTATCTTGGCATTTTCTTTTTCTTGCATCTGCGCCAATGTCTTATACCCTTCAATTCGCTTTAAAAATAGAAGTTCTTCTCCTTCCAATTCAAGTACGATGGCCTGTTTGGAAATTTTCTTGACGACCGCCTGATCGACAACTTCGCCAACGTGCGCAAAATGGCCGTTGATTTGGACTTTACTCTCTTTTGGATTTTCTGCAATGCGCACAATACCGATGTTAAAATCACTTTTTTGAACCGGAATTTCTGGAACAATCGTCTCTGGATGAGAAATTTGAGAAGGGGTTTCTTGTTGTGCGCCTGAAACGCCTTGAGCAGGAATTTTGGCGATGGCTTGGGTGTTATCGGCAGAAAAATCTTCTGGGGCGGTGGGGTCGGCACCCTGTTCTTTCTCTTCCAACATGCAGGCGGCTTGCAATTGAAAATCAGGGAAGGTTTTGGTGCATTTCTCTTTGGCTTTTTTTTCTAACAACTCTGGCATGGAAAAACCCTCTTGCATTTTTTCAAAGCCAATTTTTTCATTTTTGAGGCATAAAGCTTGGAGGAGCTGGTCTGGTGAGGTGGCTGAACAACGATTTTCAGCCTCTTTTTGCACATCAAGCCAAGCGGTCTGCGACTCTTCGGCGTGGACAGGCGAAGTAGATAGAAATATATAGAAAAAAATGGCAAAAATTCCAATTTTTTTTGTCAATGCGTCGTTCATAGGTTCTTTGACCTCCAAGCGATGGTTTTACTGATGATGGTTTATTATCGGATGAATGGATGCAAAGAAAGAGTTTTTTTATTTAAGATCGTCCGATATTTCGGTCGTGGAATGTTCAATAGGGGTTCCGTTATCGATAATTGGGTTGGTATTGGCCACTTCAGATGGAAGGAGTAATGTTGGGGGTGGCACGCTTTTGTCGCGTAAATCCTCCAGGTTATGGACTGGAATTTGGTTGATCACCACCTTGATGTCCCTGTTGAGTGCCAATTCTAAATCCTGTTCGATTAAGATGCCCAGATTTGTAACTACTTGATTGACGTAGACCACTCCGCGAACCATCACCTCTCCAGTGGTAGAGATGTCGACGCGCTGTACACCCATGAGATTAGAGAGGTTGTCTTCTATCAAATTTTTTAAGACGCGACGCACCTCTTTTTTGATGATCACCTCCTGGGTGATGGTTTTAAAGCTATCTAATAATGGGTCAAGCAAGATGAGAAAAATTGCAGCAAATATATTGAGTTGCAATAATAATTTCTTTATTGAAACCATGCGACCAAAACCGAACCAAAAGGCCATGATGGCCACACCAAAGGCGATAGCCGCCGTGTTGGTGATATAGAGCATAAAAGCCCCGTTGGTCACCCAAGGTTGATGGGTAATGAGGCCAAAGCCAATAGTGGATAATGGCGGCATTAACGCTGTGGCAATGGCTACGCCGACAACCGCCGTGTGATAAGATCTAATCAGAGAATATCCCCCTGCTAAACCAGAAAAAAATGCTACCAAAAGATCAAATAGGTTGGGTTTGGTTCTGGCCAGAATTTCGGTCGTCAAATCGTTGATGGGAGAGAGGGAAACCAGAAAGGCAGAAGAGGCGATAGCGAGCAAACTTGCCAGTACGAGACTTCCTAAACTGCGCAGAAGAAAGGAAAATTCTAAACTTGGAAAAGCAAAACCAATGGCAATAATCGGTCCCATTAGCGGAGAAATAAGCATGGCACCAATGATCACCGCTGGTGAATTGAGCAGCAACCCCAATGTCGCCACATTCACCGCCATTATGGTCATGAAGGTGAAACCTAAATGAAATTGACTCTCCTTTTCGCATCTTTTGAGTACCGCATGATGATCTACGGTAAAAACCATTTGTTGGTGATGCCGATGCAGCCAACCCATAAAAAGAGCAAATAAGGATTTTTTGGGGACAGGAGTGATCTCCAAAAAAGGGGGAAGATCTCTCTCTAGGTTGCCTTCTGATGGTACCGACGTGGAAACATGGAGGTCATTATCTATAGGATATGTCATTTAACAAATATTCCTCCAGTTTAAATAATGCTGAAGTGTTTCGTGTATATATAAAAATAAAATTAATTAATAATGGAAATAATTTAAAGGTGCTAAATTGATTTTTTAATGTACATGTCTTACAGGAGAGCATGAAAAATGGCCAACGCATCATCAAGTATCGAAATAATTTTTAAATCCAACACGGAAGAGTTAAAAAAGGGTTTGGATGAGATTGAATCCAAATATACTCATTTTACAAGCTTTTTGCAAGAGGGTATCCCGGTCAATCCACTCTCTGGATATTTAACAGACAATATTGAAAAACTCCAGGGCGTTAATCAGGAAGAGCAAAATTTACTTGGTTTGCTTCAAACCAGTTCTGATGCGCAAAAGGCCCGTGGGGATACCGTGATCGCCTCTCTCGATTCCCAGAAAACTTCTATTGATGGTTTGCAAAACAAAATAAGCGCGATTCAACCCGTCACGGTGGATTTAAATGTCCACAATGCCACTGGCATGGCCAATATTGATCAGGTTTCTACGCAACTAAATAATTTGGCACCAGAAAAAAATTTAAATATCCATGTCCAAACCGATACCGCTCTTCAAGCCACGAATCAATTAATCGAGGCCGGTGCTCCCCTTCAAGATAAAAATCTCACGGTTCATCTTGATGCAACCCAGGCGGTGGTCAATGCCCAAGGGACGGTGATGGAAATCGATAAAATTCAAGATAAATCGACGACACTAACCGTGATGAATGAAGGTGCGATACAAAATATTGGTTCTGTGCAGAGCGCGTTTGGTCAAGTCACTGATAAAAATATTGCCATGAATGTCTCTACAGAAACCGGTGTGGCCAATGTTGCCCAACTTGCGGGGCAAATGGGCAGTTTGGAAACAGAAAAAAAATTAAATATCAACGTCCAAACCGATGCCGCTCTTCAAGCCACAAATCAATTAATTGAGGCCGGTACTCCTCTCCAAGATAAAAATCTTACGGTTCATCTTGATGCAACCCAGGCGGTGGTCAATGCCCAAGGGACGGTGATGGAAATCGATAAAATTCAAGATAAATCGACAACATTAACCGTCATGAATGAAGGTGCGATACAAAATATCGGCTCTGTGCAGAGCGCGTTTGGCCAAGTCACAGATAAAAATATCGTCATGAATGTCTCTACAGAGACCGGTGTGGCCAATATTGCCCAACTTGCGGGGCAAATGGGCAGTTTGGAAACAGAAAAAATTTTGAACATTTCTGTGCAAAACGATCAGGCCCTGCAGGCGACGGATGATTTGATTCAAGCGGTCGCACCATTGGCGGATAAATCCATAACCGTGAGCCTGGATTCATCTCAGGCGGTTTTAAATGCGCAATCCGTTGGTACGGTTATAGATGACCTTGGGAATAAGGCCGTCTCTTTGAGGGTAGACAATACCACTGCCTTGCAAAACATCAGTGAAGTTATCCATCAGGTTGGGCAGATCGGGGATAAAAAAATTACAATTTCTGCCGCAACGGAAATTACCTTGAATGCTCTCACCAGTGTGCAGAATGGCTTGGCGAATATTTCCAGCAAATCGATCCAAATTTCTGTCCAGATCAGCACCGCTTTGAATGAAATCGCTCAGGTGGTGAGTGGTTTGGCCAAAATTCAAGATAAGTCGGTCACCATTACCACCTATTATCGTTCGGTTTCTCTCAATTCAGGGGGGGGGTATATCGCGCCGTTGATGCGTGCCGCAGGGGGAGCGGTATTTTCGCCTTTATCCTCTCCTTTGGTGCCGGGGGTCGGTGATAAAGACACGGTGCCAGCGGCGCTGCCTGTGGGATCGTATGTCATTCGCAAGAGAGCGGTTCAACAGTATGGAGTGGCCAATCTGTTGGAGTTAATGGCAGGCAAAACGTCACGTTTTGCCAGTGGCGGGTTGGTGCCGGCTTGGTTGACCCCAGGAGAGGTGGTGATGCCACCCCAGGTGGTGCGTCGCTATGGGTTGGGTTTTATGGACCAGATTAATTCCGCTTTGCTGCCGCCCCCAAAGGCCAAGGGGTTTGCGGCGGGGGGAACCGTTGGGAGAGGAGGGAGCGGTTCGACACCAGACCGGGTGGTGCGGGTGGAAATGGCGGTCAGTGGCAAAAATTATAACGCCACCATGGTCTCCAATGAGGCCGATGCCATGGTGCGGGCCTTGGAAGATGCGCGCAGGAGGGCGCAATAAATGGCGACTTTGGACGAGATCATCCTGCCCGACGATTTGCTCTGGGAGGATGAATTTAGCGGATGGTCGGCGGTGGTGGAGACCCATCGGTATACCGCCGATGGCAACTTGGAAATTGAAGCCTCTGCCCTGCAAGCCGGGCGACCCATCACCTTGACCGGTGGAGAACAGGTGGCCTGGGTAGATCGTTCTACGGTGTTGGCCCTCTATGCGACTACCTTGGATCCCGAACGGCAAATGGTTTTAACCTTGGCCGATGCACGTCAATTTACCGTTCGTTGGCGACATTTGCAACCGCCGCCCTTGGAGGCCCATCCCATTATTGGTGTCGATATCCCGCTGCTAAGCGATCCCTATCAGATTACCCTCAAACTTATGGAGGTCTAACGTGGCGATTTTGACCACTGATATTAAATTGATCAAGGCAACCAAGCAATCCGATGCCGATAACGCCGGGGGTTATATGGGAGCCAGTGAGGTGGTGGATGGGGTTTCTAACAATCTTTTTCCCGATATCTCCCGTTTGGACCGGACCTATTCCCGGATTCAATTGCGCAAGGTGTTTGCTGCGGTGCGTTCGGTCAACACCGATACCTGGTTGGGGGCGCATGTGTGCCTTACCGATCCTCCTGATGATCCCAATGTGACCTTGTTGCTTTTAAACCCAGGAGATGGCGACGACGGCACGAGAGCGGATTGTGTGAACTATTTAGATGCCTACTGGATGCCACAAGATGAGCTTGCTGGGCAATTGTTAAATACGGTAGCGGCGGGGTCCGCCATCTTTGAATTGATCAATCATCCAGAACTCGAAGTTGGGGACGTTCTTTGGTTGGAAGAGGCGGATTTGGGCAGCGGTGAATTTTGTCGGGTGATTAATCGCACCTATGGATATCAAACCTTAAAGATCACGTTTCCAAACGGAAGTTTCTATTATAAGACGGGTCCTGCTATCACAACGGTGGAAGTGGCGGCACCATTAAAGTTTGGATATAACGAGGGCGTGGTCCCAAGATATGCCATCGAAAGTGGCAATTGGCGTGTGTACGGGGTCTCCACGCTGGCTCAGGCGGCTAATACGGGATCGATTCAAATTACCTTGACCGCTCTCAAACAGGCTTTGCTGCCAGCGAGTGAATATTTGCGCCAATTGACCGGGATTCAAGCATGGCGGGCGGCGGATCACTCCATAGAGATGCCCGTGCCATGGAGTGCCAGCACAGGAGCGACATGGTGGGGGGCCACGGTTAAAGAGATTACCCTTCATCTTCCTGCGGGAAGTATAGCTCCTGGTAGTTTTTCGGCATATTTCCGTTGGGGAAATAATACCATTTGGACCCAAATCGCCGATGATGGCGATGGGGCGATTGTCACGACGGCCCAAGATGGGTTGATAACGGACAACTCGATCACTGGAACTATAGATTACTCGACAGGTCAAGTGGATATGGTGATGCCCTCTATAACGGGTCAAAGTGGTGGTTCGAGTTGGATCTATTTTAAGCGTACCCCTGTGGATAAGGCGTATACCTATACCCAGAGCGTTTCGGCAATGGGTGTGAATTATTCGACGACATTAACTTCCCCGGTTTTGAAAAAATCTGTCACAATCTCGTTTGTGCGCGGGGGGGTCTGGCTGTTTGGTAGTGACGATGGGGCTGGATTGATTACTGGGGATATGGTAGGCAGCATCAATTATGCCACGGGTGCCATTATCCTTACGTTGAGTGGGGATCCAGACACGGGAACGTCGGTGTTGTTTCGTTCTTGGTCCAGCGATTTTATGACTATCGTGCAGGATGAACTCTCTTTGGGATTTATTGAAGCCGCTGGTTCGCAAATGATTTTGGCCCATGCTCCGGTGCTTAAGGGCTCTTTGGTATTGGAATATCTAGGTAGCGGTTCGGTCATTACCTATCTTTGGGATGGGGGCGATGGCCAGTTGTACAGCAGTGCCAATATTTCGACTGGAGACTCTTCTGTTGTTGGAACTATAGATTATGAGACGGGTATTGTGACGATCGCGCCTGGATTAACCGCTTTATATCCCAGTTATTCTTCATTAATTACCGGGTACAGTGGGATTAAAGGGTATTGGCGGCTTGGGGAGTCGCTGGGAGCCAGTACGGTGGCAGACTCTTCTGGGTTAGGGTATACCGGTACCTGCTTCGGAAACCCAACCTTTGGCGTTTTTGGCCCTGGGGTGGTAGGTAGCAATAGGGCGGTGAGCTTTGATGGCGTAGACGATAAAATTGAGATGGGAACTATCGCCAATTTGATTAATTTTACAACGGGTTCTTTTAGTATAAGTGCCTGGGTAAAATCTGCAAGCAATGGGAGTGCTCAAGGGATTCTTGGTTTTGATCGGCTTGTTTCTGGAGCAGAGCAGTGTGCCTATCGTTTTAGAACCAATGGCTCTTTGATCTATTTTGATGTGCAGTTGAATCTTTCCAGTGTGGTGAGTTTAAGTTCCGTTGTAAATCTTGCTGGGGATAACACGTGGCACTTTTTGGTGGGGGTTCGTAGTTCCAATGTGTTGTATTTTTATGTGGACGGGGTACTTAAAAGCCAAGCCGCTTGTTCCTATACCATGGCCACGCCCAGCAATGATGCCCAATTTCGTTTAGGGGTTATCGGCACCTATGCCTTTTTTCAAGGCTCTTTGGATGAGGTTGCGGTATACAGTGCCGCTTTAAGCCAAGCGGATATTCAATTACGCTATAATGGCGGCGTGACGGCCAAGGAGTATGCGTATGGGACACCTGTGGTGACCTCTGTTTATTTGCGTACAGATGCTTATCCGATTCAGGCCGGTACCTATAGTATTCAAGGTTTAGATCTCCAAGAGAATACCCCTTATATTGGTTCTGATAATGGCACTGGAGCGATAATAGGGGAGGTGACAGGCACGATTGATTATGAAACAGGTACGGTTCATGCCAATTTTCCCGTGCCTATTGCCGATGGTTCAATTACCCAATCTTATGGTTATACCGCCTATCTCTCCCCAGATCCGGCGATTTTAGGTGTTGATATCAGTGCTCTGCCCGAAGATGGTAAACCGGCAATTTTTAAAGTAGGGGATGTGATTATTCTTCAAGAAGGTGCCAACGAGGATATGGCTTTGGTGACTGGGGTTGCGGGCAACACGGTGACCCTTTCTACCTCCATAACCCACGATTACACAACGGCAGCCACCGCCTCAAGTGCCCTGTTGATTGGGGATTTGCAGGCTAAAATGGGGATTTATTTTGATCAAGCGACGTGGAGTGGCACTTGGTCTGACACCCTTTCTGGGAGTGCGGCGACCGGAGAGTATGATTTTGTCAATTATCCGTTGACCCTTACCAATAAGGGGTGTGTTTCCGACCGTTGGGCGGTGAAGTTTACCAGTGCCACGGCTTTTGAGCTGCATTCGCAGCGCAAGGGGTTGATCACCACAGGCACCACCTCCACCACCCTTGCCCCCAACAATCCCGATACTGGTGTTCCCTATTTTAGCATCTCCTCCGCTGGATGGTCGGGGGGGTGGAGTTATGGCAATGCGGTACGTTTTAATACCATAGATGCGGCAGCCCCCTTTTGGGTGGCACGGGTGATTCAGTCTGGAGCGAGTGGGGTGGTCAGCGATCAGGCCAACATTCAACTTCGGGGCGATGAGGATGCCTAATGGCCGCCCTCATGCACCGGGTTGGATTGGGATGGGTGAATGGCCTGAGGAGCCAAAATTTGGTGCGGATCGATTGGGCGATGGGCATTCGTCGTTATTCGCACTTGGGGGTGACGTGGAGATGGTCTGGGCTTCTCAATGGAGAGGAGAGGGTGATCTCCTGGCAAGGGCCTCAGGTTGAGGATTGTGTGACTGGCATAAATTGGTCGTGGGCCGTCCCCATGGCACCGATAGAGAGTGAGTTGCCGTGGGAGGGGAGTTTAACGCTGGATCAGAACCGCTGGATGAATTGGCAATGGGGCACCTTGGTTGATCAGGGGAGGAAAGTGGGTTGGCAGTTGGCGGTTAAGCATGATTGGCAGGGGTGGCTTGCTTGGCGGCAAGGGGTGGGTGACGATGTGGGTTTTAATACGGCGTGGCAGCAGGCGCAACAGCAGGATGGAGGCAAAGGGTTAGGTTGGGAGCGAGCGGCGGCTTTTGCCCGTGATTTAGTCGTGCTTTGGCAGAAGAGAGAACAAGGGGCAAAGGTGTCTTTGGTTTGGTTTTCTTTTGTTGTTATTGGCTCAGATTGGCACCTGCGATGGTGTTTTAAAAGAGGGACGGTTGTTTATATGCCTACATTAACATTGACTAAAGTCAGTACCTCCCAGACCATTCCGTTAACGGCTGCCAAGGTCTCTATTGATTTAAATTCCTGGTCATGGGCCTTTTCGGCGGATTTGGCGACATCGGTGGGTATGGGATTGGTGCGTCCGGTTGCGGGTCCTGTAGAGGTAGAGTTGGAGATTAACGGTTATTATTGGCGGGTTTTGGTGGAAAGGGTGTCGGTGAGTCGGGCCTTTGGGGCGGGTTCTTGGCGTATTTCTGGTCGATCCTCTTCGTGCCAACTGGCCGAACCCTATGCCCCTTTGCAAACCCGCCGTTGGGATCAGGAGATTTTAGCGCGGCAGATCGTCGGTTCTGAGTTGGCAGATACCGGTTGGAGTGAGGATTGGCGAATTTTGGATTGGACGATCCCGGCAGGGGTTTTTGCGGTGACCGACTGTTCATCCATGGATATTTGCTTGACGGTTGCCAAAGCCTGTGGTGCGGTGGTTCAGACCCATCCCAACGAGAAAAAATTAATTTTTCAATATCTCTATCCAGTGACACCACGGGATTATGGGGTAAGCCCTCTTGCCGCCACGTTGGACGATGCCACTTTATTGAGGCAAGAGGAGGAGTGGCAGGCCCGGCCTGGGTATGATGGGGTGGTGGTCTCTGGACGGGATCAAGGGGTGTTGGTCTATTGCAAACGCACCGATACACCCGCCACCATGCTGGCGCCACAGCAAGTCAATCCTTTGGTCACCTCCATGGGTGTCGGGCGGGAGCTTGGCCGGTCGATTTTGGATGGGTTAGGGTATGATGCCAGTGTGTACAGTCGTGTTTCGGCCCTAGCTCCTGCTCCTGGCTCTCCCAGTTTGCGTTTGCCAGGGGATTTGGTGGAGGTTGAGGAGCCTGGGGAGAGGTGGCGGGGGTTGATTACTTCGGTTGAGATTGCCGCCACGGTTGGTAGTGAAGGGGGGGTAAGTGTTTTGCAAACTTTTTCAATAGAGCGACCACATCTCGCCCTGTTACCCAAACGTCCCCTCAGGATAGGCACCGTTCAATCTCACAACGTTGACGGCACCAGCACGTTAGTCGATGCCTCAAATCGCGAGTTTATCGCCCAAGGTCAAGGGGTGGCCATCAATTCCAAAGCCTTCGTTCAAGATGATCGCGTCATCGGCGAAGCACCGGATTTACCCGTATATACCGAATTTATATAAGTAGGTATGCACTTCTCTTTAGTGTAAATATCGTATTAAATTGATATTGAAGTAAATTTGCTATTATTAGATGTGTACTGATGTTTTCCTGATTAGTAACCGTTCAGATAAAAAAATCAAAAACAAGACCTCGGGGGATTGCATCCCCCAACCCCCCTGCTATTTGAAGAAAGCAAAACCGAATTCAAAAGCAAAGTCAAAAACAAAACCCTGGGGGCAATCCCCCAGACCCCTTTTTTTTATTAATATAT
>JAMOAW010000070.1:0-55421 GCA_039908535.1 Magnetococcus sp. DMHC-6 | reverse complement strand
GGTCCCGACACAATCGGGTGCCAATGGTACCGGAATGCCGAGCAGTTCAGAGACCCTTTTGGCCACCGGTCGCAAAGAATATTTGGCATCATAATAGCCATCGGGTCGCCCTAAATGGGAGGCCAAAATCACCCGTCCACCCTTTTCCATCACCAAATGAATGGTTGGCAAAGCTTGACGAATACGGGTGTCTTCTCGTATCTCCCCTTGACTATCCAGAGGAACGTTAAAATCAACCCGAATAAAGACCCGTTTTCCAGTTAAATCCACATTTTGGATGGTTTGCTTATTCATTTTTTTAAATCCTCTCCTTGAAATTCATCAATAACCATTTGCAAATGCTCCAGAATTATCCCTACACGCGGATCCTGTGCTTCGGCTCCATTGAGAACATTGCGACCAACCGCGCGACGCAAAAGCAGGTCATCTTGTTGTTGCATCGCTTGATGGTAAGCCTGTAATCGTCCAGCGGCATCGGCATAAATTTTGCGCATTTTTTTGCGCATACCAAGATCCTGGACACCACGTTGACGTAAACTGTGGTCCAATCCTTCAAAAGTCACTGCCCACAACGTCTCTGCCAATTCAGAATCCGATTGGCGCAATTGGAACATGATTCCCGCTACAAAAAAAACCAGCAGGTCAAAACGCAACTCAAACTCATCGGCAATCTGCAACCCACCCCCTTGTGCCAATGGCAAAACCCGCTCCACCAAACGATTATAGATGTTCAGTGCTTTTTCACGGAGGCCTTGAAGGTGTTTTTTTGCATTAAAATTCGTAAACCATAACATCATCACTTTGTGATCCACTAAGAGAAGGTTATCATAAGATAAAAGGAAACTCAAAAAAACGCTTTATTTTACGACTTAAAAAAATTAGCATAGTGATCCGATACACCTCATTTTTTGGAAGAACCTATGATCCGTCTCTACCGAAAATTTATCCACTCCTTTATTTTAATTCTCAGTCTCTCGGCCTGCCAAGCCGTTATGCACGAAAAGGGAACCATTCTTAAACCAGAGGATGTCAACAGCATTAAAATTGGGGTGACCAATCAACAACAGGTCAGGGATCTCCTCGGCTCCCCAACCTTGGTCAATCTGTTTCGCAAGGAACGTTGGATCTACATCCAAGACCGAGAATATAAAAATTTACAACGCACCTTCACGCGCGTTGCCAATCGAGTGGAGATTACCTTTGACCAGCGGGGGATTGTCCAGGAGATTGATCGCAACTTCCAGGATAAAATTTTAGATCCCAATGAAGTAGAAAAATCCAATGACACCCAATCTAGTTGGTTAGCTTGGTTTTTGGACACTGAAAACAGAGATTCTCCTCCTTCTCCTCTCATGAATAAAGAGACCACACAAGCCCAAGAGGATTCCAGACCTCTTTGGAAAAAACTCCTATTCATTCGCAATGAGGATAAAAAATTTGCCGATCAATTGCCTCAACCTGAGACCTCTATTACCCCTGAAAAGGAAGGTTGGTGGCGAAATATGTGGAGTTCAGATCCAACCACCCCCCATTTACCCTCTGACACATCCTCCGTTCCTCAAGATGAATAACGATTGGTTGTGCCTCGGATGCACTCAGGAGACGATATAAATGCCTCGCAAAACGAAACTTGCCGTCATCGGCGGAACCAGTTTGCTTCAGGCCGATTGGTTGGCTAAAGCAAAAAAAATAAATATTCGCACCAGCAGCGGAAGTGTCACTTTACTCCAAAACGATCAGATCGTTTTTTTGCAAAGACATGGTCAAAAAGCATACACGCCCCCCCATTTGATTAATCACAAGGCCCACTTGGCTGCTCTTTTTAAATTGGGGGTCGAAAAAATATTGGCGGTGGGATCGGTGGGGAGTCTACACCCCGGCATGCCTCCAGGAACCTTATTCATCCCAGACGACTTTTATGCCCCCCAGGTAAACAACTCTTTTTATAACGATGTGCGTGGTCATATTGCCCCTGGTTTTCCGGCGCAATGGCGCGCTCAAATCCTTGCAGCGTGGGAAAAAACCTCACTTCCTTTGCCAGTACATGGTGGCGTTTACTGGCAAACAACAGGCCCGCGTTTTGAAACGCCTGCTGAAATTCGTATGCATCAAAATTTTTGCCACACCGTCGGTATGACCATTGCCTCTGAATGTATTTTGGCGGCAGAATTAAACATTCCTTATGCCGCTCTGTGCATGGTAGACAACTTGGCCAATGGCGTCGAAGGCAGCACCATCTCTTACGAAACTTTTAAACAACAGGTCCAATCGAACCGACAAACCCTTTTGAAAATTTTGGATGCTCTGTTAAAAGAGTTGCTCAAAATAGTTTATGTATCGGAAAAATAAAGAATCAAGACCTTGGGGGGCGGAGAACCGCCCCCCAATTCCCCCCACCCTTTTTTTTTAATTTTTAAAAACAAAGAGGGGGTCTATTTTAAAACGCGCCTTCCTCATCGTCCATAGATCATTAACGGAGAGCACATATGGCCATCTTGATTAAAAATGTCCTTCTGCCCGAACAGGGTAAGGTCAATATTTTAATTGTCGATCAACATATTGTGGCAATTGATAACACCATTTTGAATCTACCCGAAGAGAGCAAACAAATAGATGCCAGCGGGCTTATCGCCCTGCCTGGATTGGTCAACGGCCATACCCACGCCGCTATGACCCTTTTTCGCGGTTTTGGCGATGATATGCCCCTGATGACTTGGCTTTCCACCCGTATTTGGCCCGCCGAGGCCAAACTCACTGACGAGGATGTCTACTGGGGAACTCGGCTGGCTTGCCTAGAAATGATCCGTTCGGGAACTATTTTTTTTCAAGATATGTATTGGCGTTTTAATGCCATGGCCAGAGCCGTGCAGGATGCCGGATTGCGGGCAGGAGTTGGAGCGGTTATGATTGATGTGGCCGGTGAGGCACAGGCCCAGGAGTGCCGTCGCTTGGCGGAACAAACCTTTGAGCAAAGTCGTGATTATTCCGCTCGTATTCAATATGTCCTCACCCCCCATGCCATCTATACCGTGAGCGAAGCCAGTTTGCGTTGGGTGGCCGATTTTTCTGAAAAACATCAACTCCCAGTACATATTCATCTTTCGGAGACCCACACCGAGGTGACAGAGTGTTTACGTCAACATGGGATATTGCCAGCCATTTATTTGGATCGAGTCGGTCTGCTCAATTCCAGAGCGATACTGGCGCATGGTGTTTATCTAAGCGACCCAGAACTGGACCTGATTGCCCAACGCGGGGCCACGTTGGTAACCAATCCGGTTTCCAATCTCAAACTGGCTGTGGGAAGTATTTTTCCTTATAGCAAAGCCCGCGCCCGTCATATCCCTATGGCACTGGGTAGCGATGGGGCGGCTTCGAATAACAGCCTGGATCTTTTCCAAGATTTAAAAACTTTTGCCCTCATCCAAAAACATGCCGACCAAGATCCCACGGTGTTGCCTGCTGGGGATGCTTGGGCTATAGCCACTGGGCAAAAGGCCCCTCTGTTTGGCCAATCCGGTCGCATTGCTGTGGGCGAAAAGGCCGATTTGTTACTCATCAGCCAAAATCTACCCGAAATAACCCCCCAGCATGACCTGATCTCCAATCTGGTCTATGCGGCGACTGGTCATGTGGTAGATACCGTTATCGTAGAGGGTCGCATTCTTATGCAAGGTCGCCACATCGAAGGTGAAAAAGAGATCCAACAAGAGGCGATTGCCAGGGCCAGATCTCTTTGTAAAACTTCATAGAGTATGATGCTCTTTCTGGAAAAAAAATCAAAGGCAAAATCATGGAGGATTGGGGGACGGTTCTCCCTCTTCCAATCTCTTGATTTTTATCTTCCCAAAGCATAGAATATTGCAATGCCCATTCTCTCTATTTTTCGCACTGAGGCCAAATCTCTCTATCAAATTCAACTGGACCAGGCCAACCCGTCCCGTTTGATCTCTTTTTCCCATGCCGATCCGTTGCACCAGGCCATCCAAGCTTGGCGATATCTTTTTTCTTTTACCATTTATTCTGCGACGGGCACGCCTTCAAAATATATCATTGAAGATGCCTTGCTCAACGCGGGCCTAGAGCTATTTCATCATTTTATAGCTCCTGACTGGGCCTACTTGCAGGCCAGTCAACTTCCAGGAAAGCCCATACAACTGACCATTGCCGCTGACGATTTGGATATTTTAAATTTGCCCTGGGAATTGCTCTATCCAACGGATTTATCTTATATGGGTCTATCTACGCAATTTGCTATTCGCCGTTTTTCCAACCACAAAGGAAAACCCTTGCCTCGCTGCCTCGTCCCTTCTCCTGCGCCTTTACGGGTATTATTTATAATCGCCACACCGAGTGACCAACCGGTTGCCGAATTGGAAGCGTGGCAACTTGGCCTCCTTGAGACTGTAGCCCCATTTGCAACCGCTGAAATGGCTTGGTTTTTGGTCGATGGAGGCGAGTGGGAGCATTTGGAAGTCGGTGTCAAAAAGTTTCAACCCCACATTGTCTTGATGGCGGGAAGTGTCTTGATTCGGCAAAGCCAAGGTTTTTTTTGTTTTGAAGAGGGTCGTGGTCAAGCCGATCCGCGTTCTGGGGCGGAGATTGGTCGGGAACTGTTTGCCAACTCTGGGGTGCAAATGGTGCTGGTGGCTGCCCGTTCCAGCGGTCAACCGCCTCCAACCGCCGCGCTCTCCTCTTTATGTCAACAATTGGTCCATCACGACGTTCCTGTCGCTTTGACCCTTCCTTTTGACCCTGAGGGCCTTGCAAAAAATGGCTTTTTGCGCCATTTTTTGCAACAGACGCTTGCAGGTCAAACGATAGATGCCGCTCTCAGCATGGCCCGTTCTTTTTCTGCACATGTATCCGTATCCATTGAGCCTGTATGGTCCCTGCCAGCCCTTTTTACCGCCACCACACAAGAACGTCTTTTTAATTCAACACCCAATGCTCCTTCCATTCCACCCATTTTTCCAACTCAAACTCTATTTCCATTGTCTGGGTTGCAAGAGGGCTATGTGGCCGATTTTCGTGGTCGGCGGGGGATGGTTCATACCTATCTGGAGGATTTTGTCCAAGGAAAATATCCGGGGCTTTTTTTAACGGGAGAGAGTGGTATAGGCAAAACTGCTCTTGCCAGCTTGTTTGCCCACCATTTAACTACTCGTGGCTTTACCCCCCTTGCGTTGACTCTCTCTTCGCTCTTTCCGTTGCGGTGTCATTCTATTTTATCGGCCTTTACGGTGGTATTGGAAAAAGTTGGGCTGTACAAGGAGAGCCAACTGTTGAGTCACCCCGATATTTCCCTGACCGATCGGCTGGGATTTTTGCTGCGTATTCTCAACGACCGCCACCCTTTTATTTTAATTTTGGATGGCTTGGAGTCGCAGTTATCTTCCGAAACTAGAGCCTTCAACGATCTGGAATTTGGCACTTTTTTTTATTTTCTCTGCCATAAATTATACGGCCAATCTCGTCTGATTGTCACCAGCTGTATTCTCCCAGAGGGGATGCAATCTTCCTCCGATACGCTAAATATATTGCCCCTGTCCCCCATGCCGAACTCTTATTTTGCGACCTCTTTGCAACACACCTTTTTTGGGGAGCAAAGAGAGGAGTTGATCCCGCTGGTCGCAGCCTATCAACGCGTTTTTGGATCTATCCCGCGCCATTGGCGATATTTTTTGCAAGTGGCGCGGTTTATTCCTGTGGTCTTACTGGAACAAAAACTCAAAGAGGCCGCAGAACAACTAGAAGCCGAACAAGAGGGGCAAAAAAGAGTTCAACAACGGGAAAAATGGGCGTTGGAGTTATTTTATACGCCTTTATTCCAAAATCTTTCTGCCGACTCCCAATTGGCCTTAGGCCAACTGGCCCGCATGGATATCCCTTTGACTTTTAAAGAGATCCAGCAAATGACCGGCATAGAGCTTCACCATTTTAACGAGTGGCAAAAATTTGAGTGGATCCACACCGCAGGAAAAATTGGCCATCAAGAGCTTTGGTTGGTTCCTGCTTATCTCTGTGCCTGGCTTTGCCAAACGGTGGTCTTGACCACAGACCAAACCAAAGCTCTCCATAAACAAGCCGGGGATCTCTGTTTGGCGTTGGCCTATTCTACCCACCAAACATGGCGCGGTATGACGCCTTTCAACCTCTTCGCTGCCTCCCTTCGTCATTTTCAAATCGCTGCTTACCCCGACATGCAGGTTAAACTGCTTTTTGATTTGGCCGAATTGGAGCAAACCTTTGGAGCAGTGGCTTCAGCCCTTGGTCGATATCACCATGCGTTGCTTCTGTTACAAGCCCAGGAGGATCAGACCAAAATTGCGGCAGTATTGGCAAAAATCGGTTTTATTCATCTTAATCGAGGAGAGTCAGGCACGGCTTTGGAACATTTTGGACGGGCAGTAGAAATTTATCGGCAAAGCTCCAACTCCGAAGGGCTGTGTGACCTGTTGCCATGGATTGCCGATATTCAATTTCGTCAGGGCCAAATTGATCCAGCTCGTGCCTCTTTTCAAGAGGTACTCCCTCTGTTGCGGCGTGCCAAACGTTCTCAGATGGAAGCACGGGTGTTGCATCAACTGGCGATAGTCGATCTTAACGAGGGAGATCTGCCTGTTGCTTTAAATGGATTTCGGCGCTCTTTAGCATTAAAACGTCGCTTGGAAGATCGGCAAGGGGAGGCGGCCACTTTTTATCAACTGGGTCGTCTGGCCAAAGAGATGGATTTACAAGAGGATGCCTTGCGTCTCCTGGGGCTGTGTTACGTTATTGACAACGCCATTGGCAACCCAGATGCCGAGAGCGAGTTGACCCTTTATCGTCAAATTGCCGAAACCATGGGCGTTAGTATGGAGGAGTCTGAAAGCATATTGGCCGAACTTTGGCGAGGATACCAAGAAGATCGCGGACAAGGTTTGCTGGACAAACTTAACCGTGGTCGTCTGTTTTTTGATTTTATTATTTAAAAAAAAAGGGGTCTGGGGGATTGCCCCCAGGGTTTTGATTTTGACCTCGGTTTTGCTTCCTTCAAAAAGCAGGGGGATTTGGGGATGTAATCCCCCAAGGTCTTGACTTTAGCTTTTTGTTTAGGCACTCCTCGTTAATCGTCCACACTTAAATGTGGTGGTACCCCCCATATAAATGAGGATTGAAAACATGATGCTGCCCTTCGGGTCAAAAAAAATCAAAAATAAAACCCTGGGGGATGAATCCCCAAGCCCCCCTCTTTTTTTTAATAATTAAGAAAAAAGGGTGGGGGGATTGGGGGGCGGTTCTGGGCCCCCAAGGTCTTGATTTTTGTTTTTCCGATACATTAAAATTAACAAAATCGCGCAACGGGAGCGGAAAAAAGATGAAATCAGGTAAAGTGTTAATTGCTCAAGGGGGCGGTCCTACAGCGGTTATCAATCAATCTTTGGTTGGGGCAATTTTAGAAGCCCAAAAATTTCCTCAGGTAGAACGGATTTATGGTGCCTTGCATGGTGTGCACGGCATTGTGTCTGAATCTTTTCTGGATCTTACCCAAGAGACCTCTCTTAATCTAGAGCGGGTGGCGAAGACTCCTGGTTCTGCTCTGGGCAGTACCAGGGACAAGCCGGATGAAAAATATTGTGCGGAGATGTTTAAAGTTCTCAAAGCGCATGATATTCGGGCCTTTTTTTATATTGGCGGCAACGACTCCTCCGACACTTTGCGCATTATTCAAGATTTTGCCCGCCTGGAAAATTATGACTTAACCGCCATACACATTCCAAAAACCATTGATAACGATCTGATGATCAACGATCACACTCCGGGATTTCCCTCAGCGGCTAGGTTTGTCACCAGTGCTTTTGTGGGTTTAGATCAAGATAACATCGCTTTGCCAGGGGTGTATGTTGCGGTGGTGATGGGTCGCCATGCTGGTTTTCTTACGGCGGCCTCGGCCTTGGCTCGCACATATTCCACTGACGGGCCCCATTTGATCTACCTTCCTGAACGTGTTTTTAATCCTGATCAATTTTTAAGTGATGTGAAGAGGGTTTATGATCAGCTAGGCCGCTGTGTGATTGCTGTTTCAGAAGGCATTCACGATGCTTCCGGGGTACCCATTGTCACCACTTTGAATAAACAAACCGAAAAAGATGCCCACGGCAATATACAACTCTCTGGTACTGGTGCGTTGGCCGATCTTTTAACTTCTTCTATCAAAAGCACTCTTGGCATTAAACGGGTGCGCGGCGATACTTTTGGCTATTTGCAACGCTCTTTTTTAGGTGTTGTCTCTGATGTTGATCAACGTGAAGCCCGCGAAGTCGGCATAAAAGCTGCGCAATATGCCCTACTACAACAAGCTAAGAGTGGCACCGTTACCCTTCATCGCACGGGCAATTATGCCATAGAATATCATCTTGCTCCTCTCGAAGCCGTTGCTGGAAAGACTAAAGTCATGCCAGACGCCTTTATTAATTCCGAAGCCAACCACGTTACCGAAGCCTTCCATGCCTATTTAACCCCATTGTTAGGCTCAGGTCTGCCTGATGCGCAACGGTTAACGGCACCGAAGGTGGAATTGATTTTGGGGATCAAGGAAAAAAATAAATAAAATTTCAATAGTACGTATCTGTTTCGCTTAAGCAAATGAAATGTTTTTCAAACATTATCAATCAGTTGTTCAATTTTAACTTAATCGAAGTGGATACGTACATGTATCGGAAAAATAAAAATCAAGACCTTTGGGGGTGGAGAACCGCCCCCCAGACCCCCTCTTTTTTTTAATTCTTAAAAAAAAGAGGGGGTCTGGGGGATTCATCCCCCAGGGTTTGGCCTTTGATTTTTTTTTGCCCGAAGGGCATCATGTTCTTCAGAACTATTGATGGTGTTAGCCATTTTGAACGATTACGTTTTGGGGATGGTAAAAGTTATATGATCATTATCGTTACGATAGGAGATGCGCCATGCGCAATTTTTCCATGACCAGTTCTTTGGTGACCGGTTTGTTGATATAGGCATCGCAATTGCCACGTAAAAAGGTATCCATGACATAATGGGGGTCGTCCATGGTGGTGGCCATAATGATGACAGCTCGGGGCGCATCATTGTCTCGCCCATATTTTTCTCTTTCCAGTTTACGTATGGCCACCAAAGCCTCTTGGCCGTCCATTTGTGGCATTTTAATATCTAAAAAAACCAGATCAAAAGGTTTATCTGAAAATAAGGCCTCCCGGTAGCGTCGAACCGCATCGGCTCCGTTATGGGATTGATGGACGTCACCAAATGGTTTAAGAATGATTTCAAGTGTTTTTCGGTAGGCGATTTCGTCGTCGGCAATTAAAATTTTCATGGTGGGTCCATTATTTTTATTGAAAATTGATTATATTTGAAAGATAAATTATTATCTTTTTTTTCAATATTTTATGGATATTTGCGGCAAATTACAATGCTTTTTAAAAGCAATCGACAAATAGTTAAGGAATGGGTAAATTTACCAGTAGAGTGGTTCCGTTTTCTTTGGAAGATTGAAAAGAAATTTGCCCTTTTAGGGTATCGGTGATCAGTTTGGCAGAATAGGTGCCGAGTCCTGTCCCATATTTTTTTCCTGAGGTGATATATTTATCAAAAAAACATTGTCGAATCTCTTCGGGGATGGTCCCCATGTTATGAATGGCAATGTGGCCCATATCAGAACGGTTAAGGTCAACGGTGATCAGACACCCTTCCGGGGAGGCTTCGATGGCATTTTTGATGAGGTTACTCAACATAGAAAAACAGAGTAATTTTTCTCCCAGCACAATAAAAGAACCGCCAGGGGATACCTCCTGGCCCTCCATACGTATGAGGAGTTCTTGGTTAAGTTCGGATAGGGTGGATTGATTTCCTATCTTGATGGTTTTTAAAATTTCCAGTAGGTTGACCTCTTCACAAACCAGTTGGTAGGTTCCTTGTTCCATTTTATAAAGATCCAGAGAGCGGTTAATCATCTCGAGTAATTTATGGGCAGAATCTTGAATGAGATAAAGCAGTTCCAGCATGTCTGGCTGCTCTTTCGCGCTCTCTATGACAATCTCTAGTAAACTTAAAACGCCATTTAAAGGGGATTTAAGATCGTGGCGCATGATGCGATCCACATCTTCTTTGAGTTGGGTGGCTTTGTTCAGTTCTTGGTATTGGCGTTCGATGTGATCTCTGGCAAATTTGAGTTTGAGTTGGGTCTGCACTCTGGCCTGAACAATCGGAATACTCACCGGTTTGGGAATATAATCCACAGCCCCCAAATTGAGTCCGAGAGTTTCATCCAATTCGTCGTCCATGACGGTTAAAAAAATAATGGGGATGTGGGCCGTGTCTGGGTTACGTTTGAGACGACGGCACACTTCATAGCCGTCCATTTCTGGCATGACAATATCCAATAAGATCAAATCAGGTCGCACAGTTGTCACCTGATTTAACGCCTCTTGACCGTGATTGGCTACGTGAACGACATAGTTTTGGCTAAGCTTGACAACCAGAGGCACTAAATTGGCGGCCAAGTCATCCACGACAAGAATGCACGGTTTATTGGAGTGGTCGTCTGTCATATTTTATTTTCTGACCAACTAGTTAAAATTTATCCGAATATAATGATAGTTACAAAATGGGTGGTCATACTTTTTAAGTTTAGGCCCCTAAAGATTTAAGTGAAAGCAAAACAACGGCCAATTCTTTATCTAAAGCATCTAATAATTCTGGATACCATTTCTCCTCTCGAACCCCCAGGTGAATTTGCTGAATAATCTGTTGCATGGTATGTGCCCCGAGGGCACTGGTCAATCCTTTTAAAGAGTGAAGAATTTGTCTGGATTGAGGAATATCTCTTTTTGTTTGGATTTGTTCCCTTAACTGTTGGCAAAGCCGAGTGAGATCGGGCAAACTGATCCGCGCTATATGCAGGTAAAGTTCCTGGTCACCAGTCAGTCTGCGCAAACTGGCCGCTAGTTCCAAACCGGGTAGAGAGGCCGGAAAGGGGGAGGTTTGTGGAAGAGGAGGGGAGGCGGATGAATTGGATGGATCCGCACTGGAGGGTGGGCTGGATTCTGGTGGGGCCTCCTGAGAGAGATCTTCTTCGGCTAATTGGTAAAAAAAACGCACAAGAGCTTCCGTACCCTTATGAAAGGTGGGAAGATGCATATTTTCGTTGGGAGAGTGGGGGTAGCCATCTGGGGGAGCAAATCCCAATAGCAGTGTGTCTAAATGAAGGATGGCTTTAAAGTCAGCCACTACCGGAATAGAGGCCCCATCGCGAACAAAGGAGGGTTTTTGACCAAATGTTTGGGTCAAAGCCCTTTGGGCAATTTTCATGAGTGGTAGATCCATCGGAAAGTCAATGGGCTGACCTTGAGCCGGGAAGTGTCGAATGGTAAATGTCACACCAGGAGGGGTGTTTTTTAAAATAAAATCGGTTACCAATTGCAAAATGGTTGCCGGATTTTGATCGGGTACCAGACGCATGGAGATTTTAGCCCAGGCCTTGGCTGGCAAGACTGTTTTAAAACCTGTTCCGGTATATCCCCCCCAAAGGCCATTGATTTCAAAGGTGGGACGTAGCCAAACCCGTTCCAAATAGGTATATGGTTTTTCTCCCCAAGATTGGTTGAGATTCAAGGTGTGCAAATGAGCGGCCTCATCAAAGGAGAGATCGCGTAGCCATTGTTGTTCGCTGGCATGGATTGGGCGTACTTGGTCATAAAAACCGGGGATGAGAATCTGCCCTTGTTCATTTTTTATACCCGCCAACAGGCGGGCCAGCATCTCTATGGGATTGGCGACCCCGCCGCCAAAAGAGCCAGAGTGGAGGTCTCGATTGGGGCCTGTGGCCTCAATTTCTAATTCAACCAATCCGCGTAGTCCGCAGGTAATGGCGGGAACCTCCAAACGCCACATGGAGGTGTCCGATACCAAAGCAAAGTCTGCTTTTAAATCCTCTTGGTGATTTTGTAGGAAGAGGGGTAAATATGAACTGCCAATCTCTTCTTCCCCTTCGATTAAAAAAATGACATTGATCGGCAGACGACCATGGACGCGCAAGATAGCTTCCACGGCTTTGATATGCATTAAAATTTGCCCTTTATCATCGGACGCCCCACGGGCAATGATGCGGTTTTCTTGGATCAGGGGTTGAAAGGGATCTTGGTACCATTCCTGGACGGGGTCTTCTGGTTGAACATCATAATGGCCATAAATTAAAACAGTTGGCTCGCCTGGGGCGTGGCACCAAGTGCCAGTCACAATGGGTCCCGCTTGGGTGTCGTGTAAGGTTACATTTTCCAATCCAGCCTGTTGCAATAAATGTTTGGTAAATTGTCCGCAGGCAATGACCTCGTTGAGGCGATTTGGATCACTGGAAACAGAGGGAATTTTTAAAAATGAAGAGAGATCATCCAGAGTTTGAGTGTGATGGGTCCGCAAATATTTTAACGCTTGTAACATTCAGGAGGACTCCTTCTTCAAAAACAAAAACAGCCGTTTTACTAATACCATAGTAAGAAACGGCTGTTTAGTGTGTCGGAATCTTAACCTATACTCAAGGTATGACAGAGACGCAATCAATTAACCCACCATCATTATCATCTCTAACCTTAACCTATAAATTTAAGATCAATTATCCGATTCTCGTGGATGTTTAATTTCAAGGAGCGTTGCACAGCCCGCTTCAAGTGTTGACCAATCTTCAGGCATTTGTAGGTGGGCAATGGTAGCTGTTTTGATTATTCCTCCATCATAGGCATCGGTTGTAGGCGTCGTGCCAGAGAGAAAATTGACTAAAAATTCCAGGCCGGGGTTATGCCCGATAAGGAGAACCAGTTTATTTTTTTTTGAAATTTCAGAGAGAATTTCTAGAAGGTCCTCGGTGCCTGCGCCATAAATACGCGGTTCAAAATGTATTTTTTTGCGTTTGATATCCAATGCCCCGCAAACAAGTATGGCGGTTTGCATAGCTCGTTCGGCTGGTGAGCTGATAACTAAATCTGGGATGAGCTTTTGTTTTTTGAGCCATGCTCCCATATGGGGGGCATCACGGATGCCGCGTTTGGCTAAGGGTCGGTCAAAATCGCTTGGAGCACCGGTGTCCCAGGCCGATTTGGCGTGACGCATGATAAGGAGTTGACTGGGCATATATTTTTTCCCTGTTTGTTAATGTCCCGTTTTGCGCGGTACGAATTGGGAAATTGGCGTCCCGTAGGGGAATCGAACCCCTGTTGCCGGCGTGAAAGGCCAGTGTCCTAGGCCACTAGACGAACGGGACATCAGATTGAATTTTTTTGTTCTTACGAAGAGAACTCAAGTAAGAATTAAAATTCAGATCCATCACAGTGAACAACTGCGGAAACCGAAACATATAGAGATTGTTCGAATTTCGCAATGTTTTTTTTTATGCGAAAGGAATTTTTTTTTATTTTTTTGACAACGCTCTCTTTTTAATACAATTTTAAAACAGGTGAAGGAGATCCAACTTTTTATTTTTTCAAATTTTTTTATTGCAAACATTCGTGTTCGTCCGTGAATGATGAATGGTTGTGATTCATTTGGTTGAAGGCTATTTTATGAGCATTGAGAAATTTTAACTTTTTAACTTGATACGAGAAAAAATTGGTAATGACATGATGAACATGCCGGCGACCGACCTGTCATATCAAATGATCCAACCCTCCCCTTTCCGAAAAGAATTTTCCCTTCAGAGCGGTTTGGTTTACCTAAATCATGCCGGTGTTGCCCCCATCTCCCGTCGTGGGGTTCGGGCTATGTGTGCTGTTGCTGAACATTTATGTCAGCTGGGGGGCAGTCGCTATGCTGAGTTGAATGCGGCCTATGAATCCGTGCGTGAGCGTTGCGCCCGGTTGATCCAGTGTCAGGCAAGGGAAGTGGCCTTTATTCCCAACACCTCTATGGGCATCTCTTTTGCGGCAATGGGCATTGATTGGCAACCTGGAGATGAAATTGTCACGACGGATCAAGAATTTCCTGCTAACTTGGTGGTCTGGTTGGATGTGGCATCCCGATTTAAACTCAAACTCCATCGTCCCCCCTCCGAGAATAATGGCGCGGTTTCGGTTGAACATCTCTTGGAACGGGTGACCCCACGCACCCGGGTGGTGGCAGTCAGTTCAGTACAATTTAGCTCTGGGGCGGTGGTGGATTTGCACCGTTTGGGGGCACATTTGGCCAACACCGATACCCTGCTGTTGGTGGATGGTATTCAAAGTTTGGGGATCCTGCCTATGGATGTTCAGGCTATGGGCATTGATATATTGGCCGCTGATGGTCATAAATGGCTGTTATCTCCAGAAGGATGCGGTCTATTTTATCTCTCTGAAAAGGCAATGGCTCAAGTGCATCCTCGCGTCTTGGGCTGGCATTCGTTGGCCAATGCCGGGCAATATGATCAGGTCGTCAACCTAACCTTGCGTCCAGGAGCCAAACGCTTTGAGGCGGGATCTCCCAATCTATTGGGTGTTGCGGCATTGGGAGCTGGAATCGACCTTTTATTGGAGGCCAGCATTGATCAGGTGCAAACTCGGGTCAAGGATTTGGTGGCGGCTTTGGCCCAGGGGGTGGTGCAACGGGGAGCTTTATTGCATACACCTTTGGCGAAAGATGGTCGACCAGGGGCTGGAATCGTGGTTTTTTCATTTCCACACCTTTTGACCCAGCCTTTGCATCAGGCCCTCTTGCAAGCCGGAATAGAGCAGGCCCATAGAGGAGGGGGGATCCGTTTTTCTCCCCATTTTTATCAGGATCAAACCGATGTCAACCGCGCTTTGGAAACCCTGGATCTCCTTTTGGAGCCAGGACATTTAAAAATTCCAATGCGTTGAGAAGATCGTTAAAATCTTCGGGCAGTGGGGCCTCAAAATGGAGCCTCTGACCGGTTTCAGGATGTTGAAAACCGAGGGTAGCGGCATGGAGAGCTTGGCGTTTAAATTGAATGATCCGTTCTCGAATCTCCTGTGGCCAATGATTGGGGGGATGAAAAGGGCGGGCATAGACGGGATCACCAAGAAGCGGATGACCTAGGTGGGCCATATGGACACGAATTTGATGGGTTCGTCCGGTCTCTAAGCGGCACTGGATCAAGGTAAACGGGGGCAGGGGGCGTTCAACTTGATAATGGGTCACCGCATCGCGGCTGTTGTGTTCGGTGACCGCCATGCGTTTGCGGTCCAGGGGGTCACGACCGATGGGGGCATGGATCGTCCCTTGTGGCTGGGCAAGGCTCCCTTTGATAAGGGCAATATAACGTCGTTGGACGGTGTGGTCCTTAAATTGTTGGGCAAGTCCAAGATGGGCTTGATCGGTCTTAGCCACCACCAGCAGGCCACTGGTCTCTTTATCAATGCGGTGGACAATGCCGGGTCGCAAATAACCACCAATTCCAGAAAGTCCACCCACCGACGCCTGGCTGGCACAATGATGAAGAAGTGCGTTGACCAACGTCCCCTGTGGGGTGCTTATGGAGGGATGAACCGTTAGGCCTGCTTGTTTATCAAGTACAATAAGAGAACGATCTTCAAAAATAATGCGTAATGGCAAAGCCTCTGGCAACACATCAAGAGGCTTTGGATCGGGAATTTGGACCAGAAAAACCTCACCGGCTTTGACTTTTTCCCGGACAGAGGTGATCACCTTACCGCATTCTCGTTGCACGGAACCACTTTGAATCAGACGTTGAGTGGTTGTTCGGCTTAAATGACCACTGGTCAGAGAGAGTGCTTTATCCAACCGCTCACCCTCTTCTTCGGTACGAATGGTGAGACGTTCAAAGGAAGATGAAATGGGAGTGCGTATTTTAAAAATGGGTGTCATCCTTGGTGCTGTTTTATTGCTGATTGGGTTTGTGGTTTTGATCGTTCAAGTGGCCACAAAAGAGAGAACCCCCTCGCAAGTGACCACAAAACCCCCTGCTGAGCAGTGGCTCCCCATCGCCACAAACAGCAAAATTCTTTCTATCACCCCACATGGCCGGGGATCGGCCATATGGATTCAAGGCGAGTCGTCGGAAGTGCTGATTGTGGACGAAAAAGGTCAGATTGAAAATCGCCTTCATTTCGGGGTTAAACCCGAACCCCGACTCCCAAATAATTGACCGATACATCAACGCCTATCTGCCAGGAATCCGCAAGTGGCAGATAGCTCATGCCCGCCAAATGGTCCATTTCAAGGCCTGCTTTCCGCATTTCCATGGCGAGTTCTGAGGGACGGATAAATTTTTCATATTGATGGGTGCCTTTTGGTAACCAGCCTAAGATATATTCCGCTCCCATAATGGCCATGAGCCATGATTTTGGAGTTCGATTCAGGGTGGCGAAAAAAAAGAGTCCCCCTGGTTTGAGCAGTGTTGCACACTCGCGCAAAAAAGTGGCGACATCGGCGACATGTTCCAATACTTCCATAGCAAAGACAGCGTCAAAACCTCCTGAATGGGTCAACGTCAAATCTTTGGATGACTGTACCCGATAATCGACTTTGGAAAGGCTCTCTTTTTGATGAGATAACGCCGCCCCAATAATTTTTTCAGACCGATCAATGGCTATCACTTGGGCTCCCAGTTGTGCCAAAGATTCAGACAGAATTCCGCCTCCGCAGCCAATATCTAAAAATTTTAATTCTTCAAACTTGGCATTTTTTTCATTCATAAGATGGTTGCGAATATATTCCATGCGTACTGGATTGATTCTATGCAGCATTTTAAACTTACCATCTAAGTCCCACCATTCATGAGAAATTTGAGCAAATTTAGCGATTTCCGCTGGATCCATTGTTGACATATGCCTCTCCTTTTTGCCTTTCTATCAGATATATCCTTGCGAAGGCGTCGATTTACGAATGCGGTTTTCAACCGCTGGTTAAAAAAAATAAATAAAATTGGCTTGTATCGTGCATAAGAAAGATGCCAGCTTTTGCCAAGCATTCTTGAGCGAATGATGACAAAAAATTCTCTAAATAACACGGATTTCTAAAATACTAAGTTTGCCTGCTTTTAGTGTAAGAAAAGGAGGATCCAAATGGATCGACGTTTAATATTGAAAGCGATGGCCCTTTCAGCATGTGGTTTGTTGCTCCCAGTGGCCCCTGTTTGGGCGAAAAAAGGCGGCCAAGTCTCTGATATTCGGATTTGGACCGCACCCGATCACACTCGAATTGTTTTTGAACTAGATAAACCAGCCAATCATAAGCTTATAAAATTAAGCGGTCCGAATCGGGTGGTGGTAGATCTTAAAGATACGGTTTATTCCATTTCAGAAGAACTCAATCTCTCTGATTCAGTTATTAAAAGGGCCTATACCATCTCGTCAGAGCCAGGCACGACGCGGGCAATTTTTGAATTAAACAAAGATGTTCAACCCCGTTCCTTTGCCCTTCAGGCCACCGATAAAACAGGACCACGCTTGGTGGTAGATCTCTATCTGGATAATCGCAATGCTGCCGAACGGGCAGCAAAACCAAATTTTGTTGAAAAATCAACTAACAGAACCGCCGTTGTCGTGATTGATCCTGGGCATGGTGGCGAAGATCCTGGCACCATTGGCCCCAGTGGAACCTATGAAAAACATGTCGCCTTAAAAGTAGCCAACCGGCTGGCTTGGCATATCAATAAACAACCCGGCTACAAGGCCTATCTGACCCGTACTGGAGACTATTATGTAGGTCTTAGAAAACGAGTCGATATTGCACGGAATTATAATGCCGATCTCTTTATTAGTCTACACGCCGATGGTTTCCGTGATAGTTCTGCCAAAGGGGCTTCGGTCTATTGTTTGTCCGAAAGGGGCAAACCCTCTTTGGATCGGGCTATTAGAGCCCTGGTCAATCGTGAGAATGGGGCGGATCAGATCGGTGGGGTCGATTTGGATCAGGTGACCGATCCAGAAGTGCGCGGTATTTTGATGGATCTCAGCCAAAGAGACTCATTAAATCGGGGGTTGACCTTGGGAAAAACCCTCTTGGGAGCTATGAAAGGAATTCCACAACTCAAGCTTCATTATAAATCGGTTAAACAGGCTGGTTTTGCCGTCCTCAAAGCCCCAGATATGCCCTCGGTGTTGGTTGAAATGGCTTATTTGACCAATGCTCAAGAAGAGCAACTATTGCTCCAGGACAGTTATCAAGATTCTTTAGCTAAGGCATTGTTAACTGGAACAAAAAATTATCTTCAATACTCAAATATTGCCTGATTAAAAAAATAAGAGTTACAACAAAAACCATCTCTTTTCAAAAAATATAGAGTGTTAATCCTGTGCAAAAAATAGGGGGATCTTAGTAAAGATTCCCCTATTTTTTTTATAGGTATGGGGGTACTCTTTTCATGTTGGTATAAATATTTAAACATTGAAAAATTATGGGTTGTTTATTGGCGTGTGGATCATTACGATATTGTGAATTGCTCATTTTTTTTGGAGAACCGCCCCCCAATTCCCCCCACCCTTTTTTTAAATTCTTAAAAAAAAGAGGGGGTCTGGGGGATTCATCCCCCAGGGTTTGGCCTTTGATTTTTTTTTTTTTTGCCCGAAAGGCATCATGTTCTGATTTGAAATAACTCTATGAATTTAGATGGGATTGTAAAAAAAAATCGTGTGGCCGTGGCTATGTCTGGTGGGGTCGATTCGGCCACAGTGGCGGCTTGGTTGCTAGAGCGCGGCTACGAGGTGATCGGCTTGACCATGGCTTTATGGCAGCCTCAGGGCATGATCTCTTCTACCCGAACCTGTTGTGCTTCTGAAGATCGATATGATGCTCGGCAAGTGGCGCAAAAACTGGGCATCCCTTTTTATATTGTCAATCTAGAGTACCCCTTCTTGCAGGAGGTCATCGGGGATTTTTTGCGGAATTATGCGGCAGGACGCACCCCTAACCCCTGTATTGAGTGCAATCGAACCGTTAAATTTACCCATTTATTGGCGCGGGCACAGGCAATGGGTGCCGAATTTTTGGCAACTGGTCATTATGCCGTGCGCAAAGTGGACTCTTCAGGCCACCCACAATTATGGCGAGGTTGCGATCCAAGCAAAGATCAATCCTATTTTTTATTTGCAACGACCCTTAGGCAATTACAATTTTTACGTTTTCCTTTGGGTGATCGTACCAAAGAGGAGACACGTGCACTGGCCAAAAAATTTGATCTCCATGTCGCTCGTAAACCAGAGAGTCAGGATCTCTGTTTTATTCCAGAAAAAGATCGCACCGCCTTTTTTGCCCGCTACGCCCCCACAGCTTTTAAACCTGGTGAGGTGGTGGATTTAGAAGGGAGACGTTTGGGAGAACATGCCGGTATTGGCCATTATACCATTGGTCAACGACGTGGATTGGGAATCTCTGCTTCTAACCGTCAGTATGTGGTGGAGATACGCGCTGAAGAAAATCAATTGGTATTGGGACCAGAAGCGGCTCTCTATCGGGATCGTCTCACCGTAGAACGGGTAAATTGGTTGGGAGCAACCCCAATGGAAAACCCAACGCGTTTGAGTGTTCGTACTCGCTATGCCGTCGAACCAGTACCAGCCACGCTTACTCCCCTTTCGGACACCACTTGCCAAGTCGTTTTTGATCATACCGACCGCGCCATCACCTCAGGTCAAGCCTGTGTCTTTTATGCGGGTGACATTTAAGTGTGGACGATTAACGAGAGTGCCTAAACAAAAAGCAAAGTCAAGACCTTGGGGGATTGCATCCCCCAATCCCCCTGCTTTTTGAAGGAAGCAAAACCGAGGTCAAAATCAAGATCAAAATCAAAACCCTGGGGGCAATCCCCCAGACCCCTTTTTTTTTAAATAATAAAATCAAAAAACAGACGACCACGGTTAAGTGTGGTGGTACCCAGCCACGTATTTAATCAAAAAAATGGCTTAACCTTAAAGCAACGAAAATTAAAACAAAAATGGATATCGCGCCAAATAGATTGATCAGCAAGCTACCATAATCAGCGCGGCGGGCCATTTTTTCGTAAATTTCGACCATTTCTTGGTCCAGATAGAGATTGACCATAATACCAGCTAAATATTTAGAAACCTCTTCGGTCTCTTCGAGATCTTTTTCGGTAAAATGCAGCCCAATATTTTTGTTTATTACCTGAACGGCACCAATGACTCGACTGCCCATGGGATCGCGGATGGGTACGCAAACCATATTGCGGGTCACAAAGCCCGTCTTTTCGCCAATCACTGTATGGACACCAGACACTTGAAGTAGATCGTTGCGAATGACAGACTCTCCAGAGGTGATTACTTGACCGACAATCGATCCCGTCCTGGGTACTGTAATCTTTTTTTCTGATATATTATTAGAACATTTTAACCAGACATCGTCTGATTTCGGATCGTGGATAAAGACGCTACAGATTTCTGCTTGCAATAATTTAGGGACAAATTGGACAAAAAATGCCAGCAATGACCACTCTTCGTAGTCTTCTCCGTATAAAGAGCCGATCCGTTTGCGGCGTTTGGTGGCATCATTGAGTTGATTTTGATAATAACCCATAATTATATTTTCTCCGTGAGAAATTTTTTATTCTTTTATACATGATGTTATGACGTTCTTTCTGTGAGTTATCAAGAAAAAATCTTTCCTATAATTTCAATAAGCTGATTTTTTTTAATTGGCTTGGTCAGGTGCATGGTGCAACCAGCAGCCAAAGAACGTTCATGGTCCTCTTTTAGAGCATGGGCTGTGAGAGCCAGAATGGGAATAGGAGTGCGGTTGGTAGCGGCTTCCAGTTGGCGAATATGTTTGGTGGCGGTGAGACCATCCATGATGGGCATTTGTAAATCCATTAAAATTAAGTCAAATTTATTTAGTTTATATTTTTCAACGGCTTGCTGACCATTTTCAGCGGTTTGAACATGATGGGGTAAATTTTTAAAAAAGGCCTGAATTAAAAATCGATTGTCCTCAGAATCGTCGACCAAAAGTATAGAAAGCGGGGGGATGTCAACAGAGGTGGGTGAAGTAGATTGGATCACGGCAGGTGGGTCGGTGGCGATCAGGGGGAGAAAAAGTTGAAAAATGGTGCCCTGATGATCTGAATGAAGCAACTGTAAGGATCCTCCCATCCGTTTGGCCAATCGATGGCTGATGGTCAGTCCTAGTCCAGTTCCTCCATGGGTACGGGTAATAGAAGAATCGGCTTGGGTGAAGGGTGCAAAAATCTCCTCCTGCATCTTAAGAGGAATGCCATGCCCCGTGTCCTTAACTAAAATAACCATAGTCGGCCTGGTGCCAGGGTCTATTTTTGGGCTTATGTGAACTAAAATATACCCTTGTTGGGTAAATTTAATGGCGTTTCCAATTAAATTGGTGATAATTTGCTTAAAACGTAAGGCATCTCCTAAAATAAAGCTTGGTAGCCGGGGGCTAACATCTAGGTTAAGTTGCAGATTTTTGCTTCTAGCTTGATTTTCAAGTAAATAAATGACACTTTGCAGCGTCTCATGCAGATTAAAAGGGCCGTTTTCCAAGGTTAAACGTCCCATCTCTATTTTGGTAAGATCTAAAATATTATTTAAAAGACCAAGTAAAATCTCGCTGGAGTTTTGAAAAATATCGACATAACTCTTTTGTATGGGATTCAGTTCTGTATCGCGTAGCAGTTGCGCCATTCCAATAATGGCGTTCATAGGGGTGCGAATTTCATGGCTCATGATGGCCAAAAAGGCACTTTTGGCTTGATTGGCCTCCTCGGCGGCGGTTTTAGCTTGTTTGAGTTCTTCTTGGCTTTTCGTCAAGGTTTGAATCGCTTGACTGGCGCGGAAAATATACCGCATACGATATGTTAGCAGAGGCCAATTGATCGGTTTGGTGATAAAATCGGTGGCACCGACCTGATAGGCACGGTTGACAGACTCGACATCGTCGAGTCCAGTAACCATCAAAATTGGAATATGAAATCCCCGTGGCCTTTTACGAATTGCCGTACATACCGCAAAACCGTCTAATCCTGGCATGATCACATCAAGCAGTACGGCGTCTGGATCCAATTGTTTAAAGAGTTCCAACGTCGTAATACCATCATCGGCTTCTATTATTTCGAAGCCATCGATTTCAAGGGCCTCTCGCATCAGCAGTCGTATCGAAGGATCGTCATCGGCTATTAAAATACGTTGGGTAAATTTGGAGCTCATGCGGCTTGCCTTAATTGAATGCGTTTTGGTCATGGGTGGATACTTGATTTAATTCTTTCTCCAAGGCTTGTTTTGTATTTAAAAAAATTTTTTGCAGGAGCAAAATTTCCTCTGCACCTGACTGGTTGGGCAAATCTTCCAATTTTTTACATAAATTGGCCAGTTTGTTGGCACCAACATTGGCACTAGAAGATTTTAATTTATGAGCGGCAGTGCGTATCATTTGACAATCCTTTTCGGTCAGACCTTGAATCAAATTGTTGACAGTGTCTGGAGTTTGGTCAAGATATCTTTGTACCACTCGTTTTAGTAGATTAGGGGTATCAGGTCTTTGTAAAGCCTTTATTCGGTTGAGGGCGGATTGGTCAAGAAAAAATATGTCATCCTCATAAGAAATTATTGAGGCAGAGGTTTCTGGTAACTGTTCTCGCTCTTCCTGACAATTGTCATCTCTGCTCGTTCCTGCCTGCTCGGGAATAACAGGGAATCTAGGGGGGAGGGCATCGTAAATTTTGGATTCCGGTCGGTTCGGGAATGAGGGCGGCTGCATGATGACGGGTTTTGGAATGGAGATCTCTATTGTATGGCAAGTGTTGGGCAACCAGCGTTCTAAAATATTTAAGACTTGTTGTTGATTAAATGGTTTGCTTAAAAAATCGATCATGCCAACTTGAAAACATTTGTCCCGGGTTTCTTGCAGGGTATGGGCGGTCATTGCCACAATAGGTGGATAAAAATTGCCATGGGCCTTTTCGATAATTTTTTCAGTTGCTGAAAATCCATCCAAAATAGGCATCTCACAATCCATAAAAACAAGGTCATAAGGTTTGTGAAAAACCGCTTCGACCGCTTGTTGGCCATTGTTTACCACATCAACTTGACAAGCAAAAAGTTCTAAAATGCCAATGGCTACGCTTTGATTGACAAGATTGTCTTCTACCAATAATATGTTGGCAGAAAATTGGGGCCAGACTGGTTGGATAGATTCCGTTTTAATGGCATCAACAGATGGATTATCAATATGCGTCGGCAGTTTTTGAAAAAGAGCGGTAAAGGTAAATTCCGATCCCTGGGTAGGGACGCTTTTAACGGTGATATCTCCTTGCATCATTTTTGTTAAATGGCGTGCAATACTTAACCCTAAACCAGTACCACCAAAAATGGGGATGGTTGTGTTTTGTGCCTGCGTAAATGGTTCAAAAATGGTGGACTGTTTTTCCAATGGAATGCCAATCCCCGTATCTTTAACGCAAAAGGATAACATGATCTCTTGTTCGTTTTCATTATGAATTTTCACATGAAGGGAAATTTGGCCTTGATAGGTAAATTTTATGGCATTGCCAACCAGATTGAATAAAATTTGACTTAAACGAAAAGGATCTCCCAGAACAGAAAAAGGGACTTGATCCTCAATCTTTATAAGAAATGCAATATTTTTTGATCGAATGGGTTCTTGGAATAATTCCGTGAAATCCTGTATGGTCTGCCGAGGATTAAAGGGGATTTGTTCCAGTGTTAAATGCCCACTTTCAATTTTAGATAAATCAAGTATTTCATTGATAACATTTAGTAAAATAATTCCAGATTTTTGTATAGTTTCGGCTTTTTGGCGTTGTTGCTCGGTCAAATCGGATTCCAATAAAAGATTGGTCATACCTAATACCCCATTCATTGGGGTCCGAATTTCATGGCTCATTTTAGCCAAAAAATTTCCTTTGGCAATGTTGGCCTGATTGGCAATTTGTTTCGCCAACACCAATTCTTCTTCACGGCGGTTTAACATGTGGGTTGTTGAAATAGAGATTCTGATAATGCCCACCAAGCTGCCTATACAAATTAAAATGATAATTAAAACCGAGAAATAATGTTCCATATTCATCTTATGGCGAAGAGATAATATCTCCTCATTAACACCCATGACCAACTCGCTAATCCTCAAGGTCATCTGATTGGCGAGGTTGCGATTTTTGGTCAGCAGCCCGCGAATTTTTTCTGCCAGCAGTAACTCTTCTTCACGTATTTTAAATATATTATCGTCCCCATGGATAAAATTTTTTAGATTATCTTGCAGAGAAAAAACATTAGTGGCTAAAATAGGATTTCTTTGTGATAAGATATTTTGTTTAAACATTTGCACTGCGGCATGAAAACGATCCAGTGAACGATAATAACGTATTTCAAGGTTTTTTGCAGACTCTAAATCTTCTACGGACAAGAGTGTGTTTAAAAGGTCAATGAGCAATTCTCCAGAGATTTTAATCTCCATAGCCGTGCTTAAATCGCTGATGGCTTGATCGGTCAGGTCGGTCAAGGCGGTGCGTATAAAGCGGTGATGCGTCTGCTGCAAGTGGCTCAAAGTGGATTGCGTTTGTTCGATGGTTATTCGAATAGAATCACGAAAGTCATTTATGTTTTTTGTAGTTATAACGATTTTATTTTTAAGGAAACCAGATTGTTTAATAAATAATTGGCCAGATTGATAGAGAGATTGTAAATTTGCATCATGGCCTTGGAAAATATTTTCCACAATTTGTTTGATGATCAGTCCTAGGTCTAAGAGTTGATTTTTTGAATCCATTTTATTTGTTTTATGAATAGTTTCCAGGCGATCTAGTATGGATTGTAAGGTTGATAATGAAATGAGTTGCTGTGTATAAATTGGCGAAATATTATTGGCATCGGATATGATCCGTCTGGCCGTGCGTTTGCTAAACAATTCAATTAAAGAGTTTGTACCATAAACGATTGGTCCGATGGTATCAACAAGATCATTTTTTGTTTGATGGATATCAAAAATTAATTTATCTAGATGTTTGGCATTCTCATAAAGTTGTTGGTTATTTTCTGAAGTAGAGAGAACTGGAGCCATAGCAGCCAATAAAGCACTGCGTTCGGAAAGACGCATGGCTGAAATCATTTCAGGAATGGTTTGACTCGCGGTATTATCCACCACTTTACCAAAACGGGCAAACGCATAAAGGGCAAAACCAGTTGCTAAGAGAGTGAGTGCGGCAATACTGGCAAAAGCAAAATAGAGTCTTTTTTTAAAAGATGGATTGTCTTTGTCATGGTCCATTTTGCCACCCAAGTTGCACGTTATTATGGCAGAATACCGTTGTTTTTAAGAATTTGTGCGGCATTGGTGCTGTCGATTATGAGGGTGGGCAGGGTGACTCGTTTGGGGATGGGATGACCTTGAAGAAGCTTGATGGCTTGGCGAATGCCTTCGTCTCCAGGGGTTTTATAGAGGAAAGTCGCGGTTAAAATATGATCATAGACCCATTGGACCCCTTCGGCAGGGATACCATCAATACCCAAGAAAAAAAGACCTTTTTCGCGTTCCATATCTTTTGCCGCTAAATAGGCCCCATAGGCCATGGGATCGTTGTGAGCATAAACTAAGTCGATTATGGCGTTATTTTCCAAAGCATCGGTCATGATGTCATAGGCCTTATCCTGTTTCCAATCGCCATCCGAAGGTTTTAGTACAAGATGGATTCCAGGCTCTTGACTCACCACTTGATAAAATCCCTTATGGCGATCTTGGGCTGGTGTTGAGGCCATGCCTCCCCAAATTTCAACAATATTTCCCTGTGCCTTGCCTTTGCCTCCCAAGAGTTTAACCGCATATTCGCCCGCTTCTTTACCGATCAGAAGATTATCGCCACCGATAAATTGGGTATAATGATTATTATCTAAATCGCGGTCCAATACAATCACCGGAATGCCAGAGGTAAAGGCCTTGTTGACGATCGCTGTGAGCTCATGGGCGACTTTAGGGGAGATAAGGATAATATCGACCTTTTTACGAATAAATTGCTCTACATCATCAATTTGTTGTATCACATCGTCATTGGCATTGGCCACTAATAGTTCGATATTGGTATCTTTCGCCGCCTCTGCCCGAAGTTCTTTGTTAAATAATAATCGCCATGGTTCTGTTGTCGTTGCCTGTGAAAAACCAATGGTTACTTTGTGATCCAAAGATTGATGATCCAAAGATTGAGCATGGGCAGTAGAGATAAATAATAAAACATTCAGAAACATAGATACAAAAAAACGAATCATAGACATGAAAGTTATTTTTATCCTGTTTATTTTTTGGGTAATTGATTTTAGAATTTATTTGATGAAGTATTTATAAACTAATTTTGGTAAGAAAGGTAGGTGTTTTTATAGAATAGAACATGATGCCCTTCGGGCAAAAAATAAAATCAAAGGCCAAACCCTGGGGGCGGTTCTCTGCCCCCCAAGGCCTTGATTTTTATTTTCCCGTATACACAAAGAAGGGGTCTCACTGTGATAATAGGGCCTTTTCCTTGTGTAAATTTTTTGTATGGCTCAATTAAAAAGAAAAGTTCTTACAAAAAAAACTATTTAATCGGTGAGACTCTTTTTTCATTATACCAACGCACCCCAGCTAAAATAAAACCCAATGCGATAAAGGCCCCTGGAGGGAGGATAAAAGTGATGGCTGGATGAAAGGAGGCCCCTAAAATATTATAGCCAAAGATGGTACCAGAACCGATAATTTCTCTAACTGAACCTAGCAATACAAGTGCAAGTGTAAATCCGAGTCCTGTGCCAATGCCATCAAATAGAGATTTTATTATGGTGTTTTTGGATGCAAACGCTTCTGCTTGTCCTAAAATGCAGCAATTAACCACGATTAAAGGGATAAAAATTCCTAATATTTTGTGTAGATCGTGGAAAAAGGCATTCATTAACAAGTCAATCACCGTGACGAAGGAGGCAATAATAATGATAAAGGCTGGAATTCGTACATCCGAGGGAATCACCTTACGGACCATAGAAATAGCCACATTGGATCCCATCAAAACGGCCGTTGTCGCCAAGCCCATCCCAATACCATTGATGGCTGTGGTGGAAACTCCTAAAGTAGGACACATACCAATCATTTGTACAAAAATGGTATTGTTGGTCCAAAACCCGTTTATAAAAGCTTGTCTATTCGTAATCATTATGTGCTTCCTTGACTGAGTTTCATATTACTTATTACTTAGTGTCCGCTGAGGAAAATATCTGATTTTTGTTGGCAACGAAAAAGTCTAAACCCCTTTTAACCGCTCCAACAACGGCACGTGGTGTGATCGTTGCACCTGCAAATTGATCAAAATCACCACCATCTTTTTTAACACCCCACTTGGTGTTTGTTTGAGTTTTTCCTTCAAAGGATTTCGGCCAGTCAGTAACACTGACCTTATCGCCTAAGCCAGGCGTCTCTGTATGAGAAACAACGCGAACACCATTTATTGTGCCATCTATCTTTACGGCCATGAGTATTTCTATATTACCAGAATAACCATCTGGTGCAACAACAACAAAAGCAGCAGCTTGAGGTTCACCATCCTTTTTAGCGAGATAAAAAGTAACTGGTTTGTTTTTACGATCAAGGCTTTGATCGCTGAGTTTCAAGGTATCCTGATCTGGTTCGTTGTTAAATCCTTTAGGTAACACTTGTTTTAAAACCAACAGCAATTCTTGACGTTTGGCATCGGCAATAGGTGCTCGGGTGATCTCTTCAGTGGCGGCGAGAATAGTAGTAGCTATGGTTGCTACAATCATGAGAATGACACCCATTTTTATAAATTCTGGCATGGAGGACTCCTTAGGCTTTTTTAAGCCGACGACCATAAATGGCCGGCTTAGTGTATTGATCAATGAGTGGTACGGCAATATTCATGATCACGATGGCAAAGGAGACTCCTTCTGGGTAACCGCCCCAAGTACGAATGGCATAGGTTAAGAAACCACAGCTTAAACCAAAAATAATTTGCCCTTTGGGGGTAACTGGTGATGTCACCATATCTGTAGCCATGAAAAAGGCACCTAAAAGCAATCCTCCGGTTACCAAATGAAAAAGAGCATCGGGATAAGTGCCAGGATTCATTTGATTGAGAATGGTGGCTGGCAGCAAACAACCAATCAACATAGAGACCGGTATGTGCCATGTGATGACTTTTTTGAAAAGTAAATAAATGCCACCTGCCGTCAGAAGTAAGGCTGAAGTCTCACCTAATGAACCGCTCATATAGCCACCTAACGCATTAAAATAATCAAAACCGTAGCTTCCTCCCAGTGCCTCTTGTACCGTTTGACCCAGGCTTACTTGCATGCGGTATTGACCCAAGGGTGTGGCAGAAGTTACTGCGTCCACCAAGGCTGGAACACCTAAATGTCCACCATGAAAGATAATTTGTACTGACTGCATCAGGGTGAGGGCATTTTCAAAAAATAGTGGCACTGGAGGTGGCCAGGAGGTCAATTCAACAGGAAATGAGATGAGAAGAAAAACGCGAGCAATCAAGGCGGGATTAAAAATGTTAGATCCCAATCCCCCATAGAGCTGTTTGCCAATCAACATGGCAAAAACGCCCCCAACTACGCAGACCCACCAAGGTACTTGCGGTGGTAGTGTTAAAGCTAAAAGCAGTCCAGTCAAAGCCGCTGAACGGTCACTTAGAAGACTTTCCCTTTTGCGTATGCGCAAAATAATCGACTCTGTCGCCATGCAACTGATTACGGTGATTAAAATCACCAATAAAGCAGGCCAGCCAAATAAAATTACCGATAAAGCCGATGCCGGCAACAGGGCTAATATCACTGTTTCCATAATCTTTGCGATGGAATTATCCCCATGGATATGAGGGGAACTGCTTGTTAGAAATTTCGGTTGGCTCATGATAGCTTCTCGTTTTCTAGTAAGATTGCATAACTTTTGGCTTGATTTAGGCTCATATGTTGGGCCGCACAGCTACAAAATATGGCATGGCTAAATTTAATTGGCATCTGTTTTGGCATCTCTGGCTTCTTTGGCAGCGCGCGCTGCCGCAGCTGCTTTCGCCGCACGGGCGGCTCGAACAGATTTGTCATCGTCTTCGGAGATGGTCCCTCCACTTGTTGGGGCCTCTTGGCTCACAGGTGTTTCAGCTTTAGCCGTTTCAGAAGGCTTTGACTCTGCTGTTTGTTGAGCCGCAGTCATTGCGGCTTGGGCCTTTCTGGCATCGGATTGTGCCTTCATTTCGGCTTTTTTGCGCTCTTTTTCAGCCTCTTCCTTGGCAATTCTTGCTTCCTTACGTTGTGAGCGTTCTTTCACTTTTTGTTTGGCTTGATCGGCTTGCTTTTGAGCAAGTATGGAGATTTTGCCAAAGCGAAAATAGTGCACCAGCGGTATATGAGCCGGACAAACAAAGGCGCAAGATCCGCACTCAATACAATCAAAAAGATTATACTCTTTTAAGGCATCCAGGTTTTCATGTTTGGAATGCCAAGCCATCTCACAAGGCATCAGACGAATGGGACAAACTTTCAAACAACTGCCGCAACGAATACAGTTTTGCTCTTTTTGTTGAAACGTGGTCTCATCCGAAGTAAGAGCCAATATACCAGAAGTTCCTTTTACCACAGGGGCTTCTAGGTTGTGCAGTGCGGTTCCCATCATTGGACCGCCCATGATGACCTTTTTGGTTTTATAGGTGAGTCCACCGCAAAAGTTGATTAAATCTTGTACAGGTGTTCCTAAAAGAACTTCTAGGTTGGCGGTACTTTTGACCCCTTTGCCAGTAACGGTTACTAATCGGGAAATCAATGGTCGACCAAATTCTACTGCTTCGCGAATCGCAACAGCCGTGGCTACATTATGAACAATCACGCCCACATCAATCGGCAATCCACCAGAAGGGACTTGCCTTCCCGTGACCACCTCAATCAACTGTTTTTCTGCCCCTTGGGGATACATCACAGGCAAAACAGCCACCTTTATCTGTTGAAACTCGTCCACCACCTTGCGCATGGCACTAATGGCCATGGGTTTGTTGGCCTCAATGCCAATGACACACTCTTTCGTTTGTAAAGCGTGCATCATAATGGTAATACCCAGCACAATTTCTCGGGCACGCTCTTGCATCAAACGGGCATCACAGGTGAGGTAAGGCTCGCATTCGACACCATTAATAAGGAGTAAACTGACCACCTTGCCCTTCGGTGGAGACATTTTAATATGGCTTGGAAAGGTAGCTCCTCCAAGTCCAACAATACCCGCTTCCTGAATTTTTTTCTTGATTTCAGATGGATCGACCTGGAGCGGGGTTTTAATGCCTACCAAGTCACTTCTCCACATATCCCGACCATCTGGTTCAATGACCACACACAACATGGTAAAACCAGAAGGATGACCTACCGTATGTTGTTTTATCTCCAGTACAGTGCCTGATGTTGGCGCATGAACTGGGACTGAAACAAAACCTTGAGCTTCACCAATAAGGTCGCCTTTGAGAACTTTATCTCCTGGTTTTACGCAAGGTTCGCAAGGGGTGCCTAAATGTTGATGCAAGGGGACATAAAGCATCTTGGGCAGAGGCAATCTTTCAATGGGACGATGAGCCGACAGACTTTTATTATCTGCTGGATGTACACCCCCATGAAAAGAGCGCAACGTGGTCAGAGCTATTCCCATTTAATCAGCCTCCGACGGAGTAAAAGAGGGCGGGCTGTCAGAAAAGCACGCCAACAGGTTTTGGACCATTAATGTAACATTTTAGGGCCGGAAGGTTTACTCCACGACCAATTATAAAGGGTTTGTTTTACAGGTGTCATCGTGATGCAATTGACAGGACATGGTTCAAGACAAGCTTTGCACGCCGTGCATTCAGTGGCAATGACCGTATGCGACTGCTTGTTGGCACCAATGATGGCATCAACCGGACAGGCCTTGATGCAGGCGGTACAACCTATGCAATTGTTTTCATCAATAACGGCCAGTACCGGTCCCAAATCTTCATCGGACATGGCCATCGGAGTTACCCCCAAGAGACTGGCCAGTAATTCCATTGTCGCTTTGCCGCCTGGAGAACAGAGATTGATCGCTACCCCACCACTCGCCAAGGCATCGGCATAAGCTTGACATCCTGGATACCCACAACTACCGCAATTACTGCCAGGCAAAACCGCTACCAGTTGTACAGCAATAGGATCACTTTCTACTTGGAATTTTTTGGCGGCAAATCCAAGTCCTAATCCGGCAGCAAGTGCCATGCCGCTGATGCTTAAGACAGCTTCTATCATCTTGTCCTTTCCTCTACCTGACGATACCGGCAAATCCCATGAATGCCAAGGACATTAATCCAGCACTCACCAGAGAGATGGGTGATCCCTTGAACAGAGCTGGAACATCTGAAAGATCCATCCGTTGCCGCATTCCGGCAAACAAGACCAGAACAAGTCCAAAGCCAATGCCGCCACCCATACCATAAACACATGCTTCCAAAAAAGAGTTTTCCTTTTGAACATTCAATATGGCTACCCCTAAAACGGCACAGTTAGTGGTAATCAATGGTAAAAAAATACCAAGAGCTGAATAGAGCGTTGGGCTCGTCTTGTGAATGACCATTTCGGTAAACTGCACCAATGCGGCAATAATCAGAATAAAGGAAATGGTCTGTAAATAAGCCAGTCCAAAAGGATCTAAAATATACCGCTGCACAACCCAAGAAATGGCCGATGCGAGGGTCATAACAAAAATGACCGCATAGGTCATCCCTATGGATGTCTCCACCTTTTTGGAGACTCCTAAGAAAGGACATATTCCGAGAAATCTCGCTAAAACAAAATTATTTACGAATACCGTACTCACCAAAATTAAGAGGAACTCAGTCATGGTTATCCCATTGCAATTGGGTTGGTTCTGTGCGAAGCACCGAACAAATCAAGAACGTCAAACTATTGAGTTGAGCTTAATACACCCATTGGAATTGTCTGGTAAATGGAAAAAATTTAATAATTCTCCCTTCTTTGCTTTGAATTTGTGAAACTTATTGTAAAAGAAAGAAAAAAAAATCAAAAAAAAGTTTTCCTTCCTTGACTGAAAAGACATCGTGGGTATCCTATTAAGGTAGAAGATTCCCCCATTATGCACAATAGAGCCTTATTTAAGAGAGGAACGCCTTACCTATGTTAGTTGAATCCGATGTCCTTAATGCCTTGCGAAATGTTTTCGACCCAGATCTCAAACGGGATATTGTTAGTTTAGGATTTGTAAAAGAGATCCAAATTTCTGGAGGTCACGTCTCTTTCATTGTCGAATTGACAACTCCGGCCTGTCCTGTTAAGGAGTTATTGAAACAACAAGCCAAGTCTGTGGTGGCAGCTTTGGATGGTGTCACAGAAGTGACTGTTCAAATGACTGCCCGTGTACGCCACTCTGCTGGTAAAAAAGCCGAAGATTTATTGCCAGGCGTGCGCAATATTATCGCGATAGCCTCTGGCAAAGGGGGCGTGGGTAAATCCACGACAGCGGTTAACTTGGCTCTCGCTTTGGCCGAAACCGGGGCCGCCGTCGGAATCCTTGATGCGGATATTTATGGTCCAAGCCTGCCACGTATGTTGGGAATCGTTGGCGGTCCACAATTTGCTGACCCGGATGCCACTCGGATCAAACCTGTTGAGGTCCATGGCCTCAAAGCCATCTCTATGGGATTTTTCTTGACCGAGGATACCCCTATGGTCTGGCGTGGTCCTATGGTCGGGATGGCCGTTGAACAGTTGTTGCGAGATGTGGATTGGGGTGAATTGGATTATTTGATCGTTGATCTGCCACCCGGAACTGGCGATGCGCAATTGACATTGACGCAAAAGGTTCCTTTATCAGGAGTTGTGATCGTCTCTACCCCTCAGGATGTGGCCTTGGCAGATGTCCGTAAAGGGATTAATATGTTCCGTAAGGTGGATGTGGCGGTGTTAGGGGTGATTGAAAATATGTCTTATTATCTCTGCACAAGTTGTGGTCACCGAGAAGAAATTTTTGCCCATGGGGGCGCACGTCAGGAAGCAGAAAATTCTGGCATTCCCTTCTTGGGTGAAATACCGTTAGACACGGCTATTCGGCAAGATTCCGATTCGGGTCGGCCCATTTTAGTGACCAACCCAGAAGGGGCGCAAAGTAAAATTTACCGTCAAATAGCTTCGCAGTTGGCCGCTCGTGTTGCAACATTGGAATTTTCCGCTGCAAAAGGACCATCCATCATTGTGGAATAGATCGGATGGATTGTTTTAAGGTCGTGAATGGATGATTTTTAGATCTTGGAGGCCTTTTTAAATCATTTTGTTTGGCTATCCCGGTTTTAAATTTTTTGGAAGAACTTAGGAGAATATGATGAAAAAAAGTACCATTGCTTTGATAACCCCTTTGTTCTTTCTGGGGTTCGGGGGAATTAAATCCTCAGTTGCCATGCATATGGATGAATGGTTTATTCATGCGGCTCAACGTGGAAATAATGTCGCTGTTAAGATGATGATGAATAACAATGTTCCGGTTGATATCCTCATGGTGCAACATGAAGAGGAAGGAGAAGAGCATGAGGAACATGGCAAGGCAGAAGGCCATGAGGAAGGGCCTTTCGTGGCCAATTCCACCGCCATCATGTGGGCCGCTGGTTATGGTTGGACCGATATGATACAGACCCTCTTGGAACGTGGGGCTGAGGTGGATCGTGTCGATGCCAATGGCCAAACCGCTTTGATGTGGGCTATCAATGGGGGACGTTTTGATGCCGTCGCCCTGTTAGTGGGCAATGGGGCCGATTTGTCCATTCAGGATAAGAGCGGTCGAACCGCCCTAGATTATGCCATGGAGCAAAATCGACCACAGTTGGTTGATTTTTTAAAATTGTCAAATCCTCATAAGGCCATCCAAGGCAATAAAAAAATCGAATCTGAAGCCGAAAAAACAGCAAAAAAAGAACATGAAGAGGAGGGTGAAAGCCATGAATATCAACAAAAACATGGTTTATCACCAGAAAATGAGTGGTTAGAGGTGGATCCGGCTTTAACCGATGCTTCTCCGGTTAGAAAAGCGGCGGCTTCGGGGAATATCGCTTTTCTACAGGAGCAGATTAAAAAAGGCCAAGTGGATCTCAATGCCCGCAACGAAAAAGGGGAAACGGCTCTAATCTTGGCAGCTCGCGAGGGACGTGCTGATGTGGTTGCTCTGCTGGTCAATGCCAAGGTCGATTTGACCGCTGTTGACTCTTCAGGGATGGACGCTTTGATGTGGGCGGCTTGGGAAGATTGGCCTTTGGTGGTACAGCACTTGGCTCAAGCGGGTGCAAAAATGGATGTTAAAGATCCTCAAGGGCGGACCCCTCTGCATTTGGCGGCTCAAAACAATCGGGTTCAAGCTGTTAAGGCGTTGATCGCCGCTGAAGCAGATGTCAATGCCAAAGATCTGGAAGAGAATACCCCCCTGATGTTGGCAGTTATGGGTGGACATCAACAAACAGCTGTGGCTCTGCTTCAGCGTGGGGCCAATGTTAACTTGCGCAATAAACATATGAAAAGTCCAACCAAAGAAGCAGAAAATAAAAATTTTGTCGAGCTGGTGATGTTGCTTAAAAAAGCGGGTGGGAATTAATCGTTTCGATCTTCTTTTCTCTTCCGCCTTCTAAATAGAGGGCGGAAGAGCAGGTAAAAGGAATCTGTTTCTTTTAATGGTAAGATTTTCGGTAACAGGGTGATTCGGCAAAATTTTCGATCAGATCCAGCAAAGCGCCTTTGCGGATCGGTTTTGCCAAATGCATATCACATCCAGCTTGATTGATTCTGTCGCGAACCTCTTGAAAGTCATGGGCAGTTAGGGCAATAATGGGAACGGGGGGAGACTTTTGAGCGGCTTCCCAGGCTCGAATTCGATTTATAGCGGTAAAACCATCCATAATGGGCATCTCCAGATCCATCAACACCAGATCAAAAGAGCGGACAAAAAAGATATCTAGAGCTTCCTGGCCATTATTGACAAGGGTTAGGGTATGGGTACTTTTGCTTAAAAAGGCTTGAATTAAAATACGGTTATCTGGAGAGTCGTCTACCACAAGAATAGACAGATGCCGTTTATTTAAAACGATCTCTTCTAAATTAAAATTTACCGATTCCATTTTGGGAAGATTTAACATCTCATTCATGAAAGTCATGAGAGATTCTTCAGGCCGGGTGGCAATAGTATCGGTGCATCTGGACTGATTTTCGTAGCCCATAGTGGCTTGGTAGGTATTTTTTGCCTGGATGGCTACTTTTGCTCTGTTGATGTCGATCATGGTTATTTTGCCTATTCTTGTTTATTAACATCGCGTTTCGCAATAAAATCACCCTTTACCCTTGAAACCTATGCACTCTAATGCAAGATAGGTGCCTGATATTTTTTTTGGATAGGATGTTTATTGGAAGAAAAATGTTAACCAGGAAGGCCGTCAGGTCGAGGTTGCGTGAGGATAACGCCGAATTGCCATAAAAACAGCACAAATGCGCCGAGTGTATATCCCATAAAAATGGATTTATACGGATGATGGTGGCCAAAAAGATCAGGATAAATTGCAGGGTACTCAGGGGGCTGGCTATGGCCAATCGACCGGTATGGAGCAGAGAAATTCGGGTCATAATTCCAGAGGTAAATAATCCCATCGCCCCAATGGTTAAGGCGTGTAAAGCAGTTGTAAAGGGAAGGATTTGAAAAAGCATGGCGGCTGCACGCAAGATTAAGCCAAAGATGAGCCAAGCATACCCGACATGTAACACCCAAACCAAAGGGTCGTGTAAAATGCGGTGTCCCTGCCAAAAAAGTAGACGAATCCCTTGCAATAGGCCCACCAATAAAATTAACCATCCAAAAGCGAGAGAGTGAGGAGCTATTAAATCCAGAATAAGAACCGGAAACATGGAAAACATGGCGGTTCTTTCTATCCAAACCGGGGCTTGAACGCGAAGTGGGGGTTTTTGTGCTAAGGTCGTCCGCTGGCTCGATTGCAAAGAGAGGCGGGTAAACATGGGCATGATATGTCCACCCACCATTATTAAAAAGGCGATGATGGCATCTATTCCTAAAACGATCCCTTGTTGGGCTGTATGTTGGCTCAATCCTAAAATTTCCGAATGAAACAATCCATTACCAATGAGCATCATGCCCAACAATAGGGGAAAAACTTTGTGGCCAGGGTTGCCAGTGTGCCATAAAGGGGGAGCTGAAACCCAAATAAGATGTATCAAAAAGCTTAAGTCTAAGAGAGCAACCAGCCAGGGGGGAATGAAGGCAGAAAAACCGATAGCCAGTCGACCTGCAAACCAGAACAGAACCATTAAACCCAAGGGTGCGCCAGACAAAGGGGGAACTTTTGTCCAGTTTGGCGATGCGGTCAGTAAAAATCCAGCGGCGGCAGCGGCTATATAGCCAAAAAGCATTTCATGACTATGCCACCAAGAGGGGGGCAGAGAATATTCAGGTTGCCATACCCCTTGAAGAATCAGCATCCATAGAAACATGGCCAATACGGCCCAGAGACTCGCCAGGAAAAAAAAAGGTCGAAAGCCGTAAGCGAGCAAAATTAAGAGACGTGATGGCACAGTCATGTGATGTTTTTTATCAATACCGATCGTGGTTAAAAATGATGCCCTTCGGGCAAAAAATAAAAAATAAAACCCTAGAGGATGAATCCCCAGACCCCCTCTTTATTTTTAAAATTTTGGGGGCGGTTCTGGGACCCCCCAATCTCTTGAATTTAGTGCATCATGTGGGAGTGATCCATTTGCGCAGGCTCCATCTCTTTATCAGAGCGTCGTACCAACGCATGAACCATTTGGCCGGTGCCATTTTTAAAATTTAAATTTAACATAACCATATCCCCCTCTTTAAAAGTCTTTTTAGCTCCGATGAGCATAAGATGCACTCCTCCTGGGCTAAAGGCAAGTTTGGATTTAGCGGGAATGTCGATGCTTGCCAATTTTTTCATAGATGCCATACCGTTGTGCATTTCGGTTTGGTGGATTTCGACGCGCTCAAAGTTGGAACTATCAGCCCCGACAAGTGTTTGCGTTTGATCTTGGGTATTTTCAATAGATAAATAGCCAGCCAAGATTTTACTGGATGAGGGCGCAGTACGAATCCAGGCCTCTTGGACGACGATGCCCATCGTTTCGGCAGCGGTCAAAGGGAGGGGCAAAACCATACTAAAAAGAGATGTCAACAGGGTAATCCATAGAATTTGCATATATTATCTTTCTAAAGGGTTTCTAATGTATGTGTTAAACAAAAAAATGTTATCCTTTCATACTGCAGGCATAATAGGGCAGTTTTGGGAAGAGCTCATGTTGGTAACTGAGTTTTTTGTCCAAGCGAATTCCGCGCATAATGGCTCCAAGGGATTGATGGTCCCATTTGGTAAATCGGCAAACAATGGTTTCTGGTAAATTTTTAGTATCCAGAACGACCACGGTTCCGTTAGATTCATCATGTTGGCTACAGACTTGAGTGATTTCATGAATCCATGTCACATCCCGTATTTCCACACTGCATCCCATAAGGAGTATCCCTGTTACTATACTAAAAATTTTGTCAGAAAAAAACGACTCATGGAGGATAGGCATAGGATAGGTTTTTCTTTAGGGGGAGGATGTGAGTTTTATAAGTAGATTTTGCAGTTCCGAAGCGGTTTGGACATTCATTAAGGCGTTGACAATGTGTCCTTTTGGATCGACAAAAAAGATAGAAGAGGAGTGGGTGACAGAATAGTCGTTTTTATCGTTTTCCTCGGGAGTATTGATAAAATAGGCCGCTCCGAATTGTTTTGCAATGTTATCGATTTCGACGCGTTGCCCGGTTGCTCCTGTCAGGCGTGGATCGAAGTGTGCGACATATTCTGCCAAGGAGGCAGGGGTATCACGGTCAGGATCTACCGAGATAAAGAGTCCACGGAGGGGCATGCCGTCTGGTGCCACCCCTTTTAAATTTTGCAAAGCCTCGGTCATAAGGGATAACGCCATTGGGCAGATGTCCGGGCAATGGGTATAGCCAAAAAAGACCAAGGTCCAACTCCCTGTAAACCAATCCTGGTTGAGTTGCCTCTTTTGGTGATCGGTTAATGTAAAGGTCGTAAATACCCGTGGTTCTCCCCAGAATCCTGGGAGAGCTTGACGGGTCGGAGGTGATGAAGTTGGGGCAAACCAAATTGTAGCCACGACAGCACTACCGGTGAGTAGAAGAGCAATGATCAGCAAAATTTTATTTCTGATAAGATTCAAAGGAGTTCCTTCAGTTTGGTCAAGGTTGTGTTTTTGTTTTTTAACAAAAAAAATTGATTTCATATGGTCATCGTTCATTCAGCCCCAGATAATCTCAGGGGCATTTATTGATTGAATGAATGATGACCAACCAAATACTCCAAAAGTTTATTCTTACGGTATATATATGCCGATTTTCTATTGTATCGTTGGAAAATTTGCCTCCTGATTGGCCTGTAAACGGGTGCTATAGAGGGTTCCATTTGCAAAATTAATCTCCGTTTGCATTTGGGCCAAAGATATCTTCAATAGACTTAGCTTCCAATACTAGGTCCGTCCAGAGTTCTAAGGTCTCAAGATCGGCCGCATGGACTCTCTTTTGGATAGCTGCTGGCAAAAGACCAAAACGTCGAGTCAAGAGACGTTGCAATGTTTTGGTGGCTTCTTCTTGGCGACCTTCTTGGCGACCTTCTTGGCGACCTTCTTGGCGACCATCCATTTTGCCAACACCATAGGTGGATGCCACCATGCTGGCTTGAAAGTGAAGGTCATCCTTGTACCGCTCATAAGAGGAGCGTTCTGCTGGTGGAAGGTTTAAAATATTGAGTTGTTCTTTCGCTTTTTTTAAACCACGAGCGGTGAAATCATCACGGATCTCTTCATTTTTTAGAAAGTATATCCATTCATCCAAAGTGTTGCGTGCTACATCGTTAAAACGGTTTACTTTGATCAAATAGGACTCTGGAAAAATTTTTTGAATTGATTGCCGACAAAACATCTCTTTTTGTCCTTCACTGAGCTTCAATTCATCATTCGAGTGTAACCCTCTAAATGAGGTTGTGCCATGGTATATATAATCTGTGCCTTGACCCAAGTCAAAATACAGAATACTTACTGAAATCACCTTTGGGATCTCATAATAAGGCCTTCCTTCTTTGAGATGTTCGGTAATTGTTTTAGATATTCCGTATACGATGCGTTGGAGATAATCAAATTCACGTTCATATTGTAACTCAATAAGGATCAACTCATCACGATTATTTTTTATTTTTATATCGACTCTATTATACTTATCAAGTCGATCCAATTTATTGCTTTCGCTTTCCAGAATTTCCTGGATGTGTACATCTTCCATTAGCAATTCGCTCAGAAAGCCTTCCAGAATATCAAAATTGACCTTACTACGTAATAAACGTTTTAAAGCCCAATCAAAACTGATTAACTGGCGTTGTTTCATATTTTGGTATCCCAATAAATAGATCCAGGCTTTTATAGAACATGATGCCCTTCGGGCAAAAAGTCAAAAGAAAAACCCTGGGGGCAATCCCCCAGCCCCCTTTTTTCTTTTAATAAAAAAAAGGTGGGGGTGTTGGGGGCGGTTCTCCGCCCCCAAAGTCTTGATTTTTTATTTTTCACATAAATAACGTACCTTCTGGATTCCAGATGAAGAAAGAATGACGTGGTTTGATCCAGGATGAGGTATGATAAAAATATGTGCTTTGATATGCCAGTTAAATTTTTATTATACAATTTTTTTTGTTCTTAATCGAATGAAAACAAATAGATGAATAAAATTTATTCAATAGGCGGACTGAATGTTTGAATATGTTGGGTGGTAGGCCGATTAAGCGTTAAGGGGCTGGGTGTCGAAAAATTCCCCCCCCCCCCCCCATCATCTCATCGAGGTTTTTTGAATAAGTAAGGAGCTATGGGAAGGCGTTTGGTATGATTTCAACCAGCCAATCATTTCCATTGAGAGTGATTAATACTGCATCAAAGCGACAAGGATGGTCTTGATATTCGGGATGAGCTTGCCTATAGAGTTCAGCCAACAGCATTAGGCGGTTTTGTTTAAAGGTATCAATGGCTTCGGCGGCACTCTCTTGTGTTTGGCTACGTCGAGCCTTTACCTCGCAAAAAACGAGATATTCTTTGTGCAGGGCAACGATATCCAGTTCACCCTGACGAAAACGTTTATTGCGTTCCAATATGTGGTAGCCAGTACGGATTAAATGGTTTGCGGCCATTTCTTCTGCATAAAGACCGAAGGCTTTACGATTGCCAAGATATATTTTATTAAATATTTTGAGCAGCATAAAGGAAAATCATGACTCCAATTTTTAAATTTTAATTTTGAATTTTAATGATTATTAGGAAGATATGATATTGTAAAAATATATTTTAAGTCAATAATAAATATATCATACAGATCTCTTATATATTGTTGATATTGTAAATCTATGCAAAAATATTTAGTGGATTGATTGTTTTTATTTAAATCGGTATGATGTAAAAAAAAATTACATCAGTAAAATTTTATTTAAAACTGTAAATTAAAATTTACAGTTTTAAATAAAATTAAGCCATTATTTTTAATAAAAATAAAATAAATTCTTTAAATAACATGTTGTTAACAAAATAAATCCAGGTTGGCCTATATTTTGAGTAAGAATTGATAAACCACTCATCCAACGAGGTCAACCATGAACGCTAAATATCCATCTCTTCCTCCTTCCAAAAACGGATTTACCTTGATCGAATTGATTGTGGTTTTATCCATCGCTGGTATCCTAACAGGGATGGGGGTTCCGGTTTTGTATGATTTAATTCAGAATAATCGTTTGATTTCTCAAGTCAATAACTTTGTCGCTTCATTGCAATATGCCCGCAGTGAAGCGGTGCGTCGAGGTGAACGGGTGAGTTTGTGTCCAAGTTTGGATTTACTCACATGCTCAACGGGGGGCGGGGAGTGGGGGGAGGGGTGGATTGTCTTTGCGGATGGCCATACACCAGGAACCCTGGATGGCGACGATGAACTCTTGCGGGTGAATCCACCGCTCAGTCACGACAGTTTTCTCAAGCAAAATTCCGTCTATACTCAATATATCTCTTTTAAAGCAACTGGATTTAGTCAGGGAAATGGGGGAAATAGCGGGGGATTTCGCCTTTGTGACTCTAGGGGAGTAGATAAAGCCTATGACATTTTGGTAAATGGGGCCGGTCGCGTTCGCACCCGTCATCCAGCAATCAGTTGTTCTTAGGGAGATGATCATGAATACCCGAAATCAAAAACAATATGGCTTTTCTCTTCTGGAAATCCTCATCACCTTGATCGTATTGTCCATCGGTTTGTTGGGAATGGCTGGTTTGCAAGGGGCAAGCTTGCGCGCCAATCATGGCTCATATTTACGTAGCCAAGCGACGATGATGGCTGGAGATCTTTTGGATCGAATGCGCGCGAACCATCTCACCGCTTCCGCAGGAGGATATGATATCTCATTTGGCGCGCTGGGTGCCGCACCCAACGATTGTCAGTCGGTTGGGGTAGATTGTACCCCTTTACAAACGGCTCAATATGATCTCCAACAGTGGAAAAATCATCTCAGCACCACCCTTCCTGCTGGAGATGGCGCCATCCGTCGTGATGGGGAGTTATTTATTATTGAAGTGCAATGGGATGATACACGGGGTCAAGAGGCACCTACGATCTTCGCAATTCAAACGGAATTATAACACCATGAACAGCTTTCATTATAAAACAAGAGAGGCAAACGGTTTCACTTTGGTAGAACTCATGGTGGCGGTTACCATCGGATTATTTCTTTTGGCAGGTGTCATCCGAATTTTTATGGGACAAAAAGCCACCTATCAGATCACGACCGGTTTGGCCAGAGTCCAGGAGAACGGACGTTTTGCTTTGGATATGCTGACGCGGGATCTGCGTATGGCCGATTATTGGGGCTGTCTGAATGGTTTAACAAAAATTATCAATAATTTAAACCCAGCAGGTGTGGGCTATGATGCCGATCTACATGGCTTTCCCCTCGGTCTGGAGGGTGTAGACGGAGGTGTGGGAGGCAACGATTCTGTCACCATGCGTGGGGTGTTGGACGATTTGGGTCTTACCGTTCAAGCGCCCTATGGGCCTCAAGCCTCTAGTAATATTTTTGTTAATAATAACAATGAAATTTTTCAAGGAGAGGTCTTATTGATCAGCGATTGCCTGCAAGGGGATATTTTTCAAGTCAGTAATGCCAATCCTGGGAGTACCGGAACTTTGGTTCATAATACCGGTAACGTCACCCAGCCCAGCAACTATAATCCCAGCAATCCTGGCTGTCCCGGAGCCAACGCCCATTGTCTTTCTAAGGTGTATGAAGGGGATGCCCAGGTCTATGGTGTGGTGGTTATCACCTACTTTGTCGCTCCAGGAGAAAGTGGCGAACCAGCTCTGTTTAGATCTCGCAATGGGGTGGTGGATGAGTTGGTGGAAGGGGTGGAGAGTTTGCAATTTTTATATGGAGAAGATACCGATGGCGATGGGGTGGCCAATCGTTGGCTGATCGCGTCAGGGGTGAACATGAATAATGTGACCGCCATGCGTATCGCTATGCTCATGCGCACCCCGGAAGAAGTGGATATCCAAAAAAATAGTCGAACCTATCAGGTCGCTGACCAACTGGTGGATCCCGTCGATGATCGGCGAGCACGGCGCATATTTTCCACCACTGTAGAATTGCGGAATCGGGGGTTAAAATGAAAAATATTGTCATATCTTACTCTAAAGAACGCGGGTCTGTTTTAATCATCTCTATCGTATTATTATTGATTTTGACCCTTCTTGCCCTGGGATCTATGAAGGATTCTGTTATGGAAGAGCGGATGGCGGGCAGTTTTAGAGATCAAAATTTGGCCTTTCAAGCCGCTGAAAGTGCCTTACGCAATGGCGAGGCTTTTATCGAAACATTGGCCACCACCTCCGATTTTAACATCTTGTGTACCCAAGGATTGTGTTCCAAAGAGGCGACGCCAGACCCCTTTCAGCCCAATCAATGGGGGAGCGGCTTTTCTAAAAGTTACTCTGGAACAATCGCAGGGGTGAGTGATCCGCCGCGCTACTATATTCAGGTGATTGGAGCCATTCAGGAATCCTCTGGAACTGAGATCAACCTCAATGGGTATGGGGAATCTGTGGGGCAAGGGGATGTGACAGGATTTCGAGTTAAGGCACTCGGTCGAGGATCTGCCAACACCAGTCAGGTGTTGCTGGAAAGCTATTATGGTAAACGGTTATAATTTGACCATTAAGGATACGATAATGTATATTATCAAATGTTATAAACCGGCTTTTTGGTTTGTTTTAGGTGGAATCCTCTTGGGAGTTCTTCCAATTCAACTGGGCCAAGCCGCTCCAGGAGTGGTCGCGCAAAAGCCTTTGTTCGTGGAAGCCAATGCCATTCCCAATATTATGGTGTTGCTAGATAATTCTGGCTCTATGAGCAATCTGGTTCCCGATTTTCCCTACTCTTCTGAGGAGAGCACTTGGAATAACTGTCCCCAGTCTATGCGTTTGGATCCAGGGGTTTTCCAAACCTTGGATGTACGAATCACTTCAGCAGGTTTGGCCTATATACAGGCTTATTACACCTTGGGAAGTTCTACCGACTATGATTGGAAAAACAGCAGTGGGATTGGTCAAACAGGGCGTAACTCTGTTTGTTTCGATCCTGAATTAAAATATAAGGCCCGTTTGTATGCCAATGGCGGGGGCGTCGGAGCCACTAAGTATCCCTCTGGATATTTGGATGCCCAATATACCGGTCACTATTTGAATTGGTATTTTGGGGCCTCAAGCCGGGATTGGGGGATAGATTCCCGGCGTCGGCCAGGCGTAAAACAACGGATGGAAATTGCCAAGGAGGGGAGCACAATCTTGGTGGATTCCTTAAACAGTGTGCGTTTTGGGGTGGCAACCTATTCGGATAATACCAGCACGACGGCTTCTACCTTTCAACAAGCACAATTATTGATTCCTATGACCGATATCGGCGATGCCGGTGGCAGTATACGCACCAACATTAAAGCGCAAATTGCCCAGTTAACCCCGTCTGGGATGACCCCATTATCGGAATCATTGGCCTCTTTGGGGCGTTATTTTGCCACCAATGGCTCTGGAAACGTTGGACAGTTGACCATACATCCAGGTCAGAGCAATCACTCTACCGTTACCGGAACAAACCTATTCACCCATGCTCCAACGGGTGCGCCAACGGCTGGTCCGGTGACCGCTTTTTGTCAGCAAAATTTTGTTTTATTGGTGACCGATGGTCGTCCACAAGCGGATCAGGCTTTGGTAAATAACGCCTATTTGAAAGATTATGATGGTGACTGTCAGCCTCCTGCCTCTTGTCTCACTTATGATCGAAAAATTGGTCAGGAGTATGAAACCTATGGGAGCGACTATCTAGATGATGTGGCCAAAGCCTTATTTGAGATTGATTTACGCCCCGATCTTAATGATGGAGATGGGCACGCCGTGGTCAATAATGTTTTGACCTATCCGATCGGTTTTGCCGACGATCAGGCTATTGAGGATCCATTGTTGCAGCATACCGCCGACAATGGTCAAGGAGTTGGCCCAGGGGAGGGGGTTTATCTGACCGCCAGTACGGCCATGCAATTGCAATCGGCGTTTCAAGAGGCCTCAAGACATATCATGGCTCAAACCGGCACCATGGCATCGGTGACCTTTAACGCCAGTCAACTAGAGACCAATAGTGTGTTATATCAGGCCACTTTCGATACCGTTAATTGGTCTGGTCATCTGACTGCTACCCCTATTCAACAGGATGGCTCTTTGTTAACCGATGCCAGTGGGGCCTTAGATAATCAATGGGATGCCGCAACCGTTTTGGACAATCGGGATTTGGCTGCAACTCCCAGGGTTCTGTTGACCTACAATGGTGTCGATGGGATCCCTTTGACCTGGAGTCAATTGACCGCCACACAGCAAAATGATTTAAAACAGGATGGTCTTGGGGGAAGCGAAGCCTCCCCTTATACCAAGGCTCAAGCCCGTCTTAACTGGTTACGAGGGGATCGCACCCAGGAGGGGGTGGGGTTAAAATTGCGTTATCGGAATAGCCGATTGGGGGATATCGTCAACTCAAGCCCCATTTATGTTGGACAGGCTGAAATGGGATTTTCAAACAGCTCTCTTTTTCCAATTGGTTATAGCAGTTATAAAGCGGCCACCGCAAATCGGGTGCCGATGGTCTATGTTGGGGCCAATGATGGTCTTTTGCACGGTTTTCGCGCCAGCGATGGTCAGGAGTTGTTGGCATATATGCCAGGCAATCTGTTTGATCAAATGTTGACCCAAGGGATGCACTATTTGACCCAGAGCAGCTATAATCACCGTTATTATGTGGATTTAACCCCAACCGTTTCTGACGCCTATGTGGCCACTTCAGTCGGGGGGACACAAGGGTGGCACACCATTCTTGTCGGGGGGGAGCGTGGGGGAGGACGGGGGATATTTGCTCTTGATATCACCGATCCGTCGCTCTTCTCTGAACAAGGTTCTTCCCCTGCCAACACCGTCTTGTGGGAGTTTACTTCGGCGCACAATGCCGATTTGGGCTATTCATTTAGTGAGGCAACGGTCGTGATGACCAATTCTAAAGTGAATGGCATAAATCGTTGGGCGGTGATTTTTGGTAACGGTTATAACGATAGCGGCGATGGCAGCGCAGATTTATTTGTTCTTTTCTTAGAAGGTGGCTTGGATGGCTCTTGGAGTTTGGGCAACGATTATATAAAAATTACCACGGCAACTGGTACGACATCCGAACGCAATGGCCTTTCTACCCCGGTTGCCGCAGACTTGGATGGCAATGGGACGGTGGATCGGGTCTATGCTGGAGATTTGTTTGGCAATGTATGGGCTTTTAATCTGGCTGATGCCTCTCACGGCAATTGGAATGTGGCTTATTTCAATGGTACCAAGCCACTGCCATTGTTTGTGGATAGTTATCAAATTGGAACGGGCTCGAGTCGGACCACGGTTTTGCAGCCGATTACAGCGAAACCGGTATTGATGCGTCATCCTACCGAGGCCAGCACGACTGCCAACTATCCTAACGTGATGGTTTTTGTTGGCAGCGGTCAATATATCACTCAACAGGATCCAGCAATGACTCAAACTCAATCCTTTTATGGTGTTTGGGACAACGGCACCTCTGGGGTGACGCGTTCTAATTTGACAGCCCAAATGGTGACGATCGATCCTCTTAATTCTGGTTTGCGTTTAATTACAAATAATGCTGTCAATTATCATTCTAAAATGGGCTGTTATATCGATTTGCCCGAAGCTGGGGAGCGGGTGGTCGTGGATGCCAAAATTCGGGGTGGGGTGGTCTATTTTAACTCATTGATTCCAAGTGTTACCCAGTGTACTTACGGGGGGAGCGGTTGGCTGATGTCGATGGATCCTTCTACCTGTGGTCAGACACCACAGGCGGCTTTTGATGCCAATCATGATCAAACAGTAGATGCGGATGATTTGGTTTCTAGTGCGCCTGGAGAGACACCAAAACCTCCGGCAGGTGAACGATTTAATCAAGGTCTACCGGCTGAGTCGGCTTTTTTGGGTGACAACCAATATACCCCTGGCTCCTCTGGGGAGATTGTGCAACGCAAGATTAAAACCGGATCCAATGCCCGTCTTGGGCGTCTCTCTTGGCGCGAATTGCGCAGCAGTGAATAATTTTAAAACAAAAATCAATATCTTGGGGAGCCCAGAGCCGCACCCAAAAAAAAAGAGGGGGCTGGGGATTCATCCCCAAGGATTTTTGGTACCACCACACTTAACCGTGGTCGTCTGTTTTTTGATTTTATTATTTAAAAAAAAAGGGGTCTGGGGGATTGCCCCCAGGGTTTTGATTTTGCTTTTGACCTCGATTTTGCTTCCTTCAAAAAGCAGGGGGATTGGGGGACGCAATCCCCCAAGGTCTTGACTTTGCTTTTTGTTCAGGCACTTGTTAATCGTCCACACGTCAATGTGGTGGTACCGGATTTTTATCTTTTGCCCGAAAGGCATCATATTCTAATAAAAAAATAGGGGAGTTCTGGATGATTTTATGGATGCAACAGGTGCAAAACAGAGCGGAAAGAGGGTTTACCCTTGTAGAACTTTTGGTGGTTATGAGTATTATCGCCATTCTCGCCACCATTGCTTTTCCCGCTTATCTCGGTGAGGTCACCCGATCTCGGCGCGCGGATGGTCAAATTCTTATGTCAGAGTTGATGCAGCAGCAAGAGCGTTGGTTTACCGAAAATAACACCTACACCCTAAATTTAGGTCCAGGTGGGCTGGGAAGAACGGTAGATGGGAGCGGGGGGGTGGTTTCGCCAGAGGGGTTTTATCGAATTGTGGCTTCGGCCTGTGGGGCAGGAATTGGCTCTTGTGTGCAATTAACAGCGGTGGCTTTGGCTGGTCAGGCGAAAGATGGCAATTTAACCTGTGATTCGCGGGGAAATCGATTGCCATTGGATAAATGGTGATCGATATTTTGAACATGATCTCCTGCGGGCAAAAAAATAAAATTAAAACCCTGGGGGATGAATCCCCCAGACCCCCTCTTTTTTTTAAAACTTAAAATCAAGACCTTGGGGGGCGGTTCTCCGTCCCCCAAGGTCTTGATTTTATTTTTCCGATACATCAATTGTATGACAAACGCGATTTCGTCCCTCTTTTTTTGCACGATATAGAGCCTGATCGGCCCGTTTGAGAAGAGTTTCAGAATTTTTCCCATCTAATTTGGGATCAAAAATGGCCACTCCGATACTGATGGTCACTTGAAGCCCATCAATTACGAGCTGTTGCACCTTTTCTCGAAAACGTTCAGCCGCTTCTAAAATACCTGGCACCAAGGTGTTGGGCATGAGAATGGTAAACTCTTCACCACCATAGCGGCAGCAGTGGTCCACTTGACGAAAATGGTCTTGCATGGCCTTGGCAATGGCTTGTAAAACGCGGTCGCCTTGATCATGGCCGTACTGGTCGTTAAATTTTTTAAAGTGATCTACATCGAATAATAAAACACCAAATCCTTGCCCATACCGTCGTGCCCGATCACACTCTGAGACCAGCAGTTCATCCAAACGCCGTCGATTGAGCAATCCGGTTAATCCATCGGTGAGGGAGAGTTCGCGTAATTGTCTTTCCAATTTTTTTTCTTCGGTAATATCCCGGTACAGGGCCGCAGAACCGACTGGTTTTCCTGAATGATCGGTAATGGTAGAGGCATGAAAATTAAGAACACGATTATTGAAAAATAGAATATTGGGCATTCCGACACCACCGGTTTGCAGATAACGCTCCATAAAAGTGGCATCGTCGGTTAAATTGAGAAATCCCTCGTTTTTGATTTGTTCTTCGGTTTTCCCCAGTAGACGAGAAGCCGAAGGATTGACTAAAACCACGCGTTGATTTGGATCGGTCACCACAATGCCTTCTAAAGCACTTAGAAGAATGGTGCGTAGTTTATTCTCTTCTTGTTGTAATCCAGTGTGGGAGCGTTGAACCTGTTCAGCCATTTGGTTAAAAATACGCGCCATATCACTTAATTCGTCTTGCCCAGAGACGGGAATCTGGTGTTGCAGGTCTCCTTTAGAAATGCGCATCATGGCTTCTATAATGTGGGAAATTTTTAAGACCACCGAGCGACGAATCAGAAAAATAGCGAGTAAAAAGATGCCACCAATGACAAATAAGACGACCGATGAATGAAAAACGACCTCTTCCAGAGCCTTTTTTTGACGTGTGATTTCAATATAGATTTCAAAAGCACCTATAAAATTGCCCTGATGCATGATAGGAACATAGGTTTCCACGACATCCATGGTAAAAGATTCATGTTCGAGTGTTTTTGATTTTTTGGCCACTGTTTTGGAGTATGGTGTTCCTTTGGCGACAATTTGATGGAAATAATCAAAACTGTTTATGTCGCCAATTTCTTTACTCTCTGAAGAGTGAAGGATCTCTCCAGATGGGGAAAATAGACGATATTTAATAATGTTAAAATCTTTAAGAATTTGTTTGGATTTATCCAAAAACTCCGAGGTCATCGCGAGGCTTTTTACCCCTTGCGGGTTTTGAACAATATCCATCCATGAGGCCATATATTGAGCCACTTGAATCGCATAATCTTCAGTATTATGCGTTAATAATCCACGAAAGGCTGGATAGGTGATATAATAGGAATGAATCGGTAAAAAAACGGCAATGAGAATAGAAAATATAAAACTTATTCTTAAAAAACGATATTTAAACATAGGACGATCCAATATTTTTTATTTTAGATTATTCAATTAATATGATGCCCTGCAGGCAAAAAGTCAAAAGAAAAAAACTGGGGGCAATCCCCCAGACCCCTTTTTTCTTTTAAATTAAGAAAAAAGGGGGGGAGGTGGGGGCGGTTCTCCGCCCCCAAGGTTTTAATTTTTAACTTCTTTCAATCGATCAAAAAAAATATTTATTTGATGAATTTTTTGTAGCTCGGACTCTTCTAAAATCGGTAGTTTCGGGAAAGTTTTTCGTAACATTTGGGCAAACACACCCACGCCACTCTCTGAACAGAGTTGACCTTGTTCCCCATAAACACCGATTCCGCCTAATCCACAAGAGGGTGAGCGGCTTTTTAGGATGAAGCCGGCTAATTTTTTTTGCGCTAATGTTTGCATCTGCGCTTTGGACCAATCTAGCACAGGCTTGGTTTGGTCACAATGATTATAAATGGTTATCAGTTTGGGAGAGTTGGGATCTCCAACCAAATGCATGGGTTCCCGTGGGACACCGAGACGGCTTTGGGCTTCTGGACAGAGGGGATACCACTCTATCCAAGGAGGCGTGACCGCCAGGAGAAGATCTTGACGTTTATCTTGCCCACCAAACATATTTTCATGATGAAAATATCCTTTTTATAAAACCAAAAAAGCCCCTGATCCACAAGTGGATCAGGGGCTGGCTGACCAATCCAAGGCGAGATTGGTATTTAAACCGAATAATACATCTCAAATTCAACTGGATGCGGGGCGTGTTCCCAACGATGAACCTCTTTCATCTTCAGTTCAATCCAGGCATTGATTAAATCGTCATTGAAAACATCGCCCTTTTTGAGAAAATCACGATTGGCATCCAAATGTTCTAAAGCTTCGCGTAGGGAACCACAGACCGTAGGAATACCCTTTAGCTCTTCGGCTGGTAAGTCATAAAGATTTTTATCCATGGGAGCACCCGGATCAATCCTGTTTTCAATGCCATCCAAGCCCGCCATTAACAGGGCCGAAAAGGCCAAATATGGATTGGCTGAGGGATCAGGAAAACGAATTTCACACCGTTTGGCCTTGGGGTTGATCACGGCTGGAATGCGAATGCTGGCCGAACGGTTGCGGGCCGAATGGGCCAACAAAACAGGAGCCTCAAAACCAGGAATCAACCGCTTGTAGGAGTTGGTCGAGGGATTGGTGAAGGCGTTGAGCGTTTTGGCGTGTTTCTTAATACCGCCAATAAAAAACAGAGCGGTCTCGGAAAGATCGGCATATTGGTTGCCAGCAAACAATGGCTTCCCATCTTTCCAGATGGAGAGGTGGACATGCATACCAGAGCCATTATCCCCTGCCAAAGGTTTGGGCATAAAAGTAGCGGTCTTGCCGTGATTGTGGCTGATATTGTGTACGACATATTTATATTTTTGTACATTGTCGGCTTGAGTTATCAGATCGCCAAATCGCATGCCCAATTCACATTGACCCGCTGTGGCCACTTCATGGTGATGTAATTCCATTACAATGCCCATCTCTTCCATGGTCATTAACATTTCAGAGCGGATGTTGTGAAAGGAATCTACAGGAGGAACGGGAAAATAGCCCCCTTTGATCCGGGGACGGTGTCCATGATTGGTCCCTTCATAATCGGTGTTAGAGTTCCAGCTCCCCTCTTCAGAGTCCAATTGGAAGCTCATATGCTGCATATCGGTGGAATAACGGGCCGAGTCAAAAATAAAAAACTCCAACTCAGGGCCAAAAAAGGCGGTATCGCCAATACCAGAGTATTGTAAATAGGCCGTCGCTTTTTTTGCCACGGCACGGGGATCACGGGCATAAGGTTCGCTGGTAAAGGGATCTACGACATCGCAAATAAAAAATAGGGTAGGAACTTCGCAAAAAGGATCTATGGTGGCGGTCGCTGGATCGGGCAAAAAGACCATATCCGATTGGTTGATTTCGCACCAACCAGCAATGGAGGAGCCATCAAAACCAAAACCGGTTTCAAAGACCTCTTCATTTAACATTCGAGCTGGTGTCGTCACGTGTTGCCATTTGCCTTTAAAATCGGTAAAGCGAAAATCCACGAATTTGATATCATGGGTTTTCACCAGTGCCAACGCCTTGTGTACTGCTTCCTGATCTGCCATTTTAAATCCTTTCCACGCTATTTGCCTTGAGGTTTCTATTTTTGCGATCTATAGCAATGACAAAAAAATTGTCATTTGATCGAAACTCTTCCCTGATCATCCATAGGTCAGCCAAACCTTTGGGAAGTTACTTTTCAATAGGCTTGTTTAGCAAAGTGTATACCAAATTTTGCTTTTTTATAACTAATTGAAAATAAAGTACAAATTTATTGATAATTTTATTTTGTTCATTTATGAATTGCTTAATTTTTAATCATGTCTACTATTCTGCTTAAAAAATGTTCTAATAGTGCTTAATATGCAAGCTTCTGGTGTCGGTCGTCAAGGGTGAACCAATATTTTAAATACCCCTGGTCGGGCGGCATAACTCAAGGCCTCTAGGGCTTGCTCCAAGGGAAAAATACCATCAATAAATGGGACAACTTGAATCAATTTTTTGGACAGTAAACGCAATGCCGGGGCAAAGGGACCGCAACGGGAGCCGCTTAAAGTGATTTCGTTGACCACCATATGGGTTAACGAGAGGGGGTTGTCGCCATGAAAGGTGCTTTTTAGAATAATTTTACCACGGGGCTCCACCAATTGATGGGCTAAAGTGACCCCTGACGGGGATCCCGTGCAATCAATGATCAATGGATAGAGGTCGTCGGTGGTCAGAGCGACCGGAATCCCCAGTGCGGCTAGGCGACTGAGTTTCGCCTCATGGCGACCAATTAAAAGCAACTCGCAACCGGTTAAAGTCAATACTTGCGCCACCAACCCCCCCAATCGGCCATCGCCAATCACCAACACGCGATGGGTGGGGCGCACATGGAGTTGTTCCAGAATCTCTATAGCGGCGGCGAGCGGTTCGACAAAAACCGCCTCTTGATCTGAAACCTCCCCAGGGACCAGATGCAAATTGGCCACCGGTACCACCGCATACTCCGCCAACACCCCATCCCAGTTGTGAATTCCCAACACCCGCCGCGAGGGACAATGGTTTTCTTGTCGGCACAGACAAAACCGACACTTCCCACACCCTTGATTGATCTCTCCCACTACCCGTTGTCCCTCCAAATGGGGATGCGCGTGCGCAGACACGACAACACCGACAAATTCGTGTCCTATAATACCCGTGAACCCCTTGTATCCGCGCATCATTTCCAGGTCAGTACGGCAAATTCCTGCTAAAACAATCCGCACCAAAGCGTCATTTGCTCCTGCGATGGGTATGGGCCAAGCAGATTGCCATTGAGGTGTGCCATTCAAAACTACGGAACGCATTTTTTGAATGGCCTGAAGTTTCAATGACATGTAAAAATGAATGAAAACTTTTGGTTAGGGATCATATGGATTCGATTCTTTTTATTATATAAATAGAGGCAATGACCTCATTGCCGTTGCCTTGGTATTCCAAATAATCAAAAGTTGTCTTGGCCCAGGCAATGCCGCGGCCATGGGTATGTAATACACGATTTGGATCAATGTTGAGATAATCTTGCCAAGCAAAACCTTGTCCTTGATCTTGAATAATAAAACGAATTTCATATTTGTTGCGTAACATGCGTAAGAAAACTTTTTTGTTAATATTTTCAGGCCATTCCAATCTGGCTTTTACCTCTTCACTCCATTGATCTTGTGAAATGAGCACGCTTTTATCTTTGTACGAAATACCAAGATTGCCATGTTCGATCGCGTTGATCATTAATTCCAGTAAACCAAGCTCAGCTGATTCCGGCTTTGGGCATAATTGAGCCAATTGATTGGCCAATAGATGGGCATCATCCAGGGTACGAAAATTATATTGGATTTCTTGGCTCTCTGAGGAGGTATCCCCGGTCATTTCTAAGAGCCCTTTCAGAGAATATTAAAAATTTCTGTAAACTGTGACATTTGAAAAAGTCGCAAAATTTTCGGTTGACAGTTCATAAAAATAATATTCTCAATTTTATGACTCTCATTTTCATTTCCTTGTTTTTTGCTGACAACATCTCGAAATAAAAGTAATAATCCCAAGGCTGAACTATCTAAAAACAAAACATCTGAAAAATCAATAATAAAAATCGTATTTGCTGGGGATGTTTTATAAGAATTTACAAATTCATTTCGCGACTGATAGTCAAATCGTTCAGGCAATTTTATCGTAATTGTGTTGTGACTTTTTGAAACTGTTATGCCCATCTTTATTTCCTTACGTGATCTATTTATACTTAGCAGGTTATTTCAGCCAGGGTAATATCGTCTAACTGGGGGTGCCCCTCTCGAAACTCTGTTAAAGTTTTTATAACGACATCCAGTGGCTCTCCTTGCGCAACAATGCGTATGAGCAGATTGTCTAAAGCCGTTTGGCCAAATTCGGATCCAGTTGGCGATTGAGTTTCGATAATACCATCTGTGGAAACAAAGATGCGGTCTTTACTTCGCAATTTTATGTTTACACCTGGTTTTTCAGGACGAACTAAAATGCCACGGGCCATGAAGGAGGATTCAACTCTTGTTTGAATAACCCCATCCCGAAAATGCAAAACATCTGGTGCATGACAGTTCCAAACCGTTAACGTATCACGTCTCGGGTTAATTGCCAAGAAAACAGCTGCGAAAAACATGCCGATGGGCACTTTTTCTTTGAGTTGACGGTTAAACTCCATAAAAATATGTTCCATAGAGGCATTGGCAGCGGTTTGTGCGTAAAATAGATCCGAAAGCATGGGACAGCAAATGGCTGCCGGAAGTCCATGACCGGTAAAATCTCCGATAACAATGTGTTGCGTTCCATCCGCACGAAAGCCAGCCAGCAGCATATCCCCACCTGTTTTTTCCACTGGAAAATCTAGACTGCGAATATATTTTAAATTACAAGGAGCAGATTTGCGCATTTTGGTGATAATGGTTTCAATGAACGATTTTTCAAAAATGAATTTTTCTTGCTCTTTCCGCTGCTTTTCTTCTAATATTTTTTTGGGCGTGACATCCTCTGTGAACAACAAAATTCCCCCAACCTCCCCAGAACTATCCCACCAAGGAGAGACCTCCCAATTGAGCCATTGAGTAGGCTCATGAGCACTTCTTTGAAATGGTTCGGCAAACTGTTTATCGAATATTCCTTGCAAACCTCTTGCAAAAATTTCTTTCCAGCGCTTTGGAAGATCAGGAAAAATGTCAAAATGGTTTTTACCGATAATTTTTTTGGCATCTGTCAAATGGTACTCTTCCAACCATCTTTGGCTCACTTGCAAATAGCACGAGTGCCGGTCAAACATGGCAATGGCCGCCGGGGCATGTTGCATCAGAATGCGAATTTGTTTTTGCCATTGCACGAGGGCCTGATTTTTTTGTTCCAATTCGCGACGGGCAAATTCTAGAGCTAAATGGGTTTTGATGCGTGCCAAAACGATGGGGGGTGAGATTGGCTTGGTAATATAGTCCACCGCTCCCAGTTCTAACCCTTTGGCCTCATTTTCCATAGATTCCAAAGCGGTAATAAAAATTATCACAATATGCTTGGTATTTGGATCGTTTTTGAGTATACGGCAAACCGAATAACCATCTATTTCCGGCAGTAAGATATCTAATAAAATCATGTCGGGAACCTGGTTACGGGGGGCGTTACATTGACACAACTTTATAGCTGTCTCGCCATTTTTGGCAATCATCGTCTTGTAATCTGTTTTTAATAATTCAACAAGAACGTTAAGATGGTAACGTTCGTCATCCACAATCAAAATGGTGGCACGTTTTTTTGTTTCATTCATAATAAGTTACGGCTCCATATTGTCATATTCGATTCATAATATTTATTAATAAGATGATTTTAAAGAACAGGATACCCTTCGGGCAAAAAATTAAAGGCCAAACCTTGGGGGATGGTAACCGTTCAGATAAAAAAAATCAAAAACAAGACCTTGGGGGATTGCATCCCCCAACCCCCCTGCTATTTGAAGAAAGCAAAACCGAATTCAAAAGCAAAGTCAAAAGCAAAGTCAAA
>JAMOAW010000115.1:0-3761 GCA_039908535.1 Magnetococcus sp. DMHC-6 | reverse complement strand
GCCATCATGCACATAGAAAGACCTCGCAATACTTGGTCTGGAGTCTGACCGGTTGACGCTACCGCCTCTTCACACAGCTCTTTTAGTTGGTCAATCTCCAAAAGTTTGAACATCGAGTGAATGGTTCTCCAAGCAGGATTTTTGCAATACAGAGCCTCTTCAATGGTGGCCAGACGGGTTTGGGTGCGGGTGAGGGTCTCTTCGGTCTTCTGAGTGAGTTGTTTGCGCAACTTTAAAAACGCATCCACCAACAAAACCTGCCCCTCGCGCGACTTCCGACCGCCAATGAAAGGCATGGCGATCAGGAAGCCGCGCTCGTCAAGCTGGATCATCCGTTGCGGTTTGTTTTGTTCATTAAGGTAGGAGGACGGCGCAAAATTGCGCCGTCCTATTGTCCCATCCTCAATCAACTGATCGATAGAACGAAGCACATTTTTATGGTCCCTGCAAAACGAATCAGAAATAATCAGGGAATTGGTCCAAAGTTCACCTTTTTCCTCTTGAACCAGGGTGTCACGATTACGAAAATGTGATATAATGGTGTTGTTCACGGCGTATCTCCTACTTGGTTGTGGTTTTTACGATAACGTTTTGGACGCTTTTCTGGGCGCGGTACTGGTCCAGTCGGGTAGCGGCTGGGCCAGATCTCCCAGGGTTTCATGTTGAGAGCATCGGCAATGCACCACTCCACCTGGGGCCACGGTTTCCTCCTTAAGGTCTCCGTGACGGCATTTGGGTTATAACCATTAGCCACACTTAGACGTCTCAAAGACCAACCCTTTCTTTCAAGAGCGGCTTTGATGTCTATATGGTCCCAGTCCCTGCTGACTGGCTTTGGTGTTTGTACGATTGCGTTCATGAAAGATAGAATTAAACGATTGTTTAAATATTGTCAACTGGATTTTATACGAATGTTTAATTTTTTTGAACGTCTCCGAGAAGAACGAAAACGATTAGGTATGAATCAAGACATTTTCGGCTCAATTGGCGGTGTTACTTTAGTAACGCAATCTCATTACGAGACGGGAAAGCGTAATCCTGATGCTCCTTATCTCGCCGCCATCGCCGGTGCTGGTGCCGACGTAATGTATATTCTAACTGGGGAGCGCACACAGAACCAAAAAGCGACCCTCTCCCCTGATTCTATAGCCGACGAGGTTTTAGGGGTGATGTATGTAGTGGAGAGTGTTTTACAGAAGGAGCGATCGACCCCACCGCCGCAATTAAAAGCAGAGATGGTTCGTACAGCTTATGACATGAGCACACCGGAAGAGCGGAAAATGATGGTAGCGGCGATGCAAGAGGGGGTTTACACTATTCCGGTGACCATTGCGAAGCTGTTTAATTTTAAGGGTATTAAGTGGTAAATGTTGGGGATGCAAGAAGGGGTTTACGCCATCCCGGTCACCATTGCGAATCTGTTTAGGTTTAAGGCGCGTTAAATTTTGTTTTAAAAGTAATTTTTAGGAGAAATCCCCATGGAAACCGTTTCAATTCAACTTCCTGATGATGTATCCATACGACTGAGAGACCTGGAACAACTCACTGGAAACAGCAAGGCTTTTTATATCATTGAGGCCATCCGCGACCACTTGGATGACCTTGAAAACGTGTATATTGCAGAACAACGATTGCTCAATATCCGCGCCGGTCGCAGTCAAACCGTTCCACTCGAAGACGTGATGAAACGCTATGGCATGGAAAATTAATCTGGATTCCGCCGCAGAGCGAGAATTGGACAAACTTGACCCGCAAATATCACGAAAAATTTTGTCTTTTTTGCATAGTCGCATAAGCCCCCTAGATGATCCACGCAGCATTGGTGAAGCCCTCAAGGGTTCCCGACTTGGCGACTTCTGGAAATATCGTGTTGGCGACTACCGGATCATTTGTAACATTGAGGATGATATTTTACACATCCTTGTCGTAAAAATCGGCAACCGACGCAATGTGTATCGATAAAAAAATGATGGTGACCGCCATGCAAGAAGGGGTTTACACGATCCCGATGACCATTGCGAAGCTGTTTAATTTTAAGGGTATTAAGTGGTAAACGTTTAGCAATCAACATATTGACACAATTTGACGATGTGAGATAACCATCAACGCATTTTCAAAGGAGTCAAACCATGTTAAACACAAGTCGTTCAGGTCAATTTTCCTATATTTTCAAATCGTTCCAAAAAAACAACTTTTACCGCCCTCTTTATATTTTAATCATCGTGATTTTACGTTTATTTATGGTGTTTGCATCTCGCCACCATCCCCCCTCGCAACCTCTTACTGTATCTCAACATGCCATTTTATCTGGCCTTGTTGGTGAGGTCTCAAAAAAAACCAACCAAACCCGCCAAAAAGTCTGGTCCCACCTAAAATCCACTTTAGGTGTCCGCCGCATCCAAGATATAACCCAAGACGACTTCAACCGGGCCCAGGAGATTCTACTGCTGAAATTAAAATAGACTTTTGATGTTTTCATGCATGACAACGCTGGTGTTGTCATGCATGAAAATGGTAGGATCATCTAAAACAACTCGCATGAATCGGTTAATTGAGTTTAGCGAAAATAACATTAAATTTTAAAGCTCAAGTTGAGGCAATAATATTATGAAAACCATTCAATTATCACACCTTAAGGTTGATTTAGGCAATTATCGCATTAAAAAAAACATACCAAACAATCAGCGCGAAACAATTAAAGAAATACTTATTAATCAAGGCGATAAACTGGTTAAACTAGCCAAAGATATTTTAGATAATGGATTAAATCCAAGTGAGTTGCTTTTGGTGACACCTGACAATGAAGATCCTGGTCATTTTTTTGTAAAAGATGGAAATCGCCGATTGACAGCTATTAAGTTAATGCATTCCCCAGAAATGGCTGGCGATTTACCACACAGGAAAGATTTTGATAAATTATCAAAAAAATTCGCGAATCATCCAATCATTGGCAATGGTATTGAATGTTATGTGGAAAGCGATCAAAATAAAATCAACCTCTGGATAGAAAGAAGACATAATGGGGAATTGAGCGGTATCGGGACTGTGCAATGGACTTCAGCGATGAAAGGATTATATGATCAGGATGTTAATAATAAAGACCCGCGAGTGTTTAGTATTATTTTGAATTTTTTACAAGAACATGGAGATTTATCTTCTGATTTAAGGGATTATATTCTAAACAATTCCACGAATGTGGATCGTCTTTTTTCTACGCCTTCATTTAGGGACGCGCTTGGCATCCAATGGAAGAATGGGACTATCGCGTTTACTGGTGATGATATAAAAGCAGGAGTTATGCTTTTGCAGAAAATATTAGAAAGAATGAACCGGTCAGACTTCACGGTAAAAAACATTATGGATGTAAAACAAAGAGACGAATTTGCAAAAAATTTTATAGAGTGGAAGGTGATCCCAACCGATCCTTCACCTTCTAATCCTACTAAAATAAAACCATCGCCTATTTCGTCTACACCTAGCACATCCAATAATCCTGATAATCTAAACAACGAGCAAGCAGAAATTCTATCGCCACCATCTACATCCAACGCAATGCCAGAAAAAATTAAACCCTCTGGAAGCATATCTAAACCCTCATCTTTATCTAGAACGACACTCGCTATAATGAAAGGGAAAGCAAACCGGGTGCATTCCCAAAAAGCGGTCATGCTGCTATTCTCCTAACCAATTGAACAAGTTCTTCATTTTCGTTTTCTTTGGCCTTGCAGGAATAAGGGGTTGATTCCCATTTCCAGTCCACC
>JAMOAW010000069.1:0-14726 GCA_039908535.1 Magnetococcus sp. DMHC-6 | reverse complement strand
TCGCAGATACCATTGTGCGTGCCATCACCGAGCAAAACAACCAGGCCAAAGAGAGCCTCTCCACAGAGGTGCAGACCAGCTCAGAGCGACTCCAAGCCCAAACTCAGGCCGTTTTGACGACAATTCAAAAACAAAGCGCGGCTTTAGAGACGCAATTAAAAGGCACCGCCACCAGCGCGATGCAGCGCACCCTCTCGGAAACCATTTTGCAAACGATTACAGAACAAAGCAGCCAATTATCCGAGCAAGTGCAACAACGGGCCACTCTCGCGCAAATTCAAGAGGTGATTCAAACCAGCCAAGAGCAACAACGCCCCCTCTGGGAAGCTGTGGAGAAGTCGGTGCAAGCCGAAGGGGCACACCTTGCGGATGAACAGCAACAATTTATTGAAACACTCTTGCCAGAAGTCGTCAAACAGATGAGCAATGACCTGGATCTGGCCGCTCTTTTGACGACTGTGCGGTCAGAAAACCGCCAGTTAACCCAAATAATGACCGAGAAATTGGATGTTAAACCGATTTTGACAGTGCTGCAACACCAAGTCGAACAACAAACCATTCAGGCTGAGCACAAAAGACAGGAGGTTTTGACCCTTGTGCAGTCAGAAGGAGAACGACTGACCCGTCAGCAAGAGGAGATTTTCGCCAAGCTTACCCGTTCGTTTGAGTCTGAAAATCAACGTCTCACAGAAACTCTGGCCCAACGCGCCAATCTGGAACCACTCCTCATCGCCCTCCAAGAGAGCACCCAGCGGGTGACCGCCATTGACCAGCAACTTGGGGCGCAAAGTCACGCGGCGGTACAAGAGGTCTTGGCGTTGGTGCATCAACAAGGAACCGACCTACAAGAGCAACTTGATCGTTTGCCAAGCCTTGTAGAAGCAAAATTTTCTCCTCTGCAAACCATGATGCAAACCCTACAAGAGACGGTGCAAAGCGAAGGGGCGCGGCTTTCTGCCAGTCAAACCCAACAGTTGCAATCGGCTTTGTCCACTGCCTTAGATCGCGTAGAGCAGCAGGTCGATTTGACCCCAATCATTGGCGCAATTCAAGCCGAAAGTCGCCGATTTGCCGATGAAATTGGCGGACGCTTTAGCCTGGATCCGGTCTTAAACGCCTTGCAACAACAAGTCGTCCATCAAGAATCGGTATTAGCGGCCCAAAAACAGGCCCAGCAAGAGATCTATCGTTTGGTTGAAACTTTGGATTTTAAACCTTTCTTGACGGTTTTACAGACAGAAATGCGCACAATTGCGCGGCAAATTACGGATAAATTAGCCGATTTTCAACCTGCCTCTGACATACTGACCAACATGATTGAAACGGTTAGCCGCCGCTTGGCTTTGGAATTGGGACGGCAAATGAATCTCTCTGGTCTGGTTTCTGCCGTGCGTGCCGAGATGGAACGGGTGGTTCAACGGGTAGGAGCAGAGGGGTGGTTTACAACCGAAGGAGAACGCATTCACTCCCGCTTGATCCAACTTGCAGAACAATTACAACAGCACCCCACCTCACAAACCATGCAAAACATTGTCGAGACCGGCATTCACGAATTGGGAATGACGCTACAAAGCCATGTAGATTTTCAACCGGTATTGCGGCATATCACCCAAGAGGTCAACAAAATACAACAATCGGTTCATCAAGAACCCCTCCAAGCCCAAATGGTGGCCGCCTTCCGCAACCAATCCGAAGCAATCTTTGCCCAATTAGGAGAGAACAAACAGGCTCTTCAACAACTCCTGGAGCAATGGCCTGCCACCTTAGAGAGTCGCTTTGGTCAACACAGCAGCCTGATTCACCAAGAATTTGCAGGCTTGGCAGAACAACTACGCCAACAGGTCACGCTGCAACATATGCTCCCAGTCATCAAAGCCGAGGGAGATCGTCTTGTAACCGCTTTAGAAAAGGTGATCCATTCGGCGTTGTCGATGCTGATCGATAAAATTCCAGACGATCTTTCCCAAAAGCCCCTCCTTCAAGCCATACAACAAGAGGCGCAACGTTTAGGCCACACCCTGGAAGAGAAGATGCAATCGGCGGTATCAGGAATCGCCGCCAAACAAGAGATACAAAACCAAAAGACCGAAACCCGGTTGGAGAGCGTGCGCCAAGAGGCAGCAACGCGCTTGGACGCGGTCCGCCAAGAGACCGCCCGTTTAGAAGCCGCCACCCGCCAAGAGACCATTCGCCAAGAGACCATTCGCCAAGAGGCCATTCGCCAAGAGGCGACCCGCCAGGAGACCATTCGCCAAGAGGCCCTCCGGCAAGAAATCGCCCGGCAGGAAAAATTGGCCCACATGGAGCAAACGCAAATGGTGGCCCGCCAAGAGGCCGCGCGCAAAGAAGCAGAGAGACGGCTCGCAGCGGTACGACAAGAGACACAACGGCTAGAAGAGGCCTCCAAAGAAGAGATGGCGCGTCTCAAAGCCACCCAAGAAAAAAACAAATTGATTGAGGCAACCCGTCAAGAGGCCCTGGCCCGCAAAGAGGCCAATGCCAAATTAAAAGGGGCGCGTCAAGAGGCCGAACGCCTGGAGGCCCTAGCCCGCCAAGAGATGGCCCGTAGCCAAGCCGCCCAGATGCAAATCGCCCAACAAAGAGCCGCCCGACGAGAGGCTGAACAGCAAGAGGCCATAAAAAAACAACAACAGGAGACCCTCCAATGGGGGGCGTTAATCGAAGAAAAATTAAAAGAAGCCGAAGAAAAACGAACCGCACCGCTTGGGCGACTGTCGTCCAATGCCGTCAAAACAGGCGTACAACCCCCCTTCAAAATGGCCTCCAATGGGGCTGCTGCGACCAACCTATTGATAGAAAAAAAGCCCAATGATGGAATAGGAGTCAGCAGTTGGCAGGATATTTTGGTGCAGATGGGAGCCTTGGGCAAAGGCATTGACGGAGCCACCCTTTTGGAATTGCTCAAAAGTATGCACCATTATATTTATGACCAATTTGGCGACCATGCCATGGCCTTGACGTTGGTTCTTGAAAATCTCATCGGTAAATTGCAAGGCGGAATGCCTATATCGGATCCCAACGTGGTGATTTTATTAAAGGAAATAGGCGAACGCAGCGATGAAATGATGAACGCCTATCAAGGGGATGCCCCTAAAATTATGGAATTGGACAAAGGCTTTATGAAAGCAGCCAATTCATTACGCAGTTATGTGGAAGATCTTTTGGTAAATTTTGCCAAGGCCCGGCGGGAATTGCAAACCACGCAACAGGTTTCCCCACGCACAATCAAACCTACCCCTCCCCCGACCCCTTCTCTGAAGCCAAAGCGGGGAGCAACGCAAGGCTTTTTCTCCTCATTTCTTTCAAGTCAAAAATCAAACGAGACACCTGCGACAAATGTGACCCCTGCACAAGTGCACCCCACTCTTGCGTCGCCGCCCAAAGCCGAACGCCCAGATGAGTCGTCTACCCCTTCCAGCACAATACAAACGGGCATGGCCTTCATAGGTAACTCCCTACGGGATCGGATTGGACGTTTACAATTTGAAGCCAAACAGACGCCCAAACAAGTCCCACTCTCTTCTTCAGCCCCCTCTTCTGCGCCAAACGCAAAAAAGAGTGGCAATGGGGAGAGTGACTCTTGGGGAACTCTGGGACAAAGGGTATTTCATACCGAGACCAGTTTAGACAAGCCCACAAAATTTAGCCAATCATCCGCAGAAAAGCCCGTGGTCGCCGTACCACAAGATGCAAAAAAAACGCAGTTATTTGACTCCTTTTTGAATAACAAACAAAAGGAGCAGGTTGTAAAAACCAGTGAAGGTCTCTTTGGTAAATTTTCCACCTCTGGGAAAAAACCCAGCAGTGGAGACAATGGATAAAGTCGCTAAAAAATGATACGTGATATTAAGCTTGATTCCCCTCTATGGATCGTTTTACTCGGCCTTGCCAGTTTTTTATTGCTGGTTTTGCATCTATTTTTTTGGGGATTGGGGTTATCTGGGCCCCCAAGTTTTGGAGAAAAGAGAACCCCACCGGTAGCCTATTCCTCTACGTCGACCTCCCCAGAAAACTCTATTATTCTTTTAGGACAAATCAAACCCTTTGCCCTAGCCCCCCCTCCCCTATCTGCCCCCCCCATGGAGCTTCCCCGCTCTTTTACTGAATCTCCACCCATACCGATGCAAAACCGCCTCATTGGTCATCCCAATGTGGACTTTTTGAACCATCTTCGCCAAGCCTTGGAAAACATTGGAATTGTCACCTGGACCGATCCTCAAACGGGAGCGGTTTATTTACCGGAATTCATGGAATTTCAAAATCGTTCGTTTGATTTTTTCCCCAAGCAACGCGCAGGGTTAGAGAAATTTTCTGCTATATTAGCGCAACAATTATCCTGCTTTATCAACACCGATGACCAAGCAAGTTTGAAAAATGGTCCAGGGTGTGAATGGTTGGCTGGAAGCAAAGATCAATTGGCGGCCATTGTTCTTGAAGGCCATTCGGTAGAGGCGGTGGTAGGAACGCCACGTTTTCGGGCCAATTGGTCTTTGGCACAAAAACGGGCCTATGGGCTTTGGATGATCTTATTACGACATCAACCCCGTTTGGCGGCTCTGCGCGGGTTAGATGGGGACTCATTGTTTCGATTGGGCAGTTATGCGGGATTATCAACCAACAAATTGCCCCCACGGCGGGTCCAATTGCGGTTTATCTTTGATGAAGTGCCAGCCTCCTGACCTCTTCTCCCCTTTAAAACCGACAAGAGAAGCATTTATCCCCCAACAGACGGCCTAATTTTAATTTAGCCCCACAATTGGCGCACAGATTATTATTTTTGCGCCGATTTTGTTCGCTCATGTTACTGGTTAACGACAAAAGCACTGAAGGTGCTTTATCCTGACATAACATGGCCAGGATCTCTTCTGGGGTCTCTTGGTTTTCGGCAATAGCACATCGCACAGCCACAGCCTCATCCTGGGCCAATTTGAGCAAACTGGCTTTAGGCAGGGTTGGATTTTTTGTTAAAGCCACCCGAACCTCTGAAGAGGGGTCTGATAGCAGTTTTTCCAAAAGGGGGACGGGGGATTTTGGATTTTTGGCCACAGCGGCCCGCAGAAGGGTATTTGGCAATTTGGCCAATTTTTCCAGCTCTTCTGGGGGTGTTTTTCTGTCTTGTGCAATGCGCAGCCAAGCTTTATTGACGGAATGGCGTACCTGGGTATTTTCGTCACGCTCCAAGGTATCCAAAATAACACGAGGCGTGCTGGAATTACGCGCCACCTCCTCACGAATGATGGACTGACAATTTTTAGCAAGCTTTTCTAGTATAGGGAGTGAGGTACGTGGATCTTGAGCAATTTTAGAAATTTCATTGCGCACCGTATCGGCTCGATCACAAGAGAGTCGGTTTAATAAAGAAATAGAGATGTTTGGATTGTGAGCAATCGTGATCCGAATCCGAAAATCCTTATCTTGCGAGAGTTGGTCTAACAACGTGACCGGAATAGAAGGATTTTTGGCCAGGGCCAGACGGACATCTTCGGAGATATCTTCAGCCAATTGTATCAATATTTCAGCCGGAGTATGCACATTACTGGCCACCGCCTCACGCACCTTGGCGGTATCGTCTTCGGCGAGTCGGGCCAGAACGCCACCGAGTTGTTCAGAGGATTGAATAACATTGGCGATGACAATTTTACTAGAATCGCATCGTTTTAACAGAAGCATCAAAAGCTCCTGTGGCAACTGCTGGATCCACTCTGGCTTAATTTTAATATCATAGGTACCATTTTCGATATCAGCGCGATTATTAGCGATAAATGCAACGCAATCTGAGGCCGAAGTGGGTTGAATGATAGGCATATTTTTAATCCTTATCAAATGAAGCCATGGATGATCAAAATAAAAAATTTAAACCATTTTAATTCAGAGTGCAAAGCCATTATGACAACATCTACATTTTTTTATTCATTGTTTTTTCTATTATAACATTAAAAAAACTTGACGAATGCCGTACAAAAGGCTTTAAACTCTCTCTTACAGGTCAAACATTCATCTTAATCTAAAAGGCCACCCAAGGAGAATATGTCCATTTCAGTACGTCAACTATTGCGCTCTCATGGTTTAATTCCCAAAAAAGGCTTTAGTCAAAATTTTTTAACCGACACCAAGATAGCCGAACAAATTGTCGGGCTTTCTGGGGTGGGTTGTGACGATCGGGTGGTCGAAATTGGTCCAGGCATTGGCTCTTTGACTGGACTGCTTTTGCAAAAAGTTGGTACGCTTTGGGCCATTGAACAAGATGCCTTTTTGTTGCCTATTCTTCAGGGACAAACCGCTGGCATGGGAAGATTGCACCTGTTAAACGCCGATGCGTTACGGATAAATTATCTTGATTTAGCCGAACAACTGGGCGGGCCGTTGCACATTGTCGCCAATCTACCCTATCAAATCAGCACACCAATTTTATTGCTTTTATTGGAACAACGCCAAGCCATTCACAGCATGACGCTCATGTTTCAAAAAGAGGTTGCCGATCGCCTCTGCGCACCACCCAATTGCAAAGAGTATGGGGCGTTAACGGTGCAATGTCGTCTCTGGGCCGAGACCTCTATTCTTTTGGATGTCCCCCCCGAATCTTTTTATCCTGTGCCCAAAGTCAACTCGGCGGTGGTTGGCCTGACCATGCGCACAGAGCCATTGGTGCCCGTGGAGAATCCTCATTTATTTACCCGCATTGTCCGGGCGGCTTTTGGACAACGACGCAAAATGTTACGCAACGCCTTAAAAATATTGGACGACAACAGCGATGCCTGGCTGGTTCGTGCCGACATCGATCCCATGCGCCGAGGAGAAACCCTTGATATTATTGAATTTGCCCGACTCAGCAAGGAAGCACAGCCTGAGATGTGGGAAAATTTTACGCAATACCCTCCATAAAAACCTTGAGGTACACAGAACCGCCCTCCAATCTCATTAAAAAAAAGAGGGGGTTTGGGAGATTCATCCCCCAAGGTTTTGCCTTTGATTTTGATTTTTTGCCCGCAGGGCATCATGTTCACTTGCAATAAAAAAACAAAACAGATAAAAAGGGTAAAATTTTTTATAAATGTCGCAATCCTATATCAAGGTTTTCTCATTGTCTTCATACGCATCTAGCCGTTTTTCAGCTCTCAATCCTATGGATACCCTCATGACCATGCTTCCTTCTGTAATTGATCGTTCTTTTGAACTATCCGAGACCGATCCGCAACACGGGTTATGGCATTTTTTGCAACAAGCCCTGCACGCTCCCATTTTAACTGCCGAAGAAGAGTTACAACTGGCGGCGCGTCTTCGTGACCATAACGATGTCAAAGCGGCCCATAAACTGGTGGCCAGCCATTTGCGTTTAGTTTTTAAAATAGCGAGGGATTATCAGGGATATCATTTAAATTTACAGGATTTAATTCAAGAGGGAACCATTGGATTGATGCATGCGGTCAAACGTTTTGATCCCGAACGTGGGGTGCGTTTATCCACGTATGCCGTTTGGTGGATTCGGGCGGCCATACACGAATTTATTTTAAATTCATGGCGGATGGTGAAAATTGCCACGACGCAGATCAAAAGACAATTATTTTTTAAATTACGTCAATCCAAAAGCAGCCTTGCCCCCTTAACCTCCGAGGAGGCAGACGAGTTGGCGTTAAAATTTGGCACCAATCGTAAAAATATTTTAGAAATGGACAGCCGCATGAACGGCTTTGACTCTTCGTTGAATCAGGAGTTGGTCGAAGATGGGGGCGATTTAATCCACCAAATTCCCGACGACCGCCCCAACCAAGAGGTTGCCGCTATTTCCATGCAGCAACAACGCCTAGGCACGACCCTGATTCGCCAAGGGATGCAAACCTTAGATCCTAGAGAGCGTCAAGTCATCACCGAACGCTATTTACTCCCCCAACCCAAAACTCTGGAGGCCATTGGTACAACACTTGCGGTCAGTCGGGAGCGGGTACGTCAATTGGAAAAACGGGCTTTAGAAAAAATGCGTCTCTTCTTCCTACAATCTCCCGAAGGAAGAGAGTTGGCACTGGAAGCATAGAGGAAACAGGATGCCCTGCGGATAAAAAAATAAAAGACAAAACCCTGGGGATTGGGGGAGGCCCCACAAGGTCTTGATTTTTATTTTCCGATAGATCTCTCATCTGGCAACGCGCTCTTATATAAAAAAATACCTCCCCTCGCAATCATCCTCTCGAATTGTAAAAAGACCAAAAGCAATTCTATATTTTTTTTAAAATAAAAACAAAATAAACGACCAAAATAGAGACGATTTTCACCGCTTTTAATAGTTACGAAAAAAATCAAGTATTGACAAAAGCCCTACGTTATATTGAATTAGCAAAATATATTATGTATCGGAAAAATAAAAATTAAGACCTTGGGGGGCACAGAACCGCCCTCCAATCCCCCCCACCCTTCTTTTTCAATTCTTAAAAAAAAGAGGGGGTTTGGGGGATTCATCCCCCAAGGTTTTGCCTTTAATTTTGATTTTTTGCCCGCAGGGCATCATGTTCTGAACAGGATCCAGGAGGAGAGATGAGTAGCATTTTACAATTAATGGAAGGAATTCCTTTTTTTGACAATTTCAACATTCAAGAAAAAATGTATTTTATTCAAAATGGCCATTTTTTTGAGTTGTATAAAGATGGCGAAGTGATTATTCAAGAGGGAGACATACAGGACTCTTCTCTTTATGTTATTCTCAGGGGTGCGGCCTTTGTTCGCAAAGATAATTTACCAGAAAACACATTAGCTTATCTTGAAGAAGGCTCTATTTTAGGTGAAGCCGCCTTTTTAGTCGGTGACCGACCACGCATGGCGAGCGTCATCGCCCAAGGCACGGTGAATGTCTTCAGGATGAACCGCTCCGTCATGGAGCAATTTGATTGCGCCTTGCAACTCAAAATCACCAAACAATTGGTTCTTATCGTTGTGGAACGCCTAGAACGCATGAACGAGGCCTTGACAGAACTCATGAGCTAAGAAGGATCGATCTCCTTAATAAAGGCTGGGAGGTGTTCTTTTTTCTGATATTCATCGCGAACCGCAATCGCCGCATCCCCCGCACTATAACGACCTAACCAAATGGAATGCCATTTTTGTCCATCGGTATCGGTCCATTTATGAATATATGGTTGATACCCCTTTTTCACCAAACTTGCCAACATTTTCTCTTTTTCCAAATCACCTTCGGAAAAAGCTGCGACTTGAACGGCATAACGCAACAATGGCTGAGGGGTTGACTGGGCAGGCATTGTTTTAATCTGATTTTTCACCTCCTCTGCAAAAGCAGACTCTTGAACAACCATAAGCATGGATTTTAGAGTAGAACGTCTCTTCGCGACCGAAGAAGTTCCTGTTTTTTGGAGAGAGTTCGCCTTTTTTGGCTTGAGGAGATTGAGTGGCAAAGGAGCCATGCCGTCTGCGTTAGAAATCGAGAGACGATTTGAGGAGTGAAAAACCATTTGCTGCCATTGCAGCTCATTTTCTCGCAATTGCCGCACCAACTGAGGGAGATCCAAATTATCCACCTCACCAGAAAGCGGATCTAACCCCAACGTTGCAAAGAGACGTCCTAAACCATTTTGATAGCGTGACAACGCCTCATATTCCTGAACACGCCCCAAAGCAGCGGTTGTTGCCGACTGCACAAAGGCCAATTGACTGTCCAAACCAAGGGTGCTGCGATTGGCCACATGACCCTGAAGACGCTGGCGGGTCTTATTCTCCACAAGAAGGCGTTGCAAATTCACCTGAGCGGATTGATACTCCTGAAAAGCAAGGCGAATTTGACTTAAAATGGCCATATGCAAAACCAAACGTTGCGTCTGACCGACGTTTTCACGATCTTCAGCCAAATCCATCTGTTGTTGACCAGAGAGGATTCGAATCAAATTCCAACTCAACCGAGCCCCTGCTTGCGCCCAATGCTGATAAACCAAAAAGGCGTTATTGTCATAATTTTCTGATACATCAAATGATAAACCAGGAAACAAACGAACAATGGCCTTCCGAGTTTCATCGACTTCAATGCGCGATTGGTAATGTTCGATGCGTAACTCTGGCCTTGAGGACAACGCCATAGCTTCCATCTCGGTGATTGGCATGGCCAATTTTGGGATGACTTCCAACTGTGAACTGTCATCCACCAATTGAAAAGAGAGCCCCGGTTCGACATTGATGAGAACCGCCAGTTCCTCCTTGGCCATCCCCAATTCAGCCCGAGATTTTTCAAGTTGACGAACCATCTCCAACAAAGAGAGTTGATATTGTAGGGACAAAACGGGCGAACGCAACGACTCTTTCTCCTCTTTGCGGGCCAGCTCAAGGGCCTCTTCGCAGGAGTTTATAATGATCCCGATTTCCCGTTCCAACCGTTGGGCGACGACGGCTTTCCAGAAGGCACTGCGGACATCTTTGATTAAATTATGAATGGCCTTACGACGCTGTTGGACCTGAATGAATTGTTTATTTCCCGCTTGACGGGCATAAAAATAGCTCACCCCAAAATCAAGCAAATTCCAACTCACCGTGAGGTCAGAGGTCATTGATTCCCTCCCCCTGGAGGTCGTCGGATCCTCTGAAACCAACCCTGTTGTCAGGGATTGACTCACTGAACCATTATCAGAGGTACGGTTTGAATATCCAGCTGCAGCGGTCAATTGCGGCAACATATCCAACCGAAGAAGCTCCTCCTGTTTTTTTGCCAACGCCTCTTCTTGACGTTTTAAACGCATATCCAGATTATATTTAATGGCTCTGGCCATAGCCTCATGTAACGTCAAGGGAGCCGAGAGAGCCTCTTGCCCTTTAAACAAGGCCTGTTGATCTTGCGAAGCCAATTGAGCCTGTTCGGTAGAGGTTATGGCTGGTATCTGCACCGCACAACCCGCAACCGAAAAAGCGACACAAATGGCCCAGAACAACATCCTGCTTGTTTGAGAAAGCCCACTTTGTAGGTGCATTTTTTCAATTAGAATTTTCAAGGTAATTCTCTTTTTTAGTTTATTCTACCACGCCATAGTTGGAAAGGCAGAAAAAGGGAACCTCGGTTTTTTCCTGTTTACTGATAAACTATTAAAAGCATAAAGCATGCCTAATGACAAAAATATCATAATAACTTGAAAAAAAACAATTTATCTTTAATATCTCCATTCAAAAAGCGGGGAGATGGGATCCTGCCAAGCAATTTTTGCCTACTTTTTTGCAAACCACCTGATAAAACGCCTCTCCCATATTCGCATATACCAGTAAAATTTTCTGTCAAAAATATTTTTGTATAAATATCATTATATTTACACTATACTTCTCCTAATTTTTTAAAAATAATCGATCCAAATGTAAAAAAAATAGACATTCTTAATAAATTTGCCATAAGGCGACCCTATCAACATTTTAAAGAACATTTAGCACATTGAAAACAAACATAAAAAAAAATTGGTCTAAATATTGCATAAAAGATAAACAAAAAAACAATAAAATCATACCAATTGGGGAGTTAATAGAGCTATGAAACTCTGGCCTTGGATCCATAACGTCCTGTTCAACCGATTTTCCACCCATGAAACTCCCCCCCAATCCGAACAGACCAAAACACCCTCTCCACTCGCATGGAGATCAAAATTGGCATTGCGCCTGGAACGCCGTTTGATGTTCGATGTCTCTGGCGTCTTAAGCGGATTGGCCGCCCTCCATCACGATTCCCATGACAGTGGAATAGACTCTTCTGGGCACAGCGATGATGGCTCATACACAGAACCCGTCACCAGCCATACACCCATATCCGACGCCCCACCCCATGAAATGATCTTCATAGATCCCACCGTTGATAACTACCAAACCCTCCTCACCGGTCTCCCCCAAGAGGCCCAAGTGGTTATTCTCGATCCCAATCGGGATGGTATCGAACAAATTCGTGAGGCTCTCGCTGGTCAATCAGGTGTAACCGCCCTGCATATCGTCTCCCACGGTGATTCTGGCTCTCTATCGCTGGCCGGTTCTGAACTCGATCGCACCCATTTAGAGTCCTACTCCGAAGCACTCCAAGATTGGGGATCCGCTCTTACAGAAAATGCCGACATTTTAATTTATGGCTGCGATGTAGGGGCTGGCATGAATGGAGAACTCTTCCTTGCCCGATTGGCAGAACTCACCGGGGCCGACGTCGCCGCCTCCAACGACTTAACCGGTGCGCCAGAGATGGGAGGCGACTGGAATCTGGAGGTCCAACATGGTTCGGTTGAAACAAACATTTTTCTCTCCAAACAAGCCCAGTTTGAATTTTCAGGAGTTCTCCCTTCAGCCAATCCCATTATCAGCAATTTGAGTGGAGATTCTGTCAACTACACCGAAGGCGACCCTGCACTCCTTATTGATCAAGGAAGCAATGCCTCGGTCTCCGATGCGGATTCCCCCAATTTTAATGGTGGCACACTGACCGTAGCCATTACAGCCAATCGAGATCCCACAGAAGATATTCTAAGTATCCGCGATCAAGGAACTGGAGCAGGTAAAATAGGTGTCTCTGGCTCAAACGTCACCTATTCAGGCACCGTTATTGGAACATTTTCTGGGGGAAGCGGCACCAACGATCTAATTTTTTCTTTTAATGCCTCCGCAAACACCACTTCTGTCCGGGCACTGTTACGTAACATTACTTACATCAATAGCGACACCACAAATGCAACCCCCTCTACCCGCTCTATTGGCTTTACCTTAACCGACGGGAGTGGTGGTACCTCGACCACAGCGACATCCAGTGTTGTCGTAAGCGAACTCAACGATGCCCCGGAGGTAAACGGCACTTCATGGTACATGAGCCCCATTTTAAGAACAGATGGTGCCAATGCGACAACCGTTTCAAACCTATTCGCAGCCAACGACATCACCGATAATAATGCCGGAGCAGTAGAAGGAATCGCCATTTATAACAAAGCAAACGATGGGTCTGGATCGTGGCAATTTCGCGTGAATGGTGGCGCATGGTCTAACATCGGCGGCGTCAATCCCAGCAGCGTCTTACTCCTAAAAAGCACAGATGAAATTCGTTACATCCCCAACGGCTCTGATGGTGGTCAGCCCTCCTTATCTTTTTACGCCTGGGATCAAACGTCTGGCACGGCGGGCAACAAAGTCAATCCAGGAACACGCGGTGGCAGCAGTGCCTTCAGCATAGACAGCGGAACGATTTACGAAACGGTCAACGCCGCCCCCGTGTTAGACAATACCGGCACCGTCACCATGACCTCCATCACCGAGGATGACCTAACCAATAACGGACAACTCGTTTCCAGTATTATAGGCACGCGCATCACGGATATTGATGCTGGATCCACCGCAGGAATTGCCATCACCAACACCATCCAAGATAACGGAACTTGGCAATATTCCACCAACAACGGCGGCAGTTGGACCGATTTTGGATCGCCAACCTCTGTCACCTCTCTTCTTTTAACATCAACCGATCGCGTCCGCTTCCTACCCGATGGGGAAAATCCCCCCAACGATACCTCCCCTGGAGTTGTCCGTTTTGACTTTGTCGCCTGGGACCGAACAGGGGAATCCTCAAATTGGAGTGGCGGGACAATCACTTCTACAGCCACAACAGGCGGAGCAACCCCATTTTCCAATACCACAGCAACCGTCTCCCTCAGCGTAAGCGGTGTCAATGATGCCCCGACTTTAGACGCTGGCGCAACCCCGGTTTTTCCCACGATTACCGAGGATAACACAGGCTTAGCAGGTGTCGCCGTCTCGAGCTTAATGGGTGGTGCCGCCGATGTCGATGCCTCTACTTCTCTTGGTCTGGCCCTTTATGGCCTAAATAGCGGCAATGGCACTTGGCAATACAACACGGGCAGCGGTTGGACCGATGTTGGTGTCGTCAGCTCAGGATCGGCCCTGCTTTTGCGCAGCACCGACCTAATCCGATTTGTCCCCAATACTATGAAGGCGACCACCGCCGATATTTCCTTTTATGCATGGGATCAAACGACAGGAACCGCCGGAAGCAAAGTCAATGCCTCTACACGGGGCACCACCACTGCGTTCAGCCTCACGGGCGATTCAGCCGCCATTAATGTTACCGAAATCAATGACGCGCCCACCCTAAACATGACCGTTTCCACACTGTCTTACAACGAAGGAAACGCCGCAACAGCAGTTGATGCCACACTCACACTCACAGATGTGGACGATCTCAACCTGACTGGAGCCACTGTTCAGATTACAGGCAATTATCACTCCAGTGAAGATATTCTCGCCTTTACAAACCAATCTGGAATTACAGGCAGCTGGGATGGAGTCAGCGGAACCCTGACCCTAACGGGTTCAGCGACCAAAGCGCAATATCAAACCGCATTAAGTTCTATCACGTATCAAAATACCAACGTCGTTCATCCAAACACCTCTAACCGAACGGTAACGTTTACGATTACCGACAACAATTCAGATGCAACAGGTGCGGGCTCCTTAACCACCAGTGGAACTCGGACCATCTCCATAACCACTGTCAATGACGCTCCTGTCGTGAGTTCAACGGCATCGACTCTCTCCTACACCGAAGGCGCTGGCACAAAGATTGTGGATACGGGTTTTAGCCTAGCCGATGTGGATGACGACAACATGGCCGGGGCCACGGTGCAGATAACCGGCAACTATCTTGCCAGCGAAGATATTCTTGCCTTTACCAACCAAGCAGGCATCACCGGATCTTG
>JAMOAW010000114.1:0-7084 GCA_039908535.1 Magnetococcus sp. DMHC-6 | reverse complement strand
ACGAGTCTCCTTGCTTGAGTATATGCGCACTCTTAAAAAAACCGGATGATTGCAAAGAGTGGTCGGTTCATTTGCGTCATAATGGGCAAATGATTCCTGGTCGAGTGTGCGCAATTCATAAAAGCCAGGAAGCGGTTGATAAGGCCGCTCGTAAAGTGGTAAACAGAGGTAAACGTAAGCAGCAGAATGTTGCATCAGAGACGGTTGAACTCGCACGATTTATGATGGTGGTCACCACGGTTCCTGGGGATAAATTATCTCTTGAAGATGTGCTCGAACTTTATCGTTATCGATGGCAGATTAAATTGTTGTTCAAGCGTTTCAAATCGTTAGCGAAACTTGGTCACCTTCCAAAGACTGAAAAGGAAAGTGCTAAGGCTTGGCTATATGGAAAAATGCTTATTTGCTTACTGATAGAAAAAACGAGTGCCAGGGCAAAATCATTTTCCCCCTGGGGGATCGTTATCCCTAGACAGGCAATACCACAGCAAGTGGCGTGAATTCAAATGCATGCTGCATCAAATACAGGATTGGATTACGCAGTTACTATTGCCGAATGATGTCAATATGCAATGGGAATTTATATGCGGGTCTCTTTCGTATACCCGCAGACGACGAAAAATGCAGCTAACAGATGAGGGGCGTTATTAGGTTAGCGCTTATGGGATGCAATCCCCCGAGGTCTTGACTTTTGCTTTTTGTTCACACTCGTTCATCGTCCACACTTAAATGTGGTGGTACCGAATTTTGGAATTGTCACCAGGGTTTTGATTTTGCTCTTTTTACATTTTTTTTGCTAACGGGCACCAACATGCAACCAGAAGATTATCAAGATCGACAGCGGGCCTTGGATCCGCGCGGCTCTTTTATTGTCCAAGCTCCTGCCGGATCTGGAAAAACCGGTTTGTTGACCCAGAGGTTTTTGCGTCTATTATCGGGGGTTACCCACCCAGAAGAGGTGGTGGCCATCACCTTTACCCGCAAGGCGGCCACTGAAATGGCCAATCGCATCCTGGAAGCCATGACCCGCGCTTTTGAAGGGGACCCCCCCCCCTCTCAGGAGGGGCATGAGTATCAAACCTGGGCACTGGCCAGGGCGGCATTGCAGCGGGATTCGCAATATGGTTGGGGGCTGTTGCGCCATCCAGGTCGTTTACGCATTCTCACGATAGACGCTTTATGCCATACAATCACTGGATTGATGCCAGTTTTGTCCGGTTTGGGTGGGCGTGGGCAAGTCACCGATGACGCCCGTGCCCTCTATCAACTGGCCGCTCGACAAACATTGGCCCAGGTTTCCGCTGAGAATCGTTGGTCTGACCCTGTAGCCCATCTGTTGGACCATTTAGATAACAATCACATGTTGGTCGAAGAGATGCTGGCGGCTTTATTGGCCAATCGCGACCAATGGTTGCGGCATCTTTTTGGGGCAATGAAAGAGGGCGATGCACGGGAAATCCTGGAGAGGGCCTTGCTGGCGGTACGCCGTGAAGCATTGGAAAACCTACCCGATTTCTCGCCTGGATTTTTGCACGAGTTGGCTCCCATTTTGGCCTTTGCGGCTGGAAATTTAATGGCATCTGGCCAAAATGGGGAGGGGCTGCTCGGCTGGAAGAGGGGCGCTGCGCTTGATGCTGTGCCAGAGGAGATCTCTTTAGCCATGTGGTTGCAGGTGGCGCAACTGTGTTTGACACTAGAGGGAACATGGCGGCGGGTGCTCAACAAAAATCAAGGTTTCCCTCCAGGGACGGCGGCGCGCAATTCCAAAGAAAAAGAGTTGTTTAATCGGATGAAGGCCTCGCTTTTAAATCTGTTCGATAAAATGCAACCCTATGAATCTTTTCGTATGTGGCTGCATAGATTACGTTTATTGCCTCCAGAGAGTTACGAAGAGGAGCAGTGGCAATTGTTGCAGGCTTTGCTGACTTTGCTGCCCATGGCTGTTGCTCAATTGAGGATGGTTTTTTCGGCTCAGGGGGTCATGGATCATGTAGAGGTAACGTTACGGGCGTTGCATGCCTTGGGAGATTCCGATTGCCCCAGTGATATAGCCTTAAAACTGGATTATCGAATCCAACATTTACTGGTAGATGAGTTCCAAGACACCTCTGTCACCCACTATCAACTTTTAGAACGGTTAACCGCTGGTTGGACGGGAGAGGATGGTCGAACCCTTTTTTTGGTAGGGGATCCGATGCAGTCGATTTATCGTTTTCGAGAGGCCGATGTTGGACTGTTTTTAAAGGCGCGTCGGCATGGAATTGGTGCGGTGCGAGTGGAGCCTTTGCATCTTTCGGTCAATTTTCGTTCGCAAACGGGGATTGTGGCTTGGGTGAATCGGGCGTTTGCCTTGACCTTTCCACATGAAGAAGAGGTGGAGAGTGGGGCGGTGCCATATTCCCAATCGGTTGCTTTTAAGGGCGGGGAGGGGGTTGTTAGGGTGCACCCTTTTTTGGGTGCATCTGCCCGCCGTGAGAGTGATCGGGTGGTGGAGATCTGTCGTGAGGCGTTGTTGGCGCGTCCAGAGGGGGAGATCGCCATTTTGGTCCGCTCTCGACGGCATTTACAGGAAATTTTACCGGCATTGTCGGCGGCCGGTTTGCGTTATCAAGCCGTGGAGATTGATCCTCTTTCTGAACGAAGCGTGGTGAAAGATTTATGGGCTCTGCTTTGGGCCTTGTTGGATCCAGCGGATCGGGTCCATTGGTTGGCCCTATTACGGGCTCCTTGGTGCGGATTGACCCTAGAGGATCTCTCTATTTTGGTTGGGGATGCTTGGGAGAGATCGGTTTGGGATTTGATGCAGGAGGAGAGTCGTTTGGTGGCCCTTTCAGCAGAGGGTGAGAAGGCGGTGCGGCGCGTTCGTCAGATATTGACACTGGCGTTTGCCGCTCGTCGGCGTGGTCAATTTGGGGGTGGGTTGCGTTTGTGGTTAGAGGGGGTTTGGTTGGCGTTAGGGGGACCAGCCGTGGTGACAGAATCGACGGGTTTGACCGATGCCGACCGTTTTTTAGAGCTGTTGGAGCAGGAGGAGCGGGCGGGAGAAGTTCAAGATCCAGAGGGTTTTGCCAAACGGGTCGAAGCCCTTTTTGCGGCGGTGGATCCCCAGGCCGATGGCCATCTTCAGGTTATGACCATCCATAAGGCCAAAGGTTTGGAGTTCGACACCGTGATTTTGCCAGGCATCGGCAACGGCTCTCCACCTGAACGAAGTCGATTGCTGACTTGGTTGGAGCGTTCTGGGTCAACTTTCGGCGAGGGGTTGATTTTGGCTCCGGTTAAGGCGGCCGACCGGTTGGAAACGGATCCGATTCAAAAATATTTACGGGAAATTGAACACCAGCGTGCCGAGCATGAGTCGTTGCGCTTGATGTACGTAGCAACCACCCGGGCCAAACATTTTTTACATATTTTAGGGCATGTACCACGCTCTTCTGCTATTTCGAAAGAGACCCCGAAGGAGGAGGATTTCAAGCCTAGGTTTGGTTCTTTGTTATCGTTGTTATGGCCAGCAGTAGAGGATGTGTTCGCCCAGGTTTCGCCTATTCCAGAAGAGGAGATGGATGTGCAGGAGGGGGATCGACCAGAGGTTGTTTTGAGTCGTCTGACTTCCGGACAGCTTTTGTGCCGAGCCGGTTCCATTTGAATGGGCAGGGGAGACCATTCGTTTAATTGGGGTCACCATGCACCGTTTTTTGTTTTGTATCGCGCAGGAGGGGTTACAGTTATGGACGCCGTCGTATGTTCGCAGGCGTCGTCCTGCCATTGCGGCGCATTTATCAAGCTTAGGTTTGACGGGGGTGACCCTTGATCAGGCGGTTGATCGGGTAGAAGAGGGGGTGCTTCGCGTGCTTTCTGATCCACGTGGGCGTTGGCTGTTGTCCCCTCATTCCCAGGAAAAAGGTGCCGAGGCCCATTCAGAATTTTCGTTAACTGCAATTATCGAAAGTAAATTCGTGCGGGTGGTGATGGATCGGGTCTTTGTAGATGAACGCGGTTGGCGTTGGATCGTAGATTTTAAGACCAGTTTGCACACTGGTTCTGATCTTGCAAGCTTTATGGATAATGAGCAGTTGCGCTATCAAGAGCAAATGGCGCGCTATGGACAACTCATGCAATTATGGGATCCTGAGCGTCCCATCCATTTAGGACTCTATTTTCCCATGTTCTCTGGATGGCGAGAGTGGGAGATGATCAAAGCGTAAAAACGTGCCGTGAACGTGCAAAAAAGACCAAAAATGAGCTATGAATAAACCCATTGAATCTATTTTACAAATTCTCTATTCCGATGGCTCCAAAGAAAACCACCCTTTGGAGAGAGGAGGGGCGTATGTACTTGGCCGAAAAAATCCATCGGAAAGTGTCGATCCTGATTTTATCGGGCTTGCAGATCGTTTCTCTTCGCGCCGCCATTGTCGTCTCTATTGGGTGGAAGAGGAGGAATCGGGAGCGACGGTGATGATGGGGAAGGGGTCGGCCCATAAAGAGTCTCAGGAAGGGGAATCTTGGGGGGCCGCTGGTTGGATGGTCGAAGATTTGAATAGTTCGAATGGGACTTTCTTGAACAATAATGAAATTGATCAACCCATCTTTTTTCCAAAGGACGGTATCCTCAAAATAGGCAGAACCGAAATAACGCTCCAATCTCCTAAAAAACAAATTTCCGTGTTGGAAAAAAAAGAAAACATATTCGATTCAGAGTCCGGGACCTCTATTCAAAAGAAATTATCGGCAAAAGTCGAACTTGCCCCCTTAACCCAAACAATTGCTGGATCTTGGTCAAATATCAATGAAATTCGTCAATTGGCCGCTTTGTTTCAAGAGGGTATTTTGACACAGGAGGAGTTTCAGGCTAAAAAGCGTCAGCTTTTGGAACTCTCCTTTAGCGTCGACGCTGAGGAAAAAAATAGTACACCAAAATCGGCACATATTGGCGAAGGTGTCGCTTATGTGGTTGAAGTTGGCTCTTATGCGCAAAAAAATGCCCTTATTGTGGAAGAATTATTGGCCAAATGGGGCTTGCAAATTTTTCGCCGCCATATTGATATGGGACAAAATATTTTTTATTTAGTTCAATTAGGCCCCTTTAAGGAGCGTTCTGAAGCCATTCAAGCCGTCAATCGTGTTCAAAATCGAGAAGAGATAGAGGATATTCCTGGAAGTGGACGATTTTCTATTGAAATTTTAGAAAACAAAACCCGTCCACAAGGCCGATTTCAAATGGTTCGAAAAATTTATTTAGGCTGGCCAGGTGTCGATATTTAAAATAATTAAAAACATTTTAAAAGGGGCTGGAGTAGCCCGCGGTACCACCACACTTAACCGTGGTCATCTGTTTTTTGATTTTATTATTTAAAAAAAGGGGTCTGGGGGATTGCCCCCAGGGTTTTGATTTTGCTTTTGACCTCGGTTTTGCGTTCTTCAAAAAGCAGGGGGATTGGGGGATGCAATCCCCCAAGGTCTTGACTTTGCTTTTTGTTCAGGCACTCGTTCATCGTCCACACTTAAATGTGGTGGTACCTAGCCCGCCAAGGGTTCAATCAATCCACTCCCTTGGCGGTTTTCCTTCAAGGACTCAACCAGGGGGTTCCCCTTTCCATTTCATACTGCATCCCATGGATGAATTTTGCGGTTCGGGAACGGGTTTTCCTTCTAATAGATTGAGAATGGCCTGTCGTAATTCTTGTTTTTTGACCATAATTGGGTTACGCGGGCTATCGTCGAGGCGGCCACGGTAGCGCAAGGCGCGTTGGGCATCAAAAACAAAAAAATCAGGGGTGCAGACCGCCCCATAATCTCGCGCCGTTTGTTGTGTGATATCGAACAGATAGTCAAACGGATAGTTTTTTTCTATGGCGCGCTTTTGCATGTTTTCAAAGCTATCTTCTGGATAGTTGGTGGGATCATTGCTGTTGATACCTATAAAACCTACCCCTCTGGATTGCAATTCACGGGTTAATTGAATAAGACGCTCTTCAACGGACTTTACGTAAGGACAGTGATTGCAGATAAACATCATCACTAAGATAGTGCATTCTCGATAATCCGCTAAGGTGTGGATACGCTCATCAACGCCAAGAAGGGAAAAATCGGCTGCGGGAGATCCAATTTCTCCGGGTGGTGTGTGTAGTAGTACCATAGAATCCTCCAGTTTGGGTTTTGTTTTCTTTTGATAGTGTAACCTTCACTATTTTTCAAATGCTAGGGGAAAGTCACAAAGCCATTCATTTTTTTTTGGGATCTTTTTCTTGTTGTCCATATTTGGGGTACCACCACACTTAACCGTGGTCGTCTATTTTTTGATTTTATTATTTTTTTTAAAAAAAAGGGGGCTGGGGGATTGCCCCCAGGGTCTTGATACCAATTTGCGTTTAATAAAGTATATTGGAGGGGGCCGGGGAGCGTCACGCTCCCCGGCGGAGGTTTGGAGGCAGAGCCTCCAAGGTGTTGTTTTTGATTTTATTTTTTATTTTATAGCCCCCAAGCAGGGGGGGGGGGGGGGTGCAACCCCATAAGCGCTAACCTAATAACGCCCCTCATCTGTTAGCTACATTTTTCGTCGTCTGCGGGTATACGAAAGAGACCCGCATATAAATTCCCATTGCATATTGACATCATTCGGCACTAGTAACTGCGTAATCCAATCCTGCATTTGATGCAGCATGAATTTGAATTCACGCCACTTGCTGCGGTATTGCCTGTCTAGGGATAACGATCCCCCAGGGGGAAAATGATTTTGTCCTGGCAATCGCTTTTTCTGTCAGTAAGCAAATAAGCATTTTTCCATATAGCCAAGCCTTAGCACTTTCCTTTTCAGTCTTTGGAAGGTGACCAAGTTTTGCTAACGATTTGAAACACTTGAACAACAATTCAATCTGCCATCGATAACGATAAAGTTCGAGCACATCTTCAAGAGATAATTTATCCCCAGGAACCGTGGTGAACACCATCATAAATCGTGCGCGTTCAACCGTCTCTGATGCAACATTCTGCTGCTTACGTTTACCTCTGTTTACCACTTTACGAGCGGCCTTATCAACCGCTTCCTGGCTTTTATGAATTGCGCACAATCGACCAGGAATCA
>JAMOAW010000010.1:0-47764 GCA_039908535.1 Magnetococcus sp. DMHC-6 | reverse complement strand
ACCAAGGCACCCGTCCCATGAGCTTTATCAACCGTTTTGCCCCTTGGTAAGAAGAAAAAGGGGGTCTGGGGGATTCATCCCCCAGGGTTTGGCCTTTGCTTTTGTATAAGACCTTGGGGGGGCGGAGCACCGCCCCCCAATACCCCCCACCCTTTTCTTTTAATTCTTAAAAAAAAGAGGGGGTCTGGGGGATTCATCCCCCAGGGTTTGGCTTTAATTTTTTTTGCCTGCAGGGTATCATGTTCTGAATCATTAAAATAAGGAGTCCCCATGACAACGCCACAAAATCGCCATCCACTTCTCATAGTGCTATTGGTGACAGGCTTTACCATCTCGGCCTCTATGCTTTTTCTAGGCTGGCAAATTCTGGAGCAACGCACCCAACCGCCCCCAGTGGCCCAAATAGATGAAGCCTTATTAGCGACCAAAATTCGAGAAGGTATTAACAATTATATAAAAGATCAAAACAAAGCCCAACAAAAAGCCCAGGCCGAGCAAGAGAAGGCCATGAATGAAAAGGCCAAAGGGGTCCGCAAGGTTGATTTTAACCGGGATCATGTTTTTGGCAATCCCGGCGCGGAAGTGACGCTCATTGAATATTCCGACTTTGAATGTCCCTTTTGCAAAAAATTTCATCCAATACCTGAAGAGATTGTTTCTCAATATAAAGGGCGTGTCAACTGGGTTTTTCGCCATTTTCCCCTCTCTTTTCATGGTCAATCGGCTCAAAAAGAGGCCGAAGCCAGCGAATGTGCTGCCGAACAAAAAGGGAACGATGGTTTTTGGGAGTATGCCAAATTAATTTATGACAACACCGCCACCAATGGCAAAGAGTTTTCCCAAGAGAAATTATTCACCTGGGCCAAAGAGGCGGGATTGGATGAAAAACAATTTCAAACCTGTCTGCAAAGCGGCAAAATGGCCATCCGTGTTCAAGAAGATATAGACGAAGCCAAACAAATAGGTATCACTGGGACGCCTGCGAGCATTCTTTTGGTACAAAAAACCGGCCAAGTTCGATTTATTTCTGGAGCCCTTCCACTTAAGGCGTTCGAGGCCATCATTGAACTCTTATTAAAGGGAGGCGCATGAACGTTGGTATAAAAACGGAAAGTTGCGTTTGGACGCTACCCATAAGAGGCATGTCGTGCGCCTCTTGTTCGGGGCGATTACAAAAAGTCTTAGAGGGAATGCCTGGCATGGAGCAAGCTTCGGTCAATCTTGCGACAGCCCAGGCCACGGTACGATGTCAGGCCACTTTAGAACAAGTGATCCAAACCATTCGCCAAACAGGCTTTAAGGTGGCCGAACAGAGCGTCACCTACGCTATAAAAGCAAAAACAGGGCTTCGCAACGACAGAGAGATCGAGAGGAGCCTAAGCCAAATCAGTGGGGTTCGTCATGTTCAAATTCACCCTACGACCGGCGAACTTTCTATCCGTTTTATCCCTGAAACCGTTGGTTTTGAACAATTTCGAACGGCTCTTCTTGAGTTTGGTTTAGATCTTGAGCGACTGGACGCTGAAATTGATCCCCTGGATCTTGCCGAACAGGAACAACAAAAAGAGATCGCTCTCATTCGTAAACGCCTCCAGGTCGGTACCGTGCTCTTGGTGGCCACTCTGATAACGATGCATTGGCATCAGCTGGGTCTGAATCATCTTTTAACACCTTATTCTCAACACACCCTTTATCTATGGCAATGGCTGCTTATCACCCCTGTACAATTTTGGGTTGGGTGGTATTTTCATAAATCCACCTTGATTCAAGCCCGCAGCCGGGCAGTGAACATGCATACTTTGGTATCGGTTGGTACCTTTTCTGCTTATATTTATTCTGTTTTAGTATTATTTGCCCCTGAATTATTTCAGGCCCAAGGGCTAAAGGCAGCGGTTTACTTTGATACTTCTGGCTCGATTATTGTTTTGATTCTTGTAGGCCGCTATCTGGAAGGACGCGCCAAGGGACGCACCTCCCACGCCATTCGCACCCTCATGGCTCTGACCCCAAAAACCGCCCAAGTGTTGCGCGGCAAAGAGGAACAGACCGTCTCTTTGGCCGATGTTTTAATAGGTGATCGCCTTGTTGTCCGTCCAGGAGAGAAGGTTCCTGTAGATGGCGTGATTGTGCAAGGCGAGGCCATTTTAAATGAGTCGATGTTGACTGGAGAATCGATGCCAGTGAGTCGGGGTCCAGGAGATTTGGTGGTTGGTGGTACCCTCAACCTAACCGGTCTGTTTCATTTTGAGGCCCAACGCGTCGGTCGAGAAACCGCCTTGGCCCATATCATTGGACTGGTGCGTCAAGCTCAGGGAGCCAAACCCCCTATTGCTCGCTTGGCGGACAATATTTCGGCGATTTTTGTTCCGATGGTGATGGGCATTGCCACACTGACCTTTTTCGTTTGGTGGTTTTTTGGCCCGCAACCCTCCATGACCTATGGTTTACTCAATGCCATTGCCGTTCTCATCATTGCCTGTCCCTGCGCTTTGGGGTTAGCCACCCCCACCTCTATTATGGTGGGTATTGGCAAGGGCGCCGAGATGGGTATTTTAATTCGAGGCGGGGAAGCCTTGGAAACCGCCCACAAAGTCGATGTCGTGGTCTTTGACAAGACTGGCACATTAACCCTTGGGCAACCCGCGTTGGTGGATTGGACAGGTAATCAGGAGACATTGGCCTGGGTGGCCTCGGCAGAAAAGGGTTCGGAACACCCCCTTGCCAAAGCCGTGGTAGATGGTGCCAAAAAGCGTGGCTTGGAGATTCTCACACCTGAAAAATTTGAGGCCATTCCTGGCCAAGGCATTCGGGCCGTTGTTTCGGGTCGGAACGTCCTTATTGGAACGCGCCGTTTGATGACTTTAGAAAATTTAAATATCGACCATTTGGAAAATCAAGTGGAAGAGATGGAATCCAAAGGGCAAACAGTGATGTATGTGGCGGTAAATCGCAAATTGGCTGGACTGTTGGCCGTTGCCGATACAGTTCGACCCGAAAGCGCGGTGGTTGTGGCCAATTTAAAACGCTTGGGCATTCAAGTGATCATGTTAACAGGAGACAACCATCGCACGGCATGGACCATTGCAGGTCAAGTGGGCATCACGACTGTTTTGGCCGAGGTGTTACCGGAGCATAAAGGGCAAGAGATTGAGCGATTACGCAAAGAGGGTAAGATTGTCGCCATGGTAGGCGATGGCATCAACGATGCCCCCGCGCTGGCTTTGGCAGACATCGGCATAGCCATTGGCACCGGCACCGATGTGGCCATGGAAGCCTCTGACATCACGCTCATCTCTGGGGATCTCAAAGGGGTTTTTCGCGCCATTCATCTTTCTAGGGCCACCATGCGCAATATTCGTCAAAATTTATTTTGGGCCTTTGCGTATAATGTCATTTTAATTCCATTGGCAGCCGGAGTTTTATTCCCCTTGTTTGGTATATTACTCTCGCCCATCGTGGCGGCGGCGGCCATGGGGTTATCCAGTGTGACGGTGGTCACCAATGCCTTACGTCTGAAAAGGTTTCGTTTTATTTAAATGATTTATAACCTTCAATGAAGAAGAAAAATTCCACATAAAAAATACCAACCTCGGACTTGAAATATTGTTTTATGCTGTCAAAATTACTTTTATATTGCATTTTATAGTCGGTACCAGAGATCACCGTGGGTGGGGTGAGGTTGATATTGCCAAACTTTCCTGAGAGCTTGGTTTGTATGCCTCCAGCGACGATATTGGCCAGTTCTCCATACCCATCGGCGGCGGTACGATCCATGGTTTCAAATTTTTCATCGGCCAACGCAGAGGCCAGTTCCAAGGCCACATGCAGCGGGGCGGCCAGATGCACCCCACCAGCCAATCCACCAGAAAAATTGACAATAGAGGTTGTCTCGGACTCAGGAGCTTTGTAAAGTTGATCGTCTGGTTTGACGACCGCAGGACCTGGTTTGACTTCCAGAAAAAGAAAGGCCAAAAAGACCTCGTGGACGGATTCGATGATCATTTGTGTCAATTCTTTTTTCATAGTTTTCTTTTCCCTGGATGTCGTTTATCGAACAAAAAAATTTTTCATCAATAATTTATTAATAAACCAGAAACGTCTGTTTGAATAGGAAAAAAATAACAAAAAAAACAAAGAATGCATTCTTACTTTTGCACTTGGGGATAAAAAAATTTTTCTTTCCTTTTTTTAACTGATAAACTCCTAACCCATAGAAATGGCTCAGGAGTTTGCGACGCATAGGTTGTACCAGAACAAAATCCACTCCCCTTTGCAACTAAAATGGCTTGACAACCATGGGGGTAGTGTGGCCATTTCAAACAGCCGAAGAGAGAGGTTGGTCCATGTTGCCTTTTTCTTGCGGACCACAGACCAAATCGATCGCCTCCTTGAGTGGCACCATCAAGGAAAATTTATGTATGTATCGGAAGGATTAAAAATCAAGACCTTGGGGAGCGGAGAACCACCCCCCAATACCCCCCACTCTTTTCTTTTAATTCTTAAAAAAAAGAGGGGGTCTGGGGGATTCATCCCCCAGGGTTTGGCCTTTGATTTTTTTTGCCCGCAAGGGCATCATGTTCTAAAAGTGTCATAACCTATACGAATATAGCGGAGGGTAGAATGGAAGATGTTGTTGTTGTCTCGGCTGGACGTACCGCCATTGGAAAATTTCTCGGTACTCTGGCGGCTTTTTCAGCCAGTGACATTGGGGCCAAGGTTATTGCCGAACTTTTAAAACGCAGTGGCATTCAAGCAGGAGACATTGATGAGGTCATTCTTGGCCAGGTATTAACCGCTGGTGTTGGCCAAAATCCGGCCAGACAGTCGAGTTTAGGGGCAGGATTGCCAGTGGAGACCCCGGCCATGACCATCAACAAAGTGTGTGGTAGTGGTCTGAAAGCGGTCCATTTAGCCGCGCAGGCCATTCGTTGTGGCGATGCTCGGATGATTATTGCCGGAGGACAAGAGAACATGAGCCGTTCTCCCCATCTTTTGGACAACTCTCGCAATGGGACCAAAATGGGCGATTGGAATATGAAAGACAGCATGATCATCGACGGCCTTTGGGATATTTTCAATAACTATCATATGGGCATTACAGCGGAAAATGTCGCGCGTGAATATCAACTTTCTCGCCAAGAGCAAGACGCCTTTTCCGCGCGCTCCCAACAAAAGACGGAAGCGGCTCAAAAAGCGGGACGTTTTAACTCCGAAATTATTCCCATAGAGATTCCACAGCGCAAAGGTCCCCCTCTTCTGTTTGACACCGATGAATTTCCCCGTGCCGGCACCACCGAAGAGGCCTTAAGCGGTCTACGCCCCGCTTTTGATAAAAACGGTACGGTCACCGCAGGTAATGCCTCTGGTGTCAACGATGGCGCGGCCATGGTGATTGTGACTTCGGCCAGTCGGGCCAAAGAGTTGGGACTCACCCCCATGGCACGGATTGTCTCTTATGCCAGTGCGGGTGTAGATCCCAAAATCATGGGCACTGGTCCCATTCCAGCCGTGCGTAAATGTCTAGAGAAGGCCGGTTGGTCCATGGATCAACTCGACCTCATTGAGGCCAATGAGGCGTTTGCAGCCCAAGCTATGGCTGTCAACAAGGTTTTGGGATGGGATACCAGTCGCATTAATGTCAATGGCGGTGCCATTTCTTTAGGCCACCCCATTGGAGCCTCGGGGGCCCGTATTTTAGTCACCTTACTCCACGAAATGGTGCGCAGTGATCTTAAAAAGGGTTTGGCAACGCTCTGTATTGGTGGCGGTCAAGGGGTTGCATTAACCGTCGAAAGGCCGTAAAAATAGACATCATGCCCGGCGGGCAAAAAAATAAAAGACAAAACCCTGGGGGAGGAATCCCCCAGCCCCCCTCTTTTTTTTTAATTATCTAAAAAAAAGAGGGGGGGAATTGAGGGGCGGTTCTCTGCCCCCCCCAAAGTCTTGACTTTACTTTTCGTTCAAGCACTATAATGAGGCATTATCATCTCTTAATCCAAGGAGACGTACACATGGGAAATAGAATTGCATTAGTCACGGGTGGTGTGGGCGGTATGGGCACCGAAATTTGCCGCGAACTGGCCCATAAAGGGTGCACAGTCGTTGGGACATACATTGCTATGGAACGCGATCATGCCCAAGTGTGGCTAAAAGATCGGCTGGCCGAAAATATGAAAGCCGCCATCTATGAATTGGACGGCACCCAGTTTGACTCTTGCCGCGAGACGGTGGCCCAAGTTGAAAAAGAGGTTGGTCCCATTGATATTCTGGTCAACAACGCTGGGATCACCCGGGATGGCACCTTAAAAAAAATGGATTCTGCCCAATGGCTTGCGGTCATCAATACCAATTTAAACAGTGTATTCAACATGACGCGCAATGTCATTGATGGTATGTTGGAGCGCAAATTTGGCCGTATTATCAACATCTCCTCCATCAATGGTCGCAAGGGCCAATTTGGTCAAACCAATTATTCAGCGGCCAAGGCGGGGATGCACGGTTTTACCATGGCTTTGGCCCAAGAGACAGCCAGCAAAGGCATTACCGTCAACACCGTCTCCCCTGGATACACCGCCACGAAAATGATGCTGGATATCCCCCAAGATATTCTCAATAAGATCATTGCGCAAATTCCAGTTGGACGTTTGGCCAAACCAGAAGAGATTGCTCGAGTGGTCAGCTTTTTGGCAGCCGATGAAAATGGGTTCATTACGGGTGCCAACATTGACATCAATGGTGGACAGTATATGGGCTGATCAGATGTACATATTTTTTACCGGTTTATTCCATGAGTGAACCGCGCATTATCAAAAAATATCCCAACCGTCGTTTATATGACACGGTAGATAGTTGTTACATCACCTTGGAGGGGATTCGCAAGTTGGTCACCGATGCGATTCCCTTCAAGGTGATTGATAACCATACGGGAGAGGTGATTACCCGCTCTATCCTGCTGCAAATTATTAACGAGCAGGAGGAAAAGGGCAGTCCCATGCTCTCTAGCGATCTTCTTACCGACATTATCCGCTTTCAAGGGGATGCTTTACAAAACACCTTGAGCAGTTATCTAGAAAAAAGCTTAAAACTTTTTACGGACCAACAGATTATGCTACGGGATCAACTTTTGGAGTTGCCCCCCGACAGCATGCCGATCAGCCTGTTTGATACGTTACTTAAAAATAATCTGCAACTTTGGCAACATTGGCAAAAAAATTTACTGCCTTCGAGAAACAATGAGACAGATAAAGAGTAACTTATTGATAAATAATGTTTTAATTTTTTTTGTTTTTTTATACCATTTAAAACAAAAAAAACGTTGACAAATATTAAGAGTCGTTTTATGCTGCAATGCAATAAATGTTGCAGTGCAGCAAAAACGGTTTAACCCAACCCCCAAAGGAGACGCAAGTGGAAAATATTATTCCTGAGAAAATGGCCGAAGTCACTAAGAACGTCCTTGATTCCGTGCTTCGTATGCAGGAAATCAGTGACAAAACCATGCAAAACTTGGCCAAACAACAGATGGCCGTAGCTCAAAGCTGCATGGAAGCTGGTGTCAAACAAATTCGCAAAGCCTCAGATGCCCGTGATGTCCGCGACGCGGTGGGTAGTCAAGCCGATCTGACCCAAGAGTTGGGCGAACTGATGATCAATCATGCCCGTCAAACCATGGAGCTTCTGACCAGTGGTCGGGATGAGATCAAAACATTGGTGGAAAAAAAGATGAATGACATGCTCGCTATGGGCAAAGTCAAGTAATCATAACGCATGTAAACATGACGTTTACGTTACCTGAGCGTATTTTTTTGCGAAAGGATTGGACATGGCTGACAACAGTAATAATCCTATGGACTGGTTAAACGGCTGGAACGAAATTCAGCGACAGGCCTGGAACACGTGGTCAACCATGGCCATGAAGAATATGGATGGTGGACAAAAAACCAACCCCTTTACCACTCCTTTTTCCAACCCCTTTGCCAACCAGATGGGGATGGGTTCAGGGATGGGTTCAGGGATGGGCGGATGGACCCCCCCTTCTTGGTCTTCGCCTGACTGGAGAAACGGGCTGGATTGGTGGCAACGCTTTTTAACCTCCGCCCGGTCCGGTTCACCAGAACAGACGATTTTCAAAGAGTTTGCCCACTGGGGGACGGCCTATCCAGAAATGGCCAAACAAATTTTTAAAACCATGCAAGAGTTGCAAACTGGTTCTGAGCACCAACAGGCTGAGTGGACCGAGACACTCCGCAAAAACTTGGAAGAGGCCAAACAAGCCCTTGCTGGCCACATAGAAGGGCTATATGCCCCATGGAATTCTGCTTTTAACGATCAAGCCACGGCTGTTTTTACCAATTTTGGCCAATCCTCCCCGTGGAGTGGCAATCAATCCCAATTAGGGGCCAACATGAAACGATTGTTGACCATTATGGCCCCTGATGTGCTGACAAAATGGCAAGCACGCATGGAAACGGGTCAACGTTATACGGAGACGTATCAAAAGACCCTACAAAATTTTCTTAAAGTCCAAGTAGAAGAGTCTTCGCTCTCTTTGGATATCCTGGGTAAAAAGCTATCGGCCATCAGCAAGAGTGGGACACCTCTTAAAAGCCTCCAGGAAATTTTTGATCTCTGGGTGCAATGTGCCGAAGAGGCTCATGCCAAAATCTCCTTTGAGGAGAGCTATAAAACCGCCAATGCCCATCTTGTCAATGCGATGAATCAACTGCGCATCCATTATGCGACCGGTTTAGATGAAATTTTAGTCTCTTTAAATCTTCCCAATAGGGGAGAATTGGACAGAAACCACGAATCCATTCAATCTCTCAAACGCCGCATGAGAGCCATGGAAGATGACATTACCTCTTTAAAACGACTCAGCACCCCCAAGGCAGAAATTGAATCATTACGCGACGAATTAGAAAAAATGGGGCTGCCGAAGATACGCAAGGAGATTGAGGATTTAAACAATCGCTTGACCAACCTTGCCGAGCAAAAAGCACGGGAAAATGATCTCAATACTCTTCAGGCGGACATACCAAGCTTGCGGAATGAATTGACAGAATTGAAAAGACAAATTGCGACCATGCAAGAGGTCCAGAAGCGTTTAGACACCTTGAAAGAGGAGATCACCCGGTTGGAAATCCCTGCCTTGCGGCAAAGCGTGTCGACTTTGGCAGAAAAAATTCAACATCCAAACCCAGAGGTAACCGTTCAAATTCAAGCCTTGCGGCAAAGCGTGTCGACTTTGACAGAAAAAATTCAACATCCAAACCCAGAGGTAACCGTTCAAATTCAAGCCTTGCGCAAAGAGATTGAGGAGATAAAATCCAACGACGCGCCTGAATCTTCGGAAACCCCAGGCAGGCTGATGGATGACCCGAACGCTTTAAAAAAATTTCGCAAACCTAATCAGTTAAGATCCAACAAGGCATAACATGAACCAGCGATCGGTGCAAAACGGAACGGTCACAGGTGATTTTCCTAAAGAAAGAGAGATATTCCCATGATGCCATTCTCAATTACACCTGAGCAAGCTGTTCGCGAGGTGATCCAATTTAACGAAAAGCTGACCGCCGGATTGCCGGTTTTAGGGCAGATGGATAACCTCACGGTTGGTTGTAGTGACCGTGAAGAGATTTATCGCGAAGATAAAATGGTTTTGTACCGGTTTAAGCCTCTGGTCGAGCAGGTGCATCGTGTACCCATTTTGATTGTTTATGCTTTGGTAAATCGTCCCTACATGGCCGATCTCCAGGAAGATCGCTCTTTGATTCGTCGCCTCTTAGAGGCGGGCATGGATATTTATCTAATCGACTGGGGCTACCCAGACCGTGCTGACCGTTACCTCACTTTAGACGACTATATCAATGGCTATGTGCACCGTTCGGTAAAAGAGATTTGTCAACGGCATAGTCTTTACCGAATTAATGTTTTGGGGATTTGCCAAGGGGGTTCTTTTAGCCTTTGTTACGCCTCCATGCACCCGGAATGGGTCCGTAACTTGGTTCTAACGGTCACCCCTGTCGATTTTCAGACACCGGATAATCTCTTGAGCAGTTGGGCGCAACAATTGGATGTCGATTTAATGGTAGACAGCATGGGGAACATCCCAGGTGATCTTTTAAATCTCACCTTTGCCTCCATGCGTTCACCTCTTTCAACCGGACAAAAATATATGGGCATGGTGGATATCATGTCCAATGCCGCCCAATTGGCCAATTTTTTGCGAATGGAAAAATGGGTAGCCGATAGCCCAGATCAGGCAGGTGAGGCTTTTCGACAGTTTATCAAAGATTTTTACCAAAAAAACGGCTTTGTTAATGGTGGAATCGTCATTGGCGATAAGAAGATAGACCTCAAAAACATTACCATGCCGGTTTTAAATGTCTATGCCACCAAGGATCATCTGGTACCACCCGCCTCGTCGTTGGCATTGAAGTCGTTGATCAGCAGCACGGATTATTCGGAGTTGGCCTTTAATGGGGGACATATTGGCCTTTATGTGAGTGGTCGCGCTCAAAAAGAGATCCCACCTGGTATTGCGGAATGGATTAAGGCTCGAGGATAAGCCGATAGGACGGGGAATCTTGGCTAGAGGGTTTTGCCCCGCCGCCGGAACCCCACTTACCCAAAGGAAGAACATCGAGACCTAAATCCGCTCGTTGGGGGAATGGAGTCCCCCAACGCTTAGCACAAAATATTTATATCAAGACCTTGGGGGGCGGAGAACCGCCCCCAATCCCTCCTTTTTTCTTTTAATTCTTAAAAAAAAGAGGGGGTCTGGGGGATTCATCCCCCAGGGTTTGGCCTTTGATTTTTTTTGCCCGCAGGGCATTATGTTCTAAGAGAGGTCTAAACTTTCCACCGTATGGTATAGACCATAGGTCATAAAATAGGGCAACCGCCAGATGCGCCTATTATGGCCAATTTTCACCTCCAAGATCCCCCGTCGCGACTCTTGTTTCCAATTCACCCGATAGTTGACCCGTTTACCGGGGAGTGTTTCAAAACGCAGGCTCACCCGCCGGGTAATCTGGCTGGATAAATCTATCCCCATGCTTTTGGCCAACTCACCCGAGGCTTGCGATTCAAACGATTTCCACAGACTGGCTTTTACAGAGGCCCCCATTTCCCGCTTATGATCGATCTCCAAGGAGATACTCGCGGTACGAGTCAATTCGTGTTCGCTGACCAAAACCCGGCTGCCAAATCGATTGTCCAAAGGAATCTCTTCGGTGGCTAAAAGAATTTCATCTTCTTGGACGATATAATCACGTGCCACTTGCACCGAAATATCGGCTGGAGAGCGTATAGCCTTGGCAAAAGTTTTTTTTCGGTCTTGAGCCGCATGGGTTGCAGAGGCCAATTTATCACCTAAAAACGAACCTATCGCCGTCGATATAGCATAAGGAAGTAATAATTGTAACATCCAATTTTCCCTGACTGATCCTGCATGGGTTATCATAGAAAAGTATCCAGTTGATATAGTATTCTATAAGATTTTTTCTTATTTGACGATAAAAAAATAGAAAAAAATCGAAAGATATCCTTTGGACAAAAATGACAAACAAAATCCTGGAAGAGTTCCTGAATAAAAGATACGAACGGATCCCCATCACCCTCTTTTTTTTTTTTAAAATTCAGGGACAGCGTAGTAGGAACCAAACATTTCTCTTCTGCAGAGTAAATTTATTTTTTTTTAGATTTAACCTGTAACTAACGTTGATTTAACCTATTCTTAACATTTACTTAACATTCTCTTAACATAACATTCGTTAGCATTATAGAAACACAACCGCGATACATAGAAGAATTGTATCCTATTTTATTAAAATTAATCTGTAAAAAAAACAAAGGAGAACAAGATGAACGTGGTACAAAAGCCGTTATCCAATGGCCATTTTAAAAATATTTTATTGGCAACAGATGGTTCCGCATTTGCCAATGGAGCCGAGACATTGACGGCCCAGATGGTCAACCGTTTTGGGGGACACGTAACGGCCATGCAGGCGATATTATTAGACCCTTTACCACTTGGATCAAATCTATTGCAACAACAAGAAGAAAAAGCCCAAGAGGCCCTACATGACGTACAAAATCGGTTGGGTCAACAAGGTGTATCTTGCGCGCAAATGATCAGAAAGGGAGAACATCCACATCAAGAAATTATCCATGCAGCGATCGAAATTGATGCCGATGTGGTGATCATGGGCCGCCGGGGACGTCGAGGCTTAGCGCGCATGATGCTTGGGGATACCACAGCGCGTGTTGTGGCTCAATCCCCTCGTATGGTCCTGGTGGTCCCCAAGTCGGGCGGATCTTTTTGGACCACTTCTATTTTGCTCCCGACTGACGGTTCTAGTTTCAGTGACCGTGCCTGTATTGAGGCGACCCTCCTTGCCAAAGAGGCTAGTGTGCCGTTGCGGGTGATTTCAGTCGTTGAAGACAAAAGCCATGCCCCCCATTTTGAAAGGGCGCGCATCGCCGTAGAACGGGCCGTTGCCCATGCCAACCAAGCCGGAGTCATCGCACAAGGTGAAGTGGTGGAAGGAGACTCACCAGCAGATGCCATTGCCGAAGATGTTCACACAAGTGGAGCAGGCTTGGTGGTCGGCGGCAGCCATGGTCGCACCGGGCTGGAGCGGGTATTTATCGGAAGCGTCATGGAACGTTTGTTAGGAAAAGTTTTTTGTCCGGTACTCATTGTCAAGTAAACGGGTTCAGATTGGATGCCCTTGCGGGCAAAAAAAATCAAAGGCCAAACCCTGGGGGATGAATCCCCCAGACCCCCTCTTTTTTTTAAAATTAAAAGAAAAGGGTGGGGGGGATTGGGGGGCGGTTCTCCGCCCCCCAAGGTCTTGATTTTTATTTTTCCGATACATTTAAATAAATGGTACCCAAGGTGGGAATCGAACCCACACGACCGTGAGGTCAACGGATTTTAAGTCCGTAGCGTCTACCTTTCCGCCACTTGGGCCTTTTGTTCTATATCTAACCATCGTCTGAACCGTTCGTCAACCTTTTATGATACTATTGACGAAACTTCTAATCGATTCTATTAATAGAGAAGCTATTCACAAGCTCCGAAAAAAATCCATCACTCCAATAATAATGAGATCGGCATGAAAAAAAAATCCTCCCGCCCCTTGGGTCCCGCTACCCTCGCCTTACACACTGGGCGCCACCAAACGTCTGAACGGGAAAACAGCCCAGCCATTTTTTTAACCTCCAGCTATACCTTCGCAAACGCCAACCAAGCTTGGCAGGTGTTTGCCGAAAAAGAGGAAGGCAATATTTATAGCCGCTTTACCAATCCCACCGTAAATGCCTTCGAAGAGCGACTTGCCGCCATGGAAAACGGTGAAAAGGCCCTGGCAACCGCTTCCGGTATGGCGGCCATTACCACTCTTTTTCTATCGCTCCTCAGTGTAGGAGACCATATTGTCATCAGCCAAGCCGTCTTTGGCTCTACCTCCAATATCGCTAAAGGTATCCTCACCCGCTTTGGTATTCAAGTTACACGCGTCCCCCTCTCCGACTTAAACGCATGGCAACAAGCCATCACCCCAGAAACCAAAATGTTTTATCTCGAAACCCCCGCCAATCCCACCCTGGAAATGGGTGATTTGGAACAAATTGCCCAAATTGCCCGTGCACACGACATCCTTATGGCGGTAGATAACGTCTTTTGCACCCCCTGCCTGCAACGCCCATTGGATTTAGGAGCACATATTTGCGTCCATTCGGCCACTAAATATGTAGACGGCCAAGGGCGGGTGTTGGGAGGGGCGATTGTCGGAGAAAAAAAATTGCTCATGGAACAAATCTATCCCTTTATCCGCAACACTGGCCCTTCCCTCTCCCCCTTTAACGCCTGGGTTCTCTTTAAAGGGTTGGAGACCCTGGCCGTGCGCATGGATCGCCACTGCGACAACGCTGAAAAAGTGGTAGCCTTTTTGGCTCAACACCCAAAAACCGCCCATGCTGTCCGTTATCCCGGCCTCACAAACCACCCACAACACGAGTTGGCCAAGCGCCAAATGCGTCGCTTTGGTGGGCTGATTTGCCTGGAATTGGAAGACCGAAACCAAGCACATCGCTTTATCGATGGCTTGACCCTGGCCACCATCACCGCTAACCTCGGCGATACGCGAACCCTTGTCACCCATCCCGCCACCACCACCCACGGTCGACTCACTCCTGAAGAGCGCCGCGCCGCCGGGGTCACCGATGGTTTGGTCCGACTCTCCATTGGCTTAGAAGACATTGATGACATTTTGGATGATCTGGAACAGGCCTTGGAAGATACTTAAATAAAAATTATTTGAACCCCGTTGTTTCACCCATTGACGTCCACTTGGTATTTTGCTAAGGTATCCATAGTGCCGAGGTGGCGAAACTGGTAGACGCACCAGACTCAAAATCTGGCGAAGGCGACTTCATGCCGGTTCGACTCCGGCCCCCGGCACCATTCCTTTAGTCTATCAAAAAAAAATCATAAAAACTCAGATGGCAAGAGCTTAGGGTTGGAGAATCGCCCCCAAGCTCTTGCCATTTTTGTTTTAAGTCTTAAAAAAAGAGGGGGTCTGGGGGATTCATCCCCCAGGGTTTTGATTTTGACTTTTTTGCCCGCAGGGCATCCTGTTCATATCAAGACCTTGGGGGGGCGGAGAACCGCCCCCAATTCCCCCCACCTTTTTTTTTAATTTTTTGCCCGCAGGGCACTATGTTCTCAAATCACACAAAAAAATCATTTTTTCTCCCACTCCCGCTTGAAATGATCATAAACGTTCTTATATAAGACAATATTGCCTATAAAATTGACGCATACCTTTCAAACGATCAAAAAACTGGAGCTGGAAATGAGTGAGGCCGGTCAAAAAGAAACAAGACAATTTCAAACCGAAGTAAAGAAACTTTTGGATCTCATGATCCATTCTCTGTACAGCAATAAGGAGATTTTCCTTCGGGAACTTGTCTCCAATGCCTCTGATGCCATGGATAAATTGCGCTTCGAAGCATTGTCCAACGATGCCCTCAATGAAGGACAAACCAACCTAGAAATGCGCATCACCTTTGACAAAGAGGCCCGCACGCTCACCATCTCCGATAACGGAATTGGTATGAGCCGCGATGAAGTGATCAATAATATCGGCACCATCGCCAAATCCGGCACCCGCGAATTTATGGATGCCCTCTCTGGCGACCAAGTCAAGGATGCCAACCTGATTGGTCAATTTGGTGTGGGTTTCTACTCCTCGTTTATCGTCGCCGATAAAGTGACTCTAACGACCCGGCGCGCTGGATTAAATGCAGCTGAAGGGGTGCGGTGGGAATCGACTGGCGATGGGGAATATCTCCTAGAAACCATCGAAAAAACAACTAGAGGAACCGATGTCACCCTCCATCTGCGCAAAGGCGAAAACGATTTTCTTGATGGTTGGCGTCTGCGTTCCATCATTCGCAAATTCTCCGACCATGTCTCCTTTCCCATCCTCATGGAAAAACAAGATATGGGTGGCCCAGACCCTGGAGACGATGACGAAATCGAGGTGGAAGTCGATGGAGAAGAAAAAACAAAAGAAAACAAAGAGCCAACTCCAACAAAAACACCTGAATGGGAAAAAGTCAACCGCGCTTCAGCTTTGTGGACTCGTCCAAAAAGCGAAATCACTGAAGAAGAGTACACAGAATTTTATAAACACGTTGGACACGATTTTGAGGATCCCCTCACCTATTTACATGTCCATCTAGAGGGTAAATATGAATACACCCTCTTGCTCTACATTCCCAAAAAAGCCCCCTTTAACATGTGGGATCGGGAGCGTAAACATGGAGTCAAACTGTATGTTCGGCGGGTCTTTATCATGGAAGGTGCCGAGGAAATCTTGCCCCGCTATTTGCGTTTTGTGCGTGGTGTGGTCGATTCCGCCGATCTGCCACTGAATATCTCTCGAGAAATCCTGCAAAAAAATAAGGCCGTCGAAGCTCTACGCAAAGGATGTATCAACAAAATTTTTTCCACTCTTGAGCAAATGATCCAAGAGGAACCCGATAAATATGCCACCTTCTGGAAAACCTTTGGCGTGGTCCTCAAAGAAGGCTTGGTCGAGGATTATGCCAATAAAGAGCGGTTGGCTAAGCTTTTGCGTTTTGCCAGCACCCATACCGATCATGCCGAACAAACCGTTTCGTTGGCTGATTACATTGTCCGCATGAAAACAGACCAAGAGAAAATCTATTTTGTCACTGGGGAGACCCATGCTGCGGCCAAAAGCAGCCCACATCTGGAGATCTTCCGCAAAAAAGGGATTGAGGTGCTGCTGTTGTCGGACCGCATCGACGAATGGCTGACCACCCATCTAACTGAATTCGAAGGAAAGACCCTACAAGCTGTCGGTAAAGGAGAGTTGGATCTCGGCAAATTGGAGGACGAGGCTGACAAAGAAGAGCGCAAAAAGAGCGAAGATACCTTTAAAACTCTTCTTGATCAGGTCAAAAAAGTGTTGGGCGATACCGTGAAAGAGGTGCGGATCAGCCACCGCCTCACCGATTCCCCCTCCTGTTTGGTCTCAGGCGAGTATGACATGAGTGCCTCTTTGGAAAAATTACTCAAAGAAGCTGGTCAAGAAGTTCCCACCTCCAAACGCACTTTAGAACTCAATCCCACCCATCCTTTGGTGATGAGATTGAACAATGAAAAGGATCAAAACCGGGTTGAGGAGCTTTCGCAATTGTTATTTGATCAAGCTCTATTGAGTGAAGGGGGGCAGTTGGAGGATCCAGCGGCCTTCGTTCGTCGCCTAAATCGGTTGTTAGTCGGGTAAAGACCAAGGGGGGCGAAGCCCCCCCCAATCTTAAAAAAAAAAAGGGGTCTGGGGGATTGCCCCCAGGGTTTTGCTTTTGCTTTTGACCTCGGTTTTGCTTCCTTCAAAAAGCAGGGGATTGGGGGATGCAATCCCCCAAGGTCTTGACTTTGCTTTTTGTTCAGGCACGCGTTAATCATCCACACTTAAATGTGTGGTACCTCATATTCATGTATCGGAAAAATAAAAAATCAAGACCTTGGGGGGCGGAGAACCGCCCCCCAATTCCCCCCACCCTTTTTCTACAAACCAAGATCCGCAAAAAAATCGTTGCCCTTATCATCCACGATGATAAACGCCGGAAAATTTTCTACATCAATTAAATGCACGGCTTCCATCCCCAACTCTGGATAATCAATCACTTGAACTTGGCGAATCGCCGATTGCGCCAACTGCGCCGCCGCACCACCAATCGACCCCAAATAAAACCCCCCATTATTTTTGCACGCCTCGGTCACTGCACGACTGCGATTGCCTTTGGCCAACATGACAAAAGAGCCACCATTTTGCTGAAATTGATTCACATAACTGTCCATGCGTCCTGCCGTTGTCGGACCAAAGGAGCCAGAAGGAAGAGCTTCGGGTTTTTTGGCTGGACCCGCATAATAGACAATATGATTTTGAAAATAATCTGGCATCCCTTCACCACGGGACAAGCGTTCCTGAATTTTGGCATGGGCAATGTCTCGCGCCACGACAATGGGTCCAGAGAGCATCACGCGGGTTTTGATAGGATATTGGCTCAAAAGGCGTCGAATCTCGCTCATGGGCTGCCGAAGATCCAAATGGACCACTGCGGAACTCAATGCGGATGGTTCGACCTCAGGGAGAAAACGGGCGGGATTACGTTCTAAGGCCTCCAACCAGATACCATCACGGTTGATCTTAGCCAATATATTGCGATCCGCCGAACAAGAGACACCGATGCCAACGGGACAAGAGGCCCCATGCCGTGGCAGACGAATCACCCGCGCATCATGGGCAAAATAACGACCCCCAAATTGGGCACCCAGACCCAGCTCTTGAGCCATTTGCAACAATTCGGCCTCCATCTGTAAATCACGAAACGCCTGTCCCAGCTCGTTGCCCTGATTCGGTAACCCGTCCAGATATCGAGCCGAGGCCAGCTTGACGGTTTTGAGCGTGAGCTCCGGCGATGTCCCGCCAATGACCACCGCAAGATGGTAAGGAGGACAGGCAGAGGTCCCCAAGGAGAGCAATTTCTCTTTTAAAAAATCCTTGAGCTTATCAGGTGAGAGCAACGCTTTGGTCTGTTGAAGCAAAAAAGTTTTGTTGGCAGACCCCCCCCCTTTGGCTAAAAATAAAAATTTATAGGTCGATCCATCCACCGCCTCAATGTCAATTTGCGCTGGAAGGTTGGTCCCGGTATTTTTTTCTTCATACATGCTCAAAGGGGCCACCTGGGAATAACGCAAATTGAATTGGTTATAGGTTTGAAAAATCCCCTTAGAGAGAGCCTTTTTATCCCCTCCACCCGTCCAAACATGTTGCCCCTTTTTAGCAACCACGGTCGCGGTTCCCGTATCCTGACAACTGGGCAAAACCATTCCCGCTGCGATACAGGCATTTTTGAGCAGTTCGAGGGCTACATAACGATCGTTATCCGAGGCGAGAGGATCTTCCATGATATTTTTAAGTTGTTGCAAATGGCTCGATCGCAACAAAAACGAGACATCCCGCATCGCCTCACGCGCCAGCACCGTCAAACCATCTTCCGACACTTTAAGAATTTCAGTGCCTTCAAATGTGGCCGTCATAATGTGGTCACGGCTTAACAAACGATATTCAGTGGTATCAGGAGCAAGTTCAAACAAGTCAGCATAACGAAAATCAGGCATGTTTGGAAATCTTTCTTGGCCGAAAGGGGTGGAGTGGAAATTTAAAATATGATGCCCTGCGGGCAAAAAAGTCAAAATCAAAACCCTGGGGGATGAATCCCCCAGACCCCCTCTTTTTTTTAAGAATTAAAAGAAAAGGGTGAGGGGATTGGGGGGCGGTTCTCCGCCCCCCAAGGTTTGGCTAGCAAAAAAACTCAGCGCCATACAAAATTCCTAATTCTTTAATCGGCAATACTCGCCACGACGAAATCAGGCCGAATTCCTCGAATATCGCACAATGCCTCCAAATGATCCTCTTGATTCGCATAAACACCCGATAAAGTTAAACAGGTCGCAAACCCCATGGCCGCTCCACCGAGAATATCGGTATCCAACGTATCGCCCACCATCAACACCCGCTCAGGAGAGATATCAGGAAATTTTTTTAACGCCAATGCAAAAATAGGTGAAAAAGGTTTGCCAATGCCCACAACCTCCAATCCAAAACGTTGGGCGAGCAGGGTGGCCGTATAACCTGCCACGACAGAAAGTCCATCGGTTTTGCTGGGAGTGACCAAATCTGGGTTGGCCAGCAAAATCGGCTTTTGCACACGCTCCAAAAGAGAGTCCAACTGCGATTGTTGCAGCGTACCATAATAGTCACGATCACTGCAAAAAAGTATAAAGGAGGCCTCCAAGAGACGATCCAGCGTGGCATCTGGCCCATTGACCACCAAACGTTCAGGAGTTGGCGCGTAAGCCTCAAGACTCTCTTGAGAGCCAACTAAAAAATAGGGCAACCCCCGATAAACAGAAGCCTCAATAAAAACCGGTGTGGCCATGCCAGAAGAGATGATCTGATCCAATTGAAAATCAAAACCCATCTGCCGTAAATTTTCCTCTAAGCGCGCAGGAGATTGCGAGGCATTATTGGAAACGACCAAATAGGCCTGACCACGCCCACGCAAAGTTGCAATCGTCTCCGCTGCGCCAGGAATGGCCGTAGAACCTCTATTCAAAACCCCAAAAGCATCCAATAAAATTAAATCATATTCAGAAGCCAACTCCAAAAATCGATCGATCCGTTGCATGGAACCACGCCTGAGACGGTCATCTAATCCCATATTTTTGGCACATAATGTTTGACGATAAATTTGATAAAATGGGGTCAATTGGTGCTGATCCAAAATAATCGGTCTTATTGACATAATTTCCACCTAAACTCAAAAAAAGGAATATAATGGCCCGTGGGCCAAAAAAAAATCAAAGGCCAAAACCTGGGGGATGAATCCCCCAGACCCCTCTTTTTTTTAAAAAATTAAAAGAAAAGGGTGGGAGGGATTGAGGGGCGGTTCTCCGCCCCCCCCAAGGTCTTGATTTTTATTTTTCCGATACATATAAATATAAACCATGATCAAAAAAAATTAATCAAAATAAATTTTTTTGTTGTATATGGATCCACTTTTTTTTTACCATGGTAAAAGATTGTCAGAATAATCTCAAGGGATACATAGAGTTTAAAAATGCATACTGTCCAGATGTCAGAGGTACCAAACATGAGTTTTTCAGATACTCGTTTACGGGTTTTCTTTGCGGTTGCCAAGCACTTGTCGTTCACCCGGGCCGCAGAAGAACTCTATCTGACCCAACCGGCAGTAACGTTTCAAATTCGACAACTAGAGGAACATTTTAACACACGTTTATTTGACCGTCATCACAATCGAATCTCGTTAACCGATGCCGGGCAAGTTGTCTTCTCCTATTCCGAGCGCATTTTAGAGCTATACCGAGAAACAGAAAAATCCATCAACGAAATGACCGGTGTCACCCGTGGTCTCATTAAATTAGGGGCCTCTACCACCATCGGTGAATATCTTTTGCCACAAATTTTGAGTGGTTATCACGAACATTTTCCCAATGTACAGGTTCGTTTAACCGTTCACAACACCCGCTTGGTGGTCCGTAAACTGGAGGATGCCACCATTGATGTCGGAATGATTGAAGGTCCCATCAAAAACAAAAATATTACCGTGGAACCCTGCTTGATCGATGAACTGGTCCTTATCCTTCCTGTGAATCACCCCCTGGGAAAATTAGATGAAATTCCCCTGATGATGCTCAAAGAGTACCCCTTCGTCTCTCGAGAAGAGGGATCGGGTACCCGTGCGGTTATCCATGAATTTTTACTCAATGGCGGACTACCCTATGAACACCTCGACACTGTCTTAGAATTGGGCACCACCGAATCCATCAAAGGCGCTGTAGAAGGTGGCGTCGGCTTTAGCATTGTCTCCAGTGTCGCCTTGCGTAAAGAATTGGCCTTGGGCGTCTTGATCTCCAGACGTATCAAAGGTATCTCCATGAAACGAGAGCTCAATTTTGTCTATCAAAAACAAAAATTTCGCTCCAAAGCAGTCGAGGAGTTCCTTTTTTTCGCAAAATCTAAATGTCTCGATTTTAAAAATAGTTTATAAAATAAAAAACGGCTCCTGACACCATCCCAATCGGCAACTGATTTTTATGTATCGGAAAAATAAAAATCAAAACCTTGGGGGGCGGAGAACCGCCCCCCAATTCCCCCCCTCTTTTTTTTAATTCTTAAAAAAAAGAGGGGGGCTGGGGGATTCATCCCCCAGGGTTTGGCCTTTGATTTTTTTTGCCCGCATCTTGCGCATCGTGACGCCTTGTGCCAAAAGATTAAAAGCAAAAACAACACCATGCAGGCAAAAAAAGACCAAAAAAAAACCCTTTGGAGACAAAGAAGCCTCTCCAAAGGGTTTAACTGTAACCTTTTGCCCAAGGATAGGGCAAAAGGTGCACACCTTTAATGAATTTTAGCCCAAATACGCCGCTTCATCGCATAAAGCAACGCAGTGAAGATGACCAAGTAGAGAATAACATTCAAACCCGTTGATTTACGTTGGGTTTGAGTGGGTTCAGCCGCCCAGGCCAAAAAAGTGGTGACATCCTTTGCCAATTGTTTTTTGGAGGTCTCTGTCCCATCACTATATTCCACGGAACCATCTGCCAACGGTGCGGGCATGGCGAAGAAAAAACCGGGAAAATATTTATTGAAATGGTCCCCATTGTTGATACGGGCGATCACCTCCTTAATTTTTTCCATATGGTGCGGATCCACATGGATGGCACTGGCCAATTCCAGGGCCTCACTCTCCGATATCTCGTTATCTTCCATAACCTGTTGAACTAGATTGGTATCCTCCTCCGTCAAATAACCGGTCAATAGGCCAAAGATATAATCTTCATACCCCTTGCGGGCTTTGGTGATGAGAGATAAATCAGGGGGAATAATACCAAACGCATCTTTGGCCGCGGCATCATCCAAGGCAGAAACCATACGATCTTGCTTGGTTTTACCACGGCTTTCGGCCATAGCGATCACCTGCTCTTCGTTGAAGCCAATGTCGTGCAACTGATTAAACTTGATATATTTGATCGAATGACACCCCAAACAAACTTCAGTGGCCACCTGGGCCCCCCGTTTAAGTGCGGCTTGATCAAACCGACCAAAAATCCCATGAAACTCCCAATGTTCACTGGGAGGAGCAACGGCCCCACTAGAAGCTTGCGCAACGGTCAAGGGCAGAAGGGTAAATAATAAGGCAATAGACCCAGCAATGGATTTAAACTTCATCTCTTCTGACTCCCGTTCAGATGCTTTTGGGTAAGGGCTTGGGTTTCTCGATATCAAACGCTGTGATAAACCAAAGCAACGCAAAATATCCAAAATAGATAGCCGTGGCAGTACGACCAACAACAATCATCGGTAAGGCACCATTAAAAAGGGTCGCATCTGGCGGATTGTAACCGACCCATCCGAGAACAAAACAATTCAAGACAAAAATCCAAAAAATTTGCTTGCTCATGGGACGATAACGAAAAGAACGAACAGGAGAACGATCCAGCCAAGGTAAGATAAACAAAATGGCTATGGCACCCGCCATGGCAATCACCCCTGCCAATTTGCTCAGAGAACCCAAAAAGTCAATAGAGCGCAAAATGGCATAAAAGGGCAGGAAATACCACTCAGGCACGATATGGGCCGGTGTCTGCATGGGGTTGGCGGGAATATAATTGTCTGGCTCCAAAAAGAAGTTGGGAGCATAAAAGACAAATGCAAGATAGACAATCAAAAAGACCCCAATCCCATATAAATCTTTGATGGTATAATAGGGATGAAAACCAATGGAATCTTTGGGATCATGGAGATCAAGCCCATCTGGATTGTTGGAATGGACCGCATGTAAAGCCCAAAAATGGATAACCACCACCCCAAAGATCAGAAAAGGCAACAAAAAGTGCAAAACAAAAAAGCGGTTCAACGTCGGATCACCTACCGAAAAACCACCCCAGATCCAAACAACCAGATCCTCTCCAACCAGCGGGATCGCACTGATTAAATTGGTGATCACCGCCGCACCCCAATAGGACATTTGCCCCCAAGGCAAAACATACCCCATAAACGCCGTGGCCATCATCATGAAAAAAAGAATAACCCCTAGCCACCAAAGAATTTCTCGTGGGCTGCGATGCGAACCGTAATACATCCCACGCAGAATATGAACATAGATGACGACAAAGAAAAATGTCGCGCCATTGGCATGAAGATAACGCAACAGCCAGCCAAAATTGACATCGCGCATAATATGTTCAACCGAATCAAATGCTAAATTGGCATCCGGTTTGTAATGCATGGCCAAAAACAAACCCGTCGCGATCATGACAACAAGAGTAAAGGCTGCCAGGGAACCAAAGTTCCACCAATAATTCAAATTTTTTGGGCAGGGATATTCTGTCGTGTTGCTTTTCGTCAAGGCGACGATAGGGATGCGGGCATCAACCCATTCTATGATACTTTTAAACACAGGGAAGCCTCCTTATGGTGGATATACATCATTTTGGCCGCCATTTTGGTCGTGATTGATCTTGAATTCATGGTTAGACCTTACCAATTAACAGGGTATGATCATCTTTAAACACATAGGCTGGAACCGTTAAATTTTTCGGAGCTGGCCCCCGACGAATACGCCCAGATGTGTCATAATGAGAACCATGACACGGACAAAGAAAACCTCCAAACTCCCCAGTTCCAATAGATTGTGGAACACAGCCTAGGTGAGTACACAGCGCTAAGACAACCAAATATTCTGATTTTTGAACGCGATCACTGTCTTTGGCTGGATCTGGTAGGTTGGCGATATCGCCCTGTTGGGCACTCTCAATCTGCTCTTTGGTGCGATGCAGGACAAACACCGGTTTCCCTTGCCAAGGAACGGTGATCATTTGCCCTTCCTTGATGGAACTGATGTCTACTTCTGTGGTGGCTTGGGCCAGAACATCGGCAGAGGGGCTCCAGGAGCGAATAAACGGCCAAACCGCTCCTGCAACACCTGCTAAACCGACTGTGCTGGTCACCATCATCAAAAAATCACGACGATTTTCTTCTGGTTGGATAACCATGGACTTTACGGACCTCCCGGGGTGTGGACGAGGGAAAAAAAATACAAACAAAATTTGACAAATGCTACCGATACTGTTTATTAAAATTGATTAATATTTCAGATTTCGATGGTTCACGTCAACCTTTTTTTTAGAAATTTTTTATGAAACACATCGCAGACAAACCATACATCCTATCGCCCCCTAAATCCCCCCCATTAAAAACGGATTCAGGGTTTCAGGTACTCCTTTTCCAACCTGAAATCCCCCCCAATACGGGGAATATACTCAGGCTTTGTGCCGCTGTCGCCACCTGCGTCCATCTCATTGGACCGCTGGGCTTTCATATGGATGCCGCCAGTTTGCGACGCGCCGGAATGGACTATCCAGACTGGAGCCAAATCTTTCGTCATGCCGACTGGGAAAACTATCAAGCAGTGCAACCCGTCAATCATCGCCTGTTTGCCATCAGCACCCATGGAAAGGTAAACTATACCGAGTTGCAGTTTCAACCAGGAGACCGCTTTTTGTTTGGATCAGAAAGTGCTGGTCTGCCCATTTCCGTTCGTCAGACGCTACAGGCTCCGTTGTTGCGCATTCCCATGGTCGGCAACGCCCGAAGTTTAAACCTCGCCAACAGTGTGGCCATCGTCCTTTTCGAGGCACTGCGACAAACCGGTTTTACCGGTTTATCTTAACGAACATAATGCCCTGCGGACAAAAAAAATCAAAGGCCAAACCCTGGGGGATGAATCCCCCAAAGTCCCTAAAAAAAAGGGTGGGGGGAATTGGGGGGCGGTTCTCCGCCCCCCAAGGTCTTGATCTTTATTTTTCCGATATATGAACATAATGCCCTGCGGACAAAAAAAATCAAAGGCCAAACCCTGGGGGATGAATCCCCCAGACCCCCTCTTTTTTTTAAAAATTAAAAAAAAAGGGTGGGGGGAATTGGGGGGGCGGTTATCCGCCCCCCAAGGTCTTGATTGCCATTTTTCTGATACAACTATTTAATAGACTCCAACTCCTTATCGATCAACCCCTGAAAAGCTTCAAAGGGCTGCGCTCCCGTCAGTTTTTGACCATTTATATAAAATGTAGGCGTTCCAGTGATGCCCAATCGTTGTCCTTCGGCAATATCCTCCGCCACACGTTGGGCAAACTTACCATCTTTTAAACAATTTTGAAAGCGACTTTCATCAATCTTAATATCTTTAGCATACTTTTCTAAATCCGCTTGACCCATTTTGTCTTGGTTGGCATATAAAAGATCATGATACTCCCAAAATTTTTTATGATCTTGATCCCAAGCACACAGCGCGGCCTCAGAAGCTTTTTTGGCATCTTTATGAAATTCTAAAGGATAATTGCGAAAAACATGCAACACCTTATCACCATACTGTTTCTCCACTTTTTTCAAAATATCCTGAACACGACTACAATAGGGACATTGATAATCGGAAAATTCAATCAATTTAACCCGAGCCTTCGGGTCTCCCTTGCTGACATCTTCGGGACCAGTCACCTCAAATCGGGGGGCAATGGGGGCAGGCAGGTTGATCTGGGCATGATGCTTTTCAAATAACTTAGCCAAATAAACGGCATGGGCCTCCTGCGCCAGTTGCGCAGTTAAATATTCTCGAACTTTGCTCTCCATCCCTTTGCCCTTGTCTGGAAGACGGGCACGGTTGGCCTCCAAAAACTCCTTTACTTTGGCCTCATCTAAGGTGGGAACCTTGCTCTCGACCTCTTTTTTTAACAGATCAGCGACCGTTATCTTTTGCGCATCGGCCTCCATTTCTAAAAGTTTATCTTCCAGAAGTTGTTGCAATTTTTCAGCACGAAGTCGAAAACGCTGTTGTTCTACTTCATACATTTGCCCCGTAAGTTGCGCATCCAACTCCTCCATGGAGATATGCCATGAACCAACTGTAGCCACAGATTGGTCGTTCTGAGCCGCCATTGCAAAAGGTGAAGCCAGCAAAAGTGTTAAAGATAAAACAAACATAGATTTGCGAATGGGCACGATTTTATCTCCTTTTATATTGTTTAGCCGTAAATTGCAGCCGCCCGATCCTTAAATGCAGCCACCATGCGCGTGGATGCCTGGGCAAAAACCGGTCCTAAGGTAAAATTGAGAACTGGATTATTAAATTGAAAATTAATCATAAAATCAATTTGGCAGCCGCTCCCGTCCACACCATGCGGCTTGAAAATCCAGGTACTCTCTAAGTGGCGAAAGGGACCACTTAAATGACGAATGATAATTTTATTCCCTGGTTCCAAATAATCCATCGTTTTAAAAGTTTCACGAATCCCTTTAAAAGCGACGGTCATCTCCGAAAGAAATTGCGTCTCGGTCTCCTCCGATTTGCGCGCCTTTATACACCACGGCAAAAATTCTGGATAACGATCCATGTCAATGACAAGATCATACATTTGTTTTTGAGTATAGGGAACAATGGCAGAGGCGGTATGTTTAGACATCGTTTTTTTTATTCAGTAGATGGATTGAGCGCGTTTGCAAAAAGCTTGCAGCATTTGTTTAGAAATAATTGAAAAAACAGGTCCAACGATCATCTCTTTGAGACGACTTTGAAAACGAAAATCAATAAAAAAATCCACTCTCGTCTGGTTATTTTCAGGGGTAAAATTCCAGGTAGAAGCGAGATATTGAAACGGACCAGAGCGCAGATTAATGATCACCTTTTTTTCGGGAACCACTTGATCTAAAGTGGTAAAAACTTCCCGAATGCCTTGAAAAGCCACCGTCATCTCTGCCATAAATTGGTGTTCTTCCCTGTCATAGGTACGTGCATTCACACACCAAGGTAAAAATTTTGGATAACTGTCCACATCTACAACGATATCGTATATTTGTTTCGATGTGAAAGGGAGAGTTTCACTGACACGAATTTTTGGCATAATCGTCTTCGCATTCCCTCGCAAATGATCCCCATTTTTTCCGGAAACAAATTATTTCCAATGGGTCGTGTTCTTTCGAGTTGTCATTATTGGAAAATTCTAATATTTTAAGTAACATTTAAATTTGCCTCTATACTCTAAAAAGGCAACACCCGTGGTTGAATTGGCTGTTTATACCAGGAGCTGATGATTCCTTCTACCAAACAAAGAGCGATATTCGATCATTCTGTTCTTAAATGCAAGGTTACCGCTAAAAAAAGTCTACTCAACAATTTATATTTTTGCGAACGGTCTCATCTATGGCACACTCTGCTCCCCTGCAAACCAAACATTTCCCTAAATCAGATGCCTTGCGGGCCAATCTCCTGGAAACCGCCGTGGAACGCGTCACCATTGCCCCCCATCAGGAGATGTTACGCACGGTGGTCAACCGAGATGTCGGAATTCTCAAAGCGTTAGACCGCTTGCTGTTGGAACTCAACCACCCCTTTCGCAATTGGCTTCTCATTTTACCTGAATTGCGCAGTTTCGTCCTCGGCAATGCCAACCGTTATGTCCACCATCCCACTGGACCAGAGTGTTTTGGCCAATTTGTGGAGCTCTTCTTTTCTGCGGTCACCGAAGCGGGTAAAGAAGATTTAATTCAATCGGCGTTAGATGGTTTGACCTCAACTTTAGACAAATGGGCCTCACTGCAGGTGGCCACTCGGATGCCAACCGCCCCTTTTTTGGACTCCTACTGGCCAGTGTACAACCAAATTTTTGATCGCTTGGCCAAATTACCCAAAGGACATCTGCTTTTGCTCTCCCAAAGTCACCACCCAATCAAACGCACGGTGGCGATACTGCTCAAACAGGTGGATACAAAAGGCAAAAGTGGATTAAATGTCGGCAGCGTTTTTAATTTGGCTTTTCAAGCCCTAGACGTGGCCTATGACTATTGGCTCTCTCAATTAGATCCTTTAAATTTTGCACCGGATATCCAAGCATTGCACACCATCTCCCATACCGCCATTCACCATGCCATCTCAGAATTGCAGGAGATAAAAAAATCACCACCTGACCCAAATTTATTGCCTCGCCTACTCGCTTTACCCACCTTTTTGGATATTGTACGGGGGTATCGATTGGCAGCCGATCAACTGGGACGACTGGGCGTATCAGAAGGGCTCACCGACGATGCCGAACGTTTGGCAGAAAGTCGCAAATTGCGGTTTATGTTCCACATCATGGAAATCGCCGGTCTTGGACTCATCCATGAAGAAACATTACGCGAAATCAATCGTAGTTTGGTCCATTTGGTGCGCTTAAAACAAAGCTTTGAAGCCATCGAAGAGTCTTTACTCAAAACCTTTGAATTTTTAAATGCCAAAGTGGTCAATTATCCCCATACCGCACTCCAATGCATTGAAGTGTTGGGACGCGAAGTGTTCGAACGCAATAATAATCTTTTGGTCGAGGCCTTCCTCGAACAGGTCGTTCGCTTTGGTTTCCAATACCGATTTGTCAAAGGGATTGGTGAAGATTGGCAACCCATTTCCAATCCTGCCCATCTGTTTAACATTCGGGTATGGCTCAATTTAATTATTCTCAACCCAAAATGGTGTTCAACCCTGCTCTCGGCATTGATCATCAATCTCAAATTAACCGGCACATTGATTCGCGATACCGACCTGTTTCAAAAAGAGGTGACCCGCCTTTTGAACAGCAATGTCAAACTTGTATACAACTTGGTCAAACAATTTACTCGACAATTACCCGTCTACTTCAATGAAATTGGTGCCGAAGGTGAACTACGCGATGTCTCAACTCTGTTGGATGAAACAACCCATCGTCACGATCGACTGATCCATTTTTTACGTAAGCAATGCCATGTAGAGAGTACCAATCTGATTGTCGATTTGGTACGAGCCATTTTACAATATTGGCGCAGTGGCAACCTGACCGTCTTGGAATCTTATGTCGCCCTCCCGGTGTTGGTGGAGGTGAGAGAGTCAGAAGCCAAACTTCTTCATGTTCAAAGGGTGATCAACGCCCTGTTTGACACCCTTCAAATAGAACAAGAGGAGCAGCTGCTGGATATCTCTATAGAGCGCGTACGCGCCATTGCCATGGCTCATACCCAGGCCCCCGAATCCGAACGTCTGCGCGTGGTGCTTTTGGTGCGCCTTTATCAACTGGTAACACAAAAATATAACCTGGGCTGCTATCAGAGCATTTTACCCATTTTACAACATGCCATTGCCAACGGTTTTGCTGGTCTACAACCCTTATTAACCCTTTTAGAACAGGAGAAAGATCCCTTTTCTCGTCTGCGCGCCCTCCTGGATGGTTTGGAATTTCTTAAGTCGATTATTTTATCCGATCAAATCTATCCCGCCCATGAAGAAATTTTTCAAAAACGACATGTCGCGGCCAATATTCCTTCGGTCTATGGGCACTACCAAGAGATGAAATTCGACGCCCTCTCTTTAAGCTTTCGATTGGAAAATTTGGCTCGCATACAACTGGAAGCCATCGCCTCGCGCATTCCTGATGGGTTTATCACCCAAGCGGCCTTTTTTAAAGTGGTCAAATATCTCAAACTTTTCTTGACCGCCTTGGATCTGGATGGGGTTGCCTCTCGCAAAATCAAAAATCTGCAAACGGTCTTAGAACGCTCCTTGGAACTCAATCCATTTTCATTTCATCAATATTTAGATATCTTTAGAGGATTTTCTCAAGGAGTTCGCGATATCATCTCCACCTATTATTCCAGCCACCATCGGGATAATTTGGCCATCATCGTCCCCATGATTCCCAAAGGTGCCTTGTTGCCAAAATACGAAGCCTTGCGCACAAACGATTTTGGAGTCTTCCAAGAACGAATTGGAGAGGTGTTTTTACGTGATCTCATCGCCGAAACCTTTGGTCTACAAGCCTTCGATGTTTTCATTTCGCGCCTTTTTCAGACCCTATCCCGTCAGGAGGGGCAATTGGCTCCACACCTTTTGGATCAGTTGATGACTTATGATCCGGCTAAACTGTTTTGTTCCATTCAAAAAGCGGATAAACTGACCAAAAATTTGGTCCATTTGGGCAATAAGGGCTTCAATCTTGTCCAATTGGTAGAAAATGGACTCCCTGTCCCCCCAGGAGTGATCTTGACTACCGAATATTTTCGCTGTCAAGAGGTGATCAAAACCCACCCTCCTTCCAGACAAGATTTTTTAGATCAACTCAAATATAATATTTTAGAGCTTGAAAAACAGACGGGCCAGGAGTTTGGCTGTCCAGAGAATCCCTTGTTGTTATCGGTGCGCAGTGGAGCCCTCATCTCCATGCCCGGCATGATGCAGACCATTCACAATGTGGGCATCAACGAAGAGATCGTGAAAGGATTGGTCCAACGCTCTGGAAATACCTATTTTGCTTGGGACAACTACCGCCGCTTTATCCAATCCTGGAGTATGACTTTTCAAGTGGGTCGCGGCACCTTTAACGATCTCATGCGTCTGGCCAAACGCCGCTACGACGTGCGCAAAAAACGCGAGTTTACCTCCAACCAAATGGCCTATGTGGCGATGGATTATAAATGGAAGGCCATTGAACTCGGAATAAAAATTCCAGAAGATCCCTGGAAACAACTGGAAGCGGCCATTGACCAAGTGATTCTTTCTTGGCATGCCACCAAAGCCTCAGAATATCGGCGTTTGTTAAAAATTTCCCATGAGTGGGGAACCGCAGTGGTCTTACAACAGATGGTTTTTGGTAACATTCATGCGGCCTCTGGTTCTGGAGTGCTGTTTACAGCCCATCCACATCGCAAGTTGGACCGTGTGTTGTTGTGGGGGGATTATACCGCTGGCAATCAAGGCGAAGATATTGTCAGTGGATTGGTCTCGACCAATCCCATCTCTTTAGAACAATGTCAATATGATGGGCGGGATCCAGATAAAAGTTTGGAAAGCTGCTTTCCTGATGTCTATGCCGCCTTATTGGCCAGTTCCCATCACTTGGTCTATGACTTGGGGTGGAATCCTCAAGAAATTGAATTTACTTACGATGGACCAGAGACGGACAATCTGTTTTTATTGCAAAGTCGAGATATGAGCATGTACGACGACAACGGACAAGAGGGACGGATGTTTCGGCAAACACCAGAACTCTCTTTGGCCCACTTGGCGCATGGGATAGGGGTGAGTGGTGGGGCGTTGTCTGGCATAGCGGTTTTTAATTTGGAGCAGATTCTTTCGGCACGGGAAAAATTTCCGAAGACTCCCCTGATTTTAATCCGCTATGATACCGTTCCAGATGACATCACCGAAATTTCTTTAACCGATGGCTTGTTAACCTCCAGAGGGGGACAGACTTCCCACGCCGCCATTGTGGCGGCGCGGCTACATAAAATATGTGTGGTGGGGTGTGAAGATCTGTTGGTGCGAGAAAAATCGTGCATCTGTGAAGTAGGAGAACATATCATTCGTTTTGGCGATGCCATCAGTATAGAGGGGCGTCATGGTCAACTGTTTAAAGGGTGGCACCCTTTAGAATCCCATGCTTCTGTCGAAAAAAGTAGCATAGAGGTGGATAAAAAGTTATAACACTGTTCAATTGGGTGGATATTTGGTTGTTTTTTCTGTAGATGACAATAAGGAGAATGGCTTTATGATACTCGGAATCAATAGTATGGGCCGGATTGGCAAGCTCACGTTATGGCACCATATCGCACGCAAATCCTTCTCAGGGTTAGTGGTCAATTTAGGCCGCGATGTTGGCATGAGCTTGGCGGATGTCGCGCACGCCTTAGAGAAGGACAGCACTTATGGACGCTTGAGCCATTTTCTGTATGGACATGCTGGCTCGCATTCGGTCATCGAAAACATCAATGAACAACAAGGATCGATGACCGTTGATGGGATCCCAGTACAATTTTTGCGTTCGCATCGCAATCCAAAAGAGATTCAATGGCGAGATTATGGGGCCCGTTTGGTGGTGGATTGCACCGGCGTCTTCAACGATCCCACCCTCTCGGCGGATGCACCTGGCGGGGCTTTGCGAGGCCATTTAGAGGCTGGTGCCGAAAAAGTTGTGTTGTCGGCACCCTTTAAAATTAAAACCAAAGGATTAAGCATGCCAGAGGATGCCGTCACCACGGTGATGGGGATTAACGATCAAATCTATGATCCTACGCGTCATGCGGTTATCTCGGCGGCCTCCTGTACCACCACCTGTTTAAGCTTTATGATCAAACCGTTGCTGGATCGTCTGGGTACAGAATCATTGCTTTCGGCCTCCATGGTCACCGTGCATGCGGCCACCGGCAGCCAAAATGTATTGGATGGTGTCCCTCTGGCTGGGGCACTGGATTTACGCAAAAGCCGCAGTATCCTCAACAACATTATTCTAACCTCCACAGGCGCGGCCAAAGCCTTGCCGTTGGTCATCCCAGAGATGGGCTCCGTTGGCTTTATGGCCGAATCGGTTCGCATTCCCATTTCCACCTCTTCATTGACCATTTTAACCCTCAATCTGCAATCGGAAGGTCCTGATGCGGGAAGCCATGGCATCAACCGAGAAATGATCAATAACATCTATAAAGAGGCGGCTCTTGGCCCTTATCAAAATTATTTGGTCTATTCGGAAGAGCAAAATGTCTCCGTTGACATGATCGGTTTTCCCAAGGCCGCTACGGTGATTGAGGGACTTGAAACCCACACCCGCACCGCGTTTACCCGTTTGAATCCCTCCAAAATCCCTGGACTACCGCCTGAAGTGTATGAATTATTGAAGTCGACCGACATTAAGGTTCCCGTGACGCAAGCGGTAATCTATGGCTGGTATGACAATGAATTGGGAAGTTATACCGGCATATTGGGAGATCTTTTGGTCTCTATCTCCGAAAAAATGCTTTAATAAAAACGCCACCGAGAACACAAAATCCAATCAAGACTCTGTGTTCTCGGTTTTTTCTCCTATATAAAGGCACGCTTTAGGCATGGCAGGTTTGCAAAATAACGATCGCGTTGGAATTGTCGGTGGTGGTCCTTCTGGGGCCATGACGGCCTATTTTTTATTGGAATTGGCCAGTCGAATTGACCTGAATATTCATGTAGATATTTATGAATCCAGAGACTTTACATTAACTGGCCCTCGTGGATGCAACATGTGTGCGGGAGTTATTTCCGAAAGTTTGGTGCAAATTTTGGCCGCCGAAGGGATCAATCTCCCCCCAGAAATTGTCCAGCGGGGAATCGACTCCTATATTTTGCATACCACCGGTTTGGAACCGGTCTATATTGAAACCCCGGCCGACGATTTACGCATCGCCACGGTTTTTCGCGGCAGTGGTCCGCGCATTCCGACCACAAACCAGCAGTGGTCGAGTTTCGATGGATTTTTATTGGCCTTAGCCTGTCGGGCTGGAGCCCATTTGATCACGGAAAAAGTGGAAAATATCTCCTTGGAAGAGGGACGACCCTGCATTCGCACCAAATCGGGACACGCCCAAACCTATGAGCTGTTTGTGGGAGCCATGGGGGTGAATTCTACCTTGGCACCAGAAAATCTTGCCCAACTTTTAAGCACCGATTTCGCCCCGGCCTTGTCTACCAAAGGTCATGTTTCCGAGGTGTTTTTAGGGGCGGAATTGACGCAGCAATATTTAGGCAGTTCCATGCACGTTTTTTTATTGGATATTCCCAAACTTAAATTTGCCGCACTCATTCCCAAGGTGGAATATGTGACCATTTGTCTGCTGGGCGAGTCGATAGAGAAGGAGATGGTGGCCCGTTTTATGGACTCCCCAGAGGTACGCAGTTGTTTTCCTCCTGATTTTGATTGGCGTAAAAAAAAATGTGGCACCCAGTGCCCAGAGATCGCCTGTCAATGCTCCCCCAAGTTAAACATTGGCCCGGCCACCAAGCCATACGGAAATCGGCTGGTGTTGGTTGGAGATGCCGCCGTGACCCGACTTTATAAAGACGGCATCGGTGCCGCCTACGTTTCCGCCAAAGCCTGCGCCGTGACGGCCATTTTTTTAGGGGTCACCGAGCATGATTTTGCCGAAAGCTATCTCCCGGTCTGTCAACGTATCTCTAAGGATAATTTAATTGGAAAAATTATTTTTTATATTACAATTGCCTATCAAAAATTATTTTATTTGCGCCGAGGCATGGTCACCATGGTCAGCGATGAAAAAGAGATGCCCTCAGAGTTCCGCGTCATGAGCCGCGTCCTTTGGGATACCTTTACTGGCAGTGCCACCTACCGAGAAATTTTTCTTCGCACCCTCACTCCACGTTTTTTTCTACGGCTCTTTTTTTCGACGATAAAAGGTTTTTGGATACGGGGGGTAAAATGGTCAGAAAGGTAAGAAAAAGAGAGAGTCTGGGGGATTCATCCCCCAGGGGTTGGCTGGTCATTTTTCCCCCAAGAGGGATCCTCGGTAGCACCACATTTAAGTGTGGACGATGAACGCGTGCCTGAACAAAAAGCAAAGTCAAGACCTTGGGGGATGGCATCCCCCAATCCCCCTGCTTTTTGAAGGAAGCAAAACCGAGGTCAAAAGCAAAATCAAAACCCTGGGGGCAATCCCCCAGACCCCTTTTTTTTTAAACAATAAAACCAAAAAACAGACAACCACGGTTAAGTGTGGTGGTACCGGATCCTCTTCGAAGGTTAAAAACATCCATGAAAAACTATTTTTTTAAGAGATCTATCCGTTTTATGCGTAGTTATGATATTATGGTTAACATAAATGGCTCCTGTCGGTCGCCATGGACCTAAACATCACAACAGCAGATGATCTGTTTGAACGCGTCCGGCACATTTTATACCAGGAACCGGAACGTATAAACTTTGAATTGATCTTGGCTTTGGACCAAATGATTCAAAAAATACGGGAAAGTGCCAAACAGCAAAAAAAATCACCACAGGAGGCCACCCAGGAAGCCCGAATATTGCTTCAAGATGCCAATCTTTTGTTGGATCTTCCCCCTGTTTGTTATCATATTTTACGAACCGCGCGTCAATTTGCCGAATCGGGCAATACCGTCACCCATTTAGATTTGCTACGCAAAGCCCTCACCTTTGCCCCTTCTCCCGCTCCGCAACCGTTGCGACGTTTATTGGCCACCGCAATGACGCAACAGGCGATTTCCGCTTTGGAGGGGATAACCGAGGAATCTTTAACCAATAAATATGTCGATCACCCCTCTTTACCTTTTTTGGATACAGCACTTGGACAGTTGGAAGCGGCGCTTAAGTTAAATCCAACAGATCCCCTCATTGAGGCGGCCTTGCTCAAGGCGCACAAGTTGGCGGCCAAAGTCGAAGAGCAGCAAAAAAAACTTGGATCCGCAACCGCCTCTCGCCAAAAACGGTCGCCATCCACTCTGGATCCAGAAGGGGTACTCTCCATTCCTGACCTGAGCCCAGAGATATTGGCCTCTTTTTCTCAAAAGGCCAAAAAGAGCCAGACCTATCGTAAAACCATTTTGTTGGCATTTTTTTTAATTGGATTGGTTTTTGTTGGATACGATAAGATAGGTCCACAACAATTTTTGCAACTGGTGAATGTCGATATCCAATCGGTACCACAGACTGCCCCAACCGCGCCTCAGAAAAACGACGATGCGCAGCCTGCTTCTGTCGCCGCTTCTGGCCAACCACCTCTGGCCAACTCTGCGGCGGTCCCGATTGATCTACCCATTCCTGCTCCAAAAGAAGGGATCTCTACAGAGGAAGCACTCAAAAAGATTGAAAAAATGGGGGTCCAGGTGCCGAATAATCTCTCTCCTGGACAGGCCCCAGCACCATCTTCAAGTGCAGCCCCTCTGGATCTTCCTATTCCCGCTCCTAGGGAGGGAATCTCAATGGAAGAGGCCCTAAAAAAGATAAATCAATTCGGAGTTCAAGCACCTGGCGGTCAAAGTTCTGGAGCGGCTCCAGCGGGTGATTATCCTACGGCGGCAATTTCTGGAGGAAATGGCGCACTGGAAACGCCCCCAAAAGAAGGGCTTTCTGTCGAGAAGGTCTTGCAGCACATTGAAAATTCTGGTACCGGAACACAGCCACCTCCTGTGCCAACCTCTTCTGGTGTTGGCACAGGATCAAATTCCGCTTCACACGCTGTCACTTCAGAGGCGGGTGGAAAAGTGACTGAAAAAGAAAAGGCCTCTGCTTCTCCTGCCAAGATCGCCTCGTCATCCATCCCCTTGAACAAAAAAGAGGCACTGGCACAACCACCAGAAAACAACTCCTCCCCGACGACCACCGCGAACCCTTGGCGCACCTTTGTGGGACAGGCGGTATTGGTGACGTTAACCGATGGGAACCGTTTCCCAGCCTTTTTAAAAGAAGTCACCGATGCCCAGTTGCATCTGACCCGAACACCTGACGATCCAGGCCTGGCAGAAATCATTCTTCTCGATCAGGTGCGTAAAGTAGAAACCGCGGATGATATTTATGCACTTTATATGGGCACCAACGTGCAGGTGATCACAAAAAATGGTTTTACAAAAAAGGGACTACTCAAAAAAATGGACTCCCATAAACTTTTTTTAGATAAAACGGTCTTTGGGGGATCTCTACAATTTGAAATCGAACGCTCCAACATTAAAGAGATCCAGCTCATTCCCTGATCTGGAGTTATGAGGCAGACCAACGATGTCCGCAGATTTTACTGACAAACTGATGAATCTTCTCTTTTGCTCTTGTTTGCAAAATAAAATTTTGCAAAAGGTGCCACTGCTGGGAAATCTTCAGAGTTATTTGCGCACCAAAAATGTGTTTGGAATGGGGATTGCTCCTCGTGAACTGCATTTGCCCCTGATGCCATCTGTTCAGCGTTTAAGTGTACGTTTGCCCATGGCCGAGGAGGTGCTGGCCAATTGGAAGCAGTGGTTTGAGGAGGAAAAATTTTTGCTGCTGTTGACCGAAATGGCGGTCTACCTGGAAGGATTGAACAAAAGTTATCATATATCCCCTCAAGAACGGTTTGACCGCCTGCAAGTGGCGTCGTTATATGCCTTTCCAATTTTGGAACGCCTCTATTTTGCCAATCGTAAAAAAGTTTCACTCCCTTCTCGTCCTGAGGATCGCGCCTTGACCTTGGCGGGGATTCGGGTCACAGAGGCGTTGCTTAAGGGGTTTGCTTATCAATTCGATATAGATTTTTGTCAATTTAATCATCGTTATATCCATGTACGGCACCGAATATCTTTGCTTGGGGTGCGTATTCTGGAAATGATGTATACGTGTTGGCTTTTGCAAGCCTTACAATATCAAAAAATGACGCTTCAATATCTCACCATTGCCAATAAACTTTTTTATCTTTTGTATCATTTTGAAACAACAACAGAACCAAAAAACACGCTTTCACCTTCAGGATGGATTTTACCGACCGGGTTGACCGATTTTGGACTGGGTTATATGCCAGTACAAAGCGTACAAGATTTATTTATTAAAATTCAACTTTTGGCCCGTTTGGATGTCGGTCGTCTCTCCCCAGAACATCTCCATTTTGTTTTGGCTTATCTGGAGGCGGGGAAAAAAGAAGTCAATCTCTCTTCTACCGAAGCTCCACCACCAACGATGCCGATGAGTCATTTGAGAGTGGATCGTAAAGAGAGTCCAGCTTTGCCCAACTCGCCATCAAAACCAGAGGTTTTTTTATTTGATCCACAACCGTTTTTAAACAGGCTTCACAACGACTTAGAGGTGTCCAAACAAGCGATTTTGCAACCAACTTTGCAAACAGAGTTACAAGAACCGCTCTTTCGTTTAGATGCGACCGACCGGGTGTTGGTTTTAGAGCAGATGCTTATGGATGTCTCTGGTCAATCATTGCCTTATGAGACGCCACATTTTAAAAGAGATCCTGATTTGCATCTTTTCATCTCCTTTAAGACCATTTTTGGGACGATCCAAAGTTTGCGTACATTAGGGGTTGCGGCTTTCCAAGAGAGTCTCTCATTTCCATTGACCCTGGCCCGCTCCTCTTCGGTATTGACGAATGTGGAGGATAAAAAAGAGATTGCCGATTTTAATCAATGGCAAGTCGGTACCAAAACGGTCCAAGGGGAGTTGGTATTGCGCCTGACCGAAAGTTCATCCACCCGACCGTTTCGGATTGGAACTTTGTTGGCTTTTGCCAAAGCACCGGAGTATATTTTTACTCTGGGCATGGTGGCGCGAATTCAACGCACGGGAGAGAGTGCAGTGGAATTTTCTGTACGGTTATGGACCGAGGGGTGTGAACCCATGACCTTATTCCAGCACTTACCACCGGATGAACCTTTAAATGTGCTGGTTTTTCAGGACGAACAAAGGTATTTTTGTATTCATCCCAGGCATGCACCCAATCACCCCATGTTACGTACTGGACAAACGGTTTATCTCTATTTTCAAGAGCAGTCGTCTGCATTCGAACTGGGTTCTCCCCTTTATGCAGGACCGGAGGTTGTGCTCCGCGAATTAATGGGGTCCAGTTTAATCGCTTCTTCATTCTCTTCATTTGTTGCAAAGGCCTCCTAAAATGAATCAATCTTTTCTGACAGAGGATCCCCCTCTCCCCCGCAAAGAGGATGAATTTATTCCGGCATTTGAGATTGGTAATTTTATTACCGACAAGCTGGGTTTAACAGGAGATAAGACCTATATTGGTTTAATGTTTGTGGCCCCAGAAGCGGGAATTTTGGCGTTATTTCTTATTACGGGGGCTTTGGCCCCACGCATCAATCAAGTCTTAGATCTAAACCGGCACCATATTTGGGTCGATAAACAGGGTTCATTTATCACCAACCGCAAAAGCGTCATGGCCATTTTAGCGGTCGCTGCGGGGGTATTTATTGGATGGTTTTTAATGGCCTCGGTGAGCAATCCGCTTTTTTTCCAAAATGATTTGACCCCATTTTTTGCATTTCGAGTCAAGGAGACGTCACTTATACAATGGAATTTTGATCCACAGATAATTATCTCCAACCATTTGATTGGATTTTTATCAGCCCTTCTGTTGGCCTTTTTATACAAAACATATGGAGCTACATTGGTCATTGTTTTAAATGTGACCTACTGGGCCGTCACTTTGGCGCAGTTGATCCAAGGTGAATTTGTCTTAACCAGCCATTTAAGCCTTCCCTTGGCCTATCTCGGGGCCATTTTGACCTTTTTTCCTCATATGTTATTTACATGTATTGCGTATGTGATCATCTGTCTGGTCGCCATTTTTATCTCTAAAGGGCTTGTGCGTTATCATCTGAACGAAAAGAGATTTTTCAGTATTATTTTGGCGATTTTACCGATGAGCCTGATGGCGATGCTTTTTTTATTAATCGCGATTTTATTAAAAATATATTATATTCCATGGATGTTGACGCTTTTATAAAAGCCCTCCTGACTTTTCTATATTTCCTCCTTAAAAGAGAGAGGGGGGGGGATTCATCCCCCAGGGTTTAGCCTTTGATTTTTTCCCATCAAACATCATAATTCATAAACAGGAATTGATATGCAGAATGAATGGTTAAAAATCACCTTTACTTTTATTTTAACATTTTCAGTCTTTTTATCTTCTAAAGCTCTGTCTGAAGAGCAGATTCTCAAAGCCCATATCCGCCACCGACCGCCGTATATGATCGTTCATGAGCAGTTTATCGGTGGTTCTTTAAAAGAAATCTTGGAGTTGGCCGCCAAACGTTTGGGTTATCAAGTGGAGTGGCAGGATTTACCTTTTTCCAAAAGCATTGAGGCCTTGAAAGATGGAAGCGTCGATATTGTCCCGCGTACCATTCATACGGCTGAAAGAGAACAATTTGTTCAATTTTTAACCCCTATCGGCAATGAACAACAGGAGATTCTTTTTTTAATTCGCAAAGGTCGAGAGCAGACGATCCGCAATTATAACGATTTAAAATCATTGCGGATTGGAACTAAAAAAGGGACCGCCTATTTTCCACAGTTTGACCAAGACTCCTCGCTTGCGAAACATGATGTTGCCGGGGATGATTACGCCCTGGTCAATCAATTTATTTCTGGCGAGTTGGACACCGTGATCGTTTTAGACCGCCGGGCCATGGACAGTGTTTTGGCTGGATTGGGTTTCAATGATTATGGTTATGCGCAATATCGCTTGTTACGGGCGATTGATCTCAATTATGGTTTTTCCAAAAATTCGTTGCATGCCCCACTCGCAGATGCCTTGGATCGAGAACTGCAAGCCATGGTTGCTCAGGGAGAAGTCGAAAAAATATTGGCAAGTTATTTTATGAACAACAGTGCCACGGCGGATCTAGCCACCCAGCTGACTATAGAGGAACGGAATTGGCTACAGGCCCATCCTGGCCCTTTTCGAGTACAAAGTGAAGCGGATCAAAAAGCATTAAATTTTATAGAAGAGAATCAACCCAGAGGTTTTTCCATTGATTATATGGATCTTTTGGCTAAAAAGTTGGCCATCCCTATACAATATGTTCCTGGATTTTCTGCGCAAGAAGCCTTTCAACGTTTGATTAATAATGAACTGGATATCGTTCTCAACCCAAGACAAACATCGAAAGAAAATGACCAGTTGGTCTTTACATCTCCTTATCCAGGCAACGCGTATGGCATCACCCTATCTAAAGCCAATGTGATGTTACGCGATCTTTTACAAAAAGCCATAAATCAAATCACGCCTACTGAAATGCAATATCTCTATGAAAAATGGCCCCAGTTGACTCCAAACAAATCAAATTCCAAAGATCTCCATGACAATTTGGATAAAATTCATCTAAATGCAGAGGAAAAAGAGTGGATAAAACAACATTCTAAGATAACCTTTAGCGGTGCGGCTGATCGTCCCCCATTCGAATTTGTCCAAGATAATAAATATTCTGGAATGGCGGCCGATTTTATCTCGGTCATCGGTTCTTTGACCGGTCTGATCATGGCACCAGATCTCAGCCATACTTGGCCGGATGGAGTTGAAGCGGCAGCCAAACTTGGCAAAATCGATTTACTCCCCGTTGTCATGCGATTAGATACAGGCGAAGAAACGCTGCAGTTGACAGATCCATACATTGCCTTTCCAGTAGTTGTCATCATGCATCATGATGCCGCCTTTATCAGTGGCTTGGATGATTTGACTGAACAAAAGGTCGGGGTGGTTCAAGGGGATCCCATTGCCAAAAAATTGGCCAAAAGCCATGCCAATCTCCATTTGGTCCAAATGAAAACGGTCTCCGATGCTCTCAAAGCCTTAGAGAAGGGTCAGATCGATGCCTATGTTGAAAATCTGGCGGTAGCCACCTATACCATGAATCATCTGAAAATGAATCAATTACAGGTTATGGCCCCCACGCCTTACCAGATCACCCTATCCATGGGGGTACGTCCAGATTGGCCTCAATTGCGCTCAATTCTGCAAAAAGTCATCGCAAATATCCCTATTCGAGAAAAAAATGCCATCCGCAACGCCTGGATGACGGTCCAGGTTCAATTGGGCAGTAATTTAAAAATGATTCTTGCCTGGGTGTTGCCAATTATTGGAGTGTTGATCTTAGTGATTACCTTCGTCTCTTTTTGGAACCGTCGACTTGGGCAAGAGATCACCAAACGTGAACAAATTCAATTGGCCCTAAGCCGTGAGACCACCCTCTTGGAAACCGTACTGAGCAGCATTCAGCAAGGATTGGTCGCCTATGATGAACAGCTGTGTTTAATTTTGTGCAACCAGCAATTTCAGCATCTTCTGGAACTTCCCGAAGAGATGACGATTCCTGGAAGCCATTTTGAACATTTAGTGCAGCATTTGGTAAAACAAGAAAATATGGCGACCGATGGGCAAACAGAGCTTTTGCGACAACGTTTTCTACGGCTTGTTCATATAGATGAACCATCGTTCGACTATACCAGTCGCAATGGCAAAATCATCAATGTCGAAAGAGGATTTCTGTCCACCGGTGGTTTTGTCACTACCTTCACCGACATAACATTACGTAAACAATCTGAAATGGCCACAAAAGTGGCGGAAGAGCGTAGCCGTTTGCTTTTGGAAGCGGTGGGAGAAGGGATTTTTGGAGTGGACAAAGAAGGCCATTTTAATTTTATCAACCCCGCTGGGGCAGCCATGTTGGGGTATGAAACAGAAGAGATCATCGGAAAAAATATTTGTATCCTCATCAATCATCACGATACAAATGGCTCCTCTTGTTTAAAAGAGGCCTGTCCATTGCGGCAAGCCCTTGTTCAAGAAAAGGTAATCCATAATAGTGAAGAACAATTTTGGCGTCAGGATGGGGGTTCTTTTTTGGTAGAATATACCAGTCGGCCAATTTGGAAAGAGCAAATTTTGATCGGGTCTGTTGTCGTCTTTCATGATATAACGGAACGAATTCTCACCGAACAGAGAGTTCGAACCTTAAGCAGTGCGGTAGAACAAAGCCCAATCTCCATTATCATCGCCGATCCTCAGGCGCGAATCGAGTATGTGAACGCCACGTTTTGTAAAGTGAGTGGCTATAGCGCCGAGGAGGCGATTGGTCAAAATCCGCGTTTATTAAAATCGGGAAAAATGGATAGGCAGGTATATGAAAATCTATGGGCCACGTTAAACCGAGGAGAGGCTTGGGAAGGCGAATTTTTCAACCGTAGAAAGGATGGCTCTTATTATTGGGAAGCAACACAAATTGCACCGATTCGGAATCGAAAAGGAGAAGTGATTCATTTTCTAGCCAATAAGGAAGATATTACGCGCCGAAAAAAGGCAGAGGCGCAATTGCAGGAGGCCTTGCAGATGATCTCCGAAAGCATTCACTATGCCAGCCGAATCCAACGCTCCATTTTGACCAAAACGCAAATTTTGTCAGCGGTCCTTCCTGAACATTTTGTGCTCTGGGAACCACGCGATTTGGTGGGTGGAGATATGTATTGGTACCGCCCATGGTTCACAGGGGTTCTGTTATTGTTGGCCGATTGCACGGGTCATGGTGTTCCTGGGGCGTTTATCACGTTAATCGCAAACGGGGCCCTTGACCAAGCCCTCTTGGAAACGCCTCCAGGAGATACCGCCACTTTATTGCAACGGATGCATCAATTGATCCAGATGGCTTTGGGACAAGATCGGGAAGTAGGGGCTTCGGATGATGGTCTTGAACTGGGTATGTGTTATCTAGATGCCGATCAACGCACGTTGACCTTCTCTGGGGCGCGATTCTCTTTGTTCGTGATTGCTGAAGGGGAGGCCCGGGAGATCAAAGGAGACAAATCAGGTATTGGCTATCGCGCGTTTTCCAGAGATATCCAGTTTACTATCCAAGAAATTGAATTGCGCTCGGATTGGAACTATTATCTGACAACAGATGGTTTGATTGATCAAATAGGTGGGGAAAGTAAACGTGGATTTGGCAAACGGCGTTTCATGCAATTATTGCTCTCCTTGCAACCATTTCCAATCGCTGAACATGGGGAGTACATCAAACAGGCATTGATCACTTATAAAGGGGAAGAGAATCGACGTGATGATGTGTCCGTATTTGGTTTCAAAGGAATTGTCTGTTAATCAATTTATTTAAATTTAGAAAGGAATTCATATGGAAACGTTGACATGGGATGATACCTTGAGAACTGGTTTTATTGAAGTGGATAATGATCATAAAAAATTGATAGAGATCCTCAATACCCTCATTACGGCTATTAATGAAAACAAAGATCGCGAGATCATCGGAAAAATCCTGCAAGATCTCTTAAGCTATACCGCTTGGCATTTTCGCCATGAAGAACGTCTCATGCAAACCCATCGCTTTTCTGGATTAATAGCGCATAAAAAAGAACATACGGAATTGATTGGTCAGGCCACTCAATTACAACAAAGATATCATAATCAAGAGATTGATCTGACAGAAGAGGTTCTGAATTTTTTAAAAAATTGGCTGACTCACCATATTTTGGAAACAGATTTTCTCATGAGTCAATTTTTGCGTCAAATCGTAAACAGCTAATACCAATGTGCATTCAATAAAATATTATTGGAGGGGTCCACTTCGGTTCTCCCAAGGTCTTGATTTTTATTTTCCTGATACATTATAAATAAAAGCGATTGACGGGCGGAGAAACCGGATCCTTTTACGCGCAACAGGCATCCATTCCAACCCTCGTTTGCAAATGATCGATTGAGTTAAATGGATAACCACACGCTAAAAAATAATTTAATGCGTGAACACCGGTGATAACCTGTCCACAATACGCAATAAGGCATGACAGATACGCCAAATAACGCTCGTACTGAGCATAATTTGTCGTTCATTGTTAATATCTCCGATTTGCAAAATATAACCATTGGGGACAACATGAATGGTCATTCGAATCGTCTCAGAAAACACATTGCGAGTTTGAGCACGATAAACGGCTTCAACAAGAGTGCGCGCTAACTCTCGTGCATCCGCCAAAGAAAGACGAAAAAGTTCTGGTGCCGAGTGACTCTCATTGAATGCATAAACCGCATTTACCTGTACCTCATGATTCGCAAGAATAGCAAATTTAATTTGCGTCATCTGTTTTCCGTCTGGAAAAAAGAAAGCGCGATCATCCAGATCGACATCTATAGAATAAATGACCGTTTGCATATTCATTTGTATTTTAAAAACATTGTCCAAACTCTTACTCTCGACCATAAAAGGAACCCTGTAAAAGCATATAAAAATCAAACTGTTGTAAATTTTTTTGGGCGGTTCTAGGCACTCCAAGGTCTTGACATTTATTTTTCCGACATACGAACACTAGGATGGTCACATGGACCATAAGAACCGCTTTCTTCATAACATTTTTTATGTTCCATGGCGCGATAAAGCACCTCCCCCACGTCATTAGTGGTGCAACCAAAAGAGGCTATCATGCCAAAAAAACAAAAACAAGAGAGTAAAACAAAGCTTATCCATCTCCATTTTGGAACGTGATGCCCTTCTGGCAAACAATAAAAGGCAAAACCCTGGGGAATGAATCCCTCGGACCCGCTCTTTTTTTTAAAACCTTGGAGGGCGATTCTGGGCCACCCAAGGTCTTGATATCCATATTGCCAAGACATTAAATTTTTACGGTCCATCTTCCATCTTTCAGCGAAAAACCTTCCCATTTTCAAAAGAATGCAAATATATGCACTCGTACTTTACCGATTGCCACAACCGTTCGATAAAAATATTATCATGACATTGACCCCGTCCATCCATACTCATTTTGACTCTCCTTGCGGTGTAAATCCCGGACCGCTTGGCTAAAAAATCCCATTCCACTTTCCGTTGACCAATAGACGGTATCACTGCGCAACTCTCTCCTCCGTCTTCTTTTTGCTACTGACATTCCTACTTGAGTCAAACACGCCAGCGGCATTCGCCGCCAACTTTTTTCTCCACAAGTTGATCATTGTCGGATGCACTTCATAACGAAAGTTGCCAATTGCGCAGTCGTTTTTTCTCCTTTAAGGGCCAAGAGTGCGACATTGGCCTTAAAAACACTTGTATATTGTTTGCGTATATTGCTCATACCTCTTCTCTAAATTTGAGATGGTTCAGAGATTAACACATTGTCTAAAAATTGGGGGTCCATTATATTTAAAAAAAATCAGCTCCCTATATATAGCAAAAAAAATCTTGGCCAGCAATTAAAATAATAATACAAAACATTTAGTTACTATATATCATCAACATTTATCTGCAGCAATCCATGTTCATGTATCGGAAAAATAAAAAATCAAGACCTTGGGGGGCGGAGAACCGCCCCCCAACTCCCCCCACCCTTTTTTTTAATTTTTTGCCCGCAGGGCACTCACAACACTCCGATGCCCACAACAATTTGGGTATTGTCCTTTCTGCCCAGGGACGTTTTCCTGAAGCCATCACCGCTTTTCGAAACTGCCTCAATTTGGAGCCTGACCACTCTCTGGCAACAAGGTTTGCCCCCAGCCTCGTCGAGGTATCCACCCCCCCAAGGCCTTGATTGTCAGTTATTAAAAAAAAAGAGGGGGTCTGGGGGATTCATCCCCCAGGGTTTTGATTTTGTAACTGTTCACCAAAATAAAAAACTCAATGATTTATTGCTTTGGCGTAACCGTTCATATATTAATAAAAAAAAGGGGTCTGGGGGATTGCCCCCAGGGTTTTGTTTTTGACTTTGTTTTTGACTTTGTTTTTGACTTTGCTTGTGAATTCGGTTTTGCTTTCTTCAAATAGCAGGGGGGGTTGGGGGATGCAATCCCCCAAGGTCTTGTTTTTATTTTTTTTCTCTGAACGGTTACTTAATTTTAATCTTTTGCCCGCAGGGCAGTATGTTCATGTATCGGAAAAATAAAAATCAAGACCTTGGGGGGCGGAGAACCGCCCCCCAATTCCCCCCACCCTTTTTTTTTAATTTTTTGCCCGTAGGGCACTATGTTCAAAAAAGGAGTTAATTTAAATGGATCTCCCAACCTCTGCCCCGACTGAACAGCTTCGCTTGGAAGGGTCTCGTCTTTTTACCCGTTGGCTGGATGCGCAAAACGCCAGCCTCGTGTTCACCACCTATCAGGGCGGAAAAATTTTTTTAATTGGCCTCAAACCCGATGGCTCTCTTTCGGTCTTCGAACGCACCTTTGATCGCTGCATGGGTTTGAGTGCCCAAGACCGCTCTCTATGGATGAGTAGCCGCTATCAACTCTGGCGTTTTGAAGAGATGCTCGACTCAGGCCAATTGCATCAAGGATATGATGCCCTCTTTGTTCCCATGGCTGGGCATACCACTGGGGATGTAGATATCCACGATATTGCTATTCTCCCGGATGGAAAACCTGTCTTTGTCGTCACCCTATTTAACTGTTTGGCCACTTTGGGCCATAACAGCCATTTTATCCCCATCTGGCACCCCCCCTTCATTTCGCGCCTAGCCGCCGAAGATCGCTGCCATCTGAACGGCTTAGCCATGGAAGATGGTAAACCACGCTATGTCACGATGGTCAGTCAATCAGATGTGGCGGAAGGGTGGCGGGAACATCGGGTTCATGGGGGGCTGGTGATGGATGTGGTCACCAACGAGGTGATCTGCTCAGGACTCTCTATGCCCCATTCCCCACGACTCTATCGCAATCGATTATGGTTATTAAATGCCGGAACCGGTGAATTCGGTTTTGTGGACCGTACCACAGGAACCTTTCAACCAATCACCTTTTGTCCCGGATTTTTAAGAGGACTCTCTTTTATCGGTGATTATGCCGTCGTCGGACTCTCCAAACCCCGCCACAACCGAACCTTTACGGGATTGCCTCTTAATGAACGATTAGAAAAAGAACACATCGCCCCACGCAGCGGCCTGCAAGTGATTCATTTGGAAACCGGTGACGCCTCCCACTGGTTGCGTATGGAGGGAATCATGGAGGAACTCTACGATGTCGTCGTCCTGCCCACCATCAAACGACCCATGGCCTTGGGCTTTCGAACCCACGAAATTGAGCAGTTTATCAAAATTGGAATTTAAAAATATGATGCCCTACGGGCAAAAAAATCAAAGGCCAAACCCTGGGGGATGAATCCCCCAGACCCCCTCTTTTTTTTAAAATTAAAAGAAAAGGGTGGGGGGAATTGGGGGGCGGTTCTCCGCTCCCAAGATTTTAATTTTTATTTCTCCAACACAATGATGTCTTCTAATAATAAAGAAAAGCAACGGGCAAACCATAAACAAAAAAATAACTAAATATTAAAA
>JAMOAW010000068.1:0-15166 GCA_039908535.1 Magnetococcus sp. DMHC-6 | reverse complement strand
AGTACTGGCAGTACCACTTATCGGCGGAGCTCAAACGCAATCACCTTTCGCGTTATGCACTTCCTCCAGTGCTTATGGCAGCCTGAAATGGTGTCGTTCTAAAAGATCCACACCCAAATAATTTGCTGGACCAATTTATGGCATGGGCAGAAAGCGGGTGGAAATAGTGAAAAAAGAGTTATTTTGGCAATATAAACTGGTTCAGTTTTTTCATGATCCGCCAAACAAACCCTATGCCAGTTGGCCGGGTTTAGGTGGACATAGAAAGGTGGCGAAAGGCCTTTTTAAGCGATTTACAAAAGAGGCTTTGCGATATGCCGACGTTCCTGATTGTGCCTCTGCTGGGGCTGATCGTCCATTGGTTGATCCAAAAAAGAGTAAAGGGATTGCTCCCATACGGGTCAACTGGACTACCCATCCCTTGATTACCCACCCATTGGATCATGGCCAGTTTTTAAATGTGGGGGGAGCAGAGTCGGGAGAACAGGCTGGTCGACGTGAAATTAAGGAAACCGTCATTGCAGATGCCATAGATGTGGCAGAGCTCTTGGGCGAAGAGTTAAAGGATTGGGGAAACGTCGATCAGGACCGGGCGGCCTTTTTTCGAATTTGGCGTCGGTTTCGGGAGGAATTACTGGATAAAACAAAAAATAGCTCTCTTAATGAAGCTCTGTGGAGTGAAATGCCATCGGACTCTCGTTGTCCAGACCACTCCATTTGGGACCATTTAAAGGTTGTCACGGCACTCGCTTTTATGGATAAAAATCTTTCTGCAGCTCAGCAGCCTTGGCTGTTGCGTTTTTCCATTGGTCCAGTGGGCAAATTTATTCAAGATTCCCGTACCAGTCGTGATTTGTGGATAAGTTCTTTTTTGTTGGCCGATTTGGTTTGGAGTGCCATGGAGCCGCTGGTGGAACATTATGGGCCGGATTGTATTGTTTATCCTGATTTGCGCGGGAATCCTCGTGTGGATGTTTGGCTGTTGGGTCAGGATGCCGAATGGCTCTCTTCAGGGGCCAATCCGGCCAGTTATGCCTCTTTGTTGCCCAATGCCTTTACCGCCTTGATTCCTCGTGGTGGAGCAGAAGAGCCCTTTTTGCGTCCTTTGGAGGAGATGGCTCGTAAATGTCAAGAAAATGTCCAAAAACGATGGAAGGAGTTGGCCGGTGTGGTCTATGACTGGTTGACTCGGCACGTGCAGGGTGGGAATTCTTGGCAAAAGATATGGCAACGGCAACAGGAAAAAATGCCTATTTATACCACTTGGTCTGCAGTGGAATGGGCGCGCCTTGAAAATATTAATAATGTGGCGAGTCTGCGGGAGCGGGCCTTACCCTGCCAAGATCCCTCCTTTCGACAATCGTCGAATATAGAGGTCGCGATGGATCGGGAAAATATTGCCAAACGCCGCCATCGTTTGGCCCCTTGGGTCAACAAAGAGAGCTGGGCGCGCTATGAGTGGGCTAGAGAGGTGCATGCCTATACCAATCTTGCTTATCATCAAATGGAACGGGGGTTTGATTATGCCCTGACCCATCACCAACTGTTGCAGCGTCATGCCCTGCGCAAAAACGCCACCCCTTATGTGCTGCATTTAGAGGAGGGCGGCGAAAAATGTACCCTTTGCGGGCAACGCCAGGCGTTGAGTAACGGTTCGGCAAGCGGTGTGGATGGACTGAGAAGACAGGCCCGCCAATTTTGGAAAATTGCAATTTTAGACCCAGACCAAACAGGGGCAGAACGGTTGTGTGCCATTTGCACCATGAAACGTTTTTTGGTCGAGGCTGGCAACGATAAGATCAATAAAAAGCTGACCGCCTTGAACCCCTCTTGGGCTGGGCCTAGTTCGGATTATAATGCCATCGTGGATTCAGGGGATGAAGTGCGGGTGCCTTTTCCCTCTACGGCAACGCTGGCTGCACAAAATTTTTTGATCAAGGTTGTGACAACTAAAGAATTGGAACCAAAATTGGCGCGGGTGGTAGCACTTTTTAAAGAGTTAAACCTGCCACGCACCAATTTTCCTCGAGCACTTTTTCGTCTATCCGCCGCTCAATTGCAGACAAGTAATATTGGAAACGCCTTTTTAATGATCGATACCCAACTTTCTCTGTTCCCAGAAGCCATTGAGGGGAGAAGACAAAAACAGGGGACAACCGACGAAGAAAAAATTAAATATAACCTTTTAAAACAAGCCGTTAAAGATTTACGCTCAGAGGCCAGCAAACTGGATATAGCAGATCCGTCCACACGCTTGGCGGTCATTCGCATGGATGGAGATGCCATCAGTCGGCTGCTTTTGGGGGAGGCCGATCGCGTTGGGGCGCGTTGGCGGGATGTGCTGCATCCCGAGGCTGTGCGACAAATCGAACAACATCCTCATTTGTTACAGGCCGGTTGGGGAGATCTCCTTGATGCCCCGCGTCTTATAGGCCCCTCGTTGCACGCTTTCATCAGCAGGGCCTTGGCTGAATTTAGCCATCGCATCGTTCCTTGGGTGGTGGAGAGGGAGTTTTCTGGTCGGTTGGTTTATGCCGGCGGGGATGATGTGCTCTGTTTGGCTCCTGCGGACGAGGCCATTGACTTGGCTGCTCGGTTGCAACAACTCTTTTCTGCCCCTTGGTTGATCGACACGCAGCCCACCAACCAGCCGTGGGATTGGCGATTGAAAGGATATTCAAAGCCATATTTTTGGGAAAAGGATGAACAGGTTGATCGAAGCCGCTTTATCATTCCCAAAATGGAGGGCGATATACCTATCCATTTGCCAATCAAAAATATTCATCTATTGGAGCCGCATGTGTTGGGTGCTGATGCCGGGGGCTTTGTCGGCTCTGTTCCCATTGATGGCCATTTGTTACCCATGTTGGGTGGTTTTCAAAGTCTCTCGGCGGGGATTGCCATTGGTCATTTCAAGACCTCTCTTTCGGTTCTTTTGCGGGAGTCAGAGGTGTTGCTCAAAGATTTGGCCAAGGGAACCTCTGGGCGGCGTTCTCTGGCGGTGGGACATGCCTCCCGTAATGGGGTAAAAACCAGGTTCGTGATGCCCTGGAGTGAAAGGGGTCAGCCCCCTTCTGCCCATCAATTGATACGGACGGTGATAAAGGAATTTAGAGAGAATAATTTACCGGGGCGTCTGCCCTATAAGTTGCGGGAATTTAACTTGTTTATTCAAACTCTCTGGCGTGAGGTCGAGAAGAAAACCGGGCAAGATCCCGGCCAATTTTCAGAGACTCTTTGGGAAGAGCATTTTGGTCCCTTGCTGCGAGGAGGGCTGAACAAGGCCCTGGATGGCAAACGTCCACAGGCGTTGGAAGAGGTCTATATTTTATGGAAAAGAGGAATTTGTTCTTACGCCGCAGCAGGAAATCTGGAGCGCGCGGTAGACGGATTGCTTTTGTGCCGAAATTTGGCCTCTAAAAGTGGAGAGGAGGAGGAATGAAAAAGTTGTTTTTTGTGCGACCGATGGAGTCGCTCTATTTTGGCCCACCGCGCTCTTTTAGTGCCGGGGAGGCCCATCATGGCCATTCCTTATTTCCACCCACGCCATTTGCCTTTCAAGGGATGGTGCGCAGCCAGTTGTTGCGGGCGGTGCATGATCCTTCTTTGGATTTGGACGATTGGTCCGAAAAAGCCATCGAAGAACGAGAGAGATTGATCGGTACACCAGACCGTTTGCCAGCGGATTGGCAATTGTCTGGACCACTCCCGGCACTCCTGGAGCGATCTGAAGAAACCGAAGAGCTATTGGTGGTGCCCTGGGTTCCGACACCTCAATTTATTTTGGGCAGCAAAGAGCTCCCCTTGCATGCTCGGCTTACCTCATCCGACCATTCAAGTTTGACCGATATGAATGAGACGTATCGAGATTATTTATTATTGGGTCGTCCTGATCGCCACAATGGCAGGCCACTGGGAGGCTGGATTGGACCGCAAAATTTGTTTTTTGCTTTAGCAGGGGAAGGCAATGGCTCTTGGAATATGGGGTATTGGAATAAACCCTTGCCCCCTTTTGTAAAAGAAGAGACTCGCCCAGGAGTCGCTCTTGATGCCGATCATGGGCGGGTTAAAACTGGAATGCTCTATTCATTGTTGACGTTACGGTTTGCAGACCAGAGTGGTTTTTTTGGGGAACTTGACGGTGATTTGGCCGTTCGGATTCCGCAAGATGCCTTGACCACCGGTTTTGGAACCGCTGGTCACAAAGGGCGAGCAGTGGCTTTTGAGCCTGTTGAAGAGATGCATCCTCAGTGGCTTAAACTTTTGCAGGGGGAACATCTCCCGCCAGAGGTAACAACAGAGGAGGATGCCTTTTTTTGGCTCCTAACCTTGACCCCTGTTTGGTTGGAGGATGTTTTTAAACCTCGTCTGAATGTGGTTTTACCGCAAGATGTGCGTGTGCAATTTCGGGGGGCCATGACGGGTGATCCCATCGCTTTGGGTGGTTTTCAAATGAACGGTCAGGCGAGTCGAAGCAATAAACTTTATATTCCTGCGGGTTCGGCGTGGCTCTTTCAATTGCGGGGGGGCGATTTAATAAGTCGCAGGAGGGCTTTGTCGATGCTGCATAATGCCCATATCATTGGCTCAAAACAGGAGGAAGCTCGTTTTGGCTTTGGATACACGTTGGTGGGAATGGGTCCTTCAAGACCGGAGGTAAATTAAAACGATGAATATTTGGCCAGATGTCACACTCACCGCTATTTACACCCTAACTCCGACCCATTGCGGCGTGGGACAGACCACTGGTGTGGTGGATCTTCCCATTGCCCGAGAGGCGGAGACAGGTTTTCCCATTTTTCCTGGTACTGTTTTAAAAGGGGTGGCCCGACAAGTCTGGGAACAGACCGGGCAAAAACAAGAGAATATCGATAAACTCTTCGGTCCCTCCTTGAATAATGAAGAAGAGAATGAAAATTCTCATGCTGGGGCGTTGTCATTTACAGAAGGGCGGTTGCTTGCCATGCCGGTCCGTTCCCTTGATCGTCCCTTTTTGCACGTCACCTGTCCATTGATTTTAGAGCGTTTTTGTCGGGATTTGCGCGCCTTTGGGGTTGATTTTTTTCAAAAGAAGAGACCGTCTTTTCCAACCCCGGAGGGGGTGGCCTTAGTCGCGGACCAGGCTTTGAAAAAAACGTTGGTCATAGAGGATTTGGTTTTTGAACAAAATATGGTAAGAGATTCCTCCGATTTGGCATATCTTGGAACGCGCCTCTCTTTATTTTTTTCTGAGGAGGAAAAAGAGACCCGGGAGCGATTGGCCAAGGGTTTGGTGGTGATTTCTGATCGAGATTTCCAAGATTTGATCCAACGCGCCATCCCTGTACGGGCGCGGATTAAACTGACCGAGGGCAAGACGACAAATAAGTGGAAAAACCCTCTTACTGGCGAGGTCGATGAATCGGGCAATTTATGGTATGAGGAGTATTTGCCTGCGGATTGTTTGTTTATCTCCTTTGTTGGGGAACGCCGCCAGAGCAGATCTGCACAAAAAACGGAGAAGGTTTCTGCCGCTTCTGTTGAACCTTCACCTATGAAAATTTTTCGAGCACAACATTCATTATTGGCAACGGTGCAAATTGGCGGCAATGAGACCGTGGGGCAAGGGATTTGTTTTTGGACTCAATACGAACATAAAATTGAGGAGTCGAATCCGTGAGTAGTGAAAAAGAGTATGACTTGCGCCATTTGCGAGCACAGGCAGCCCTACAGGAAGTTCAGGAGTGGCAGGGGACGACTTGGGGGGGAGATGCCCTGAATTTGGTCAAAAAATTACCGTTGGATGTGCGTATTCAGGGGTTGACTGTGGTGGTGGCAACGCTTCTTCATCAAAACAAATATTATCATCAGCGTATTCTCAATTTTATCGTCCATTGGTTGATGATAAAAATGCCGGGTCGTCCATTGGCTGTTGAGCTTGGCAAGGGAAAAAATGAGTCCGTTGATGGTCGTAAGTTTCTCTCGGAGATCATTGGTGCAGAACGTTCTGTCTATCTTGCTCTGCAGCGTGAAGCCATCGTAATGCTGTGGCACCTTAAATTGTTGGCAGATGCTTTAAATAAGAAGGAGACGTAAGATGATCACCTATCCCACGGTTGTTCCGATTGTGCCTGGAGCAGAAGTGATAGAAAAGGCTTCTTATAAATTTCCTTTGCCAGAGCAGGCGCATGCGGGTTTGGTTTTTGATCGTTATTTGGCCATTTGGGAAGGCAACAGGGGCTTGGGTGGCAGAACCAGCAAACTTTTGCAATCGTTAACTGCATTTACCGATCGTTACAATGATCGTAAAAAAAATCATCCCGTTGCCGCACTTTTACACGCTTATAATCGGCGCATGGATCGGGTGGCTTTGGCGAGGGGCATTGCAAAACAATTGTTTACTGTGAGTTGGCGCATGGTTCTGGGTATGGGTAATTCTCACCCTATTGAAAACGGATTTACCTTTGATCCGTTGATTGGGGTTCCTTTTGTCAGCGGGTCGGCCATAAAGGGGATGTGTCGGAGAATGGCTCTTTTAGAGGAGATAGGGGACGATTTGGTGGAAGAGTTGTTTGGTCCAGAAGAAATTATTCCAGAGATATCCTCTCCTGGAAGGGGAGACCTGTTATTTTTTGATGCTTATCCAAATAGCTGGCCAACATTGCGGGTGGATATCATTAATTGTCACCATTCTCGTTATTATGCCAACCAGATAACCGAACCAGTTGAGCGTGAGAATCCGATTCCGGTCTTTTTTTTGGTTGTGGATCAGGGGAGCGATTTTATGTTTCGTTTTGGATCTGTCAGTCGATCCAAAGATAATATCACTAGGGTGGCGCAGCTGTTGGAAAAAGGGTTGGATCTTTTAGGCATCGGCGGAAAGAGTTCCTCAGGTTATGGATATCAAACACCGAGGGGTCCCCTCTCCCTGTAAGGATATGAAAGTCACCCCCTTGGGTGGTGCTGTCTTCAGTTTCGTTTTTTTAAAACGATTTTCTAAAGACGGAAAACCGATTTCCATTTATTTATAAATATTTGGAAATTTTTTGGGATCGTTACCAAAGCCTATTGATTTCATTGGTCAATCGATCCGATTGCACAAAAAAGGAGAAACCACCAACTCCTGGGGCAAACTAAAAAAAGTAGCTTAGAATTGACAATATTGGGTAAGCAATATTGTCGTTGATTTGCAAACATGGATTGGTGATGAATGGCCTTACACTGAAACAGCACACCACCTGTGGATAACTTTTTCGCATTAATCGCTACAAAAAATGGCGAAACTTATTGAAAGATATCATTTAATTTTTAATGTCAAAAATATGATAATTTCTATGAAAATGCTAACTTTTTTGACGATTTTTTCGAATAAAAAAAATACTTGCATTCCTATGAAATATATGCAAAAAGTTATCCACAGGTCAGGGTCGACCCTCTCCGCCAATTGAGGCGATTGAAACTAATCGCTTTTGGGAGCTTTTTCTCCTGATAATCGGGGTCGACCCTCTCCGCCAATTGAGGCGATTGAAACGGCGAACAGAGCAACTGCTTGGCGTAGTCACTCAGGGTCGACCCTCTCCGCCAATTGAGGCGATTGAAACTGTCATCGTAAGTCGATTTTACATCTTCGAGGGGTCGACCCTCTCCGCCAATTGAGGCGATTGAAACCTTGTCCTGAGGCCGTTTCATCATTCTTTTGGGAAGGGTCGACCCTCTCCGCCAATTGAGGCGATTGAAACCCAACTCGGCGACGATGAAATGCCACTCTGTTCCGGGTCGACCCTCTCCGCCAATTGAGGCGATTGAAACCACTCAGCGTCTGGCCAAATTTCAACCCCAAAAAGGGTCGACCCTCTCCGCCAATTGAGGCGATTGAAACAGGAAAATCCTGCCAAGCCTTAGCCAGTGCCTGGGTCGACCCTCTCCGCCAATTGAGGCGATTGAAACCGGTTCATCCGAGAACAACAGTGTCTCTTTCGGGGTCGACCCTCTCCGCCAATTGAGGCGATTGAAACTTAAAATTGCTTCCCTCCCAGAAACTACAGTTGGGATCGACCCTCTCCGCCAATTGAGGCGATTGAAACGGGGAAACCGGCGCGTGGTTAATCATTTTGCCGGGGTCGACCCTCTCCGCCAATTGAGGCGATTGAAACCTTGGCACAACCCAGGCAGGAAGCGGTTTTTCGCTGGGTCGACCCTCTCCGCCAATTGAGGCGATTGAAACCCTCGTCCCCTGACCATTGCAAGGATTTTATGGGGGTCGACCCTCTCCGCCAATTGAGGCGATTGAAACTCTTTGGTTGAGATATTCAGGTATTAAAGCAGGGTCGACCCTCTCCGCCAATTGAGGCGATTGAAACAATTTTCCGGGGCGAAGTCGATTTTTACAGCCAGGGGTCGACCCTCTCCGCCAATTGAGGCGATTGGAATTCCGGTGACACAATACATAATAGAAAGAGCAATTATGTATTGTGTCACCAATGGAATTCCTGTCACCAATGGAATTCCGGTGACACAATACATAATCCCAATGGAATTCCGGTGACACAATACAATGGAATTCCGGTGACACAATACATAATCCAATGGAATTCCGGTGACACCGGAATTCCGGTGACACAATACATAATAGAAAGAGCAATTATAATGGAATTCCGGTGACACAATACATAATAGAAAGAGCAATTATGAATGGAATTCCAATGGAATTCCGGTGACATAATACATAATAGGAATTCCGGTGACACAATACATAATAGGAATTCCGGTGACACAATACATAATAGAAAGAGCAATTATGTATTGTGTCACCGGAATTCTACCCGTGTCACCGGAATTCTACCCATAATAGAAAGAGCAATTATGTATTGTGTCACCGGAATTCTACCCGTTTAGCAAGAATAGGAGCAATTAGGTATTGTGTCACCGGAATTCCCAGTCCATTCTATCCTCACAATATGACACGTTTAGCAAGAATAGGAGCAATTAGGTATTGTGTCACCGGAATTCCCAGGGTCGACCCTCTCCGCCAATTGAGGCGATTGAAACCGCCGTCGGGGGCGAATATATGGTTGTCGCAGGGTCGACCCTCTCCGCCAATTGAGGCGATTGAAACTGATCCTGCCTGGCCAAAAAAATCTGCAGAAGACAGATCGTTCACAATTGGAATTGAGACCGTTAGATCAGTGCGATACCAGTTGGACACACAGTGCGTATTGTTTGGGATTTTGTTTTGGGATTGGATGCGTCAGTTTTGTATAACGAGATTCGTGCGACGTTTTGGATCTGCCAGTCAATCCAAAAAAAATATCGCTATAGGGGTGCAGCTGTTGAAAAAAGGGTTGGATCTTTTAGGTATCGGCGGAAAGGGCTCCTCAGGTTATGGATATCAAACACCGAGGGGTCCCATCGCCCTGTAAGGTTATGGAAGTCACCCCCTTGGGTGGGGCTGGATAGCAAAAACAGAGGCAACGCTTGTCATATAATTATTTCTAATCAAATCGGGTTATTCCCGTCTTCAGTTGCGTTTTTTAAAACGTTTTTCTGAAGACGGGAGACCGATTTCCATTTGTTTATAAATCTTTGGAAATTTTTGGAGTCGTTACCAAGGCCGTTTGTTTGGGTGCGGTAGGAACCTCTTGACGCCAAAAGGCGATATTGATTTCATGGGTCAATCGATCCATTTCCGGTCCCACTGGTTTTTGGGTAAGCAAGGGATCGCTTTGATCGGCGAAACCACGCGTAAAGCTGGCCACGAGAAGATCATGTTCCGTCAAGTGACCGGTTTGATCGGTTTTGAAGGCCCGTTCAAAACTGGCCAAGATGGGATCCTGAGTCTGTTCTGCGGCTTGGGCTATGGGGAGTGTCCCTCCACATCCAACGGTGATGGCCAAGGCTAAAAAAATTTTTTTCATCGCTGTGATCCTTTGCATGTGATGTGTTTATGATATTTTATCAAACTTGTATATCACTATGCATCTCTTGGACCATGTTTTTATTATATTGATTTAAAACAATTTTTTCTGTTTTTATCTGTCCATCCTTCCCAAAACGTTCACAATGAACTGTTAAGTTAACAGTTCATTGTGAACGTTTTGGTTTGTTTGGATGGTACAAAATATGCATCTATTTCATTATGATAACCATAAAAAATGTAAACCAAATAAAATTAAAACATATGAAAGCAATAAAAACAGAACAAAATCGCTTCATTAGCAAATTATTTAGAGAATAAAATGAATTGTACAAATACATTTTATTGATGGAAAAATTTTCCATTAAAGATAGAAAAAGTACATTTTTTTTTACATTTTAAACGTAAAATAACTGTTGTAAGTTTATAATAATTTTCTAATATACAGAAGGAGTTATCAAAAAAAGATACTCACAATCAAGATCCTAAGCAAAACAATCTGAAGCACTTCTTTAACAGTGTATAAAGAGAAGAGCGTTAAGCCAGGAGGATCCTATGACGACACCGATCACGCAAAGGCTTTTGGATTCGATCATCAAATGGCTCACAGAGGAAGAAGAACCGACAGGAATGCCGCTGTGTAACTTTGATCTCCTCAGTTCCAAGGTCAAACCCTGCGATGTCTTGTTGGTGGAAGGGCGTAGTCGTTGCAGCGAAGTGATCAAGACCATCACCCAAAGCCCTTGGTCACACTCGGTGCTCTATATCGGTCGATTGAGCGAAACAGAAGATCCTCTCTTACGCCAAAAAATCATGGCCTATCATCACGGCGATCCCGATGAACAACTCATCCTGGAGGCCGTTCTTGGCCAAGGAACCATTCTGTCCCCCCTCTCTCTGTACCGCAATCACCATCTGCGCATCTGTAGACCTCAGGCGATCTCCCCCCACGACGCCATCAAAGTCATTGAACATCTCTTAAATCGCTTGGGTTCGGATTATGATCTGCGCCAAATTTTGGATCTGGCCCGTTTTCTATTGCCTTATGGCATTCTGCCCCGGCAATGGCGTTCCACGCTGTTTGCCCATTCGGCTGGCGAAACAACCCGCACCGTCTGCTCCTCCATGTTGGCGTTGGCCTTTATGTCGGTGAGTTTTCCCATTTTGCCAGTGGTGCAACGGGATAAAAATGGACAGATTCGGCTCTATCGGCGCAATTTTCGTCTCTTTACCCCGCGCGATTTTGACCACTCGCCCTATTTTGAAATCATCAAATATCCTCTGATCGGCCATGACGATCTGGCCAACTATCGCAATCTGCCTTGGGATACCGAAGGGATCGTTTGCAATTCGGTCAACTTTTGCCATCTACCAGGCGCGGTCCGAGACAAAACCCCCTCTGATCTCCTTTGGTGGCCAAACCGGTTTTTTTGGCTCCCCTTGATCGAACAACTACGCCGATTTTTGCCAAAAAAACCTTTTTTCCCTTTTCATTTTCTAGAAACAGAAACCTTATCCCCCAAAAACAGTGTCCATGTCGATCATCACGCGACGGAAAACGGGAGGAGACCATGAACGAAATCTTTTTTAACATTGGAATTAGTGTGACACTTTTTTTTCTGTTGGCTCTCTTTGCGGCATCAAGTACCGGATGGAGCGTGGCGGTAGGTGGGTTACTGGCATGGTTTTTTTGGCCAGATTCGATGGCCCAACTCACCATAACCCATCTGCTCATAGGTTTGATCTATCTGACCATTGTTGCCGTCATCTGCTATGATCCATGGCGTAAAAAGGTGATAACCACCCCCATTTTGGAAAATTTTGCCAAGGCCCTCCCGCCCCTCTCCCACACCGAACAAGAGGCCTTGGAGGCAGGAACCGTCTGGTGGGATCGAGAACTCTTTAGTGGCCATCCAAACTGGGAGCACCTCCTAAAACTCCCCTTACCCACCTTAACCAGCGCAGAGCAGGCCTTTTTGGATGGACCGGTCGAAAAACTTTGCACCATGATCGACGATTGGGAAATCACCGAACTCCATCACGATCTGCCCATAGTGGTCTGGAATTATCTCAAAGATCAACGTTTTTTTGGTATGATTATTCCAAAATCTTATGGCGGACTGGGTTTTTCTGCTACCGCTCATTCGGCCGTGGTGCAAAAGGTGGCCAGTTGTAGTGCCACCGCCGCCGTCACCGTCATGGTACCCAACTCCTTGGGGCCAGCCGAACTGCTGCTCCATTATGGCACCGAAACACAAAAAAATTACTATCTTCCCCGATTGGCCACCGGTGAGGAGATTCCCTGTTTTGCCCTGACCAGCCCGCAAGCGGGCAGCGATGCGGGCTCTATGCCCGATGTCGGGGTGGTCTGCCGAGGCGATTATCAAGATCAAAAAAACATCCTTGGCATTCGCCTTAACTGGAACAAACGCTATATCACCCTCGCCCCAGTGGCCACGGTGTTGGGCTTGGCCTTTCAACTACGAGATCCCGACCATTGGCTGGGCACCCAAGAGGAGATCGGCATCACCCTTGCGCTTATTCCAGTCCACACCCCCGGAGTGCGCATTGGTCGCCGTCATAACCCGTTAAACGTCCCGTTTCAAAACGGCCCCACCCAAGGGCATCAGGTTTTTATTCCCCTTGAGATGGTCATCGGCGGCCCAGATCGGGTCGGCCAAGGGTGGCGCATGTTGATGAATTGTCTGTCGGAAGGCCGGGCCATCTCCTTGCCGGCCCTCTCCACAGGAGCGAGCAAAAAGGCCAGCCGCGTCATCGGTAACTATGCCATGGTGCGTCGACAATTTAAACTGCCCATTGGTCGCTTTGAAGGTGTCAGAGAGGTTCTAGGCCGGGTGACTGGGCAGACATGGCTAATGGATGCCACCCGACGTCTGACAGTCGCCGCCGTCGATTTAGGCGAAAAACCCTCGGTTATCTCAGCCTTAACCAAATATCAACTCACCGAACGGATGCGTTCGGTGGTCAACGATGCCATGGATGTGGTGGGTGGGGCCGGTATTTGCTTGGGGCCTAAAAATCTGCTGGCGGGTCTGTATCAATCCATTCCCATCGGCATTACCGTGGAAGGGGCCAATATTCTTACGCGCACTTTGATCGTTTTTGGTCAAGGGGCCATCCGCGCCCACCCCTATCTATTAAAGGAACTCCAAGCCCTGGAAAAAAAGGATCCCAAAAAGCGTGTAGATGAATTCGATACGGCCTTTTTTGGCCACGTAAAATTCGCCCTGCAAGTGGCCGCCCGTACATGTGTCCTGGGACTCTCTGGTGGGCGTTTGGTGGCTGGACCTAAAACCGCCAAAGATCCCTATTATTTTCGGCAACTCAGCCGTATGTCGGCCATCTTTGCCCTGCTTTCGGAACTCTCCTTAGCTTTTTTGCAAGGCAATCTTAAACGCAAAGAGTCCATCAGTGGCCGCATGGCCGATTTGCTCAGCAATCTCTATCTGGCCTCAGCCGCCCTTAAAACATTCCATGATCGCGGTTCTCCCAAGGCCGAACAACCCCTACTCGATTGGACTCTGCACCACACCCTGTATGGGGCGCAAGAGGCGGCGCGCGGGGTGTTGGCCAACTTTCCCTATCCTCTAATCGCCAAATTGGTGCGCTTTCTGGCCTTTCCCCTAGGCTATCCCCATGCCCCACCCTCAGACAAAATGACTCACGCCCTGGCCGATTTGCTCTTACAACCATCGGCGGTGCGCGATCAATTGACCAGCGGCATTTTTATCCCCACCGCCGCCACCGACCCCATGGCCCAACTGGAAAAGGCTTGGCGCATGAGCGTGGAGAGCGAAGCCCTAGAACGCAAACTAAAACCGTTCCTAAGCCAAAACTCGCACCCATCTTTTGACACCCGGGAGGCCATCAAACAAGCGGTCGCTACCGAAACCATTACCCAATTAGAGGCCCAACAGCTACGGCAGGCCGAAAGCTTGCGCAACGAAGCCATCGAAGTAAATGACTTCCCATTTTATATCCACACCAGCCCAGCAAGCCGCATCATCGCCGCATAAATATAACCATCCCCAAATTCCCCCACCCCTCTTTTTTGGTCATTAAAAAAAAGAGGGGCTGGGGGCCCGTTTGTATCTTTATCAAATAACTCCCCCTGTCGCTACCGAAAACCTCATCCGCCCCAAATTTGGCTCAATTTCCAGTATTTTTGGAGATGGAGAATGAGATTTTTTTACGTTAATTGAAACTCAATGATTTATTGCTTTGGCGTAACCGTTCATAATAAAAAAAAGGGGGCTGGGGGATTGCCCCCAGGGGTTTTTTTGACTTTGCTTTTGAATTCGGTTTTGCTTTCTTCAAATAGCAGGGGGATTGGGGGATGCAATCCCCCAAGGTCTTGTTTTTGATTTTTTTTATCTGAACGGTTACTAGATTTTTTGCAGGGCAGAGTTTTTGGGCGCGGGGTTATTATAATAGAATTCCTTGGCAGACGGTTTTTCAAATGAGTGGAGGAGTTATATTACGGAAGCATGGAATTACCAGTGTTATTCTCGTAGAGGATGACTCTTCCAGACAGCATAGCAAGGCAACAACCAAGATTTCTGGTGTTCATAAAATAAAGGACAAAAAGACCGGTGGGTTTATGATAGGCCAGGATATGGTGTTTCTTTTATTGGTCACGGAGAAAGTGACTATTCCTGTTGGACTGAAATTTTACCAACCAGATCCGGTTCGCTCCAAATGGGCCAATTAATATGAATGCCTGAACCAAATACCTCTTCAAGGGAACGAGCATCCAGGACAAGGTCGCTCCACAGTTCTAGGGTTTCCAAATCGGCTGTATTGACTCTCTCTTGGATACTGGAAGGCAAATTGCCGAAACGGAGAGTCAATAGGCGGAGAAGAATTTTGGCTTCGCCTTCCTGGCGACCTCTCTGCTCGCCTATCTGTTCACCTTCCCATTTACCAGCACCATAGGTGGAGAGCACAAAACTTGCTTGATCATGCAAATCTTCCTGATAGCGTTCATAGGCCTTTCGCTCTATCTCTGGCAATTGCAGGATATCAAGCTTTTCTTTGGCCTTTTTTAGTCCACGTGCTGTAAAATCATCACGGATATCGGCATTTTTCAGAAAATAGATCCACTCGTCCAGGGTATTGCGAGCGACATCGTCAAAATTTCTCACCTTAATCAGGTAATGCTCGGGGAAAATAGCGGCTACCGAAGGACGTTGAAACAAGGCCTTCTGCCCCTCATCTAAAGCCAGTTCTTCTTGGGTGTGCAACCCTTTGAAA
>JAMOAW010000067.1:0-20140 GCA_039908535.1 Magnetococcus sp. DMHC-6 | reverse complement strand
TGGGGGATTGCCCCCAGGGTTTTGTTTTTGACTTTGCTTTTGAATTCGGTTTTGCTTTCTTCAAATAGCAGGGGGGTTGGGGGATGCAATCCCCCAAGGTCTTGTTTTTGATTTTTTTTTTATCTGAACGGTTACATAAATTGGTAGGCCTTCCTCCATTCTAGTTTTATTGCTGATAAAATTTATGTATCGGAAAAATAAAAATTAAGACCTTGGGGGGCACAGAACCGCCCCCCAATCCCCCCCACCCTTTTTTTTAAATTTTTTGCCCGCAGGGCATCATGTTCTGGATTATTGGTGACTCTTGCTTAAAATTAAATGTTTTGGAAAAAAAATTAAGACCTTGGGGGGCACAGAACCGCCCCCCAATCCCCCCCACCCTTTTTTTTAGGGACTCTGGGGGAGCATCATGTTCAATTTCGATCGGATCACACAAGGCGTAGAGCGTGGAAACTAAAAAAATAATTTTTGAACCGATGCAAAATTGGCAAGCACCTGAAGATCTTTTTGATGGTTTTGAAGACGGACCATCAGGGGATTTGCGTTCTTTGTTGGCCTGTTCCACCTCCTTGACCCGTTATCTGGAACGATATTGGGGCAAACCGGTAGGTATTCAATTGGAAAATCAGATGGTTGTGCCTCAATGGGAGGAGAATCCGCCGGTTTGGGGGGTGGAGCATCAACTTCCGGTAACGGGAGAGGTGTTGTTGCGTAATGCTTGGTTGACGGTGAACGGCAAGAAAAAAATTTTTGCTCAATCACAAGTGGCGATACATTTTTTGTCGGAGTCGGTGCGGGCGGGCATGGAGCAGGGGCAAATTCCTTTGGGTTCTTTGTTTCAAGAGAGTGACGAGGTGGTGAGTCGGCATCGTTTGCAACTGACAAAAGCGCGGGTCTCTGGCCCTTTTTTTCAAGGGGAGAATTTTGCTCTGGATCACATTTTTTGGTGTCGTCGCTCTCTTTTTGCCGTCAATGGTGCCCCTTGGGCGCGTATTTTAGAGATATTGGTTTTCGACCATGATGAAACAGTTTGTTGACCATTTTCCCTGGCCATTGGGCCGGGAGTTGTTGCGTCTGATGCGGGTGGATCGACCCATTGGCACTTGGTTGCTTTTGTGGCCCTCACTGTGGGGATTGACGGCGGCGAGCGCAGGGCGGCCTGATTTAAAATTGGTGGGGATTTTTGCCTTTGGCACCTTTTTGATGCGTTCCGCTGGTTGTGTGGCCAACGATCTGGCCGATCGCAATTTTGATCCCTTGGTAGAACGCACCCGTGATCGACCCCTAGCTGCAGGCCGGGTGACCCCTGGTGTGGCACGGCGGTTGTTGTTTGTTTTATTGGGCTTGGCTTTTTTGTTGGTCCTATTTCTCCAGCCGCTGGTGATTCAACTCTCTTTGGTGGGGGCCTTTTTGGCGGTGAGCTATCCTTTTACCAAACGATTTATTCAACTGCCGCAATTTTATATGGGGGCGGCTTTTGGTTGGGGGGCGGTGATGGCTTGGGCCGCCGTGGCCGATGGCGTCCCCTGGGCCGCCTGGATGTTATTCGCCGCCACTCTGACCTGGGCGGCTGGCTATGATACGATTTATGCCCTGATGGATATCGAGGACGATCTTAAAATCGGGGTCAAATCCACCGCTATCTTGTTTGGGCGGTATGTCCTGTTGGCGGTGGCGGTGCTTTATGTGGCGACGGTATTGATTTTAGGAGGGGTGGGCCACGCACTGGGGTTGAATGGTTTTTTTTATCTGTTTTTATCGATTGCCTCTCTGCACATGGCTTGGCAACTGTTTCGCATTCGAAGGGGGGGGCGAGAGGTTTTGTTGGCGGTTTTTTTGAGCAATAAATGGACTGGATTGTGGATTCTTTTTGCTTTTGCGTTGCGATAAAGATCTATTTAAAAGAAATGAAGACCTTGGGGGGCGGAGAACCGCCCCCCAATCCCCCCCACCCTTTTCTTTTAATTCTTTAAAAAAAAAGAGGGGGTCTGGGGGAATCCTCCCCCCAGGGTTTTGATGTTCATCTTTTGCCCGCAGGGCCTCATGTTTCAAGGCTACCTAAGGATTGTGTAAGGCAGATGCCGACTCGGAAAATTATTGTTCCATTGGCAGGCTATTATGCCTGCTATTTTGCGGGATTGGGGGTTTGGATAAATTTGGGTCAAGAGTCTTGGTCGATTGGTCTTTTAACTGCGGTGGCCATGTGGATTAAGGTGTTGGGGGCACCTCTGTGGGGGCGATGGGCCGATCAGGGGTCACGGCATTGGGTGACGGTGATCACTTCGTTTGCGACTTGTGCGGTATTCGCTCTGTTTTTTACGGGCACGGGTTTTAGTTTTTTATTGACGGTTACCCTGCTGTTTAGTTTTTTCCATGCTGGGCCGTTGGCCTTGGTGGAGGTGACCACCCTGGAAACCATCGCCAAACATGGGGGGGATTATGGCCGCATTCGCTTGTGGGGTTCTATCGGTTTCATTCTGTTGGCCATGGGCATGGGACCGTTGGTCGATCGCTTTGGTTGGCAATTGGTGCCGATTTTTTTGTTTTTTTTGTTTTTTATAGCCGGGTTTATCTCCTTATTGCTGCCAAATATGGCGTCTATGCAGAAAAGAGAGAAGGGGTCAGGGGGGGGGATGCGCACGTTACTTCGTCGCCCTGGCGTCGGTTGGTTTTATCTCTCCACCCTGTTGATGCAGTTTTCTCATGGCACCTATTATGGTTTTTTCTCCCTCCATTTGCATAATCATGGCTTTTCCGGCACCTCTATTGGCCTGTTGTGGGCCTTGGGTGTGGTCTCGGAGGTGGTGTTTTTGTACTATTCGCGCTTTTTGCTGGGCCATTTTGGGGTGGCTTGGGTATTGTCGCTCTCCTTTGCCTTGGCTGGATTGCGTTGGGGGCTCTACGCTGTGACCCTTTGGTGGCCCGTGTTGATTTTTGGTCAGATGCTGCACGCCTTTACCTTTGGCTCCTTTCATGTGGCAGCGGTTCGGCGTACCTTTGCCATGGCTACCTTGCACACCCGCGCTTCGGCACAGGCTTGGTATGCGGCCTTCTCTTTTGGTATTGGCGGGGGATTTGGGCAGGTGATCTCTGGATTTTTTATGGATACCTTGGGCGCAAAAATGTTGTTTGGCCTTATGGCCGCTGTGGCTGGGTTGGGCTGGTTGGCCTGTCAGCGGGCTTCGCAAAAATTACAAGGGGTTGAAAAGGAGTTATGATGACCGAATGGCGCGTGGGTTTGGCTCCGTGTGGGGTGGTTTTGCAACGCGATCATCTGAAACAGATGATCCGTCTGTTGCGTCTGTTATTTAAATTATCCCAATTGCCTAACTATCGACACGCCGTGGCGGATCTATTGCCTCAGGTGGCCCGTTTTGATCCTGGATATGCGGCGGTGATGATGGGGTATGATTTTCATCTGGGTCCGCAAGGAGCACAGTTGATAGAGGTGAATACCAACGCAGGGGGGGGGCTGCTGGCCTATTTGGCCCACGCCCCTTTGGGCTTGGATGCTTTTTATCGCAATCGAGTGCTGCATGCCTTTCATCGGGAGATGACCTTAGCCAGTCACGGTACAATGGGCACTCCTGGTTTGATCGCCATTTTGGATGAAAATCCTCAACAACAATTTCTCTATCCCGAAATGCTCGCCTTCCGGGATCTGTTTCGTCAGCAGGGGATAAATGCCGAGGTGGTGGAGCCAGAGCAGTTGCGTATGGATGCCCAAGGGGTCTCTCTGGAAGGCCGACGGGTAGATCTTGTCTACAATCGGCATTGCGATTTTTATCTGGAGTCTGAGGCCTTGGTTGGTTTGCGGGCGGCCTATTTGGCCGGGACGGTTTGTGTTACCCCGAATCCATTTGCCTATGGACTACTGGCCGATAAACGACGCATGATTTTATGGAGCGATCCCGATGTTTTGGCCGAGTTAGGTATCGCAGCACACCATATCGATTTGCTGCAAGCCACCATTCCTAAAACTCGGCTTCTGTCCCAGATGGATAGAGAGGCCCTTTGGCAAGACCGCAAACATTGGGTTTTTAAACCGGTCACCTCTTTTGGCAGTCGTGGGGTTGTTTTAGGCAAAGGGGTGAGCCGCGCCCGTTTTTTGTCGTTGGAACCAGAACTGACCCTAGTCCAACAGATGGTTTCCCCTTCGACCACCTTTTGTGATGGGGAGAATACAGAGTTAAAAGTTGATTTTAGGCTATTTGCTTATCAAAATAGAGTTTTGGGGGTTTCGGCACGTCTCTACCAAGGTCAGGTCACCAATTTTCGTCTGCATGGCAATGGGTTTGCTGCGGTGCGGGTGGTATGACAAAGAAAAGCAAAGTTAAGACCCTGGGGGCAATCCCCCAGACCCCTTTTTTCCTTCTGTTTTTTTATCCAATTCCCGCCAAACTCGGAAACCACTCCAGCAGTAAAATGCTCAAATGATTTAAATTACCGAGAAGAATCATTCCCCCAACTGCCACCAAAAGTATCCCGGAGACCTTTTCTATTTTGTGCAAATGTTGGCGAATGCCTACGAAAAAGCTGAAAAAAGTATTGATCGCCAAACCCGCCAATAAAAAGGGGATGCCCAAGCCAGCCGAATAGACCGCCAACAAGAGAATGCCTTCGCCAACCGTTCCTTGTCCCCCTGCCAAGGCTAAAATGGCGGCCAAAATGGGTCCAACACAAGGGGTCCAGCCAAAGGCAAAGGCCAAGCCTATTAAAAAGGCTCCCCAAACCCCCGGTGGTTTTTTTTGGGGCCCGGTGGTTTGTTTTTGGGGATAGAAACGGGCCTCCATATTTAAAAGGCCAATTCGAAACAGCCCCATATAATGCAAACCAAACACTACAATCAAAACCCCACCCACCTTGGATAATAACGCCATTTGCGACAATAATAATTTTCCCAAATAGGTCGCCGAGGCACCCAAGGCAATAAATACCAATGAAAAACCAAAAATAAAAAAGAGGCTGTATACCCCCATTTTCCACATCGATCCCCGGTTGCCTTCCGCGCCATCGGCACGCATTTGGTCTACCGATAACCCGGTCATAAAGCTGATGTAGGCTGGAACCAAAGGCAAAACACAAGGAGAGACAAAAGAGAGTAGGCCGGCAAGAAGAGCGGCAAAAAGGCTGATATTTTCCATTGAAGACTATTCCTTTGTTAATTCTGTACGGCAAGATTGATGCACCCAGGTGAGATAAGGCGGGTATCCCCCGTCTACAGAGGTGATGAGCACCTCTGGCATTTCATAGGGATGCAAAGCCAGCAAACGATCTATGAGAAGCTGTTGACCTGATCGTGTTGTTTTGATCATCAAGGTCCACTCGGCACTGCGGTTTAACGTGCCCTCCCACAGATAAAAGGAGTGTCCCTGCCCAAACACATGCACACAAGCGGCGACCCCCTCTAAAACCAGAGTTTCCGCCAACGCGTGTGCCGTGGCTTGATCGGGAGCGTTGCTCCAAACAATCACAATGGCAGAATTTTTATCCATGTTCTCCCTCTCTCATTATAGTAAGGGGTCCACTATTTTTTTTAAGTTTTCTAATTTAATGGCTCCCATAATGGATTGGACCGGTTTGCCCTCTCGGTTGAGCAATTTACTCGTTGGCAATCCACGAACGCCGCCTAAAAACTCTCCCAAAGAGCCAATTCGTCCTGGATCGCCAAAGACCATTGGATAGGAGATGTTATGCTTTTTTTGAAAGGCCAATAACTCTTCTCGCTCCGAGGTATCCATATAATTGACCCCAACGACCACCACGCCGCGCTCTTCATACTCTTTTTGGAAGGCAATTAAATCAGGAATCTCGCCAAGACAGGGTTGGCACCAAGTGGCCCAAAAATTGATTAAGACGACCTTGCCTTTAAAATCGGCCAAGCGTATCGGTTGTCCAGAAAGGGTGTTTAAGGGCATATCCAATCCCCATGGCTCTTCGGCATGGGCGGAGGCTATGGTGCATAGAAAAAAAAGGACGATCCATACTATTCGTTTCATTTGAGTGATTTCCCTATAAAAAAGTAAGTGATATGTTATGGTAACCGATAGGTGGGCCAACGTTGTGTAACCAAAGATTCTGTCTCTTCATTCATCCCTAATACTTTTCCCCAAACCCTTTGCGTCTCTTCGGGTAGTTTATGGGTGGCATCCAAGGCAAAGCGTCCGTTGGGTCGATCCAAAATCAAATCTCGGCTGGGGTCGGCTCTGGTGGAAATGGCCCACAATAAATCGGCCTCCGAGGCGGGATTTAAATCATCATCCATCAACCACAATCGATCCAACCCACGACCAGGGGCCACCCTTTCCCATAACGCCGCCACCGTCTCTGCTCCTTGCCTTGGAGAACTCTTGGCCATTGCCAAGACAACCCCTGCTCCGCCTGGTAAACAATGGATGCCATGAATCCAGGGGGCTTGTTGTTGACACAAAAGCAATAATTCAGCGGTTGGTCGTTCTTCGCCAGCCATAATTGGCGGATTTTGTTCTGGACCAATTTTTTGGGTCGCATCCATCCCCATTTTACCTCCTAAACCCATTTGTGGCGAGGCAAAGTCTAGGTAATCAATCGGGGTATTTGCAAAATATTGAATATCCCTACCTGGATGGAGATGACGACCCATGGCGATTAAAACCGCCTCCCAATTGTTTACATCCACATCGGCATCCACAACGATAATATATTTGGTATATAAAAATTGCCGCAAAAATCCCCACAGTCCTACCATCACTCGAAAGGCATGGCCTGGATAAGATTTGCGTAACGCCACCACCGCCAGTCGATAAGAGCAGGCCTCCATGGGCAGATGAAAGGCGACAATCTCTGGAAATTGACGGCGTAAAAGCGGCGTAAATATTCGATTAAAGGCCAAAGCTAAAATGGCTGGTTCGTCTGGTGGACGACCGGTAAAGGTGGATAGATAAATCGGTTCATGGCGCATGGTCATGGCGTGTACCGTCATGACCGCAAACCGCTCCACCTCGTTATAATAGCCTGTATGATCTCCAAATGGGCCCTCATCGGCCATATCCGCTGGATCCACAACCCCTTCTAAAACAATTTCGGCCCAGGCGGGAACCGGTAAAGAAGGGTGGTCCAATCCAGGTGTGACCTCTACCCGCTTTTGACGTAATAAACCAGCAAAGGCATATTCTGACAAGCTTTCAGGAATGGGGGCCACCGCCGCCAGGAGCGTCCCAGGATCACACCCCAAGGCCACCGCCACGGGCATGGGTCCGTTAAATTCGCGAAAATGTTGCGCCCCACCTCGATGGGGCAACCAACGCATAATCAATCGATTGCGCCCGATTACCTGCAAACGATACACCCCGATGTTGATCGCTCCCCCCCTTGGCCCTTGTGTAATCACCAACGGCCAAGTCACCAGCGGTGCGGCATCCCCAGGCCAGCAGGTTTGAATGGGTAATATTCCTAAATCCACTTGAGAATCACGCCAAATACGGTGCCGACAGGCGGGATGGCGTACCGTGCGTACTGGCATATGCCGGGCTTGGGCAAAATGGCTGGCTAAGGAAATGACCTCTTCGAAACCACGGGGAGGATCGGGCTGACGCAACTTAGAGAGCAACTCTCCCAGCTCCTCTAACCCTGCCAAAGAGCGGCCAATCGCCAATCCTACCCGCTCTTGTGTGCCAAATAGATTGGCCAATACCGGAATATGGGATCCCTTGACCTTGGTAAATAATACCGCTGGACCTTTTTTAGCCAAAAGCCTGCGGCAGATTTCGGTGATTTCAAGATATGGATCGACCGGTACCTCAACCCGCACCAAAAGCCTACGCTCTTCCAAAAACGTCATGAATTGTCTCAGATCATAAAAATATGCTTTATGCTCCGTCATTTTTATCTCCTGACGTTATCTTGGGTTACACGCCTGTACCGATTCGGGAACGCGATCGGCAAACTGTTTAAAATTTTCTGTAAATTTTTTGGCGAGAATGCGGGCGTGTTCGTCGTAGGAGTGGGGATTGTCCCAAGCGGAGCGGGGATCCAGCAGACGATTGTCTACTTCATCCATGTTCAGGGGGACTTGCAGGCCAAAGATTGGATCGGTGCGGGTGGGTATCTCATTGAGACGGTTGGCGAGAATTTGGTGAATAATGGCACGGGTTTGTTGAATGGGCATCCGTTCGCCTCCGTGCCCATAGGGTCCGCCAATCCATCCTGTATTTACCAACCAGCATCTGGCTTTGGTTTCGTTGAGTTTTTTTCCAAGCATGTTGGCATACACAACGGGGTCAAGGGGCATAAATGGGGCTCCAAAACAAGAGGAAAAAGTGGCTTTTGGCTCAATTTGCCCCCGCTCTGTTCCCGCCAGTTTGGCGGTATAACCGGATAAAAAGTGATACATCGCCTGCTCTTGCGTTAACTGCGATACAGGTGGCAAAATGCCAAAAGCGTCTGCAGTCAGTAAAATGACATGGTCTGGGTGGCGTGCTTGACCCATGGGCTGAATGTTGGAAAGAGAGCTTAATGAATAGGTGGCGCGGCTGTTTTCGGTGAATTCATCGTTATCCAGGTCCACCCGCCGGCTCTGCGTGTCGAGCATAACGTTTTCTAATATGGTGCCAAATTTGCGTGTGCAGTCCCATATCTCTGGTTCGTTTTGGGCCGAAAGTCGGATTACCTTGGCATAACATCCCCCCTCAAAATTAAAAATACCGTTGTTGGACCAGCCATGTTCGTCGTCGCCAATCAGGCGTCGGTTTGGATCGGTGGAGAGGGTCGTTTTTCCTGTACCGGAAAGGCCAAAAAAGAGGGCCGATTCGTTGTTAATTCCCACGTTTGCACTGCAATGCATGGGCAACACCCCTTGCTGAGGCAAGAGATAATTCATTGTTGTGAAAACAGCTTTTTTAATTTCCCCGCCATAGGCCGTGCCACCAATGAGAATTTCGCGACGGCCCAAATGGAGAATAATGAATGCCTCGGAGCGGGTGCCGTCTATGGCGGGATCGGCCTTGAAGGTTGGCGCAACAATCAGCGTATAGTCAGGCGTGCGAATGGGGGCATTGAATTCACGGGGATGGATAAATAAATTGCGGGCCAGCAACGAGTGCCATGCCAAGACAGAAATGATCCGAATTTTGCGTTGATAGGCCAGATTGGCACCGACTCGGCACTCTTGTACAAAAAGATCGCGTCCTTGCAAAAATGCGGTCATGCGACTGCGCAAACGGTCGTATTGTATCTCGTTAAAGGGTCGATTGACCTCTCCCCAGGCGATTTGCTCGTGGCAGCTGGGTTCATCGACGATATATTTATCGTTGGCAGAACGACCGGTGTAGATACCGGTTGTGACAACTATTGGTCCCCCAGCAGCCAAATAGCCCTCCTGGCGTTGGGTCATCTGTTCATATAGTTCTGGAGCAGAAAGATCCAAAAAGAGTTTGCGAAAATGAACAATTCCTTGGGAGGTCAATTGTTCAGTAACGGTTTGTATTCGCGCCTGTTGGCTTTGGCTTTGATTCATGAGAACCTCTGGGGATGGTATGGTGTTTTAATATGATGCCCTGCGGGCAAAAAAAATCAAAGACAAAACCTTGGGGGATGAATCCCCCAGACCCCCTCTTTTTTTTAATTATCAAAAGAAAAAAAGGGGGAAGCGGTTCTTTGCCCCCCTAAGGTCTTGATTTTTCTAAATAGGCCCGCGCTCGAATTTTGCTCTCTTCAACGGCGGGTTGATCAAATGGGTTGATCGCAAAACATTCTGCGACGACCGTTGTTTCTGCCTCCAATAGTAAAATTAACTCACCAAGGGGGTAGGCAGCACCACCAGGCAGATAAAAGGTACGCACTGGAAGAGCTTGATGGATGAGCGCGTCCCGGGTTCCCATAAATTCGGCAGCAAAAAGCGCGCCCGTGCGATGACCGACCAGGGGAGCAACCGCTTCTAAATGACCAAATCTTTCAGGAATTACCAGCCCCTGTTCGGCTAATTTTGGATCATAAAAGAGGGTAAATTGTTTGTCTTGTGGACCATCCAGATAAAGTTGCAATTGGGAGTGTTGGTCTGTTACCCCACGCGCCGCAACGGGGGTTAGACCACGGCGTTGGTTGTTGGGATCTTTTTTTCCCAAGCTTTCGGCCCAGAGTTGCCCCAGCCAAGCGCAAATACGTGTTAAACGGTCTCCATAGGCCATGTGGATGGAGATGTTTTTTCCAGCCAGAGCCATCTGATATTGAGCCACACCCATGCGCCAAGCGGGATTGTCTATTGGATCGGGTATGCCGCAACGGTCGGCCATGGCGGCGGCCCCTTGCAACAGTTGTTCGATATCTACCCCATCGACCGCCGCAGGCAGCAGCCCCACCACCGATAACACCGAATAACGCCCGCCAATGGCCAAATGGGGGATAATGGGAATCTCCAATTCAGTGGCAATCTCTCCCAGGGCTCCCCCCATCGCTTCGGTGATCACCGCGACATGTTGTTTTAATCCTGCCCCTAGTTGATTTTGTAAAAGGGGGAGTAGAGAGAGAAATTGGCTCAAGGTTTCGGCCGTACCGCCGGATTTACTGATCACCAATAAAAAAAAGTCAGGCCAATAAAATTGCTCCAATTGCATTAATGTATTGGGATCGACATTGTCAAAAAAATGGATCTCCTTCTCCCTTTTGCCCAATGTTTTTACCAACATTTCTCCGCCCAATGAACTACCCCCGATCCCTAAAATGACCAGCCCCTTGGCGCGGTTGCGAATGTGTTCGGCAAACAGGCGGGCTTTGCGCAGTTCGCCATCGGTACGGGCCAAAAAAGGATAACCTGAGCCTTGGGACCACAGGGTAAAATGATTTATAAATTGGGTAAACGCCTGGTTTAAATGGGCAGAAGAGCCAATAAAAGAGGCATCATCTATTCGTAATGAAGTAGGCATGTGTCGGGACATTTATTTTTTTGGTAGATAACGTAAAGGATTAACGGGTTGAATTTTATAACGTAATTCAAAATGGAGTTTCGGGGTTGTGGTATGACCCGATTGGCCGGAGGTGGCGATTTTTTCGCCTCTGCGTACCGATTGGCCCATGCTGACCAAAATTTTGGCGTTATGGGCATAAGCGGTCATAAAAGAGCCACCATGGCGCAATAATATCAGATTACCGTATCCAGGCAACCCGTTGTCCGCATAGGCAACCACCCCATCGGCGGCGGCTTTGACTTCGGTACCGAGAGGCACAGCAATATCAATGCCGGTATTCTTATGCTGACCAGAATCTCCAAAACGGCTTATAATGCGTCCAGATACCGGCCAGAGCCAATTTTTTGGGGCGGTGGAAGTTTGAATGAACGCCTTATTTTTTTGTTGTTCTTTGTTGGAAATTTTTTGTGGTGTGGGATCTTTTTCGTTTTCTTGCTGGACTGCAGAATTTATTTTTTTGCTTTTTGGCTTTAAATTCAGTGCCGCTTGTGGATCAGCCTCTGTTTGTTCTTGTGTGTCGGTGTCGCGATTTTTTGGGCTGGCAGAGGGCTGTGGGGTAGATTGGGAGGTTTGGCCCAAGGGAAAAGGATAATCATCTTGAAATTTAGGGACATTCTCTTCTGAATAGGTCTCGGCAAAATTTTTGGCAACCTTTGTTGGAAGAGGTGTCGGGGTAGCACCAGAGATCGTTATAGGACCAAGTGCTTCTTGTTCAGCAGGGGATTCTGTCTCCTTGGTGATTTCTGCTGAAGAGGCGTCAGCGGTGATCTGTGCGGGACTTTCCAGGGGGACCGAACCAGAAGAAGCGGATGATCGGGTGTTTTGCTTTGGTGGCGGGGATAAGCGCAATTGTTCACCCACAAAGAGCCGATCTGGATCGGTGATGTGGTTCCAGTTGGCCAAATCGACCATTTCAATGCCATGGACCACGGAAATCGCCCAAAGGGAGTCGCCGGGTTTGACGACATAAATTTGTTGGGAAGATCGGGTGATTTTCTCTTGAGAGGATTGCTCTGAAGCCAATGGGGGGCCTTTGGCGATGCGAACTTGATTTTTTTGAATGGTTCTAGCCGAGGACGGGATAGGGGGCATACATCCAAAAAATGTAGATAATATAATTGTAAAGATGGTCAAAAGCCTTTGATTGTGGATAAAAGTCATGAGGCTTCTTTCCAACCTTCGGCACCTACCAAGGGAACAAATCGACATTGGCCTAAATTTTCACGGATAATTTTGTTGTTTTTTCGGTATAATCGAATCATATATTGATTGTCCATGTTCCCTTCTGGGGCAACCAAAATACCATTGTCGGCCAGTTGATCGGTGAGGCTATTGGGAATTTCTGGGGCGACGGCGGTGATTAAAATACGGTCGAAGGTTCGTTTGTTGTTCCAGCCCAAACTACCGTCGCCGATTTGGAAAATAATGTTATGAATATTCATCTGTTTGAGACGTCGTTGCGCAGTTAGAGAGAGTTTTTCCAGGCGTTCAATGGTAAAAACCCAACGGCAAAGTTTGCTCAAGACAGCAGTTTGATATCCAGAACCGGTTCCGATTTCCAAGACATCTTCGCGCCCTTTTAATTCTAAGGCCTCGGTCATGCGGGCGACTGTAAAAGGTTGGGAGAGGGTTTGTCCCTCGCCAATGGGCAGGGTGGCATCTGAATAAGCGCGACTGGCCAGGGCTTCATCGACGAACAAATGGCGCGGAATTTTTAAAAGAGTCTCCAGTACTTTGGTATCAACGATGCCTCGGTTTACCAATTGTTCTTGAATCATTCGGTTGCGAATCCGGTCGGCGCCAGCCGGATGCGATGGCGTTAATTTTGGGGGTGAACGGAGTGGCACCTGGTTCTCCTGGTTTTTAAAATGTTTTTTATCATGGGTCGAAAGAGCCATTGACTTCATGCGCTTTCGGCAAAAAGTTGAACATGATGCCCTGCGGGCAAAACCCTGGGGGATAAATTCTCCAGCCCCCCTCTTTTTTTTAAGACTTAAAAAAAAAGGGTGGGGGGAATTGGGGGGCGGTTCTCCGCCTCCCAAGGTCTTGATGTTTATTTTTCCGAATATCTCTTAAAGTTTCCATCCAGAGCGACCCCAAAAAAAGCTCTATGGAGGGGGAAAACTAGGAATTAGAAAAATTTGAGCATTTATAAAAAATTCTATAAACAATTTAGCATAAATATATTTTTTATCAATTGTCAACGATTTTAGGTTTTTCTAGAAAAAAATGCGAAGAAAATTTATGGGCTACCACCACATTTAAGTGTGGAAGATTAACGGGTGCCTGAACAAAAAGCTAAAGTCAAGACCTTGGGGGATTGCATCCCCCAATCCCCCTGCTTTTTGAAGGAAGCAAAACCGAGGTCAAAAGCAAAAGCAAAAGCAAAAGCAAAAGCAAAAGCAAAAGCAAAACCCTGGGGGCAATCCCCCAGACCCCTTTTTTTTTTAAATCATAAAATCAAAAAATAGACGACCACAGTTAAGTGTGGTGGTACAGGGGATTCATCCCACAGAGTTTGGGCTTTGATCTTTTTTTGCCCGAAGGGCATCCTGTTCGCTTGGTGGGCTATTTTCCTCGTCGTCATTCAATATCCTGCGCCCCTCCTCTTCAAATCGTTTACGATTTTTAGGCCAGTAAGCCCAGAGGATAATGATCACGAAAAATAGGAAAAACCAGATGAGAGAAAATTGTTTGGAGAAACTGTTGATGGTGTTAAAATCCATGAGTTAACCCTTCTTGGTGGCGGCTTTGGCGTTGATGCGTTGGATAAAACGGTACTCCCCATCGGCGGCAACGGCATGGATTTTGATGTCCCATTTGCCGGGTTGGGGAATGGTGATTTGACCGCTATAGAGACCACTGACAGGATCTACTTGAAGTTGAAAGGTTTGGTCGAACCCCTCTTGGGTAGGACGGTAGAGGAGTCCATCTATGGAGGCTTTTTGAATGGGGTTGCCCTCTTGATCACGCAGGGAGAGCAAAATTTTTTGATCTTTTCCGGCTTGAAAATCATTGTGCTCCAGTTTCAACTGCCAATGGAGTTGATCCTGGGCTTTTTGGGCCTGGACAATCTGATTAAAGGCCAGCCCTTTTTCATAGGCAGAGGCGGTGACGACACCGGTCCAGGAGTTTTTTCCCAAGTAAATCATGGTGAGATTTACCGCGATAATGATCGCGAAAAAAACGAAAAAGGCGATGGGCCAGGGTTCGAGTTTGCGTTTTTTTTGGGGGAAAAAGGGGGTGTTTTGCGTCATGTTTAGGGTCCTATAAAAACACTGTGATAGGTAGCAGACCCGCCTTTTGTGTCGAGGGCGGTGAGACGAAAGTCGATATCTCGTGAACCACTTGTGGTTTGTGAATGGGGTTGGCGTAGATAGAGGGTAAAAGAGCCGATCTCCCCCGCTTTAACTGGCAACAAGGGAGCTCCTTGGCTGTTTTGTAGTGGGTTGGTGGCTACCGACCAAGTGGCTTTTGGCAATCCTTCTACTTGGATCGCATAGGTTTGGTCGGCATTGCTCATATTGAGAATGCGCAAGGTATAATTGTTTTGAATGTCCCCGTTGGAGAGTAAAATATAAAGGGGTTGCCGGTGACGTAAAATGGTGAGTTCCATGGGAGGACGGATGGCCAAAAAGCCAACGATGCCCAGTAGAAAGAGGGATAACAACGCGCTATAAACCAAAATTCGCGGGCGAAACCAATTGGTTTTAGCTCCGGTCATCTCCCGTAGAGAGGTGTAGCGAATGAGATTTTTTGGCTTACCTAACCGGTTCATGACATCATCGCAAGCATCAATGCACGCCCCACAGGTAATGCACTCATATTGTTGTCCATTGCGAATGTCAATGCCAGTAGGGCAAACGGTGACACAGGCTTGGCAGTCGATGCATTGCCCAACTGCGCTCCCCATAGAGACTCTTTTTTGCCGGTTGGCCTCCCTGGGTTCGCCAATTTCTGGATGGTAGGCGATGATCAGGGAATCTTCGTCAAACATGGCTCCTTGAAAACGGGCATAAGGACACATATAAATGCACACCTGTTCCCGAGCAAAACCAGCCATGGTATAGGTGGTGAAGGTCAAAAAAAGCATGGTAAACCAAGCTGGAGAGGGGGTCGTCCCCTCTATAAAACTTCTTAAAAGAGTTGGCGTGTCGGCAAAGTATAAAATAAAAGCCAATCCAGTCCATAAACTGAGGAGGAACCAAGTGAGGTGTTTACCCGTCTTGATTAGGATTTTACGGCCATTCCATGGTGCAGAGTCTCGTTTAATGCGTTGTTTGCGGTTGCCTTCAAATAGTTTTTCAATAAGTAAAAACAGATCGGTCCAGACTGTTTGAATACAGAGATAACCACAAAAAACCCGTCCAGCCAGAGCCGTCATAAAAAAAAGCCCAAGAGCTGCCGCAATTAAAAGAAAGGCCAAGACAAAAATGTCTTGAGGCCAGATGATGAGATCAAAAATAAAAAATTTTCGTTGGTAAATATCAAATAAGATTGCTTGGTTGGGTTGTGATTCGCCTCGGTCCCAGCGCAAAAATGGGAGGAAAAAATAGATTCCCAAAAATAGCGTGGAGAGTCGCCACCGCAACGTTCGAAAAAAACCGCTTTGGGAGCGAGGATAAATTTTTTTCCATTCGGCATACAGGGACTCTTCGTTGGACATTTTTTTTCCAAAAGATGGGTAGATGGTTTTTATTTCTCTTGCCAGTTGGCATTATATCAACAATCTATAAATATAAATTATACAAAAAATAAAATCTAAGCAAGGCAAAGTAAGAGGGGTGGAGAGAATCTCTTTTCAAACTTTATCCAATGGAGATATAATAAAGAATTATCTGATTTTTTTCAAATTTTTTATAAAATTATTTGTCAATTTATATAAGTTGGGCCCTTTGATTGATTTTTCTTTTTAATCAGGCCCAGATCCGTTGTTCCTCTCAACGTGAAACATCTTTGGAGAATGAACCATGTCTGAAAAAAAAATGGGAACTACTGGTCATCAATGGGATGAGGAGGAGGGGTATCCCCTGCAAGAATTGAATAATCCTCTGCCTACTTGGTGGCTTTATACCTTTTATGCCACCATTCTCTGGGCTGTCATTTATTGGGTTTTGTATCCGGCTTGGCCCATCCCTGGTGGTTATACCAAAGGGATTTTGGGATGGTCCATGTATGCCGAATTTCAAAGTGACATGGCGTTGGGTAAACAAGTTAAAAAACCGTTTGATGAGCGTCTGACCGCTCTCGCGTTATCCGAAATCGGCAAGGACAATGAATTATTTCAATATGCCCTTTCCGGTGGACGGGCGATCTTTGGCGACCACTGTGCCGCTTGTCATGGGAGTGGAGGCATCGGTTCTAAAGCGGGAGGATTCCCGGCTTTGGTGGACGATGATTGGCTCTATGGGGGTACCTTGGAAGAGATTGCCCAGACCATTGAAAACGGTCGGGGTGGGATTATGCCTGCTTATTTGGACTCAGAAGGAGGTATCTTGACCAAGGCCCAAGTGGAGGATCTCACTCAGTTTGTTTTGTCTCTTTCGGGTAAATCTTCAGATGCAATGGCGGTGGCGCGGGGGGTGGAACTTTTTCATGGTGCTGGTGGGTGTAAAAATTGTCATGGGGATAACGGTAAGGGCTCTTTGCTGGATACCGTAGATGGTCAACCTCTTGGCTCTTCTTTTGGTGCCCCCAATTTGGCCGATGCCATTTGGTTGTATGGCAGCGATCCAGAAATGGTTAAATCAACCATTGCCAAAGGTCGTTACGGTCAAATGCCCGCTTGGGGTCAGGATTCTGACGAGCCAGGACGAAAATTGGATCCTCTGGCCATTAAACAAGTGACTATTTATGTGCATAGTTTGGGCGGTGGGAAGTAATTCATTGTATAATGAGAGATAAAAAATAAAACTCTAGGGGATTGTTATTTATGGTTTTGTTTTTTTGGGGAATCATGGGGAATCATCTCTTGGTCGTCTTCGTATAAAATGCGTTGTGGTGGTCCCTCCATATCCTCATATTGGCCATTACGCACGGCCCAAATCATCATGCCAAGAGCTCCTAGACCGAGGAGAAGGGCCAGTGGAATGAGAAGATAAATGGTGTCCATGGTTCGGGTTCCTTTATGGCAGGGGGAGATTTAACGGGGAGGCACCAGTAAGATAGCTTGAGTTGTGGCTAAATCTAGGTTTGAATAACTTTTAAACCGAGAATACGCACGTTAAATCCGGCGGCGGAAAAGGTATTTATGTGGTCGCAAATGCGCGGTCTGGGCATGTTGCCTGGATCAAGGAAGCGGTTCCAAATGCGGTCGGAAAATTGTAAAAAGTGCAGGGGATATTTAAAAAAATGGTCTCGATAATCCACCATATGTAACATATAGGCTTGTGGTTTTAGCTTGGGAATTAATGCCTCTAAAAGAGCTGGGAAATCGTAGATGTGTTCCAATACGGCATTGGAAATCACCAACTCGATGGATCTGTCCGGTATCTCCTGCCATTGGGTGGCGCGAATAACCCGGGTCATGACATCAGGATGGTCGCGTTGTATGGCATTGCGGTGTTTGGCGTCCAGTTGTTCTGCAAACGGCATGAACGGCTCTAAGCAGAAACAGCGGGCGGCACCACGAGCAACAATATGATAGCCAACACCATTGGTTGAGCCGGATCCAAGTTCTAAAATGGTTTTTTCCTGGTAGTCCAGTTTTTCAGCGAGCAAATAGGGCCAGAGACCGTCTAGTACCGCCTCTGGGTTAAATTGAGCGGGGGAAGGGGTGTAGTAGGGGACAATACGGGCAAGACGATTTAGCATCGCGCGGGAAAATAAAAATTTTCTTATCACGCGCAGCGTTATGTATTCCAGATTGTTGATCCTTGTTTGAATATTCTTTGGCATTTGATTAGAGAATGCGTTTGGCAACGAGGTAAACAGGTGCGCCGATGAGTCCACGCACCCCCCATCCACCCAATATTGATTCCAAGCGGGTGGAATGGGAAATGGCATTTATTTTTAAATGCAACGGAATAGGTAACACCAAAGGACGTTCGAGAGCAATAATTTGAAATCCATTTTTTTGTAACACCGAACGCACCGCGCCGATGCGGAATATACGGTGTTGGTCTTTCAAGGTTTGGCGATGGCGGGTCCGGTCCAGGATAAATTTTCCCAAGCCACCGATACTGGCGATGGGGGGAAAATCCAATAATAGGTAACGATGACTGAGTCGGCAGCTCTTTGCTAACGCGCCACGCCAGTCCTCTAAATGCATGAGAAGTCGAGAAAAAAATACCAAGTCAAAATGTTGATCCGGTAGAGATAACGATTCTATTGAGTTGCAGAGGATCTCCAATCCTATCTCTTTGTTGGGTCTTTTTTTGCGCAACTGTTCCAGCATAGAGTGTGAATAATCTACCGCGCACAGATATCGGTCTGGAAATCTTTCCCGAAAGGGTATGGTTAAACGACCTGTGCCGCAACCTAACTCCAAAATTTTTTGGCAAAAACTGTAGTCTACCTGGGGATTGCGGGTATAAAATTGGACATCATATTCGATCATCCACTCTCCAAAGGCCCCATAAAAGCGTTTTTCTTCAAAAGATTCTGCCTGGGCAGGATTGGCATAATAGGCTTGAGTCTGTTCGCGGTTGATCATGATGCAATTTTCCAAAGTGGCCGAGGATCGTTTTTGAGTGTGTTCTTTCAGTCTATACGTTGTATGATGCGCTTTTAAACATGTAAAGTCAAAATCCAGAGGGTATTTCTCTTTTTTTTAGGGGGTTGATCGCGTTTACTCTTTGTCAGGGTGTTTGGAAAGGTTTTAAATTGCTATCCCCTTTGCGAACAGAATGCCCTGCGGGCAAAAAATTAACATCAAAACCCTGGGGGATGAATCCCCCAGACCCCCTCTTTTTTTTAAAAAATTAAAAGAAAAGGGTGGGGGGGATTGGGGGGCGGTTCTGGGCCCCCAAAGGTCTTTATTTTTCCGATACATAAATATTTTATGGGGTCATGTTGTTTGTTTTATCCATTCATTATAGATTTCCTGAAGATGGTAAACGATGAAACAATTTTTTTCTATAAAATTTTCCTCTCCAGTTGTGCGCGGCATAAAATCTTTAGCGATCAGTGCCTTGGTATTCATGGTGTTAGTTGCTGTCGTGGGTCTGGACCTGGAAAGTTGTCGGCATTATTTAGAAATGTTGAAGCTGTGGCATTTGTTTGTTTTGTTTATGCCCATTGTGGTGAGTAACGTATTGCGGGCTGTGCGTTTGCGGATGATGTTATTACACCCTTCTCTAGGGGTGTTTAGAGTGATTGGAATCTCATTTTTATACCAATTTTATGTTAATTTAGTTCCTTTCCGGGCCGGTGAGGCCACTTTGCCGATCCTTTTGAAAAAAGAGGGGATCCCTATGGCCAATACGATTGCGGTATTTATTGTGGCTCGGTTATTCGATTTATTGGTATCTGTCTCTATTTTATTATTGGCTTTTTATCTGTTTTTTAAAAACCTTACCCCGACTTTACAGTCCATGTGGCCCCTGACGCATACGTTAGGGTTGGCTATATTGTTTGGGGCTTTAGTCGCTTTGGTTTGGCGACGTTTTTTTGTGCGAATTTTTATTCGGTTGCTGCAAATGCCTCTCTTGCACCTTTTGCCGCATCGGGAATGGATTATGGGACGGTTGCAGGTGTTGGATGCTGGGTTTGCTTCTCTTCGGGTTTATGGTATATCATTGTTTTTTCTAACATTTTTTATTTGGTTAAACACAGTTATTTTTCAGGTGGTTTTGTTCGATTTGTTGACTCCGATGCTCAGTTGGCAGAATGTGGTCATTAGTATGGGAATGGTGGCGTTTTTAAATCAGATTATGATCCATGGTTTTGCTGGTATTGGGACGCAAGAGACTCTTTTCGTGATTTTTTTGATGGCTGTGGGGATCCAAAAGAGCGATGCGTTGGCTATGGCCATTGCGATTCATGCGATATTGATTTTTTTTACATTATTATTAGGTCTGTTTGGATGGTGGATTTATCGAAGATCGTCTGTTGTTATACAAACCGAGTAACCGTTCAGATAAAAAAATCAAAAACAAGACCTTGGGGGATTGCATCCCCCAACCCCCCTGCTATTTGAAGAAAGCAAAACCGAATTCAAAAGCAAAGTCAAAAGCAAAGTCAAAAGCAAAGTCAAAAGC
>JAMOAW010000009.1:0-39385 GCA_039908535.1 Magnetococcus sp. DMHC-6 | reverse complement strand
CATATAGCGATACCAGTGCCGTAGTAGGTAAGGATTACTATTATTGGGCAAAAGCCTGTTGGGATACTGGCTCTAAGATCGCGTGCAGCAGTTATTCTAGTTCCAACAAAGGGTGGTTGTCTGAAGCGAGTAATTGGGATGGAGCTAACTGGGATGAAGGCACTTGGAATTGATCGTACTTGTTAAAAAAAATCAAGAAGAACAAATTTGTTCTCTACTTTTCCGCATAATTCATCATCGAACTCTTGGAGATACAAAATGAAAATATGGATAACCACCTCCATCTTGGCCGCTACTTTTTTTCTGAGCATTGGGTTGGTATTTGCTGAAGATGCGACAATTCCTCATACATTTACATCTGGGACAAAAATTATCTCTTCGGAAATGAATGAGAATTTCAATACATTACTTAAAGAAATAAACTTATTAAAACGAGAAGTCGCAATACTTAAAGGGGAAACAATAGCAGATCCACCCTGTACAGAACCGGATTCATACGGATTCTGTGATAATGGTAATGGTACAGTCACCCATGAGGCAACTGGGTTGGTTCTTTTGAAAAACGCCAATTGTTTTGGAAGTTTAACGTGGGATGCAGCCATGTCAGCGGCAGCTACTCTGGCACATGGAGCCTGTGGTCTGACGGATGGTTCAAAAGCTGGTGAGTGGCGATTACCGACATATTTAGACCCCCCTAAGGAATTAGAGCTTCTTTTAACTGCAAAACAAGATCCCGTATTTTCTAACGTTCAAGCGGTCAACTATTGGTCGAGTACTACCCTCGACAGCAGCAACACGTCGTATGAGTGGATCGTGGACCTCTATTACGGCTTAGTGCACTACGGCATTAAGACGACAAACTACTATATCTGGCCTGTGCGAAATGGGCATTGATGCTTTTGTTTTTTGATTATTTGGATGTCGAAATTTTGGAGATACAAAATGAAAATATGGATAACCACCTCCATCTTGGCTGCTACTTTTTTTCTGAGCATTGGGTTGGTATTTGCTGAAGATGCGACAATTCCTCATACATTTACATCTGGGACAAAAATTATCTCTTTGGAAGTGAATGAGAATTTCAACACATTACTTAAAGAAATAAACTTATTAAAACAAGAAGTCGCAATACTTAAAGGGGAAACAATAGCAGATCCACCCTGTACAGAACCGGATTCATACGGATTCTGTGATAATGGTAATGGTACAGTCACCCATGAGGCAACTGGGTTGGTTTTTTTGAAAAATGCCAATTGTTTTGGAAGTTTAACGTGGGATGCCGCCATGTCAGCGACAGCTACTCTGGCAAATGGAGCCTGTGGTCTGACGGATGGTTCAAAAGCTGGTGAGTGGCGATTACCGACATATTTAGCCCTCCCTAAGGAATTAGAACTTCTTTTAACCGCAAAACAAGATCCCGTATTTTCTAACGTTCAGGCGAACTTCTATTGGTCGAGTACTACAGTCAATAACTCCACAGACGCGTGGATCGTGAACCTCTACAGCGGAGGCATGCGTCTTGATGTTAAGACATTTAGCTACTATATCTGGCCTGTGCGAAATGGACATTGATGCTTTTATTTTTTGATTATTTGGATGCCGAAATTTTGGAGATACAAAATGAAAATATGGATAACCACCTCGATCTTGGCCGTTACTTTTTTTCTGAGCATTGGGTTGGTATTTGCTGAAAATGCTACAATTCCTCATACATTTACATCTGGGACAAAAATTATCTCTTCGGAAGTGAATGAGAATTTCAACACATTACTTAAAGAAATAAACTTATTAAAACAAGACGTGAAAGCAATTAAAGGGGGAACGAAAACGGATGTCTCTAAAATTCCAAAAACTGGTCAGACTACAGTTTATGCAACTGGGGACGACGGAGACTTGCAAAAGGGAGTTGCTTGGCCAGATCCGCGATTCACTGATAATGGGGATGGTACTGTCAAGGACAACCTGACAGGTCTAATTTGGTTGAAAAATGCTAATTGTTTTGGCTCTAAATCTTGGACGAATGCGCTGTCCAGTACCAATGGATTGGCCAGTGGTTCATGTGGTCTTACCGATGGCTCTGTCGCGGGAAATTGGAGGTTGCCATCAAAAAAAGAACTCATGAGTATTATAGACGTGCAACGGACTAGTCCAGCCTTGCCATTAGGTTATCCGTTTTCTAGCGTTCAGACGAACCACTATTGGTCGAGTACTACCTACGCCTACAGCACATCGAACGCGTGGTTCGTGTACCTCCGCTACGGCGTCGTGAGCTACGACGACAAGACGACTAGTAACTATGTTTGGCCCGTAAGAGGCGGACAATAGATGTATCGGAAAAACAAGTGCGGCTAGGCAAGGTCGCGTAACCATGTGGGTGCGAACCCCACCCCGGAAGGCTGGTCAGTCACCGGGAAGCGAGTTCTTGGAGGGGAGGGGGCAACCCCGAACTTTAAGCGTAGGATAGCGACATAATAGACCGTAAACCGTAAGGTTGAAGTGATTGAGCCTTGTTACGAATAAAGTGGGAAGGGCGGCGTTGTTTGTTTAACGGAAGTCAGAATGGATGGTGGCGAAAGGCAAGTGATCATCTGCTTCCTCGGGGTCTGAGAGCATGGCATGTCGGAGATTGGGGTTATGCGGTAACCTGCAAGCCATTTGTCTATCTGGGTTTTGGTGCATACTGAGCAAAAACGGCTCTTGTAGGATTTGGAAACATGGCAAACTTGATCAGGGTGATCAGGGCAGGCAAAGGTAGCAAAGCCAAGACCATCAGGCTCCCGGCAATTGATGACTTTCTAAATGTTATAGGCCATATACCATGTGACCAACGTTTGGTAGGAAGCAAGGAATCGCTTCCAGTTTTTCTGGAGGATTTTTTTTAGGGTGAACTTATTTTGTGGGGAAACGGTTTCCATGATTAGGATGCTAACCGATACTGGGAAGTTTGAAAATGGTTTCTAATGGCGTATGAGTGGTAAGGCGATGTGAAGATTGGATGGTTTTGACTTTTTTGCCCCGAAGGGGCATGATGTTCCATAGAGTCGGATAATAAATTGATTCTGGAGGATATTTTGTGAAAATTATAAAGATTTTTTTAATCGTGTTGTTTATTTGTTTTCTGTATTTTCCGTTTTCTGTTATTTGGGCTGCTGGTGAATCAGCGCCAGTTGCAGAAACTGGTCAAACCACCTCTTATGGTACTAATGATGATGGTTCTTTACGTCCTGGTGTAGCTTGGCCAATTCCTCGTTTTGTTGATTTAGGTGATGGTACTATTTCTGATGCACTTACTGGTTTAATTTGGATGAAAAATGCAAATTGCTGGAATTACATGAACTGGACCAGTGCCATCTCCAAAATAATCGATTTAAATAATGGTATAACGACATGTTCTGGTTATAATGGTAACGATATAGACTGGCGATTGCCAAATAAAAATGAATTAGCAAGTTTAATAGATGATAGTCATTATAATCCAGCTTTACCATCAGGTCATCCGTTTTCTAGCGTTCAGACGGACTACAGCTATTGGTCGAGTACTACCAGCGCCAGCAGCACGTCGGTCGCGTGGTACGTGTACCTCTACGGCGGCGACGTGAGCTACAACGACAAGACGTTTAGCTACTATGTCTGGCCCGTAAGAAGCGGAGAATGATGATTTCACATCCCTTGTTTACACTAGGGAATATTTATATCACAGATATATGTACATGTATTGGAAAAATAAAAATCAAGACTTTGGGGGGGGGCGGAGAACCGCCCCCCCAATTCCCCCCACTTTTTTTTGGTACCACCGCACTTAAGTGTGGTCGACTTATTCGTATCTGAGACCAACTTGTTCCTCTAAAAATTGATATTGGAGTGAGATGGAAACAACATTTTAATTTATTAAAAAACAATCTTATAAATCAATGCATTGATGTTTGTTTTTGAGTTTATCAATGAGAAGATGCTCTTGTCAATATGGTGTCAGTATCTTTGCATTCCCAGTCAATTTTTTGGAAAAAATGGCAGCACGCATCCAACCACACTTAAGTGCGGTGGTACCAAATTTTGGAGATAAAAAAATGAAAATGTTAAAAACCGCTTCTATTTTAGCCGCAGTTCTTTTTTTGAACACTGGGTTGTCGTTTGCTGAAAATGCTACAATTCCTCATACATTTACATCTGGGACAAAAATTATCTCTTCGGAAGTGAATGAGAATTTCAACACATTACTTAAAGAAATAAACTTATTAAAACAAGATGTGAAAGCAATTAAAGAGGGAACAAAAACGGATGTCTCTAAAATTCCAAAAACTGGTCAGACTAAAGTTTATGCAACTGGGGACGACGGAGACTTGCAAAAGGGAGTCGCTTGGCCTGATCCGCGATTCACTGATAATGGGGATGGCACGGTCAAGGACAACCTGACAGGTCTAATTTGGTTGAAAAATGCTAATTGTTTTAGCTCTCAATCTTGGACAAATGCACTCTCCAGTGCCAATGGCTTGGCTAGTGGTTCCTGCGGTTTAACCGATGGTTCTGTGGTTGGGGACTGGAGGTTACCGACAGTGAATGAATTGCTCAGTTTTACTGATGATGGACGATCGTATCCACCTTTGCCCTTAGGTCATCCGTTTTCCAGCGTTCAGACGGATTTATATTGGTCGAGTACTACCTTCGCCGGCGGCACGTCGCTCGCGTGGATCGTGTACCTCGGCAACGGCTTCGTGAACTTCATCGACAAGTCGTACACCTACTATGTCTGGCCTGTGCGAGGTGGATATTGATGCTTTTGTTCTTTGATTATTTGGATGCTTTGACGCCTTTGAGGGGGGATGCAAGGGGGGAGACTTCCCACCTGCCCGCCAGCGGCGGAGCCAAAAAAATTTTTTTTGGACAGCGGAGTTATTAAATGGTCTTTTCTGATAAATTGGTAGCCCATTACCGTGAACTTAAACTTGAAGCGGAGGATACCATTTTATTAATGCAGGTAGGCGCATTCATGCAAACAATGGACGACGATGCAAGAATAATTTCTACCCTTACGGGACTAAAATTGCAGATGGCTGACCATGTAGATTCTCCAGTTGTGGTGGGTGGTTTTCTAAAGTCTGGTCTTGATTTTTATGTAGGTCGGTTGGTACGAGCAGGACATTCTGTTGCGATTGCTTTGCAGAATGAAAATAAAGTACGAAAAATAGCTGAAATTGTAATACTCTACTGCACGATATCTTTGCAGTTATTATGAGCAAAAGTGGTTTCTTAAACAATTTCCAGATCATGTCATTTTGATTCGTCTAGGAAATTTTTGGGAGATAACCGCAAAGCGTATGGATTGTTTGCCGCAATCGGTTTGGTACAATAAGCGGTTTTCCTCCGGAATCATGACTAAAATTAAATGAATTTTATGGCAATATCCTGTTCCTGTGGTTTGGATTGAAGAGACTGGTCAGAGAATCGGTACAATTGCCGAACGCAAATGGATAGCACGTTGGGATTATAATTCAACTAAGTTGGATAACAAATTGATTTTGGAGGATAGTTTATGAAAATTATAAAAATTTTTCGGAATGCACTGTTTGTTTTTTTTCTGTATTTTCCGTTTTCTGTCGTTTGGGCCGCAGGTGATCCGGCCCCAGTTCCAGAAACAGGTCAAACCACCTCTTACGGTACTCGTGACGATGGTTTTTTACGTCCAGGAGTGGCTTGGCCAATGCCAAGATTTACAGATAACAATAATGGTACGGTTACCGATAATCTAACTGGATTGATTTGGTTACAAGATGCCAATTGTTTTGGAGCTCAAATTTGGACAAGTGCCCTTTCCAGTGCCAACAATTTAGCCAATGGCTTCTGCAAGTTAACGGATGGCTCTGTAGTTGGAGATTGGAGATTGCCAAATCGTAAAGAATTGAAAAGTTTAATTGATTATGGGAACTATAATCCTGCTTTGCCATCAGGCCATCCGTTTTCTAGCGTTCAGGCGAGCACCTATTGGTCGAGTACTACCTTCGCCAACGACACGTCGATTGCGTGGATCGTGCGCCTCGACGACGGCAAGGTGGGCAACGACCGCAAGACGGGCACCGGCTATGTTTGGCCTGTACGAGGTGGACATTGATGCTTTGGCATTTTGGTTCTTTGAATACTTTGACGTTTTTGAGAGGGGTTGCAGGGGGAGAGACTTCTCCCCTTGCTCGGCGAAGCCGGAGGCGATTTTTTTTTGAGGAATGCTATACCGCACCCAACATGGAATGTGTAGTTTCCGTCATTCCCGCGAAAGCGGGGATCCAGGGTGGGCACCGCGAATTTTGGATTCCCGCCTTCGCGGGAATGACGCTTGGACACAACACATCTCAAAATGGTTTCGGTTTATAAATAAAAAAATATTTTTTTATTTATTTTTTAGTATAAATATTGCTTTAGTCGTTCCAAACCTTAACCGATTGATTTATGGAGAAGTTCGATATGAAGCAACGCCAGTTAATCAGCTTTGATTGGGCCTTAAAGCGGCTTTTACGAAGTAAGGTTAACTTTGAGATTTTGGAAGGTTTTCTATGCGAGCTTCTCCATGATGACGTTTGTATCCTTGAGGTTTTAGAGAGTGAAAGCAACAAGGATGACCGTTATGATAAATCTAACAGGGTGGATCTTAAGGTAAAAAATAATCGTGGCGAGCTGATTATCATTGAGATTCAATATGAACGGGAATTGGATTATCTCCAGCGTCTTTTATACAGCACGGCTAAGGTCATCACTGAACATATGACCGCAGGTCAACCATACTCCGGTGTTGTAAAAATAATTTCTGTAAGCATTCTGTATTTCGACTTAGGTCAGGGCAGCGACTATATCTATCGGGGAACCACTCATTTCAAAGGATTGCATACCAACGATGAGTTGAACCTCAGCGACGGACAGAAGGCTTTATTTCGTCGCAACGCGGTGGCAGACCTTTTCCCAGAATATTATCTGATCAAAGTAAACCGCTTTGACGATATTGCACGCGATACTTTGGATGAATGGATATACTTCCTTAAGAATGAAAAAATTAAAGAAAATTTTACTGCTCGTGGTTTACTCAAAGCCAAGGAACAACTTGATATATTGAAATTTTCAGAATCAGAACGTCTGGCCTATGAACGCTACAAGGATGATCTGCACTATCAGGCCAGCATGGTGGAATCCACATATGGAATCGGCAAACTGGAAGGCCGTCAGGAAGGACGAGAGGAAGGCATCCAGATCGGCGAGCAGAGAGGCAAGGCCGACATGCTTCTCCGTTTATTGACCCGCCGTTTCGGCACCTTGCCTCCCAATATCCAAGAGAAAGTCAACACAGCCGATTTGGAAACTCTGGAACTCTGGAGCGACTTGGTTTTGGATGCCCGTTCCCTTGAAGACGTGTTCGGTAAAAACGTAAATATTAATTGAATATCGAGCCAATTGCAAAAATACCATTTTTTTAGAGGACAAAAAAAATGGTCGATGACCGTTCCAGAATGAAAAAGCCATTCAGACGGGAAATTTGTGACTTTTTTGGTGGTCCTGCATTCAAGGAATGATTAGTCACCGAGAGAGTTCATGGTTGCATCTCTTGATAGGTGTTACTACAATGGAAATATGAAAATTATTTACGACCCAGCTAAAGATGTGAGCAATTTGGAGAAGCATGGCATTTCCCTGGCGGATGCTTCACCATTAGAATGGGATACTGTCCATGCCATGCAGGACTGTCGTCGAAATTATGGTGAGACACGAGAAGTTGGTTACGGATTAATCGGGGAACGGTTGTACTGCGTGGTATTTGTTCAACGTGAAGAAACCACTCGTATCATCAGTTTTCGCAAGGCCAATCGCAGAGGGGTACATCGTTATGTTAGCCGAACGCAAAATATACTTACCAACGATTGAAGAAGACAATGCCATCAACATTGGTATCATTTCAGACCCGGATACGATGGAAGTTTCCGATGCTGATTTTAACAAACTCAAACCAATACATGGTCGTTCCACTGGCAATGGAACTAAAATTTCCACCACAGTACGTTTTGATGCCGATATAATCGCGGCCTTTCGTAGTTCCGGCAAAGGCTGGCAAACCCGGATGAACAACGCCTTGCGGGATTGGCTCCAATCGCACTCTCCCGCATGATCATCTTGGCAGCGTCCTTTGCAATCCTTTCAAGGCATTCACCAACCCTTTGACTTGATCTCTGGGTGCTGTGATGGAAGCGGATGGACGGCCATTGAGAAGCACCCTTTCATTTTCAAAAAAAATCGAGAACATGATGCCCTTCGGGCAAAAAAAAATCAAAGGCCAAACCCTGGGGGATGAATCCCCCAGACCCCCTCTTTTTTTTAAGAATTAAAAAAAAAGGGTGGGGGGAATTGGGGGGGCGGTTCTCCGCCCCCCAAGGTCTTGATTTTTATTTTTCCGATACATGAATCACATTGGGGCAATTTAGCTGTTCATTCATCATTATAATGCATCCTTGGTTCTAACATGAATCCTTACCTGAATGCAGGACTACCTCCACATCAAATCAGAAAAGACCACCACCGAAATCGTTCATGGCATCACCACTCTTTTACCAGAAAAGGCCCATTGTCTTTATGAAACCAAAGAGAGGTGCAATGTTTATAACTTATTGTTTTCTGATACCTTTTTTTCTAGCATTTCGATAAGTTTATCAATGGTGGAATTACCGAGAATCTGGTTGAATTGGCTGCGATAATTGGCGACGACACTGACCCCTTCGATCGTCAAATCGAAAATTTTCCATCCCTCTTTTGTCGGATAGAGATGATAGGAGATGTTAAAATTTTGTCCGTTAGAGGCATAGACAACACTATCCACTCGGGAGAGTTCTGGAGATAACTCGACCTCTTTGTTAAAGATAAATTTTTCGCCTTGATAGCGTTCAATTTTAGTCAGATAGGCATTTTCTAAAATTTGTCTGAATAGTTCAACAAATTTTTTTTTCTGTTCTGGTTTAAATTTTTGCCATTTAAAGCCTACCGCGCTTTGCGCCATTTTTTCAAAATCAAATTGTTGATAGATAACCCTGCGTAGCTCGTCCCGTCGCTGTTGTTGGTTTTCTGGTTTGGAGAGTTCTGAGTTGTTTAGAGTGGCGATGACTTGATCTACAATGGATTGTATTTGTTGTAGATTGTTGGCATGAGCCATGTTTAAGACAAAGAGGATCGATAGTGCAAAAATAAAGGGCATGGCATGGCGTGACGCGATGAATCTGAACATATATATTTCCTGGTTTTAGCGGTTATTTGATGGATCCATGGATAAATTGGCTGATTAATTCTTCAAAATTAATCGCTGGTTCTGTTTGTGAGATGGTATCGTTCTCTTTTAGGATGTGTTCTGAGGCCCCAGGGCTGATTAAAATATATCGATCACCGATAAGCCCTTTGGTCCGTACCGAGGCAATGGCATCTTCTTGGATGTTGATGTTGTTGGCAATTTTTAGTAAAACTTGGGCTTCATATTCTTTATGGTTGAGGATAATGGCATCCACCCGTCCGACTTCTACGCCAGCGATTTCAATGCTTGCACCGGATTTTAGCCCTGAAACAGAGGAAAAATTTGCGTATAGAGAGGTGTAATTGCTTCCTATGAGTTCCATTCTGGCCAGTTTAATAGAGAGCCAAGCCAGAGAGAGAAGCCCTGTCAGAACGAACACTCCCACCGCAAATTCAAGTTTTGCGTTTTTCATTGGTTGATCTCCTGTCGTTGGTTTCAGATGACCTTGATTGGGCCTGAAAGTTCACCGTTAATAAATTGTTTGATGATGGGATCTTCAGATTGGGTGATCTCCAGAGATGGGCATGATAATTGTAATTTCCCTTGATGTAAAACGATGACATGGTGACACCATTTAAATATTTCTGGTACAGCATGGCTAATAAGAACCATGGTATAACGTGTTCGTAAATAGGTTGCGCACACAAGGGAGTGGATGGCATTTTCGATGATGGGATCCAGTCCGGCGGTGGGTTCATCTAGCAAGAGGATATCCGGGTTGGTAACCATGGCCCGGGCCAACGCCACCCGTTTTAACATGCCGCCGCTGAGTTCATCAGGAAATTTTTGACCAATATGGGGTAGATTGACATCGTTCAAAGAGGATTGCACCCGTTGTTGGATTTCTGCTTCAGAAAGTTTGGTGTTTTCACGCAAAGGGAAAGCGACATTGTCAAAAATATTCATAGAGTCGAATAATGCCCCCCCTTGAAAGAGCATTCCGAATTTTTTGCGAACTTGGCTGAGTTTGGACCAAGAGAGCCGCGTGATATCTTGGTCTCCGATCCAAACCTGGCCTTTATCGGGTTTCATGAGGCCGATAATATGCTTTAATGTCACGCTTTTTCCCCCTCCACTCATGCCGATAATGGCGGTGATTTTGTTGGCAGGAATTTCTAAGTGGATGTTATCGAGAATTTTGCGTTCATTGAGGGTTTTATCTATGCCAATAAAGCGGATGGCATTGTTTTTATTTTCTAATAAGTGATTTTTTTGATATTCTATCCGCTCTGCTGTCAATTGATCAAAGAGAGTGGTCAGCAGTTGTGGCAGGGTGATATAGTTAAGATCAAGCAAAATTTTGTCCAAGAGGTCGCCATGCGTGGAGTTTTCGGCCATGTTAATGGCGTGCTGCAACTGTGCTTCTGTCAGGTAACCAGCAGTCAACAAATTTTTTCCGAGCATATCGCGGTAATTTTGTTGGTTTTTTTTTATAGTGTCAGGTGCAGTTGGTTGCGGCACGTTGTGTTCCTAGAGCATGATGGATGTGATAAAATAATCGGAAATTAAAATCAGTACCGAGCTTTGCACCACCGCAGAGGTGGTGGATTGGCTGACTCCTTCGGCGCCTCGAGTGGTAAAATAGCCTTTGTAGGTACAGATCCAAGTAATGATCAATCCAAAACTGACGGCTTTGATGAGGCCAACGGTGATATCCTTCATGATGACTGCGGATTCGATACCGCCAAAATAGGTGCCAGCATTCATGCCAAGCAGTTGCACGGCGACGAGGTAGCCGCCCAAAATGCCGATCACGTCAAAGATGGCCGTTAAAAGAGGCAAGACGATGAGTCCAGCTTGGATTTTGGGTACCACCAAAAATTTTATAGGGTGGATGCCCATGCTTTCCAGGGCGTCCAATTGTTCGCGAATGCGCATGATACCCAGTTCAGCGGTCAGAGCCGATCCGGCTCGTCCGGTTACCATGAGTCCAGATAAGACAGGACCGAGTTCGCGGATGATGCTAAGGGCAACGGCTGGTCCAAGGAGTGCCTCTGAACCAAAACGGGAAAGGGTATAGTAGCCCTGTAGAGCCAAAACCATGCCCGCAAATATGGCGGTGAGGGCAATGACAAATAGGGAACGGATGCCAATGAAATGGATTTGTTTGAGCAGGTTAATGGGGCGAAAGGGGGGCAGGCAAAAATAGATTAAAACCGTGATGAGAAATATGAAGAGACTTCCCATATATTGAAGCGTTTTAATGCTGGTTTGACCGAGTCGTTGGACAAATAGGATCATTTGAGGTAAGTTTAAATGAATCTCGTAAAGTTGATGGAAAAAATGGACGAATATATTTCCTAACGGACTAAATTATCCACTACCACTCGTTGAGTAGCAAGGGTTTGGTTCCAAAAATGAGGACAATTTTTATAAGGATGAGTTTCGCATGAAAAAAATAGGGCGGTATATTTTGGTTTTTTTGATACTATGTATGGTTATTCCAACGGCCTGGAGTGATTCTTCGGATCTCTCCTCGCAGGTTGCCAAAAATGTGCAGAACGAAGATAGTTTGGTGGCAGATGTCGACGGCGGTCAACAACAGGTTTCTGATCCTCTGGAAGGTTGGAACCGAATGGTGTTTGCTTTTAACGATTTTTTTTATCATGCTCTTTTGAAGCCAGTGGCGCAGGTTTATAGTTTTGTCGTACCAGAAGGGGGACGCGTGGCGATTCGCAATGTGTTTCGCAATTTGACGATGCCACAGTTTTTTATAAATGCGCTTTTGCAAGGGAAGGGTGAGTTGGCTGGTAAAGAACTCGCGCGTTTTGGAATTAACACCACTCTTGGTGTCCTGGGTTTGATGGATGTCGCGGAAGAGCATTTTAATCTGCGGGGGGGGGGAGGAAGATTTTGGTCAAACTTTTGGAACCTATGGGGTGGGGGATTCCGTCTATTTGGTTCTGCCGATTTTAGGGCCATCCAATATGCGCGATACGGTCGGGACCGTTGGCGATGCTTTGGTGAATCCTTTATACTATCTTCCTGAGGATCCTTGGGCGAGGGCTGGAATTTATTCATATAAGACGGTAAATAATACCTCTCTACGGATTGGGGAGTATGAAGATTTAAAAGCCGCCGCCCTTGATCCCTATGTAGCCCTTCGGGATACCTACTTACAATTGCGCAAGAAAAAAATTGCTCAGTGAGGAGAGTCGTCGCGTGAAATGGCGGTGGGGAGATAACTATTGAGGTGTTGTAACCCTTTTATCGTAAAATAGCCTAGGAGCTGCGCCTTAGGTAGATGTTGTTTTGCTGAATGATCTTATGTTCCACTATTACCCAATGGGGTCACATTTTATGAAGCGCATTATGATGGGATTAATTTTTTTGGTTGGTTTTTGCTCTTTTCTGGTCACGCCTATCGTGGTTTTTGCAGATGAATTGGACGAGATCTATCGTCTGACAGATGAGAAAAAATTTGACACCGCCACTAGCCGCTTGGATGCGTATCTACGTAAAAATCCAAAGGATCCTCAAGCCCTTTTTTTGCGAGGATTGATTCTGACAGAGCAAAAAAAACGCGATGAGGCCATAGCCGTTTTTAAGGATCTTGGGCGAGAGTATCCTGAGCTTCCAGAACCATTTAATAATTTGGCGGTTTTGTACGCCGAACAGGGTCAATATGAGTCGGCCAGGGAGGCTCTTCAACAGGCGATCAAGACCCATCCCAGTTATGTCACCGCTCATGAAAATTTGGGTGATATTTATGCCAAATTGGCATCACTGTCCTATGCGCGGGCTTTGCAACTCAACAAAAATAACGCGCAGACCCAAGAAAAATTGGTTTTGGTCAATAAATTGTTCGTTCTTCATCCGGGTTCGGAGGAGACCTCTGCTCCTAAGAGTTCCAAAAAGGAGGTGGTGCAACCCTCGGTTTCCGATCTTCCTCCCCCCCCAATGAAAGAGGGGGAAACGGTTGTTCCCTCTCGTCAGGAGCTGCAATATCAGGCGCGCGCTGAACCCAGTGTCCCGGCATCCTCAACGGGTGGCGATGCCTCTTCCTCCACGATGACCGATGTGCGCCAAACATTAGAGGATTGGGCCAAGGCTTGGTCTGATCAGAATGTGGATAAATATCTCTCTTTTTATGGAGATGGGTTTCATGTGCCGCCAGGGTATCCCAATCGTTCGACCTGGGAACAAAAACGGCGTGCCGTGATTCAGAAAGCCAAATTGGTCCATGTGGAACTTTCTGATCTACAGGTACAAATGGTGAATAATAACCAAGCCAATATTCGCTTCCAACAACACTATTCAGCGCATAATTATCGGGATCAAAGTGAAAAAAATGTGGTGTTGGAAAAACAGAATGGACGTTGGAAAATTATGGATGAGAGTTCTAAATGATTTTTTTTGTTTTGTTCTAATGGCGGACAGGATACTCTTTGAATGATTGTGCGTCCAACCATTTCGGTTCATGCTCTGTTGGTAGATGAGCACTCTTTTGCCCAGAAACAGCTGTTATTGTGTCGTTTGGCCTATGGGGATCATCGCTATCGTAAGTGGTCTTTTCCCGGTGGTTTTGTCGATATAGGTGAAAGCCTGGAAACGGCTTTGCGACGGGAGGTGCGGGAAGAGATCGGCGTGGAATTACAGCATTGGGAACAGGTGGGGATGACGCCTTTGTTGGAGCAAGAGACGCCACATATCGGTTTCCTTTTTCGTTGTGAGCAATGGTTGGGAATACCTAAAGAGATGAGCAGAGAGCTTTTAGAAATCGCTTGGGTGGATTGTGGGACTTTTAAACAAATTGCTAAGGAAGATGGACTGGCCTATCCGCAGATGATTCCTCAGGTGGCTTGTCTGGATTGGTTTATCTGTGGTACTACGGGGGAAGGCAAAAGTGATGGTGTTTCATCATAATCATTCATGTAGAGTTGGAATCGGGTTGGTTTGTTTTTTTGTTTTGACAATCACTTCTGGGTGGACCGCGGAAAATAGCGGGATGGTGATAGACCCTGCGCTGCTGAAAGTGATCAATCAGGAGGAAAAAGCCAGTGAAGCGATGGATCGGGCAGGGAAGTTGATGCAAGAGGCTTTGGAGGCTTTTGGTGATGCGGGACGTTTAACCTATGAAGAACAATTGCCCGCCATCCGGGAAAAAACCCAAAAGTCTTTGCATGAGTTGAAAAATCTCTTGCAGGAATTGGAGTTGCGGTTGCGTGAGGATGCCGAGAAAAATCCCTCCATGATGGCCCCGGAACCGTTGGAAAAAAAGGCCCCCGTCGGGGGATATATTTAATTCAAGACCTTGGGGGGCGGAGAACCGCCCCCCAATTCCCCCCACCTTTTTTTTTAATTCTTAAAAAAAAGAGGGGGTCTGGGGGATTTTTATCCTATTTGGCTGGCGGAGATTGCGGCGCGGTTGGCGTGGCAATTTGTTTGAAATCTGCGGGCACCTGAAAAAGGGTGTCGGGTTGGGAACCTTCCTGGATTTGGCTCAATTCAATTTTGGATCCGGTATCGCTTTGAATGCGAATTGGTATGTGCAAATTGAGGTCTATCCATTTGGTTACGGTGTGTTTTTTATCTTGGAAGGCTTCGGTGATTTCCCATTTTTCTGTTTTACGGTTGTTGATGTTTTCCACTCCAGCCAACACCCGATTCATTGTGGGTCCGTTGGGGACCTCCTGACGCAAAATAATTTTTCGGCTTGGATCGCTCCAAAGAGAGATCAATAAGGATTGTCCCGCCTGGTCGGTGACTTGAATGTGCCATTTATCCGCTGGAATGCCATTTACCTTCTCTTGTCCTACTTTGGTACACGTTGGGCCTTTTGGTTGGTTGCAATTGCTTTGCGGATCATCTGGCAAAAGGTCGATATCAACTTTGGGAGGTTCTGGTGCATTGATCACGCCTTCGTAAAATTCTTTTTTTCCGGTGTTTAAAGTCCATGATTTTTGTGTTTTAGAATTGAAGATGACCACGATTTGTTGGCCATTGTGGTCAGCTTGGGCGCGAAAACTCTCTTTACCAACGATAATTTGGGCCGTAGCATTGGAGGTAGGGTCGTTGGGATCGCTCTTTTGAATTTGGGCTGAGAACGCACTGTTATACCAAGGGGCGGCCCAGGTGGGGGTGGTCCAGAGCAGAAAAGGGAGAGCGAGCAAAATTTTTTGGATGGGTGGTGCGTTCACGGATGAATTCTCCTAAGGCAAAAAAAGGATAAGGGGTAGCCTTGCTTGATGATCGTTTATGAGCATAATAGGCGCAACTATAAATGTGGGTCGCTTGGAAATCAAGATATATGGAAAATGGTTTCTTTGGGTACCTGTTGGAATCACCTCTGATATATTTAACAAGAAAAAGGAGACAGGCATGGCTGTAGAGCGGACATTGTCTATTGTAAAACCGGATGCGGTGGCTGGCAACGTGATTGGTCAGATTCTTTCCCGTTTTGAAGCGGGTGGGTTGCGCATTGTTGCGGCTCGGATGATGCATTTAACCCGGGAGCAAGCGGGGGATTTTTATGATGTTCATCGGGGCAGACCTTTTTTTAACGATTTGACCGCCTACATGAGTTCTGGTCCAATTTTGGTTCAGGTTTTGGAAGGAGAGGGGGCCATTGCCAAAAATCGGTTGATTATGGGGGCCACCAATCCAGCACAGGCGGCACCAGGGACCATTCGGGCCGATTTTGCCAAGAGCATTGAGGCCAATGCCGTGCATGGCTCTGATTCTTTCGAAAATGCGGCCCGTGAGATCGCATTTTTCTTTAATCATCTGCAACTTGCTTCGCGTCCAGAGTAATGAGTATACAGTTGATTGGCCTGACACGGCCTGAAATGGTTGATTTTGTTGCGACCTTGGGTGAAAAGCCGTTTCGGGCCCGTCAACTGTGGTCATGGATTTATGTCAAATTGGCCCCTGATGTGGGGGCCATGACCGATCTTCCCAAGGAGTTTCGTGCCCGTTTGCAAGCGGACGCCCCCCCATTTTGGCCGCAAATGGCCGAGCATCGGGTGGCTGTGGATGGGACGGAAAAATGGTTGCTGGAATATCCAGATGGGGTTCATGTGGAGACGGTCTATATTCCAGAGGTCAATCGGGGCACGGTTTGTCTCTCCACTCAGGTGGGTTGTTCTCTCTCTTGCCCTTTTTGTCAAACAGGGACCATGGGGTTGACTCGAAACTTGACGGCGGCGGAAATTATTGGTCAAGTTTTGTTTGCCCGGGCGTTTTTGGCACCCCAGGGGAAACGGGTGACCAATGTGGTGATTATGGGAATGGGCGAGCCATTATATAACTATGATGCGGTGGTTCGGGCCGTGCGGGTGTTGTTGGACGATTGTGGGTTGGCCATTGGTACCCGTCGTATTACCCTATCGACGGCGGGAGTGGCACCCCGATTGGGGGCCATTGGCAGGGATTTGGGGGTGAACTTGGCCATTTCACTTCATTCGGTACGCAACGACGTGCGTGATAAAATCATCCCATTAAATCGGAAATATAATTTAGAGTCCATCCAACAGGCGATTCGTACCTACCCATTAAAAAAAGGACGTTGTTTCACTTGGGAATATTTGTTGCTGGATGGGGTGAATGACTCTTTGGAAGATGCGCAAGAATTGGTCGCGTTTTTAAAGGGCATTCCTTCGAAAGTGAATCTATTGGGATTTAATACATGGCCAGGCTCGCCCTTTAAGCCCTCCCCTCCTGAGGTGATGTTGCGTTTTCAAGAGGTGTTGTGGCGGGCAAAATTGGTGACTGTTTTGCGTGAAAGTCGTGGGGCCGATATTGCGGCCGCCTGTGGTCAGTTAAAATGGATGGCCAATGCTAGCGCAAAAGATGGTAATATTTTGTCATAAAGACCCTGGCGCCATCCGCATATTGCCAGGGCGACTCATTTATTTCGGCCATGAGGTGTTGGCGGGAGATTGATTTTTCAGCCACGGCCTCGCCATCGGCAAAGTGAAAGGGGCCATCGTAAACACCCACATAGACAACAACTTGATGCCTTTTGAGCCAAGGTTCGCCTTGGTGAACCCGGCATATAGCTCCTTGCCAGGGGTCATAATCGATCATCCGTATGAGGGCCTGTTGTTGGGTATTGATGTCATGCGTATATAATTTTTGGTGATACTCCCAGGGATCTTTGGCGATGTGGACTTGGTGGATATTGAGTTCTTCGGCCATCTCTTTTTTGGCATTGGTATGAAAGGCCGTTAAAGGCAGGGATCTCTCTTCGCAGACCACATGGCCACCCACCGCCTTATCCCATAGGTAGGGGTTCTCTGGCTTATTGCCCCGTTGAACCATGCGGATGAGACCCGTGCTAGTGAGTAGGATGATATGCACCACGGGTAAGGCAAAAGGGGCTTCGCCATGTTGTCGGGCGTAGTGGCGGATCTCCTGCATTAAAACACTCCGTGGGCCGGTTTTAATGTAGGTTCCTAAGGGGTCTGTCGCGTGGAGCAGTTCTGACATGGTTGCGTCCTTTTGGAATTTTTTTATGTATGGAACATGATGCCCTGCGGGCAAAAAAAAATCAAAGGCCAAACCCTGGGGGATGAATCCCCCAGACCCCCTCTTTTTTTTAATGATCAAAAGAAAAGGGTGGGGGGGATTGGGGGGCGGTTCTCCGCCCCCCAAGGTTTTGTTTTTAATTTTTTTTGTCCGAAAGGCCTTTTATGTTTTTCGTAAAAGATAATCTGAAAGTCAAGTTTGCGACAGGTTGAATAATCTTTACAAAGAAAAAAGTTGTCTTATGTTGGGTGTTGTGAATAAGGATGATCTGTTGACACATAATTGGGAATAGATTATTAAGGCATCATGTGAAGGAAACAGAAACCCTTGAAGGAGTGAAAAAAATATGTCGATGACATCTTCAACAGGATTACCAGACATTATTTACACAAAGGTTGACGAAGCCCCAGAATTAGCTAGTGCCTCATTTTTGCCTATTATACAGTCGTTTACAAAAGTGGCAGGGTTGACGGTCGGCACGCGTGACATTTCACTTGCGGGAAGAATTATCGCCACCTTCCCTGAAAAGTTGACGCCAGCACAGCGGCAAAACGATGATTTGGCTCAATTGGGTGAGTTGGTTAAAAAACCAGAAGCCAATGTCATTAAACTGCCTAATGTGAGTGCCTCTCTTCCCCAGATGAAAGACGCTATTAAAGAGTTGCAAAGTCAAGGGTATGATATTCCCTCTTATCCGGAAAATCCGCAAAACGATGCCGAGGCTGAGATCAAGGCTCGATATGGCAAAATTATGGGTAGCGCGGTCAATCCAGTCCTGAGAGAGGGTAATTCGGACCGGCGCGCACCGAAGGCTGTGAAAGAGTTTGCCAAGAAAAATCCGCATAAAATGGGTGTTTGGCGTCCTGATTCCAAAACTCACGTCGCCACTATGAGCCATGGGGATTTTGCTTCAAATGAGAAATCCCTGACTATTGAGCAGGGTTCGGTCGGCAACGCCAAAATTGAGTTTGTCGATGCCAATGGTGCCGTAACGGTTTTAAAAGAGAAGACCCCTCTGATGTTGGGTGAGGTTGTCGATGCAACCTTCATGAGCGTCAAAGCCTTGCGTGCCTTTATTGCCGAGCAGATTAAAGACGCCAAAGAGCAAGGGATTCTGTTTTCTGTGCACTTAAAAGCCACCATGATGAAAATTTCAGATCCGATCATGTTTGGTCATTTTGTGAGTGTTTTCTTCCAAGATGTCTTTGATAAACATGCCGCTCTTTTTGCGGAAATTGGCGTGGATCCCAACAATGGTTTGGGAGATTTGTATAAAAAGATCGACGCCTTACCGGCCGCACAACGGGATGAGATTGATGCCGATATTCAGGCATGTATGGCCAAACAACCCGCTCTGTACATGGTGAATTCTGATCGTGGGATTACCAATCTACATGTTTCGAGTGATGTCATCATCGATGCCTCTATGCCAGCGATGATCCGCGCAGGTGGGATTGGTTGGGGGCCAGATGGCAAGGCGTGTGATACCAAGGCCGTGATTCCAGATCACAGCTACTCTGGAGTCTATGACGCGACCATTAATTTTTGTAAAAAGCATGGCGCCTTTAATCCAGCCACCATGGGCAGCATTCCCAATGTGGGGCTGATGGCTCAAAAAGCTGAAGAGTATGGCTCTCATCCACAAACATTTAAGGCCCCTGGTCCTGGTAAAATTCGTGTTGTGGATGCCGCTGGGCAGGTGATTCTTGAGCATTCGGTCGAGAGTGGTGATATTTGGCGGATGTGTACGGTCAAAGATGAACCGATCCAGGACTGGGTCAAATTGGCTGTCAATAGAGCTAGGCTGTCAAATACACCGGCGGTATTTTGGTTGAGCAAGGATCGTCCCCACGATGTGCAGTTGATCAAGAAGGTGGAGCGGTATCTGTTGGACTATGACACCACGGGATTGGATATTCGGATTATGTCCCCGGTTGAGGCGACCCATTTTTCATTGGAACGGATCATCCATGGTCAAGATACCATTTCAGTGACGGGTAATGTGTTGCGTGATTATCTCACCGATCTTTTTCCAATTTTAGAGGTCGGGACGAGTGCCAAAATGCTCTCCATTGTACCTTTGATGAATGGGGGTGGGATGTTTGAAACCGGTGCGGGTGGTTCTGCGCCAAAGCATGTGCAGCAGTTGGTTGAAGAGGGATTTTTGCGTTGGGACTCTTTGGGTGAGTTTTCTGCTCTGGCCGTTTCGTTGGAACATCTCAGTCAAACACGCCAAAATGCTAAGGCGGCAATTTTAGGTAAAACTTTGGATACAGCCACGGGTTTGTTGTTGGACAACAATCAATCTCCTGGCCGTGAAGTGGGTGAGATTGACAACAGAGGGAGCCATTTTTATATCGCTCTCTATTGGGCTCAAGCCTTGGCGGCTCAAGATGAAGATGCCGAACTCAAACAACATTTTATACCGATTGCCCAACAGCTGGCGAGCAATCAAGCCAAAATTTTGCAAGAGCTTTCGGCCGTGCAAGGTAAACCGGTTGATTTAGGTGGATATTATCATGCCGATCCAGTCAAAGTCAGCACCGCCATGCGTCCGAGTCCAACGCTGAACAGCATTATTGACTCGTTGTAACTTTATAGTTGGTATTAAAAAAACGGATCTGGGTCTCCAGATCCGTTTTTTTTTGATGATGGGTCATAATTGGACTTCGACAAGCGTGATATCATCGTTATGGGTGGTGGAACCGACAAAATCATTAAGCAGGAGGATGAGATCCTCCAAGGGATGATCTCCAACGGTTACCTTGGTCAGGAAAGCCTCTAACCTCTCCATTTCAAAAAAATCGTTATGGAGATTTCGAGCCTCCGTGATACCATCGGAAAAGATATATAGACGATCGTTTGGTTGTAAAGAAATGTGCCGAGCGGCCTCGGTGATTTTTAACGTGTTGACAATACCTAGGGGAGGTAAACCAGATGGACAATGCGTATGGATGCAACCATTGCGTATTAATACCGCATCGGGCAGGGCCGCGTTCCAAAGCGTGGCTTGGGTGCGGGATGGAGTGATTTCCAATAAGGTGGCAGCACAAAATACCCCGATCGGCATGCGTTGGCAAAGTTGGGTGTTGATCTCAAGGATGATCTGCTCTCCAGGGGCACCGATCTTGACAAGTTGTTGAAAGATATAGCTGACCAGTGGGCCTCCAATGGCAGCGATCAGACCATGGCCGGTAAAATCTCCCAATAAAACCATCTGCCGTCCATCGGGGGCAAAGGCTGCAAGAAGAATATCACCAGCAGTCACTTCGACAGGGGAGATCAGGTAGCGTATATGACGTTTATCGATGGCATCCGCCATGCGCATTTGTAGGAGAATGCTTTCAATAACATTTCGTTCTTCCGTCAACTCATGGATGTGTTTATCTAGTTTGCGATTGACGTTTTTTAACTCTAGTTGCGTTTTGACTCGAGCTTGTACGATGGAGGGTGAAAACGGTTTGGTGATATAATCTACGGCACCGAGTTGCAACCCTTGCACTTCATCCTCTTCTTGATTTTTGCCTGTTATAAAAATAATCGGAATATGTTGTGTCAGAGGGTCACTCTTGAGTATTTGACAGACGGTATAACCATCCATCCCCGGCATCATGATATCCAGCAGGATGAGGTCTGGTAGTGGTTCGACGGTGACGGCCTTTAATGCGGCTTTACCATGAATGGCGGGTCGAATTGTATACTCTTTTAATACATTTTTCAGAATGATAATGTTTTCTGGGGCATCATCTACAACCAGGATGGTTTCTGGTGTTATGCTTTTATCAAGATTCATCTGAATTCTCCAATTTAATACCGATCTCTTTTGCCCATATTTGCAGTATATTCAGACTCTCTTCATAGTTGAAGTTATTTAAGAGTTGTTTTAGTAAATTTAGATGTTCTTGCATTTTGTTTCCTTTTACCAAGGGGCCTATTTCTTCGATAACAGATTCCACATCAGTGTCAAAATTGCGCAGAAAATTTTCAGCCTTTTTAAAGAGGGGGGTCAAGGTTTCGATATCCACTATGAGATCATTTTCCTCTGGAACTTCCTCTGGAACTGTTGTTGTCTTAAGCTGTTTTGGTAACGCCTGATGAACCCTCAAAATTGTTGTATCCAATTCCTTAGAGGTTGACTCCAACAGGAGACGCATGGGTTCCTGGCCGATTTTTTCTTTAGCACCCTGCTCCATTTGTTGGGCCAATTGACTGAGGTGCGTGGCCCCAATCGTAGCGGTAATTCCTTTGAGAGTATGGGCCAGCCGTTCCAAGGTTGACCAATCGTTGCTCTGTAAAAGGTCGGCCATGGTCTGGCAGGTTTGATGTTGGGTGCGTACAAATCTGGAGAGGATGTCTAGGTATAAGGAGACGTTCCCACCCATATTGAGCAGACCGATTTGGGTGTTCAGGCCTGGCAGTTCGGGCAGCAGATTTTGATTTTGAGGCTGCTTAGCCGTGGGTAGATGTATGGAGGGCGGTAAGGTGGTAGAAGGAAGCCATTTGGTCAACATGGCGTAGAGCTGGTGAGGATCAATGGGTTTTGAGATATAATCGTTCATGCCGGCAGCCAGACAAATTTCCCGGTCGCCTGTCATGGCATTGGCCGTCATGGCGATGATCGGCAATTTTTGAAATTTTTCTTTTTGTCGAATGGTGCGGGTTGCCTCATAGCCATCCATAACAGGCATTTGAACATCCATCAGGATGAGATCGAATGGTAATGTCTGGATTTTTTCGATTGCTTCCCATCCATTGTTGGCCACCTCAATGGTGAGTCCAGTTTGTTGTAAAATACCCAAGGCCACTTCTTGATTGATTTCGTTGTCTTCCACCAGCAAGATGTTGCCAAAAAAACTCTGCGTGGGAAAATCAATTAATGAGGTCGGTTTTGGTTGTCCGCCCAGAACTTGGGTGATCATCTCCACTAAAGATGAAGCCGTCAGAGGTTTCATCAGAAAATAGGGCATTTCCCCCAGCGTGGAGGCAGACATGACCTCTTCTCGACCATACGCTGTGATTAAAATAATGGGTGGGGCGTGATCTTGTAGTTCTGTCCGAATGCGCTGAACCGCTTCTAAACCATCCATGCCGGGCATACGCCAATCCATAATGATCAGATCGAAAGCGTCGTTGGTGTGGATGGATTGGCGGGTACGCACCACAGCCTGTTCACCGCTTTCGGCCTCTTCAACTCGACACTGGAAAGGAGTGAGCATATCGCGGCAAACCCGGCGTGCAATGGGATGGTCATCCGTCACCAGAATATGCAATCCAGAGAGTCGAGAATGATCAAGTTGGGGGGGGGCAAGTTGTTCGACTTTGGCCAGGGGGAAGGTGAGTTGAAAACTAAAAACGCTTCCTTTGCCGAGTTCGCTGTGCAGAAGCATTGTTCCGCCCATGCGTTCAACTAAATGGCGGCTGATGGCCAAGCCCAAGCCGGTTCCGCCATAGCGGCGCGTGGTTGAGGCATCTGCTTGGCTGAAGGCAGTGAATAGATCTTCCATCTGTTCGGGGGTCATTCCAATCCCGGTATCTTGTACGCGAAAAAGGATCTGGGCATGGGTTAAACCGCATTCGGTGAGCTGAATTTGAAAGTAGACCTCGCCTGTATCGGTAAATTTGACGGCATTGCTAACGAGATTGAGCAAGATCTGTCCCAAACGCAGAGGATCGCCTATCAGCAGGGGGGGGATGTCGTGGTCAACGGATACGATCAATTCCAGTGCTTTGTCTTCGGTTTTGGGTGCTGTTATGGCGGCAACTTGGTCTGCCACTTGGTCCATGGAAAATGGAATGTTCTCTATTATCAATTTACCAGCTTCGATTTTGGAAAAATCCAGGATGTCGTTAATAATGTGCAAGAGGGATCGACTGGCTTGTTCGATACGAGAAAGGTAATGCCGTTGCTGGGAAGTCAGGTTGGTTTTTTGGGTTAGGTAGATCATGCCCATGACCGCATTGATGGGGGTGCGAATTTCATGGCTCATATTGGCCAGGAAGTACGATTTGGTCTGACTGGCATTCTCTGCCATTTTGCGAGCAGCGAACAAAACTGTGGTTTCTCGATGCAACAGCAAATAATAGGTGAACATTAAGATACTGAATAACAAGGCGATAAAAATGCCCAACATCCGATTGACCGTGGCGGTTTTTTCTTGTTTGAGCATCAATATTGACCAGCCGTCCTGATTGATATTGATTCTTCCAACCAAGTATTTTTTACGCATATAAGTGAGTCTAGTGCCGTTTTTTAGCTCTTTTTTAAATACAGGTGGCTTGTTAGACAAGGGTCCGAACTGTTTAGACTGATCTAAATGAAGGCGTGTATCTTCTAAGATTGGCCATAATGGTTGCGGGGTAAACTCCTCTTCGCCAGACATTAACGCGATACCATCTGGATTGAGCAGATAAACATTCATAAATTGCTTAAACCCTAACTCAATGGCATTTAATGTATTTTTAATGACCGCTACACCGAGAACTCTTTGTTGTTCTTTGTTATAAATGGGGGCACTGGCATAGTATCCAGGTTCGTGAGAAGTGACCCCATAGGCGAAATAATGGCCGTTTTTGCCCGCGATGGCCTCTTGGAAATAGGGACGGAATTGGTAATTTTTGCCGACAAAGCTGGCAGGGGTGTCATGGTTGGAGGCCGCTAGTACGAGGCCATTGGTATCCATCAGATAAGCCACCCCCTTGACGGTGTTTCCCAATTGTTCTAAAGCCAGATTAATAGATTTTAGATGTTCTGGCTGCAGTGGGGTGTTTTCCAGTAGGGGATGTATAATTCCAGCCATGGCGATGACGCCACCTTCAATGGCATACATTTCTCGATTGAGGCGGTTTACCACGGCATCCAAGTTGACACGCAATTCTTTTGTTTGGTCGGTTTGATAGAGTTCGCCTAACATCTCTGTCAGAACCCAACCACCGCCAAGCAAGAGTATGAAGCCGCTTATAAAAATTTTGGAATAATGCTTTTGTTTTTGAAAGAGCGGCAGGGCGTCGGGTTGATTGGCAGCCACGCCCCAGATGGCAAATGTCAAAATTGTTGCTAAAGTGGCCCTTATCAATTGGATGGGGAGGCCGGTCAACTGGTGAAAAGAGTCTGTGTTTAAGAGCGTAGCGGGCCAAAAGTTGATGGGTGGAACCACCAAGCCACTGGAAATGCCATAGGCTAAAATTGTTATAGAACTGACGTGCAGCCATTTTTTTTCTTTGTGGGTAGCTTGTTTGGGAATACGGAACCATAAGAGCCAAGCACTGCTCAAACAGGCTGGCAAAGCAATACCATACCTGTTTATACTTTGGATGCTATCCACTCCATTGATCCAGGTGAACAAACCAACGATGGCTAACAATATGAGGGAAAAACCTGGTTTAAAGGGATATTTTCGCTGAAATGCGATTGCTTTTAGGCTAAATTCAGCTAATAACATAAAAGAAGCGGTTTGCAAAAATATGCGGATGCCATCATAAATGGGGCTCTCCCCGATAACCATTTGGAGCAATTCCAACCATTCTGTGGTTCCATGGACTAAACCGAAACTTCCCAAAATCTGCCAAGAAAAGGGCGATTTGTTATCCTTTGGCATAGAAAAGCAGACGATGCTTAGCATTAAGAAACTAAGTCCATATATAAAATAAATATAATCAATCTGTTCGGTAAAAAAGCTATAACTTAAATTTTTTAGAGAGCGGAGTAGGTCAATGAGGGGTGGTGAAAAATGATTCATCATATCAACCAATTTTAAGAATTGTTTAATTTTTGTTTAGGTTTTGGGAGCATGACCCCAACGCCCCTTTTTTATTGAACATAATGCCCTGCGGGCAAAAAAGTCAAAGTCAAAACCCTGGGGGATGAATCCCCCAGCCCCCCTCTTTTTTTTAAGAATTAAAAAAAAAGGGTGGGGGGAATTGGGGGGCGGTTCTCCGCCCCCCAAGGTCTTGCTTTTTATTTTTCCGATTAAATTGCCGTGAATTCGGAAAAATTCTATATTTGCAAATATTGCAATACTTGTAAAGCATGTCAACTATGATTAGACAATTGGGAAAAAAATAAATTTTGAATCAGACACCATTTGTGTTAGAAAACAGCGGCACCAAAGCTAGAAATCTTGGAAAATCTATGCGGTTAGAAGTTCTGAAGTGCGGCTTATTTAAGCAAGGTGGTAATGAATTTGTAAAGTTCAATGGTTGTGGTCGTTTTTTGGTTACAGAGAACTTGCACGTTGATGGCTGCGGCGGCACTACCGACGAAGAGGGCTTCCTCTGGAGTCATACCATGACACAGACAGAGCGCGGAGATGGCCAAAAAGGCATCTCCAGCCCCAATGCGATCTTTGACGTGTCGGGTGAGCGCGGGAATACGGTGTACCTGTTGGTTTTGTTTTTCCAGAAGGAGCGCGCCTTGAGTCCCTTGCGTGATAGCGACATGGGGGGCGTGTAGGGTTGTACTGATCCAGTTGGCAATCTGTTCGATGGGGGTATAGCGGTTGTGGGTCGCCAATCTGGCCTCTGGCTCATTGAGAGAGACAAAATCTGCTCGTGGGTAGCGTGTAATCACATGATAGCCCCGGTTGCCACTGTTGATTTGGGTATTGACCGCTAAAAAACGGGCATGGGTGCATAAAGCTTGGACAATGGATTTAGAAATAAGCCCATTGCCGTAATCGGGGACGACAACCAAGTCGAACTCTTGGGCATGTTTTTCAATCCAGTGACATAAAGCGGTTTCGACATGATCGGTGAGTGGGTGGGTATCGTAATGGTATACTTCGAAAAGTTTATTGTAGTCGGGATCCAGATAGCGGCGTTTGACCAGAGTGGGAGCGGAGTCGAAATAGTGGAGCAGAGGGAGGACATTTTTGGCCAATTTGCTGCGAATAAACGCCTCATAACCATCAAAACGGCCAATGCCAGTGAGTAGCGTCACTTCATGGGCCATTCCAGCCAAATGGTTGGCTACCGCCAGGGAACCACCTGCAAATTTTTCTTCTAAGTTGCAACATACAGCGAGAATATTGCCGCTTTTTCCAGTCAGACCAAGGGGATTGGAGTAGCAATATTCGTCGATGATGGTTTCACCAACGACCAAGACCCGTTTACCATGAAGCGTGCGCAGTTGGTCAATAATTGTCTCAGCGGTGTGTTTGGTGCGAAATTGGTTGAGATATTCTTTGGTATTTGGCGCGAAAAGTTCAAAATGTTCGTTGAGTAGGGTCGTTGAGCTAAAGGTCATTTCATTGGTTAAAAAAAGTTTGCCGCCCTGTTTTTCGACTTCGGCTTTTTCCAACTGGATATTGTTTGTCAGGTCTTTGGAGGCATCCTGATAGTCGCTTCCTTTGGCATAAATATCGGGTTGTAACGCCCGCAAAACCGGCAAGGCGGTGGCTTCGAAAATGACCGCGACATAATCGACGCACTCAAGACTGGCCAAGCTCTCGGCGCGGATTTGTTCTGGGAAGACAGGGCGACCTGGTCCTTTGGTGATGAAAGCATCTGCTGTAATGGTCACCATCAGCCGATCTCCTTCTTGACGGGCCCGTTGCAGATGGCGAAGATGACCTGGGTGCAATAGGTCAAAGGCACCGTGACACAAGACAATGCGCAACCCAGCGGTTTTGAACTCTTTGGCTTTGGCGGCCATTTGTTCTAGGGTGACGATTTTATGGGTTAAGTGGTTCATAAGTTATTCTCCGAGAGCAGGTATCCGGTCAATCGGCACGCAGGGCGATTTGTTCTGCTAAATAATGCAGAATAAAAAGATGACCAATCTCTACCATTCCATAATGGTGGGCATCCAGCCAAAAATTAAGTTCACCTGTGGGGCGTAGGGCGTTGTGAGAGGTAAATCCAGAGAGGGTGATTACCCGACCACCCAGGCGGATAAAACGGGCACAGGCATTTAAAATATTGGGGGATTGGCCAGAGCTACTGACGGCGATCAGGAGATCATGGGGACTTCCCATGCGTGTCAAGGCCTCGGCATAGACCCGGTCGTAGCCATAATCGTTGGCAAGACAGCTAAACATGGGAGGATCCTGGAGGGTTTGGACGCGTAGATGGCCGGTTTTAAGGAGATCATTGGCGATATGGCTGACCACGGCGGCACTGCCACCATTGCCGATCAAAAAAAGTTGGCGTTTGTTGGCACGGGTTTCGGTCAGCAGATGAACGGCGGCTTGAAGACCCTCTGGGATGGTAAGAGCTCTGCCGTTGGCATCGGTGATGGTCGTGCGGTGGAGAAGATCGCCGAATTGATCGATTTGTGAGGCAAAATTGGCTAAGGGTGGAACGGTATTTTTTTCCTGTCCTTGATCGGCAAAATTAACCATTTTATCTCGCTTTTCTTTTGAAAAAAGGTTCAATTTTCAATATTTATCAGGCTAATAGATCTCTTGATCTTTGGTGTTTAGATGGAAATATGCAATAAACGTGCTATAAGGAAAATAATGTGGTATAAAAATTTAGATGAAATTGACATGGGGAACGGATTGGGTTTGAATTTTATGTAAATAACGGTTGATTTCATCCATACGGCAGTTACGACGACACTCTTTGATGTCCAATTGCTCGCGGATAAAATGCCATCCCAGTCGGCGCCCTTCTCCTTCCCATATCTCCTGAAAACTTTTTTCGTGAATGTTTCCGTATTCAAAATTTTTGTCGAGCAGATAGGCACTGCAACCCGATACGGTACCATCTGCTGAAATATATCCCCAAAGAAATGGGGTGGCGTAACAATGGGTATAGCGGTCATTTTCCATATATTTACGCATGGTTTGATCGCGAAATACCACGGAAAATTTAGGTGTATTTAGAGAGGTGAGTTGATCTTTTAGTGCGAGAAGAGGGGTATAGTCAATGGATTGGAACCGTTTGGTATGGCTAAAGAGGTGCTGTGAATAGGGTTTGATGACCACATAATTCAAACCGATGTCATCGCGACAAATTTTGCAAAGAGTTTCCATTTCATCGGCGTTTTCAGGCAGCAACAGGGCTTGGGCTCCCAGGACACAATCCAGATTTTGCTGTCGTTTGACGCGGACCATCTCTTTCATATTGGCAATGGCGATAAAAAAATCCTCTTCCCGGGTGCCGTGAATGGTCGCATATCCCTTGGATGTCCCCGCATTGATGGAAATTTTAATCCAGGACAAGGCCGGGAGGGCTTTGTCTAAAAAACCGGCGGGGAGGATGGTGGCATTTGAGGTGATGGCGACATCAAGGCCGCTTGTTTTGGCTATGAGAACAATATCACAAATTCCCTTATGTAACAGAGGCTCCCCCTCTCCTGCAAACATGACGCTTTTGATCCCTAGGCGCGCCATTTCGGGGAGTCGTTGTTGTAAGAGCTCCACCTCCAATTTTTTGGGCTGATAGCCCATATAGTCGAGGGCGCAAAAAACACATCGATGATTGCATGCCCCAATAGGGGAGATCTCCACATAGATGGGATAGATCGTTTTGCTTTTTTCCCACTCCTCCTTTCCCTCTAAATATTGGGCGGTGCGGATGGGGTGATAAATCAATTTGTGGCTATCAATGGCATATCTATCGTTCATGAAAATTTACAATTCATTGGCAATGGTGTCGATGACGTGTTTGGCCAGAATGTCGTATCCAAAAATGGATAAGGCCTTTTGCATCCCTTGTTTGGCAATTGCTTCGCGTTCTTCTTCGTGCGTGAGATAATACTGGACTTTTATCAAAAGATCTTTTTCATCTTTAAACAGGACCATATCCACTCCATCTGTAAAATAATCTAAAACACTGCAGGTATCCAGCTCTTTTGGAATCTCTCTGGTGAGAAGAAAAGCACCGCAACCAAAAATTTCCAGGGTACGCATGTGCAAAGAGGTGCCGCCACTGTTGTTGATGCAGATCCGGGATCGGTTCATTAAGTCATTGAGAAATTCGCCATTTTTAGCCGTTCCCATGGCAAAGGGACGCAAATGTTCAAACTGTCCCCAATTGGAACCATAGATATGGAGAGGGATATTATTTTGAGCCAAATAGATTAATGGTTTGGCTTTGATTAAGTCAATAAGGTGCAGAATAAATCTGGATTCGTTTGTTACAAAGAGGGTATGGATTTCCGGGGTAGAAGGGATGTTTATATTTTGCAAAAATTGATTCAAAAATTGTAGACGATGTTTTTCAATCAGCAACATTTGCCAAAGTTCTGAATAGTCAAATTTTTTGACTTGTTCATAGAGTTCTTTGTACATATGCAGGAGAGTGTCTATGGAGAGAATCTTTTTTTCTGTAATGTGGAATTCGGGGGGATGTAATTTATATTGATATGGAATATCATTTAAAAAATTAAAATTTAATTCAGGATCTGTTATATGGGAGACATATAGAATATCTATATCTTTTTTTTGATTTTCTTTTTTATAATAGATATCACAATTGATACCAACTGGAAGGAAATGAATTTTTCTATTATTAAAGATTGGCACATTGAAGAGGCCTGACTCGATCCAATATTTTGAAAAGCTGAAAACAAAGTCATAATCCGTAAGTCGATGGTCGGGATCCTCTTTAAAGCTCCATGGTAGAATATCTTGAATCCATGAAACAAGAGGAATTTTGTCTGGAATGGCTTTGTCTTGCTCCCAACGGAAATGGTCTAAAATGATAAAAATGTCTGGATGAAAGAGATAAATTTTTTGTAAGACAGAGAGATTGCTTAAAAGATGGGTGTGATCATTCTCCATGAGGAGTACGGTTTCGCAACCGAGACGCTTAAACCCAGAGAGAAGGTCTCGAGCGGCATATTGCAGAAAGGAGGTGTAGAGAGAGGTGGAGACCATGATACGCAATGGTCGATGGATCTCTCCTTTTAAAATAGAGTGCCATTCATCGCGAGAACGTGATTCATAATATTCATTATTTTTTTGGTGATAATAATCGGAATTGGCTTTCTTTCTGTGTTGGCCATCTTCTATAATTTGAATAAGTTTATCAAGAATTATTGATTTATAGGAAGATATGATTTGCATTGGATAACGAACATCTGGGTTTGTAAAGAATATTTTTACATTTTCCAGACAATTGACGCCGATGAAAAAATAAATACGTTTTGATTGGAATATTTCGGTCAAATCCACCATGCGCATAAGAAATAAAAAGCGGCTGATATCTGGTTCTACGACATAAAAAGGGATATGCATGTTTAGGTGGGGGTAGGCTGGATAAAATGTGTTTTTTGTGGCATTAAAGATGATATCTAGAAAAATTCCCAAATGGATTCCAAAGAGCAGAAAAACTTGTCTGAGAGGAATATCTTCGAGTTTTTTTAGATCCTCTTCTTGTTTCTGTTTATCATTCAGGCGCAACACTTGGCCATCGGCATAGGTGACTTCGATATCCTCTACGGTGTTGTTTTGAAGGATTAATTTTAAACGGTAGGTTTCTAATCCCACATGAGGTAGAATTTGTGCGGTTAATTCTGGATGGGTGACCCGCAATTGTTGAAGATTTTTTTGCAGCATGGCATCTAAATTGCGGTTGAATTGAGCATATAAGGATAAATCAGATCGAATGGGTTGCATATTTTGGCGGCCTTTTTGGATAGAAATGTTTTTTTAAAAATCAGAGAGAGATCCCCTTTGGGTAAAAGCCACAAGTATGTTTTTTATGAAGATAATTTATTTAAATCCTTGAGTATTGTATCTGCTCGGTGACTCCAAGTGTGGTTGGCATGGATGGTTTGGGATGCCGCCGTGCTGATTTGCTGACGTTTCTCGTCGTGAGAGAGGTAGAATTTTGCTTTATCGGAGAAATCCTCTTCAGTGACCGGGATATAATGTCTATCAGGTTCCAAGATGGATTCGATACGACCGATTGTTTTGTTGTCAGGAGATTTAAGATAGAACAAAAATCCGCCTGAAGCGAGACAGTCCAGAGATCGGAAGTGAATGTCTGTTCCGACGTGGAGGTTGATGCGGCTTTTTTGAAAAAGTGCGCATAATTGTGCGGGGTCAAAGATGGGTCCATGAAAGAATGAACGATATTGGGGCCAAGCTTCCCAACCGCCAGTTCCGTGGATGCGTAATGACCCCTGCGTATTTTCGAGAGCCAAACGGATGAGTCGGTGTCTATTGCGCATTCGAAGGGCTCGGCATCCGAGGTCATAGCGCAGGACATTGTCCAGGTTGACTTCTATACCGGTGTGATTTTTTATGATCTTTTGGGCAAGATTGATATAATCTGTGTTCACGAAATTGCTTAGATCGTTCTCTTGTAAGAGTTTTTCATACGCTTCGATCAATTGAGCAAAAGAGAGGGACAGACCGTTTGATTGGATGATTGATCTATTTAATTCATCCGGGTTCCATGGAAATGGGATATGGCCGACAAAGGAGAAGTCGACGATTTGTGGCTGTTTGTGCAAAAAATAGGTTTGTGGACAGAAGCCAGGTGGTAACCAGTCGATGATTTGGGTTCCCTGAATTGACGCTGTATCGATCAGGTCATCGCAAAAATAGTAGAGGATGTCGCTGTTGGAAAATTCATGATCTTCGCGACCCTTTCGATCTACGATCCAAGCGATATGCTGGATATGGGATGGTAGGTAAGGGAGATCGAATCGGGTTCGATTCATTTCAAGGATGGCGTTTGGGAGGTGCTGGTGACAGAAGGTTAAAAGATCTTTTTCTGGCAACAAAGTGGTTCCACCAACGATATGGATCCCTTTTTTTTCAAATCCACGCTTTATTTGGAGCCATAGAGCACGGTAAAAAGGGGTATCGGATGGTAAAAAAACAGCTATTTTATGATATTTATTCATTTATAAAAAATTCATAAATTTTAAAGTATTTATCTTCAGATTTTTTTATTTTGACTGTATTTTGGTAAAAAGTCAAGAAAATTCATGATAAAGAATAGATTTTGTAAGTTTTGTTGATAAAAATCTGGTTAAAGGACTGCTTTTAATGATGATCTTGATTTTTTTCTTGACGATCAAGGTATAAAAAGGTATCCTGTAAAATAGATCGTGTTAAAGTATAAGTAACCGTTCACCGAAGTAAAATTTTACGTTAATTAAAACTCAATAATTTATTGCTTTGGCGTAACCGTTCATAATATTAATAAAAAAAAGGGGTCTGGGGGATTGCCCCCAGTGTTTTGCTTTTGACTTTGCTTTTGAATTCGGTTTTGCTTTCTTCAAATAGCAGGGGGGTGGGGGATGCAATCCCCCAAGGTTTTGATTTTTTTTATCTGAACTTGATTCAGTTACAAGTATAACAATGGTTTTTAGTTGATTTATTGGTGTTTTCTTGTTTTGTATCTCATAGGAAAATAAAATTGAGTCATTTTAATTATAGAAAATGGTTGGTGTTAAATGTCAAATGATGATGGTCAAATAAATCGGTTTGGAGAATCTGCGCAGACAGCTATCCCAGAAGGGTCTCGTCTCGTTGAAAAGCCCGGGCATCGTTTGCGTTCCAACAGTACGATCGTTGATCGTCATGTACTTCTTGGTGATTCCCAGAAAGAGACGACATCTTTGGATAATCAAGGTGGGGATCCAAAACAAACCGAAAATGTTACCCCAAATCTTTTTACCGGGCCCAGCTATCGTAATATTAAAGAGCGGTTTCGTTTCGATGGCCATAAAATGCTTCACCACCTGGATCGGATTTTGGCATGGCAAAAGGGCGAACGGTTTGCCCCGATTCATATTGATATGGGGTTGACTAAATTTTGTAATACCGCATGCATTTATTGTTATGCGGTTGTCCAGAATATGGACAAAGGAACCATGATTCAACGGGATGCGCTGATGAATTATATCAGTGATTGCGGGCGGCTTGGGGTGAAATCCATTGGTTTTATAGGCGATGGCGAGCCTACCTTGAATCCGGCTCTCTATGATGCGGCTGTTTTGGCTAAAAAGGTGGGGGTCGACACGGGGATGGCCACCAATGGCCTTCTTTTGGATATGGATCGGGCGGCAGAAATTCTTCGTGATATGACCTATATTCGCTTTAATCTCTCCGCAGGTACCCCAGAAGGTTTTAAAAAAATTCATCAATCCTCCAAACAAAATTTTGCAATACTTCTAGAAAAAATACGTGAATTGGTTCGTATTAAAAAACAGAATCAATATCCTTGTACGCTTGGAATACAAATGGTTTTGGTCCCTGAATGCTTTGATCAGGTTTTGATTGAAGCCGAATTGGGGGCGGAGTTGGGGGTTGATTATTTTGTGATCAAACAGTGTGCCGATTCCGAATATAAAGAACTCGGGATTCGTTATGAAGATTATCTGAAAATGGGTGAAATGATCAAAAAGGCGGAAAGTTTGAGTCGTCCCGATTATGTCGTGCAGGCCAAATGGGATAAAATTAACGCCGCTAGCGAAACCCCCATTTATTGTCATGGCATTCGAAAATATGATATTTGTTATGGAACCCCCTTTCTTTCACAAATTTCTGGCAATGGAAAGGTGTACCCTTGTGGTCCTTTTTTTAATAAAGATCGGTTTTTGATGGGGGATCTCCATAAAGACTCCTTTTACGACATCGTGATGGGGGATCGTTATTGGCAGGTGCACCAAGATATCGTTGACTCGGTCGATGTCCATAAAGATTGCTGTATTGGGTGTCGTCACGATTATATAAATAAAATGTTATGGGAGATTAAAAATCCTCCAGAACATATCAACTTTATTTAATTTTGTTTTGGAGTGTTTATATCTTGTCCACCGCCATTAGTCATGTCTTTTATGTCTCCTCCCATGGCTCTGCAGATGATCATTGGTTTAACTGGTTTGGTAAAGCTTTGAATGCGCATCCAGAAATGATGATCTATTTTGGGGAGAGCGTTCGTCAAAAATATTTGCATGAACGTTCCCGTAAGGAACGACCAGATTTAGGGCAATTTACCCGTTTTATGGCCGATCTTGGCCGGGCTTATCTGGCGATAGGGGATTGTTATTCTTATCGGGCCTATCAACTAGAAGAGTTGTGGGGATTGTTTCAATCGGAAGTTCGATTTGTTAATTTGGTACGCCATCCTTATTGTTGGCTCCATTTTTATGTGACGTGGCGTTGTACCAATATGGGGATGCCATCGGGGGTGACGGCTCCTGTCGATCATGAGTGGAGTGTCGTAAGACATGATCTTTTATCCGAACTGGATTTAAAACCCTATACACGAGAGGATGTCGATATTTGGTCTTCCTATCAGGGAATGTTGATTCTAAACCGAATGATTTCGGATTTACGTCCTCATGTACAAAATTATTGTTTGGAAAAAATAGTCAAAGAGCCCGCCTTGTTTAATCAGATTGTCCACTATCTGACCCATGGACGGGTCCAGTTTGAACAACCTCTCCTGGATCTTATTTACTCTTGGATCTATACCCCATTTCACGGTGTCAAGCAGAGGGTTGTCCCCGAAGAGATCTATCATCAATGGCCGGATTGGAAAAAAGAGGCGTTTCAAAAAATTGTTCTTAAAGAAACCCGTTCCATGTTTGAACAGTATGGATATCTCTTGTAAACGGGAAGGGGGGTGTCACGTGCAGACTCAAAATCGACCCATCGTTTTTCTTTCGGTATTTAAGTCAGGGACGGAGATGATGAAGCGGATGATTGAGGAGTTGACGGCTCTTGAGCCTATGGAACCTGAGATCATTCCTGGTAAAGTCAATTATCAAGACCCGGCCCAATTGTATTATAAACCCGGTTCTTTTTATGCTTGGCATCTTTTTCCGATACCAGAAGTGCAGAAAAAATTGATCGAGTCTCAGGCACGACCCGTGTTTATGTTGCGCAATGTATACGATTTGGTCGTTTCTATGTATTATCATTTTGCCCATAATATTGATGCCGATGTTGGGCGTGGGCGCAATGTGGACCACTATTTTCGAGCCATGAGCAAAGAGGAGGGGTTGAGTTGTATCGCCCAGGGGATGTTGAAACCCGATTTTGTTTGGCGTGGGATTGGACCGCATTGTCATCAGATGGTGTTGATGTTGGAGTTTGCGTCTATTTATCCCTGTTTTGTCACCTGCTATGAACATATGACCCAGAATAAATCCGCTGAACTGCAAAAACTTGCACATTTTTTGGAAATTCCTCTGCACGAGGCTCAAATGCAGAAAATAGTCTATAACAGTCGGTTCGATGTGATGAAAAAGGAGGCCGACAGCAAAAATGTTGGCTCCCATTTTCGTAAAGGTCGTTCAGGCAGTCACGCTCAGGAGCTTCGTGAAATTCATATTCAACAAATTCAGATGGCTATCCAAACACATGCCCCGCAACTTTCTGAATTATTGGCCAAGGCCAATTTATCTCATATTTTGAATGTGGCCGATTTATCTGGATCAACGTGAACGTTTTATTGATCTGTCCAAGCTATTCAGCCCAGCGCAACGCCAGTTTTTTTCCACTGGGGTTGGCCTCGATTGCTGCCGTTCTCAAGCAAAAAGGTCATCACGTTATTTGTTTGAATTTTAATAATTTTGACTTTGAAGAGCGTCTGGCAAAATTGACACAGATTTTGGATGAGCACCCTTTTGATGTGGTCGGCACGGGTGGACTTTCTGTGGTTTTGGAGAGTGTTCGGTCTATTTTTGCGACCGTTCGTCAGCTACGACCCCATCTCATAACTGTTTTGGGTGGGGGGGTGATTTCAGCGGATCCTTCTGTGGTTTTTAATTATCTCAAGCCCGAATATGGTGTCATTGGGGAGGGCGAAGAGACCATGGCGGAACTTCTCACCGTGCTTGAAGCAAAAGATTTGGCTAAACTATCCGATGTTCAAGGGATTGTTTATTGGAACAACGGAGAAATTCAAATCAATCAGGATCGTCCAGCGATTCCAGATTTACAACAGATGCCCTTTCCTGATTTGGATGGTTTTGGCATGGAGGCTTATTTGGCCATTCAAGAGGAAAACTCTTTTGATTATCATTTGACCAGTATGGAGACTGGACGTAAGCTTCCCATCGCCGCCAGTCGTTCTTGTCCTTATAAATGTACCTTTTGTTTTCATCCGGTTACCCAACTCTATCGAAAGCTTCCTGCTGAAGTTGTCGTAGATCAAATTTTATTGTTAAAAGAAAAATATAAAATAAATACCTTCGCAATTTATGATGAACTGTTTGACTATGAAACAACGCGCATTAAAGAGTTTTGTGAACGATTGGTGTTAAAACAGGCTCAGATTAAATGGAGTTGTCAACTTCGCGTTAATAAAGTTGAATTGGATCTTTTAAAACTGATGAAAAAAGCTGGTTGTTATTGGATCAGTTATGGGTTTGAGAGCGGAAGTGAGAAAATATTGACCAGTATGCGCAAGCGTATCCGTCCTTTAGAAATCGAAAAAGCGGCGCAAATGACCCGTGAGGCCAAAATTACCATCCAAGCCAATTTTCTTTACGGAGATCCAGCAGAAACCGCAGAAACGGTTCAAGAAACGCAGCACTTTAAAGATAAAAATCATCTTGATTTTGTCGACTGGGGGGCAGTGATTCCTTTCCCTGGGACCGAGCTTTATAAATATTGCCTAAAACAGGGGTTGATCACCGATCCTATTGCGTTTACAAAAACCATTTCGAACGCCTCCACCTATCTTTGGAATACACGGCAACCCCCTATTAATATGACCCAAATGCCGGATGAGCAGTTTCATCAACTCTATTTGCAGGTGCGGGAATCCAACGAGGCGAGTCATCGGCAAAGATTGGCCATTGTAGAATCTATCGAGACCATCTCCCAGTTGCGCTATTTGGTCAAACTGTGTTGTCCTTCTTGTCAAGAATCGCGTTTGTATACCTTGCTCTATCCACCAGAGGGGCGAGCGGGACAAAATGTAGTGGAGTTGGCCTATTTTGGGGTGCGTGGTCTCAATATTCTTTGTATAGAATGTCATCGTAAAATGCATTTTCCGGCTTGGTTTTTTCCCGATATTCATGCTATGTATCAACGTTTTCAGATGCGTTTGGATCTTTTGTCATCAACCAAGGAGAGGGTGGTATTTTTGCCGGCGATGGATCGTTATTTTGGGACGTTGAGTCAAAAAATTGATTTGAGTCATCTGTGTGTTTGTGCCTGTCTGGATATGCGTTCGTTTCGTATAGGCCAACAATTTTTCTCTCAAGAGATTCAACTGTTGACCAAGGATATCGTTCAAAACCATCGTCATGACACCTTTGTGCTTTTGCCAGCCTCTAATCCCATGGTGATTCAGAAATTTTTATTGGATGCGGGGATTCTTACCGATCGTATAGTGGCATTTTGGGATGGGTTTCAGCCGGAGCAAGGCCATGGGGTACCTGCGTAATTTTTCCCATCCATTGCGGGTGGCCCTGCTGACGATTACCCCAACCTCTCGTCCTCCTGATGCCGAAGTTCTCAGCTTAGCTCCTTATGCGTTGCAATCGTATGCTCAGTGGCGTCTTGGGCAGGAAGGGATACAGGATTCGGTCATTTTTCGGGTGTTTCATTATGTAGAGGGGGTTTCTTTAGAACGTATTGCTGAAGAGATCAATGCCTTTTTACCGGATCTTTTTGTGCTTTCTGCTTATGTTTGGAATTTACTAGAACTTTTGCACGTGGCACGTTTGATTCGTGTTTGGCATCCTGGGGTGGTGATCGTCATGGGGGGGCCACAGGCTTCTCCAATTGCTGAGGATGTGTTGCGGGAAAATTTTTATTTGGATGCGGTTGCTTATTCTGTTGTAGATGGAGAGATCGTTTTTTTTCATTTGGTTAAATCTTTTATTACAGGAGTTGGCTTAAAGGAGGTTCCGGGATTGGTGTGTCGGGATGAGATGGGTGGTTTGTATCGTCTCGCCCCTCCAAATGAAATTTTAGATTTTTACAGCATTCCATCTCCTTACTTGGATGGGACCATCGTTCTTGAACCAGGAAAAAAATATCGATTGAGTATTGAAACTTCGCGAGGATGTGCTTTTGATTGCGCTTATTGTTTTTGGGGCAAGGAGGAGCGCAAGGTGCGTTTTTTTGCACTTGAACGGATTTTGGCAGAATTGGATAGCGTTTTTTCTTAAGAACAGGTGATACATATCTATTTTGCTGATGCGGATTTTTTGGTCAAGCCTGAACGAGCGTTGAAGATACTCGCCCATATGGAGAAGCTACTTGCGAAGCGGGTGATTAAACCAGAGGTCACCTTTGAGTTGAGTGTTGGTAGTTTGCGTAAATCCTCATGGGAGGCGATACAGGCATTGGCGCGCATGCCGGGTCATTTTTTCACTTTTGCCATTCAGACGGTGAATCCTCGTGCTTTGGCATTGTTGGGCCGTCATCGTCCTGCTCCTGATGTCTATGTGGCCAAGGCGGCCTTGCTTAAGGAGGCCATTCCAAATGTTGACATTTATGCTGATATTATGTTCCCTTTGCCCGGTGACGATTTGGCCGGGGTGAAGGATACTTTGGAGTTTGCATTTTCTTTGCGCCTGAATAAAATTTAATGTATCGGAAAAATAAAAATCAAGACCTTGGGGGGGCGGAGAACCGCCCCCCAATTCCCCCCACCCTTTTTTTTTAAATTCTTAAAAAAAAGAGGGGGTCTGGGGGATTCATCCCCCAGGGTTTGGCCTTTGATTTTTTTTTGCCCGAA
>JAMOAW010000066.1:0-17635 GCA_039908535.1 Magnetococcus sp. DMHC-6 | reverse complement strand
AGACCTTGGGGGGCGGAGAACCGCCCCCCAATTCCCCCCACCCTTTTTTTTTAAGTCTTAAAAAAAAGAGGGGGTCTGGGGGATTCATCCCCCAGGGTTTGGCCTTTGATTTTTTTTTGGTCCGCAGGGCATCATGTTGTCAAAACTCCCCCCCATCATCGCCCTAGCCCCGCACTCCTGGCATGACCGCTGGTTAAGTCGACAGCAGTTGCTCTCTCGTCTAGCCCAACGCGGCTGGCCCGTTGTTTACAGTTATGGGGCGTTATCGGTTTGGGAGCGCCACCATCCGGTCTGGGAGTCTGCCGGTTGGTTTGGTCATTTTGAAACCCACGATCAGACTCTCCTGGATTACCCTGGACGTTTTTTTCCCCGCTGGCCTACGCACCCCTGGATGGATCGTTTGGCCATTTGGCACCATGCCCAACGTCTGCGCCGCGCCATCCAGGCAAACCGGGACTCTATCGTATTTATTTTTCATCCCCTTTTAGAACCCTATATCACCCCTCTGCGCCCTAGATGGTTGGTTTATCATATTTATGATCTTTTTTCTGCCATGGTGAATTGGAGTCCAGAACTGGAGGCCGGTCAACAGCATTTGATCGCTCGTGCCGATCTTTTGACGGCTTCTGCGGAGGGTATGTTGCGAGGATTGCCCAGCATTGGTGCGCAAAAGGGGCGAATTTTATACAATGGGGCCGATTCGGTGCAGGTGGCTGCGCTGGCCGGGACCCTCTGTCCAGAGGATTTGGCCGCCATTCCTAAGCCCCGCATTGGCTATATTGGCACCATTAATTCCAAGGTTGATTTACCCATGGTGCTTTATGTCGCCAAAGCGCGACCTGCGTGGCATTGGGTTTTTTTAGGACCGGTGATGTTGGATGGCACCAGCCCAAGGGATCGTCAGGCCCATCAGTGGTGGGAGAGCTGTTTAACCCTGCCCAACATTCACTATTTAGGGGTCCGACCTCGACAAGCGGTGTGGGTTTATCTGCACCATATGCAGGTTAACACCATCTGTTATCGTATTGCGCAAACGGCTGCTGGAGAGTCGCCGGACTGGGTGGTTCATGGTTATCCAGTCAAATTACACGAATGTTTGGCCACTGGTCGTCCTTTGGTTGCTGGAGCCCAAGAGGTGATTCAAAATCAATTTTCCCATGTTGCCGCCGTTGTCCAAACTCCTGAAAGTTGGTTACAAGCCTTGGAGCAAGCCATTACCGGATTAGGTGTTGGTACCCCAGATCAACGGCGGAGCGTGGCATTGGCAAATACCTGGGAAAATCGGGTGGATACCCTGGAGGGTTGGTTAAAAGAGATGATCGGTACCTAAGGCAACGGTGCCCCCTTTTCCATCTGCTCTACCCGCCACAACGCCAACCATAAACAGCCACCCGCCCAACACAAGGCAATCACCATTGCCCGCCAATAGTCGGGCATGATAAATATTTGGCTTGGCAGGTTGTAAAGAGGCAAGCGAATAAGTGTCAAGGCATGGGTCACTGGATTAATTGTCATCAGCCCCCACAACCATAATGGGGCATGATCCATAGGAAATAACGCCCCTGACAGCATCCACAAGGGCATTAAAAAAACCGACATCACGGCATGAAATCCGGCGGTACTCTCCATATTCCAAGCGATTAGAAATCCCAACGCTGTAAAGCCCAAGCATGAGATGATAAACCCCAATAAAATCAACCCAACCCCCCCACCAGTCAAGGAGATGCCCAAAAAAGGGGCCGCCACCAGCAAGGGGATGGCTTGAAGCATTGCAATGGCCATTCCTCCCAACACTTTTCCCATAACAATGGCCATGCGGGATGCCGGAGCCACCAATACCCCTTGCAGCAACCCTTGGGAGCGATCTTCAATTAAGGTAATGGTAGAGAAAATGCCCGAAAAGAGCATTAACATCAACAATACCCCTGGATAAAAATATTCCAGATAGGAGAGCTTTGAGATGCCAGGGGCCTGAAAAGAGGCGGAAAAACCCGACCCCAAAAAGGGATGAATCCCCCAGACCCCCTCTTTTTTTTTAAGAATTAAAAGAAAAGGGTGGGGGGGATTGGGGGGCGGTTCTCCGCCCCCCAAGGTCTTGATTTTTATTTTTCCGATACATCAAAAGATTAAAAGCAAAACCCTGGGGGCAATCCCCCAGACCCCTTTTTTTTATTAATATATGAACGGTTACAATGGAATAGGTTGTCCGGGCCGCCAACCGATCCATTCTTGGGCTTGAAAATGGGAGCCAGTAACGCCTAGGGAGAGATGCGAGGCCAAGTAGAGAAAAACCGGGGTGATCTCATTGGGTTGAGAGAGGGTATTGGGATTTTCTCCAGGAAAGGCGAGGGCGCGCATGTGGGTTGCGGTTGCGCCTGGGTTGACGGTATTGAAACGTAAAGAGAAACGTTGTAACTCCATGGCCCAGGTTTCGGTTAGGTTGATTAAAGCCGCTTTAGAAGCGGCATAGGCCCCCCAAAAGGCCCGTCCATGTTCGCCCACACTGGAGGAGAGATTGATCACCGAACCAGCCGCGCTTTTGCGTAAGAGGGGCATGAGTTCCCTAGTGAGATAAAAGGGGGCGGTGACGTTGATCCGCATTACTTTTTCCCACTCTTCAGGGGCATAGGCATCCAAGGGGGTTAAGGTTCCCAAATATCCGGCATTGTTGACCAAAACATCTAATTTACCAAAGCGTTCGTAAATATTTTTTACCAGTTCTGGCACCCGATGCAGCTCTTTTTCCAAATCCAGCGGCACAATAGAGGCACGTCCGTTTTCGGCCAAAATCATGTCATAGGTTTTTTCCAGCTGTCTATTATCGCGGCCCAAAAGCAGGGTCATGGCCCCTTCACGGGCAAAGGTCAAAGCGATGGCTGCTCCAATTCCGCGTCCAGCCCCGGTGATTAAAATAATATGGTCTTTAAGTAACATAGCGCATCCTTGTTTATGGGTTAAAAATAGTTTATCTTGAACATTTTTGTAACTCAATACTATCTCTGAAGTTTAAAGTAGCAATAAATCTTCAAGGAACATTTAATTTTGATTGAATTTTATTAAAAATATGACCCTGCGTTCGATTTACCAGCTGGTTTCTCAGTTTCATGAAAATTCGGTCGTACAAGAATATGTGGCGACACCAAAAGGAAACATATTTTTTTGGTTGGCCATTGCCCTTTTGTTGAGTAACACGTCTTATCTGGTTTTGCTACCCTTTATGATCTTGACGCAATATTTTTTTGCGCAGCGTTTTTGGATTATGGGGTTAGGGGGCAGCGGGGTTTTTTTTTACCATAAACTCATGGAAATGGATGTCACAGATCCTTTATGGTTTGTGGTTGATATCATTTTAGTGGTTGTTATTTTATATATTTTTTTTAAAATCGCTCAATCTTTTTCCAAATTGCCGCGCATTGTGCGCAGCAATCCACAGATTTTTCTGCATTTATTATTTTGGCTTTGCATTATTCCCGCCACCTTTTTTCCAAAGGCCATTGATCCAGATTGGGTACTCCCCGCTGATACCATTGTTTGGCTGATTTTTTCATTTATCATTTGGCGCGTGGGTATGATGCTCTATGCGGGTAAAAGGGGAAAACTGCAGCAGACCCATTTTGTGGAGCATCTTTTTTATTGCCTACCGGGTTTTGGAGGAACACAGGTTCCCTATGGCAAAGGGTCTGATTATTTAAACAGCAAGCGAGCGAACACACCCACCGATTTGATTATATCCCAGTTAGCGGGGATGAAATTATTGCTTTTGGTAGTGTTTTTAAAATGCTTCCAGGAAGTGACAGACATTGTTGTTTTTGGTTTAGATGGGGATATCACCGGATTTTCCTGGCAACTGCCTGCGCATTTGTATGCAGTTGAAGATTTGATTGATATGGACAGGAGTCAATTACCCTCTTTGGTGACTCTCTGGGCCAGTTTGATTGCCGATATGATTGACGAAACAGTGACGTTGGCCATTCGGGGGCATTTGGTTATTGGTTGCCTGCGTTTGTTTGGATTTAATGTTTTTCGCAATACTTATAAACCGCTTTTGGCCACCACTTTGAGTGATTTTTGGAATCGTTACTACTATTATTTTAAAGAGTTACTGGTCGATTTCTTTTTCTTTCCTGTTTATCTCTCTTATTTTAAAAAACGGCCCAAATTGCGTATTTTTGCTGCCATTATGGCCTCGGCATTTATTGGTAATTTTTATTATCATTTTTTGCAGCATTACGATAAATCTATTCGTGCGAACACGATCCTTGAATTTACCAACTTTCAATCCTATTTTTTTTATACGTTTATATTGGGTATTGCCATATTTATTAGCTTGCTGCGGGAACAAAATCGTCGTGGCCAACCGTTGTCCAGCGGATCCAACGGTTGGGTAACGATTCGTAAAATTGCGGGTGTTTGGCTGTTTTTTGCCATCATGCGTATTTGGGATCATTCAAACGCCAATTTTTTGGACGATACCACCTTTTTTCTAGCTCTGTTTGGCCTGCATATATAATCGTCCACACTTAAATGTGGTGGTACCAAAAATAAAGACTCCTCAGGGGCTTGCCATTGACTTTTTATTGAAAAATTATCAAAGTGAGCATTGTTCAATGTAATAATCAAGACCTTGGGGGGCGGAGAACCGCCCCCCAATCCCCCCACCCTTTTCTTTTAATTCTTAAAAAAAAGAGGGGGTCTGGGGGATTCATCCCCCAGGGTTTGGCCTTTGATTTTCTTTTTTTTGCCCGCAGGGCATCATGTTCAACCAATATCATCAATTTTTTATATAAGAGACAAAAGCCCATGAATTCCCCGTCAACCAGAGAAAAGCTCATCCAATTTTTAACCACTATTAAACGCCCAGATATGCACATTGAACATATCTATGACAACGATGGCTTGGTTAAATCTGGCCTTATCGACTCTTTAGCTATGCTGGAGATTGTTACCTTTTTGGAGTCGGAATTTGACATTGATTTTTCCGAAACCGGGGTAGATCCGACCCAACTGGAGTCTATTCAAGCGATTTTGGCATTAATTGCACAACGTCATTAGATAAATGAATGTTCGTTTAATTTTTCAAGATGTTTGGCTTTTTTTGGGTGGTATTGGTGATTTGTTCTAACGATTAAGGCCCTCATTTCATGTCAAGAACCAATCTTGCCCAATGGTTTCACCATTCGTCCCTCACCCATCCCACGCATCCCGCGCTTTATGCGGAAGGTCGGATATACACCTATTCTGAACTTTTAAACCAGGTCATACAAATTGCTTCGGCTCTTGAACGGCTGGATCCCAATCCAGAGCATCCGACCGCTGCGGTTTTTGCCTACCGTTCGTTCACGGCGTATGCCTCGGTGTTGGGGATTTTATATGGGGGTAAAGGGTATGTTCCGCTCAATCCCAATTTTCCCATGGCCCGCAATGTGCACATTGCCACTCTGTCTGGCGTTGAAATTATGATTTTGGATGAAAATTGTGCCAAAGCCGGGCATGAGCTCTTGTCTCACTTTGTCCATAAAAGCCTCACGGTCTTGCTTCCCGATCATGTAACACGGCCAGAGTGGAGCCTGGAATTTTCTCAACATCGTTTTTTTTGTCAGGGGGATATTTTTGTTTCGGTTCCTCAGGTGCAAACGCCCAAGCCGTGCCAGGAAGGGGCGATTGCGTATGTGCTGTTCACCTCTGGCAGCACTGGGGTTCCCAAGGGGGTGATGGTTGGACATGATCATGTCAATGCCTTTGTTACCGCCATGTTGGAGCGTTACCAGCCCACTCCAGAAGATCGATTTTCTCAACACAGTGATCTCACCTTTGATGCTTCGGTGTATGATCAATTTGTCTGTTGGGCGGCTGGAGCCTCTCTTTACCCGATTCCGCAAAATCAGCGCATGGCCCCTGCTGCCTTTATCAAGGAGCATGCCCTGACTTTTTGGGAGTCGGTGCCATCGGTGATTATGTTTATGAAACGTCTTTATTTATTGCAACCTGGGGTTTTTCCCTCTTTGCGGTGGTCTATTTTTGGTGGCGAGCAATTGACCCAAGCAGCGGTTGAATTATGGCAAAAGGCGGCCCCGAATGCGCGGATTGAAAACACCTATGGTCCAACCGAGGGGACCATCTGTATAACCGGCTATTTTTGGCAGCCTGGTATTTCTGAAGGGGTTTGTCATTTGGGGGCTGTTCCGATTGGGCTGCCTTATGCGGGTCAGAGCGCGGCCATTTTTGTCGATGAGGAACCTGTGGCCCTGGAGGATGGGGCCAAGGGTGAGCTTTGTTTGTCTGGCTCCCAGGTGACCCCAGGTTATTGGCAAAATCCTCAAGAGACCAAACGGAGTTATTTTGAGAGGGTGAATGAGGCCGGTGAACTCCAGCGGTGGTACAGGAGTGGCGATTTGGTTCTTTGGAAAAGTGCGGTTGGTTTTTGTTATTTGGATCGGGTAGACCGGCAGTTAAAAATACGCGGCTATCGGGTAGAACTCTCTGAAATCGAGCATGTGTTGCGTCAGGTTGCCCAAAGTGATCACGTGGCGGTGGTGGGTTGGCCGAAGGTGGGGGGGGGAAATGTGACGGGGGTTGTTGGTTTTGTGTGTGGTTCTAAGTTAACGGATCAAGAGATTTTAGAACAATGTAGCCAAAAATTGCCTTATTATATGGTGCCACGTCGTCTCATGCGGTTGGACCAATTGCCTTTGAATGCCAGCGGTAAAATCGATTTTTTAAAGTTGTTGGAGGGATTGGGAGAGTAGGTACCACTACATTTAAGTGTGGATGATGAACGAGTGCCTGAACATAATGCCCTATGGGCAAAAAAATCAAAGGCCAAACCCTGGGGGATGAATCCCCCAGACCCCCTCTTTTTTTTAAAATTAAAAGAAAAGGGTGGGGGGAATTGGGGGGCGGTTCTCCGCCCCCCAAGGTCTTGATTTTTATTCTTCCGATACATGAACAAAAAGCAAAAGCAAAACCCTGGGGGCAATCCCCCAGACCCCTTTTTTCTTTTAAAAATAAAATCCACGGAAGAAATTATAAAAAGAGACGAGGAAAATAGGACCATAGGCCAACGGAGAAAAATCGGCTGCGGCGAGCATGGCAGCACCCAAAAAGAGCGTGCCACCCGCAAACGTGGCGGTCTGATGTCGAAAGCCTTGATCGACATGTTGTTCTAAACGTGAAATAGAATCGGGATGTAAACGAATTTGAAAATCATCTTGAGACATACGCTCTAAACCGTTATAGATCAAATCTGGTAAGAGGTGAATCACAGTGTTCAGTTGATCCATTTTGTCTTTAAAAATTCGTGTCTGACCCTTAATGCCGAGATGTTCGGTCATCCAACTGCGAATCAGTGGTTCTGATAACAACCACATATTTAAATCAGGGTTGATCTCCCGTCCCACCCCTTCCAGGGTAAACAAAGTTTTTTGCAATAAAAGTAACTGGGGTTGTACTTCCATGCTGAATTGTTCGGTCACCTTAAACAATTGTGCCAATAAACGAGCGATAGAAATTTCTTTCAGTGGATGGCCAAAGATGGGTTCACCAATTTGTCGACAAGCCTCTTCAAACTCATCGACATCGGTACTCAAAGGAACGTAACCCGCCTCGACATGAATCAAGGCCACTTTGTGATAATCACGCAACAAAAAGCCATGTAAGATTTCGGCAAGCCAGATGCGCGTTTGCATGGTTACCCGACCGACAATGCCATAATCGATAATGCTGATGGCACCATCCATACGCACCAAAATATTGCCTGGATGCAGGTCGGCATGAAAATAACCATCCCGAAACAGTTGTTTAAAAAATATCGTGATAATATTTTTAGAAACCGTCTCGGCATCTAAACGATCTCCAGAGAGTGTGGCAAATTCATCAATGGGAACCCCATTGATCCACTCTAAAGTCAACACCCGTTGGGTAGAGAGTTTCCAGATGATTTCTGGAACATGCAGTTCTGGATCTTTGGCAAAATTTTTGCGGAATTGTTGGGCGCGGGTCGCCTCGATCATAAAATTCATCTCAAGACGAATGGTTTTGGCAAACTCATGCACCACTTGTTTAAGTCGCAATCGTTTCCAATCGGTTAAATGATCATCTATAAATTGAGCAATCGTTGTCAGCATCCGAATGTCTTGCTCGATCGCTATTTCGATGTTTGGACGTAAAATTTTAACCGCCACCTCTCGACCTGACAAGGTCACAGCCCGGTGGACCTGAGCAATAGAGGCCGACGCAATGGGTTTGACGCCAAAGTGGAGATAAAAACGGTCTATCGGACCGCCGAGCTCCTTGGCAACGATTTTTTCAACCTCTTCGAAGGGGAAGGGGGGGACATCGTCTTGTAGTTTTTTTAACTCTTGGCCAATTTTATCTGGAAGGGTATCCATGCGGGTGGAGAGGGCTTGACCAAATTTAATAAACGTGGGGCCAAGTTCTTCCATGGCTTTGCGAATGCGCGCTTCAGGGCTGTTGCCACGACGCAAGCGGCGCGTGTGTGGACTCAACCAAACCAGCCATGTTAAAATTTTGAACAGAGTAAATCTGGTCGTAAATGGCTCAATGTTATAACGCGCCAAGAGCAAGACAATGGCAAACAGACGTCGAATGGTACGTAAAGCAGCCAACATGCGTGGAATCAGGGGTCGGTGTTAGGAATGGAATCCATTTGGGTGGCGGCATGGGCGGGTTGTACCGCTGCGCGTGACCCTGGACGAGGCGTGCTCTTGGATATGGAAATTTTTTTGGTCAATCGAGAAATGCGCGACTCAAGCCGTTCCATTTGTTCGGCCAAATCGTTGACTTTACCGCGAAATTCCTCTAGTTGTTCAGCGCGGGGAATGTGCTGCTGATCCATCCAATGTTCGATCTCTTCGTTGCAACGCTCCTTGCCTCGTTCACCTGCTTGCCAAGCACGTTGATTCATAGCGATGAGGGCGCGGGCGGTGGTGGTACCGAAAAAGGAGGAGAGTTCTCGTTCCCAGTCCATTTCGATGTTGTCTAAGAAATTTTTAAATTTTAAACCTGTATCGGTTTCTCCGGAAAGTTTTAATCGACGGGAGAAAAAGAGGGAATCTGGGTCAGATTTTTTTAACAAAAGGGATAAAAAGGCCAAACTGCTCCCGGCCATAGTGACATTGGGGGCTAAGTCGGAGTAGGTATGAATTTTAACTTCGCCGGTTGGTTCCACAAGCATATAGAAAGATTGATCGAGATCTTCGACTTCGAAGTGAAATATTTTACCGCTCAACTCTTTGAGTCGTTCGAGCATTTCTGGATAACGTTGAAAGAAGAGATTTAAAGTCACCCCCAAACCAACAGCGGTGATCTCTTGTGGCATGAGTGCCAGGGGAGATTTGATCCAGGAAAAAATCATTATTACACCTTATAGCCCGTATGAACCGCCGCAATGCCCGCCGAGAGATTGTCATATTCCACTCTAAACAGACCGCAGCCATGCAGCATGGCTTTGAGGCTTTCTTGTTTGGGAAAACGACGGATTGATTCGACCAGATATTGATAGGCTTCGCGATCGTTGGCCACCCATTGGCCAATGTTTGGCAACACATTAAACGAATAGGTATCGTAGAGGGATTGCAGCATGGGAATGGTCAAATGTGAAAATTCCAGACAGAGCAGTTGCCCGCCTGGTCGCAACACCCGCACCATCTCTTTAAAGGCTTTTTCGATGTGGGTGACGTTGCGGATGCCGAAACCGATGGTGACGGCATGAAAGGTATTGTCAGGAAAAGGGAGGGATTCGGCATCGCCACAGAGCCATTCGATGCCATCCAGGATACCTCTATCGATAAATTGTCGCCGTCCCACCTCCAGCATATGGGCATTGATGTCGTAGATAATTACCTGACCTTCAGGTTCGATTTTAGGCCGCATCAGACGGGCCAGATCTCCTGTTCCCCCTGCCACATCCAATATTTTTGCTCCAGATTTCAGGCGCAATTTATGAATGGCATAACGTTTCCAAAGGCGATGGATGCCCAACGACATGAGATCGTTCATCAAATCGTAGTTTTCTGCCACCGAGTCGAAAATTTCATGGACGCGGCGCGCCTTTTCCGGAATAGGGATTTCTTTAAACCCAAAATGGGTAGTTGATTCCGGCATTTGTTAAACTCCTTTTTTTTAAAAAAAAGGGTGGGGGGTATTGGGGGGCGGTTCTCCGCCTCCCAAGGTCTTGATTTTAGATATTGATGTTAAAAATGCAATCCTTCCGATAAAAAGTCAAAGACAAAAACAACAATGAAGCCTAAATTCCAACATGAATTGCTGTAAGAGTTCCATTGCATATTTAAAGGAAATTGACGTATAGTGTTATCCATTAATTATAATGTAATATATTGAATTAATTGGTAAAAACAAAAAACATCTTGGTGACTAAAGGATCAAAAAAATGTCCAGTCGTGTTAAAAAAAATGTGATCGACTCCAACATTCCCCTGGATTTGCAACCCGCTTCTTTAGATATCTGGGATAAAAAATATCGACTTCGGGCCAAGAATGGTCCGCCTATTGATGCCGATGTGACCGCCACGCGCAAGCGCGTGGCCTTGGCTTTAGCCGAAATTGAGGTGCCAGAACTTCAAGAGCATTGGTATGAACGATTTTTATGGGCTTTGGAACATGGGGCCATTCCGGCTGGGCGGATTGTCTCCAATGCCGGGGCGCGGGCCCATAAGCCAGCCACCAGTACCATCAACTGCACCGTCTCTGGCACTATTGGCGATTCCATGGACGATATTCTCAATATGGTGCGAGAGGCCGGGCTGACCTTAAAAGCGGGCTGTGGCATTGGCTATGAATTTTCCACCCTGCGTCCCAATGGGGCCTACGTGGCGGGGGCGGGCTCAAGTACCTCTGGCCCTTTGTCGTTTATGGATATCTTCGATGCCATGTGCAAAACCGTCTCTTCGGCGGGCGGTCGGCGGGGGGCGCAAATGGCCACCTTTGATATTGCCCATCCTGACGTGGCCAATTTTATTCGTGCCAAAAGAGAGAGCGGTCGTCTGCGTCAATTTAATCTCTCTTGTTTGATCACCGAGGCCTTTATGGAGGCGGTGGAGGAGGATCAAGATTGGGAGTTGCTCTTTCCCGCCAACCCCTTGGAATTAAACGATCCCCAAACCGAAATTGTCTATCGTCCCTGGCCCACCCACAAAGGATATTTAATCAATGACCAGGGCTTGGTGGCCTGTCGGGTCTACCGTCGTCTGCCCGCCCGTCGGCTGTGGGATTTAATCATGGCCTCTACCTATGATTATGCCGAACCGGGCTTTATTCTCATTGATCGGGTCAACCAGATGAACAACAACTGGTTTTGCGAAGAGATCCGTTGCACCAATCCCTGCGGAGAGCAGCCGTTGCCCCCGCATGGGGCTTGCCTGTTGGGGTCGGTCAACTTGACCCAATTCGTCCGCCATCCGTTTACCGCCAGGGCCACCTTTGACTGGGAGACCTATCGGGAGGTGGTGCGGGTTTTTACCCGCATGATGGACAATGTGGTGGAGATCCATGGCCTGCCGCTTTCGGTTCAAGCCGAAGAGATTCGTCGCAAACGTCGCCATGGCATGGGCTTTTTGGGCTTGGGTTCCGCGATCACCATGCTCTGTATGAAATATGGTGATCCGAACTCGATTGCCTTTACGGAACGGGTGGCCAAAGAGATGGCGATTACCGGTTGGGAGGTCGGGGTGGCGTTGGGACAAGAAAAAGGGGTCGCACCCCTTTTAGAGGAGATGTTTACCATCGATGGGGCCATGCTGGCCAAACGCCCGCAATTGCTCAAAGATGGGTATAAAGTGGGGGATCAACTGCCAGGTCGGGTGTTGCTGGCTCGATATAGTCGTTATATGGAACAATTTCCGTCCCAGCTGCGTCAACAAATAGAGACTTTGGGGGCCCGTTTTACCCACCACACCTCTATTGCCCCAACAGGCACCATCTCCCTCTCCCTGGCCAACAACGCCTCCAACGGTATTGAACCGAGTTTTTCCCATCAATACAGCCGTAATGTCATCCGCGAGGGCCGCAAAACCAAAGAGAAGGTCAACGTGCTCTCTTACGAACTGCTGGCTTACCGGGCGTGGATTCAGGCCGAGGCTGACCCTTACGCTGAAAACCAAGAACATGCCTTGCCAGACTATTTTCTCGAAAGCACCAACATTGCCCCCAAAGCCCATGTGGATATTCAGGCAGCGGCCCAAAAGTGGATCGATTCATCCATCTCTAAAACCATTAATGTCCCTACTGATTTTCCTTACGATGAATTTAAAGAGATCTATCTTTATGCCTATCATCAGGGGTTGAAGGGGTGTACCACGTTTCGTTTTAACCCGGAAGCGTTTCAGGGGGTGTTGGTGAAGGATCAGGATTTGGCGGCCACAACCTATCGATTTACGTTGGAAGATGGAACGAATTTGGATTTGCGGGGGGATGAAGAAGTGGAATATGATGGAGGAACACATACGGCGGCGAATCTTTATGACGCGCTGAAAGAGGGGTATTATGGGAAACTTTAAATGTATCATCCCCCAGGGTTTGGCCTTTGATTTTTTTGCCCGTAGGGCATTATGTTCCTTCTGAGACCTTGGGGGGCGAATCTCCTCTTAAACAATCGGCTGCCCCCCCAATCCCCCCTTTTTTTTAGGATAATGATTATGGCAACCCGTATTTCTCAAAAAATTGTTGGATTTAAGGTGGTTTCGGACGAACCGGCTTCTGTGAATGCCAAGGTGGTGCAGATGCAGCCGCTTTTGGATCGGCCAGAAGATTTGGAGGGGGCCACTTATAAAGTCAAAACGCCTCTTTCCGAACATGCCCTTTATGTGACCATCAACGATATTGTCATCAATGGTCATCGGCGCCCCTTTGAAATTTTTATCAACTCCAAAAATATGGATAATTTTGCCTGGATCGTCGCTCTCACCCGCGTTTTATCGGCGGTCTTTCGCCATGGTGGGGATGCGGTATTTTTGGTAGATGAGTTGCGTTCGGTCTTTGATCCTCGGGGCGGTTATTTTAAGCCGGGGGGCAAATATATGCCTAGCCTTGTGGCTGAAATCGGCGATGTGATCGAAAAACATTTGATCAAAATCGGCATCATCCAACCCCCAGAAGCCTCTCCAGAGTTAGAGGCAAAACGCAAAATCGCCCGCGATGAAGGTCTCTTTGGCAGCTCTCTCTGTCCCAAATGCAGCCAAATGTCGGTTATTCGATTGGATGGTTGCGATACATGTCTGGAGTGTGGTTATTCCAAGTGCGGATGAAATCCCCCAGATCCCCAAAAGAAAAGGGTGGGGGGTATTGGGGGGCGGTTCTCCGCCCCCCAAGGTTTTGATTTATATTTTTCCGATACATGAACATGATGCCCGGTGGGCAAAAAAGTCAACATCAAAACCCTGGGGGATGAATTCCCCAGACCCCCTCTTTTTTTTAAGAGCTAGAGGGGAGTTGGGGTGATCTCCGGTAGGGGCCAGCTTTGACGCATGTTTTATAAATCCGTTATGGATCAATAGATTCAAATGGGATAAAAAAAATTTCTTCGCACTAAATGGGGTTATATATTTCCTTCACATTGTCCCATTTTGGAGGAATCAGCTATGAGCAAACCGAGTCTCCGTCCAAATCGTGAAGCCCAAAAAGAAGAGAAAAAAAGACTCAAAGAAAAGATCAAACAATCTCGGATAGAATTGCTTAATCGGCAGGAGTCAAATGGAATCTTTATTCCGCCTCAGGTCAGCGTTTCGAATGCGTTGAGCCCATATAAAAGTGAGGCTGATGAACGTGCAGGCAGGGAGGAAGCAGTAGCATCTCAAATTTCAACCTATCGTGCGATATTGCCAAATTTGCTCAAAAAACTCAGAATGATTCCAGATCCTCGAACCGCAAAAAAAGTGAAACATAAGCTAACAGTGTTGATTTTATATGGTATATTTACTTTTATATTCCATATGGCATCTAGGCGGGAAGCAACTCGGACAATGAGTAAACCAGTGTTTTTAGAAACTCTCCAATTGCTTTTTCCAGAACTAGAGTCTATGCCCCACTCAGATACGTTGCACCGACTGTTAGAGAGGATAGATGTTCAAAAGATCGAATCAGCCCATGTAGAAATTATTCGGCATTTTATTCGTGGGAAAAAATTTCAAAAATTTTTAATTTCAAAATGTTATCCAATCGCTATTGACGGCACTCAGAAATGTGTTCGAGATAGCGATAAATTTACTGATGAGTGGTTGGAGCGCAGATTCAAAACCAAAGAAGGAGAAGACATACAAAGATATGTATATGTTTTATAGGCAAATTTAGTATTTCATAATGGTTTAACTCTTCCATTGCTGACTGAATTTTTGAGCTATTCTGAGGGAGATCCTGACGATCATAAACAGGATTGTGAATTGAAAGCGTTTCACCGATTGGCCATGCGAATTCACGATTACTTTCCTTGCATTGTAATAATGTGCATGAACGTTGCAATCTTGGAGCCCGTTACCGTTGGGGAATTGAAAACAGCATGCAGACTGAAAAATGTGGAGGATATCACTATGAGCATATTTTTTCCTATAATTGGAATGCTATGAAGGGATACCACTATCTGATGAGATTAGCTCACATGATGAATGCCATCGCATTACACACCAAGAGGGTGGCAAAACAGGTACGTACAATGGGTATTCAGGCATTTTTGGTTTTTGTAAAAGAAACCTGTGCTCATCCCTGGTTGCGTTGATGGGGGGGTACGCTACTCGCAGAATTTTCTCTAGAGTATGCAAATTTTTGTCCGTAAATATATCGAATCTCTTACAACATAGTCTAAATTCTAGCAAAATAATCAAGTCAGAACATAGGATAGCCAAAAAATGGGCACGTTATGCGTCAGAGCTGCGGAGAACCACCCCCCCCAAGGTCTTAAAAAAAAAGAGGGGGTCTGGGGGATTCATCCCCCAGGGTTTTGATTTTAATTTTTTGCCCGCAGGGCATTATCTTCACGCTTCAACTTCTTCCAATCCAATTATCTGGGGATGAATTGTAGGGCAAGACCGTTATTACACCACCGCTGATGGGTAGGAGGAGGACCATCATCAAATACATGTCCTTGATGTCCCCCACATCGGGCGCAATGATATTCAGTCCGTGGCAATATCATACGAAAATCTTTTTTGGTTGCAATGTGTTCAGAGATGGTGGTAACAAAACTGGGCCATCCTGTTCCACTGTCATATTTCATTGTAGAGGTGAATAATTCCAACTGGCAACCCGCACAGTGATAACTCCCTTGGCGTTTTTCTGTATTGAGTGGGCTGGAAAAAGGAGGTTCCGTTCCTTCCTGACGCAGAATATGGTATTGTTCCTCAGTGAGTAGACGCTGCCATTCTTCATCGGTTTTGGTTATTATGGAGGGTGTCGGAGAGCCAAAAACTGGTTTAATCGATATCATGGCAATGTCCATAAGAGTGATCAGATTCAACAGAAAAATTCGTCTTTTCATGGATGTAACCCATTGATAAGTTGGGATGTATCATAATTTTCCCACAACACATTGAGACGTCTGTCTCGACCACAACCCTGACGGTAGAATTGATACCGAATTGGATTTTTTAAATGGTAATCCTGGTGGTATTGTTCGGCTGGAAAAAAAATAGTTGCGGGCGAGATCTCTGTGACGATGTTTTCTGGAAAGGGTTTGGTTTTTTCCAAAATAAGTTTTGAGGCTTCCGCCAGTTTTTGTTGTTGGGGGGTGCGATAAAAGATAGCGGAGCGATATTGGCTACCAATATCACAAAATTGCCGATTGGGGGTGGTCGGATCAATATTGACCCAAAATAATTGCAAAAGCTTTGAATAAGAGATTATGGTCGGATCAAAGAGCACTTGAACGGTCTCTACATGTCCAGTACCACCCGCAGATACTTGTTCATAGGTGGGATTGTCCAGGTTTCCTCCAATATAACCGGAAGTCGTGGAAATCACCCCCGGCACCCCATCAAACAAAGATTCCACGCACCAGAACAACCACCTGCAAAGAGAGCTTCATCCATATTCTTCTCCAAACTATACCCCATGCGTGTATTGATGAATATTCCAAAAAGCAATCCTAGAACATAATGCCCTGCGGGCAAAAAAGTCAAAATCAAAACCCTGGGGGATGAATCCCCCAGACCCCCTCTTTTTTTTGAGAATTAAAAGAAAAGGGTGGGGGGATTGGGGGGCGGTTCTCCGCCCCCCAAGGTTTTGATTTGTATTTTTCCATACCTTGATAATATATATTTTTTGGCTTTTCATCTACCATATAGATGTATTATGATGCTTTCCGTAGAATAAGGAAATATTTATACCATTCGTCCTTTATCCAAATAATACGAGAAAATATCCATGTCTCTTATCTCAACATCAATTGACCTTTTAAAAACGCTGATCAAACCCAAAAAAATCGCGGCTCAGGATGTTTCAATCTTATTGGAATCCATTCATGGCTCTCTTCTGGAAATGGCCAGAAAGGAATCAGAATTACTTCCAAAACAAGATACTTCTCACGATTTGACCCCCGAGATTTCATTAGAAACATTATCTGAACCCTCTGTACAAAAAATTGAAATAGCCGATTTGCAGCCATCTTTGCATGATCAATTCAATACCGGGGCAACAGTCAACCGGGATGCCAAGCAAATGCCAGAGAGTCCATCGGATATTTCTGTTACTGGCATCACGGAAGATGCCATTATCTGCCTGATATGTGGTACATCGAAGAGAAGATTATGTGAGCATCTGAAGGTTGTACATCAAATAGATGACGTAGCCTATCGCCTCCGTTTTAATTTGCCTCCATCAATACCCCTCGTTGCGTTATCTTTATCCCGCCAAATCAGTGCACAATCCCGGGCACGCATGGTCGCTCGCTTGGCAAAAAAGGCGGAGAGCAAAAGTGCTGAACCCATGCCTAGGCCAGCAGAAATATCAGAAAATTTTTCAGCCACTCCTATGGAGAGCAACGAAGCGCATTTCTTCCTCACTGCTCAGGTCGATTCCACTGAACTCAATGCGTCAAAAGGCAAGCAGGAAAGAGACACAGCAAAAATAAAAATGGAAAAGAGACCTGCATCCAAAAGCGTTGCTACTAAAACGCAGCGGACACCACCGCCAAAACAGAGTGTACAGTCAACGCTCTTGCTGGATGAATTGCGTGCGTGGCAAAAACAACAACAGCTTACGCAGGTATCGGTTGCAGCCAAGCTTGGAATTAGCCAATCCTTTATGTCAAAAATTTTTCTTCTCAGGGTTCCTATCTCTCCTAGCATGGAAGCCCGCATCAGAGATCTTATCCATGGGTAGGGAGTTGAGAAATTGTCTGCTAGGCAAACCGTTTTCAATATTAAAGAACATGATGCCCTGCGGGCAAAGAAAAAATCAAAAGCCAGACTCAATTAAAAAAAGGGTGGGGGGTATTGGGGGGCGGTTCTCCGCCCCCCAAGGTCTTGATTTTTATTTTTCCGATACATGAACATAATGCCCTGCGGGCAAAAAAATCAAAGGCCAAACCCTGGGGGATGAATCCCCCAGACCCCCTCTTTTTTTTAAAAATTAAAAGAAAAGGGTGGGGGGTATTGGGGGGCGGTTCTCCGCCC
>JAMOAW010000113.1:0-4086 GCA_039908535.1 Magnetococcus sp. DMHC-6 | reverse complement strand
AGACAGCGGAACTTATTCAAGAAATTAACGCTTCCAGCCAGGAGCAAAATCAGGGTGCGGGACAGATAAATCAAGCAATTCAGCAGTTGGATAAGGTGATTCAAAGAAATGCCGGAGCTTCTGAAGAGATGGCCGCCACTGCAGAAGAGTTGAGTTCTCAAGCTGAGATGTTGACCCAGTCAATTTCGTTTTTCAACCTTGGTCAGAAGGATAGCACTGCCAAACGGAAATCGGCTCAAAAGCCAAAACGTTTCGAACTCCAGATGGCTCACAGCCAGAAGCGTGTGACCAAGGTGCTGCCCGCGCCTGCGCATAAATCCTCTGGCGGGGTTGACCTGAAAATGGGATCTGGGAACCAGTTAGATGATGAGTTCGAGTCATTTTAACCAATAGGGGAATTGGGGGGCCCAGAATCGTCCCCCAATTTCCCCCACCTGTATTGTTTAAGTTTTAAAAAAAAGAGGGGGTCTGGGGGATTCATCCACCAGGGTTTTGATCTTTATTTTTTGCCCGCAGGGCATCATATTCAAACATCTGTATAGCAAACAGTCATTGACGATACTTCAGTCGTCGTCTATCCCACAAAGTTTGCGCACCATCGCGGTCACAGTTACCGATATATACGCCTATCATTTCCCTGGTGTCTCTATCAATGGCCAGCCAAATCCATTTTATCACATTCGATCGTTAAATGTGGTGCTGGATTTTCAACAAACATTTTTGACAGTTTGATCGGACTCTCCATTTGGGCATGTCATAGAATATTCCTCTCTTATCTTTGTCCTTTCGATTTTTGATCACAGGAAAATCAGGCAACAGTATGGCGTATGCTTGATGAATTGGATATAGTATGGTGAGCGTGAGCAAATTATTGTGAATAGCCTCCTAGCATATGTGAGAGGTTTGTAGATGTACTAGAAGGAGTCACTTGATGTTTTCGAAGATAAAGCCAAAAGTGTTGATTGTGGATGACAGCCCGGAAAGTTTGCATGTGCTGGTTGATGCGTTGCGTTCGAGTTGTTCTCTTGTGGTTGCCAAGGATGGTCAACAGGCTTTAAAAATGGCGTGTATGTCGCCACTGCCGGAGGTTATCTTGTTGGATGTGGTGATGCCGGGGACCGATGGATATCAGGTATTTCGGCAATTAAAAGAGCGCGCTCTGTGTCGAGAGATTCCGGTGTTGTTTATCACCGCCTTGCAGGATGTGGAGCAGGAACATTTGGCTCTTTCTATGGGGGCGGTGGATTTTATTCGCAAGCCCATCAATCCACTGGTGGTCAAGTCTCGCACCATGACCCACGTGGAGTTGGCTCGGGCGCGGATTCGTTTGCAGGAGCAAAATCAACAATTACAAGAGACAGTCAAGATGCGGGATTTGGTTGAGCGGATGATGCATCATGATTTAAAAGGTCCGTTAGGGGCGATTATTGGCATACCTGAGGCCATTAAGGAGGATGCCAATCTGACCTCGGAGCAGAAAAAATTATTGGATCTACTCAGTAAGAGTGGTCTTTCTATGTTAGAGATGATCAACCGTTCTTTAGATATCTACAAGATTGAAGAGGGGAGTTATTCCTTTTGTCCGGTGGCTGTGGATGTGCTTTTTATATTGGACCGTTTGGTGGCAGAGAATCAACCTTTGATTGAAGGGAAAGGGTGTCCGGTGGAGATTCATGCTCCGGCGGGGGAATCTCCTTGGCTCATTGCGGCTGAAGAGCTGTTATGTCGTAGTTTATTCAGTAATTTATTAAAAAACGCCTTGGAAGCCACTCCTATGCATACCTCGGTTACGTTGACATTGTCTCGTGAATCTGAACAGGTGGTGGTGCGTATTCACAATCAAGGGGCGGTACCGTTGGCTATTCGTGAGAAATTTTTTAGCAAGTTTGCCACTTTTGGTAAATTGGGTGGCACGGGTTTGGGGTGTTATTCTGCCATGCTCATGGCTCGTGTACAGAAGGCCCAATTGGCTATGACCACTTCAGAGGAGGAGGGAACAACATTGATTGTGCGATTTCAGGCGTGGAAGGAAAAAGGATGAAAATTTTTTGAGTTAGTTTTTTTGCAAATAGTTTAATATTTTAATGGCCTGTTCGCGTCGATCTTGTGTGGTTGGGCTGAGCGTTGTTTTTTTGGGAGATGTCGTTGAAAAATGAATCTGGGAGCGGGCTTTAACGACTTTCCAGAAGAGTTCTCGCTTTTTGGTTTTTAGGTGATCGCTGGTAAAATTTTCAACAATTCTGGTATTGAGGGCACTATCTAAGAGTAAGAATTGGCTGTGCAGTTTTGGGTTAAGGTTGGAGAGTTCCACTTTTATGACGCCATGTCCCAATTTTAAGAACATCTCCATGAACATGGCTAAAACCGAGGCATCTATGAAGACAATATGAGAAAAATCGAAAATAATGCGACCCTCTTGTAAGTGTTCGACCGTTTCAAGAAAGGATTGGAAGGCCTTATAAATTTGAAAGGTGAGCCGCTTTTTGCGAAATCGAACAATAATCTCTTTTTCTAGTTGGTCAATAATCATGAAAATTCTTTCTAGGGGTTTTAAGTCAATATATGCTTTAGTCTATCTAAAATTATGCGGAAAAGACATCAAAAAGTCACGAAAAATTTACTTGCCATGAGGTTTTGTTTGGTCTAAAATAAAAATCTTTAGGCAGCATTTAAGGATTTGGCCTAAATTGGGTTATGGCTGCATATAGTGTTTTCTGTTTTAGGAGTATGACGATGTCGCAACAAGTGCAAGGTACAGTCAAATGGTTCAACAATTCCAAGGGGTTTGGCTTTATCGCCCCGGATGACGGAAGCGAGGACGTCTTCGTCCATTTTTCCGCCATCCAATCCCCGGGCTTCAAATCCCTTGATGAAGGGCAGAAGGTGACTTTTGAAGTCGTGCGCGGTCAGAAGGGACTTCAAGCCGCAAACGTATTGGCTGCATAGCCAAAACGTCCGCTTCACTGTTCTGGAAGAACATCAAAAGCCCGGAACCTCTCGGTTCCGGGTTTTTTTCTTTATGATACATTAAAAATAACATTTTAAAAATAGGCATTCAAGTTATGGATGTGGCGTTTTCAGAGAGAGATTTTTTTCTCAAGTCTTTTCATGGGACCATTCTCACGGTTGTCATCACCGAACATTCGGATTTGGGTGAAGAGTCCATGGGACGTTTTTTAAAAGCCTTGCTGCCCTTGTTGGATTCGGGGGGGCGGGTGGTGGTATTGTTTCAGGATGTGGAGCCATTGTTTTATATTCTTAAAACAGGGTTGCAGGATTTGGCGGCTCGTACCCTCTGGGGGCGTCATATATTGGGGGCGCGTCAGGCGTTGCCGTTGTTATGGCCTGGGAAAAAAACGTTGTGTATGATGGGGTTCTCTCCTGTGGGTGGTTTGGGTGCCTTTTTGCGCACCGTGGTTCAGTTGGCTACTGATGTGCGTGTTTCTCGTTTGTTGTGGAGCGAGGCCGAGGGGGGGCTCGTTACCGAGGAGGCTGGGGTGGTCGGTTTTATGCAAGTGCAAGCGTTGGCCGCCCGGTTACATAACTCTCATGGGTTGACTCCCCATCGGCGTTTGGTATTGACCACGCTTTTGGACCTTTTGCAAGGGGGGGTGGGGGCGATTAGTCTGTTACGGTTGGCCGATATCGGACGGGAGCTGTATACGTTTGAGGGGTGTGGTACTTTTTTTGCGCATCACTATTATTGTCAAGTGCGTAGCCTTGGCTTGGACGACGTGGCCCAGGTGGCGACTCTTATTCGCCATGGCGAGCAAGAGGGGTATCTGCTGCCTCGGGATCGAGTCGGGGTGTTGTCTATTTTGATTGAAGGGTATGGGGCTTTTATTGGAACAGGTGGTTTGGTGGGTGTGTGTGGTTTATTGACCATTCCCTATCAAAAGCGAGCGGGAGAGATTGTTGCTTTGTATACCCTCACTCGATTTAAGGGCAAGGGGGTGGGGAAAATTTTAGTGGAAAAGATCAAGGCGGAGGCCACCATTCAGGGGTTGGCCTATCTGTTTGCGTGTACTCCCCATCCACGGGTGGGAGATTTTTTATTTCGTTTGGGGTTTCGTCCTGTTGGACAAG
>JAMOAW010000065.1:0-15980 GCA_039908535.1 Magnetococcus sp. DMHC-6 | reverse complement strand
CCCCCCAAGGTCTTGATTTTTATTTTTCCGATACATCAAAATATTGATGCGTGTCTCGATTTGTAACCGTTCAGATAAAAAAAATCAAAAACAAGACCTTGGGGATTGCATCCCCCAACCCCCCTGCTATTTGAAGAAAGCAAAACCGAATTCAAAAGCAAAGTCAAAAACAAAACCCTGGGGGCAATCCCCCAGACCCCTTTTTTTTATTAATTCTATGAACGGTTACGCTAAAGCAATAAATCATTGGGTTACCTCGATTTTTTATTAACGAACTGGAGGTTAGAGTCTCATGAGCGGAGCGCGTGATTGTGGTTCACCTTTAACACGACAAATAAGCCGTATCTATGTGAGTGTTGTGGATAACCAGAACGTAAGCGGCTGGGGAACTAGGCAAAAAAAATCAGAGGCCAAACCCCCTGGGGGATAAATCCCCCAGACCCCCTAAAAAAAGGGTGGGGGGGATTGGGGGGGCGGTTCTGAGCCCCCCAAGGTCTTGATTTTTATTTTTCCGATACATGAACGATGCCCTGTGGGCAAAAAAAGCGAAGGCCAAACCGCAAGGAGCAATTCCCCCTCTCCTCGTTTTCTTTTGATAAGAAAAAATCAACCATCCCCTCTACTGGGTGCCCGCTGTTTTTTGTCCTCTAAAAATGCTCTGGCTGCCGCCAGACGGGCCATGTAGACCCGATAGGGAGAGCAAGAGACATAATCTAGGTTGGCTTTTTCAAAAAAGGCAATGGAGGCAGGATCACCGCCGTGTTCGCCACAAATACCTATTTTAAGGTCGGATCGTTCACTGCGACCACGCTTTGTCCCCATAACGATCAATTTTCCAACTCCCTCTTGATCTAAGGTGACAAATGGGTCGGATTGAAAAACTTGTTTTTGAACATAATCCTTTATAAATTGGCTCGCATCATCCCGTGAAATCCCCAGGGTGGTTTGAGTAAGGTCGTTGGTACCAAAAGAGAAAAATTCGGCCTCTTTGGCAATCTGATCGGCAGTAAGAGCCGCCCGTGGCAGCTCAATCATGGTGCCAAGCAGATATTTAATCGTGACACCCATCTCTTTCATGACTAACTCACAAACATCGGAGCAAATTTTCTTTAAATATTTAAATTCGCTCACATGGCCTACCAATGGAATCATGATCTCTGGTGTGATGGAAAATCCCTCTTGGGCAACTAAATCACAGGCCGCCTCCATGATGGCCCGAACCTGCATCTCGTAAATCTCTGGATAGGAGATCCCTAAACGACATCCCCGATGGCCAAGCATAGGATTCATCTCATGGAGAGCCGCAACACGCTCTTTGACCTCTTTTAAAGAAATTCCTAATGCCAAGGCAACATCGTTTTGGCCTTTGGGATCATGAGGAATAAATTCGTGTAGGGGGGGATCTAACAGGCGAATGGTGACCGGTAGTCCAGCCATCTCTCGGAAAATAGCGGTAAAATCGCCGCGTTGCATGGGTAATATTTTTGCTAACGCCACGCGTCGGTCGGCTTCGCTTTGCACTAAAATCATCTCGCGAACGGCTAAAATGCGTCCCTCTTTAAAAAACATATGTTCTGTTCGACACAGACCAATTCCTTCGGCCCCAAATTTGCGTGCCTGGCGGGCATCTTCCGGGGTGTCGGCGTTGGTGCGTACCGCTAAGCGGCGGATTTGATCGGCCCAACTCATGAAGGTGATAAAATCCGCACTTGGTTCGGGTTCGCGTGTCGGTATTTGACCCAATAATACTTCACCGACACCCCCATCCAAAGTGATCCAATCCCCTTTTGTGACTTTGGTACCGTTGACGATAAAATAGGACTCTTTAAAGTTAATTTTGAGATCCACACACCCAGAAACACAAGGCCGTCCCATGCCGCGGGCGACAACCGCCGCATGAGAGGTCATCCCCCCACGCGCCGTTAAAATACCTCGGGCCGCATGCATGCCTTGAATATCCTCTGGACTGGTCTCTTCACGTACCAAAATCACCGCTTGGCCAGCCTCTGCTTCCGTTGTGGCCTCCTCGGCGGTAAATACCACCTGACCGGTCGCCGCACCAGGAGAGGCGGCCAATCCGGTTAGAAAGGGAGTGCATTTGGCCCGCTCTTTTGGGTCTATGGTGGCCAGCAGCAGTTGATCTAAATCTTTTGGTTTAATCCGCCCAATCGCCTCTTCGCGGGTGATCAATCCCTCGTTGACCATATCTACCGCAATTTTTAAAGCTGCATGGAGGGTGCGTTTGCCATTTCGGGTCTGTAATATCCATAATTTATTGTTCTGGATGGTGAATTCTAAATCTTGCATGTCCCGATAGTGATTTTCTAACTTGTTCTCCACCTTGCGTAACTTGGCGTATAGCTCTGGATGGGTCTCTTCCATAGAGGGTAATTGAGAGTGGATGCGTACCTTTCCTTCAATACTGATTTGTTGGGGAGTACGAATGCCAGCCACCACATCTTCGCCCTGGGCATTGATTAAATATTCACCAAAGAAACGGTTTTCACCATTGGAGGGATCTCGAGTAAAGGCCACCCCAGTTGCGCAATCCTCGCCCATATTGCCAAATACCATGGACTGCACATTGACCGCTGTGCCACCAATTTGTGAAAGACCATTTAATTGCCGATAGGCCGTCGCTCGTGGATTTGACCAGGAACCAAACACCGCCCCAATCGCCTGCCAAAGTTGATCCCATGGATCTTCTGGAAAAGGTTTACCACACTCTTGCAAAACAGCCGCTTTATAAGAGGAGACAAGATCTTTTAAATCTTCAACCGATAATTCCACATCCAATGTTTTGTTGGTTTGGGTCTTTTTATCTTCTAGTAAATGTTCAAAACTTTTGTGGGAAAGACCCAACACCACATTGCCAAACATCTGCACAAAGCGGCGATAACAGTCCCAGGCAAAACGAGGGTTGGCGGTACGACGTTCCAAAGCCGTCACAACCGTGTCGTTTAATCCTAAATTGAGAACCGTATCCATCATGCCAGGCATAGAGACTGGGGCTCCAGAGCGTACCGACAATAACAACGGAACCTCTTGATCGCCAAAACGGGCCTCCATCACCTTTTCCACTTGATTTAACGCCGCTTTGACTTGTTTCTCAAGCGTGTTTGGATAGTGGCCATCGTGGCGTTGAAAATAGGAACACACCTCGGTACTGATGGTGAATCCAGCCGGAACTGGTAGACCAATGCGGGTCATCTCCGCTAAATTGGCTCCCTTTCCACCGAGCAAATTGGGCATGTCTGCATCCCCATCTGCCTTCCCATCGCCAAAGAAATAGACCAGTTTTTTGGTTGCCATTGTGTGCCCTCTGAAAAAATGTTCATGCCCGCGAAAAAAACCAATCCCCCCTTCTTAAGGAAAAGAGGGGGTCTGGGGGTCCGTTTGTATCTTTTATCAAGCAATTCCCCCAGGGTTTTGACTTTGATTTTCTAAATTTATTTTTTCTCTGACAAAACCAACCGACTCACATCCGCTATACGTATAAAGCAGCCTCGTACAAATTTAAGCAACGCCAATCGGTTGGTTCGTAAATCCAAATCCTCATCCATCACCATTACCTGATCAAAAAAGCGATCAATTACCTCACGTAGATCAGCCAATTGCTCTAGAGCCGTGTCATAGGCCCGTTGCTGTACGGCTTGACGCACCGAAACATCGCTGGCCAAAATTGTCTGATGCAATTCTATCTCTGCCGGTAATTGTAATAAATTTTGATCCACCCGCAAAGCCTGCTCCCCCTCTAAACCGTTTTGTTCCAAAATATTGCGAATGCGTTTGTTGGCCGCTACCAAGGAGTCAAAAGCCGGAAGATCACGAAACTTAGCGACCGCGCGAATGCGTAATACCGCATCCAAAATATCATCTCCACCTAAGGCCTGAACCGCATCAATTAGATCATATTCAAACCCATCGGCAAGCAGATGGGATTTTAATCGGCCATAAAAAAAATCCAATAGTTCTCCAACCCGTTTGCTTTCGCTATCGGCATCCAATCCGAACGCATAGGGGTGCAACGCCTTGTATAAAATTTGTTTTAAGGGCAGATGGATCCCCTCTCCATCCAAAACCATACGTATCACACCTAATGCTGCCCGTCGCAACGCAAAGGGATCGCGTGTTCCGCTCGGAACCAACCCAACGGCAAAACAACCCATCAAGGTATCCAGTTTATCCCCCAAAGAGACCCACCGGCCAATCGGTGTTTTCGGCAAAAGATCTCCCGCTCCCTGAGGGCGATAATGTTCGGAAATCGCCTCGGCTACCAAAGGGTCTTCTCCATCATGCCGGGCATAATATCCGCCCATCACCCCTTGCAATTCGGGAAACTCTCCTACCAATCCAGTGATTAAATCACATTTGGCCAGTAGTCCAGCCCGACGGGTTTGTTCAACCAGTGGGGATTCCTGTAATAATGCCAGAAAACCAGCTAAAGATTCAATCCGTTTGGCTTTGGCGTATAACGAACCCAGTCGATTTTGAAAAACCACCTTTTCCAGGCTGTGCAAGCGCTGTTCCAAAGTGGTTTTTCTGTCCTCTTGCCAGTAAAAGGCTGCATCCTCTAATCGTGCCCGCAAAACCCGCTCATACCCTTGCACCAAAACCCCTTGATCGGGCGTGACCAGATTGGCAATGGCAATAAAAGAGGGGAGTAATTTACCATGAGAATCCTGTACTGCAAAATATTTTTGATGGCTTTTCATCGAAGTCATCAAAACTTCGGGCGGAACCTGCAAATATTGGGCATCAAAACGGCCCAAGAGCGGAACAGGCCATTCGGTAAGAGCGGCGTTTTCTGTCACTAAATCCAGATCTATTACGGCCTGTCCACCGACCTGCAACGCCAATTGGGTGATGCCATCTTGAATCATTTTTTCTCGTTGGCTGAGTTCCAATACCACCCAGTTGCGTGCCAGCGTCTGCCGATAATCGGCAATGCCAGTTACGATATGGGGGCCAGGAGCCATAAAACGGTGGCCTTGAATCGACTGACCCGATAGCAACCCTTCGCCATTGTCAAATTCGATCACCTTGCCGTCCAATAAAGCGGTAAGACGATGGACCGGACGGACAAAACGCATCTCCCCAGCACCCCAGCGCATGACTTTGGGCCAAGGGATATTTTTGAGCACTCCAGTCATGATTTCAAGCAAAACCTCCGCCGCCTGCCGACCAGGCAGGATTAAACGCGAACAAAGATACGCCCCCTTGGGCGTCTCAATGCGTTCTAAATCGGTAACCGCAACACCGCAACTTTTGGCAAAGCCTTGCGCCGCAGGGGTAAAACGACCATCGGCCTGATAAGCCGAGCTCACCGCAGGCCCTTTGCGCAGCTCCTCAAGATCCGTTTGTTTGTCCGCCAAGCCGAAAACCCCAACCATTAAACGCCGTGGTGTTCCATGGCACTCCAGGGAGGTCATGCCCAGACGATGTTGTGTCAAGGCTTTCTCCATCTCTTGACCCAGGGCGGTAATCGCCATGGGCAACATTCTGGCTGGAATCTCCTCACAACCAATCTCACAGAGAAATTCGCTCACTCAAAGACTCCTGCTTACATAAAAATCAAAGACTAAAGTCAAAAAACGGGGAAATTTATCATTATTTCTTATTTTTTATTTTTTAACAACGGAAAACCCATCTTTTGCCTTTGTTCCAAATAGGCCGTTGCTATCGTGCGGGCTAAATTGCGAACTCGACCAATATAGCCTGCCCGCTCAGTCACACTAATGGCTCCACGGGCATCTAATAGGTTAAAAACATGTGAACTTTTGATAACGTGATCGTAGGCGGGCATGGGTAACTTTTTAATCGCCAATTGCAAGGCCTCGGCTTCGAATGCGCTAAATAATTGAAATAAAGTCGCTGTATCGGCGGCGTCAAAGTTATAATGGGAATATTCCCACTCATTGCGTTGATAAAGGTCGCCATAGGTCACTATACCATTCCAGGATAAATCATACACATTCTCCCGGCCTTGAATATACATGCATAGGCGCTCCAAACCATAGGTGATTTCGCCAGAGATTGGATTTAAATCAATTCCGCCGACCTGTTGAAAATAGGTAAACTGCGTCACCTCCATGCCATCTAACCATACCTCCCAACCCAATCCCCAGGCTCCTAATGTTGGACTTTCCCAGTCATCTTCAACAAACCGGATGTCGTGTTGGGTTGGATCAATCCCAATGGCTGCTAATGAGTTTAAATAGAGTTCCTGGATGTTGGCAGGAGAGGGTTTTAAAATAACTTGAAACTGATAATAGTGCTGCAACCGATTGGGATTATCGCCATATCGGCCATCCGTTGGTCGACGCGAGGGTTGCACATACGCCGTCAGCCAAGGTTCTGGGCCCAACACCCGTAAAAAAGTAGCTGGATGAAAGGTTCCGGCCCCCATCTCGACATCGTAAGGCTGCAAGAGAACACACCCTTGTCGCGCCCAATAATTTTGTAAGCTAAGAATTAAATTTTGAAAATCCACTGCAACCGCCTCTCAATATTATGTTTATATTGATCATTCACTCTCATCTAGGGCTTGTCAAGAGAGTGAATTTAAAAATAGATTTTTTGTGTTATATAAGGGAAAGGCAAATCTTTGGAGGAGATGCCTATTGTCAATATAACTCAATTTGACATTGGATACGTAAAGAGCGTCCATATCGCAAGGAAAAAAAATCTTTTTATGTTTGATTTTATGTTTGAATGAGCGTTTACGATATCGGTTCATTTTTTTTCAATTCGCGCCACTCACGAATTTTGTTAGCCACTTCATCTCGCTGTGAACGCAAAAGGTTTTTTTCAGCTTTCCATTTTGTTTTTAAATAATTCAGTTCAGATTCTTTAACTCCCAAGCGTTTTCCAAATTCTTCATGCATATGACGGATTTCTTGTTCGAGTTTTTCTCGTTGTTGAATTTCATGTTGTAAAAGTATATTGTTTTTAAGAGTTAATTCACTGATTTCATTCCTTATATTGATTTGCTGCTCATCATTCGTCGTATTCATGCAAATAATAAATCGAAAAATATTTCCTTCTTCATCCATGACGGGAAATAATCGAAAACCCTCTAGAACGGCATAAATAGGTTGACCATCTCGTAAAATACGTTCTAATAGGTTTTTCCAGTTATTGTCTTCAGATAAGGGCAGGATATCCCCAATAAGTCGACCAGGTAAAGCGTGTTTATCCTTATGTTGATTGATAAAATAGTGATTAAATCCGAGAAGATGTCCTTGTAAATCCAAAATGGCCATACCCTGATTGGTAATTTCAAGTAAATGTTGAGTTAAGGCGCGATTTTTACTCTCTGCATTCCATTCCTTACCAAATATATAAGAAAAACGATTGAAGGCATTGGCAAAGTCTTCCAATTCTTCTCCCATGGGGAGAGGGACTTGTTCGCCCGAATATAATTTCTCATTGATAATTTTTAACATTTGAGTACGCAAAAGAGCCAAAGGATGTAATAAGAAAAAATTTACAATGGATAATTGAATGATATACAACATGCTAAAAATTATGAATAAAAAAGCAGAAATTTCTAAGCTTTTTTTATCCCCTTGCCAAAAGGCATCTCCTAAGGGAATTTGGATAGAAATAAAATCTGACGTATTTTTCGTCTTGGCTGCAGTGCTTTTTTCTATCTTAGAATCTACCTTATTACTATTATGGCATGATTCACAATCTTCACGATATCCAGGATTTCGACGCATTAAATAAAAATTTGGTTTTCCATTTAAAATGCGCAGTTCTGAATAATTCGTTGCGTTTGAATCGCGATTTAAACGATCCATAATCATCTGATCCAATTCCTCGCCGATATCTTTATGATCATGAACTTTTACAATGCTTCTGTCATAAAGAAAACGTCCGCGCTTGGAGTGTAATCCCTTGAAATATCCATTTATTTTATTGATTGATTCGTTGATTATAGTTTGATTTGAAATATCTTTATGATTGGAATTCAAAATTTCAGGTAATTGATATGTAAAAAAATGATAAATAGTTAAATGACGATCCAATAAGAGATTGGCAATCTCTTCAGCTTCAGACATGACCTGTTTTTTAATTTGCACGTTAACCATCCAAGAAATAGTTCCCCAGGTCAATAAAAAAAAGATCGCTAAAGATATCCCTTGACGATTTGAAATTTTATAGCGATGAAATATCATCAATGATCCATTCTGATGTCGTTTTGATGGTCAAGATTCATTTTTTTTTAATTAAAATGTATTTTATATGCCCTTTAATAATAGGGTACCACCATATTTAAGTGTGGACGATGAATGCGTGCCTGAACAAAAAGCAAAGTCAAGACCTTGGGGGATGGCATCCCCCAATCCCCCTGCTTTTTGAAGAAAGCAAAACCGAGGTCAAAAGCAAAAGCAAAATCAAAACCCTGGGGGCAATCCCCCAGACCCCTTTTTTTTTAATCAATCAAAAAACCAGACGACCACGGTTAAATGTGGTGGTACCAGTCGTTTTGATCTGGGAGGAAAATTAAGACCTTGGGTCCAGAACCGTAATCCCCTCCCTTTATTTTTAAAAAGAAGAGGGGGCTTGGATCCATCCTTAAGGGGGTGGCCTTTGATTTTGTTTGCCCGCAGGGCATCCTATTCAACATGATTACATCACATTTTTATATTGACGATAATATTGCAATACTCGAGAAACATAGTCTTGAGTTTCAGGATAAGGAGGAATTTGCATCCCATATTTTAAGACGGTTGTCGCGCCAGCGTTGTAAGCCGCTAACGAGAGTTCTAAATTATTATTAAATTGATTCAATAATCCACTCAAATGTTTGGTACCGGCATAAATGTTGGCCACAGGATCTCGGCTATCAAACACCCCATACATGCGGGCGGTATCTGGCATCAATTGCATCAAACCAACCGCCCCTTTCCTTGAGACCGCATTGGGATCAAAATTGGATTCGGCTTGAATCACGGCCCGTATTAAATCTTCATTCAATTGATGTCGTTGCGCAGCTGCGCGAATATCATTGGCATATAATGACATTCCTCTCGCTAAACTTCCACTTGATAATCCTGTAGAGGCCCTGTTATTGGCAAGATTAAAGAATATGGGAGAGGCTTTTTGTCTGGGTTGATAGGTTTTATTGGTTGTTCGAATCAATACCCGATACCGAGAATCGTCTGGGCGATCGGTTAAATGAACTACCCCACGCGCATCCACAAAACTGAAAATATCCGCCCATACGCATGGAGAAAAAAATAAAATCGAAAAAGAGAGCAAAACCTCACACGCAATCACTACAAATCGTAAATTAAATAAAATTTTTTTGTCATTTGGTTTCATTTTAATATACATCCAATAGTGATATTTGTTCATGATGATAACATTTTATTTTGATTTTATCTCAGTGCCTCTACCATAAACGCCTTGACACTGGCCTCATCGGCCTCCATAACTTGGCACCGCACGGGTCGATTTGGTTGCATCACTTCGACCAGGGCGGGTGGCAGTTGGGGGGAATGGCCAAGGGCTTTCTCTACCGCGTTGCCAAATTTTGCTGGATGAGCCGTGGCCAGACAAATGGCCCCATCTATCAAGCTTGCCGCTTCTACCCCGACGGCGGTATGCGGATCCAATAAATAGCCATGCGCCGCATGGATTTTTTGAATCCGCTCTATGGTTTGAGTCTCACTTACCGCCTGGGCTGCAAAAATTTCCCTAACAAGGCCCAATTTACCTTCAGGGATGCTAAAGCGACCCGTTTGGGTAAATTCTGTCATACGTTCTCGAACCGCATCCGCAGACTCGTCTAATAGGTAATACAAAAAGCGTTCAAAATTAGACGAAACTTGAATGTCCATAGAGGGGCTAAAGGTCGGGAGCACCGTTCCTGATTGATAAATACCCGTATGAACAAATCGCGTTAAAATATCGTTGCGATTGGTCGCCAGTATCAACCGTTCAACTGGTAATCCCATTCGCCATGCCACAAACCCTGCAAAAATATCGCCAAAATTACCGGTAGGAACAGAAAAAGTGACTTTTTTATGTATATCCCCGCCACAAACCCGCCCCCAGGCATAAAAAAAATAGACCACTTGTGCCAAAATGCGTGCCCAATTAATGGAATTCACGGCTCCTAGGCTATAGTGCTGCTTAAATTCCAAATCCCCAAATATGTGTTTGACAATACGCTGCCCATCATCAAAGGTACCACGCACGGCAATGTTATGGACATTTTTGTCCATAACGGTCACCATTTGCCGCTCTTGGACCAAAGATACCCGTTTATGTGGATGTAGGATAAAAATATGCATCCGCTCTTTGCCGCGTACCCCATGAATCGCCGCTGATCCAGTATCTCCAGAGGTGGCACCTAAAATATTGAGTTGTCCCCCATCCCGTTTGAGAAAATATTCAAATAAATTACCTAAAAATTGCAGAGCAATATCTTTAAAAGCCAGTGTTGGACCATGGAATAACTCTAAAATGCGAAAAGAGCCAAAATTGACCAAAGGGGTGATCTCCGGGTGGTTAAAAGTGGCATAGGAACGCCGAACCAAATCCGTCAGTTCCGCCTCAGGAAGATCGTCACCAATAAAGGGTTTCATGACCTCTATGGCCAACTCTTGGAAAGAAAGAGCAGACCATCGCCGGAGGGTCTCTTTGTCGATAAAGGGAATCTGTTGGGGCAATAAGAGACCACCGTCGGTGGCCAATCCCATCATGACCGCTTTGGAAAAAGATATGGGGTCTACCTGACCTCTGGTACTGATATAGTTCACGAATGGATCCTTTTTTTTGTCCAGGGCAAGCCCTGGAGTGTCATTTGAATATAAGGCTGCGGGCAAATAATTAAAATCAAAACCCTTGGGGGATGAATCCCCCAAGGTCTTGATTTTGATTTTTCCGATACATAAAAAAATTAAAGGTCAAACCCTGGGGGATGAATCCCCCAGACCCCCTCTTTTTTTTATGATCTTTATCTTTTCGACATTATACCAACATCAAGCAGGGGTGTCGCCATTTTTTTTTGTGCTAATAGTTCAAGTCCCATAGAAAATTTGGAATGCGTCGCCACTTGCAGGGAATAATTTTGGCAAAGCCAATCCACAAAATGTCGCACGGGTTCTACAGAACCCATTTTTATTTCCAATTCTACTTCCATAATGGCGACCTGCCTGCCAGCCCCATCAATTGTCCCTTGATCAATAGCCATCTCCACTCGTCCGATGCCATCCAAGGAGATATCCACCACATGCCTTTGAATGTGTGTCTTGAAGAGAGGGTATAATGAGGTCATGAATCCCGCGATCGCTCCGCCATATGTTTTTACCTTTCCATCTGGAAGATCAGAAAAACAGCTTACCATGCCATGGACGGCCACTTCCCACTCCTGGCGGCGCGCAAGCCCTTCTTCAATCTCTTCCGTTCCTTTAAGACACGCCAGTAAACCGGTCGAACTGCGCCGTAGACGAAACGCCCAATGGTGTTTCCATAGATCCATCGCTTTGGTGTCAAAATAGGTGTCTTCTAAGGTCAGAGGCCGAACAGATGTTAGAAAATGACACCGTACCCATGGATCTTCTAAAAGAGGGTGTAGATCTATTGGCGTGGTAGGAATCAGTTTAAATTCTTCTTCTAGAGCCATGATAAAAAAGATATAACTAAATGATTTTTAATGATTGTCTGTCAATATCACAACCACCCCAAGGAACGATTAATCCAGTTTCTTAACTGCCCAACGGGCAGTGCACCCAAAATTTTTGTCTGTATTTCTCCCTGTTGAAATAACATTAATGTAGGAATGGAATGAATATTGAATGAACGAGCTAAGTCTGGGTTTTCGTCGGTATTTATTTTGACTACCTTGAGTTTGCCTGCGAACTCAAGGGCCAGTATATCAAGATTTGGGGAGAGTTGACGACAAGGTCCACACCATGGGGCCCAAAAATCGACAAGAACTGGCACCACCGCTTGCGTGACCTCTTTTTGAAATTCGGACGCATTCACAGCGATCGGTTCGGTTATGGGCTTTGGATGAGATTGAACGGGATATGGTAATTCCATATGGCATTCACCGCACAAGACTTTTGCATGGGTCTTGTCCGTTGGAATACGGTTAAGAGTTCCACAGGAAGAACATTTGTGATGGATAAACTCCGACACGATAGACCCCTTTGTTTGGGTTTATTTGCGAACAGGATAACCTTGAGATTGCCAGTGCATCAAACCACCAATCACATTAAAGACATGTGGAAATCCAGCACGTTTCAAAGAGATGCTGGCGGTGAGAGAACGATTGCCTGTGCGACAGATAACGGCGATTTCTCGGTTCGGATATTGCTGAATCAAACCGGTCAAGCGCAGGTGCAATTCAGACAACGGGATGGAGACGGCCTTATCGATATGTCCAGAATTGAATTCTCCAGGGGTTCGCACATCCATCAGTACGGGGGGATTCGTGCTGCCCAGTTGGCGGTTCAATTCATGTGTTGTGATCTGTTCCACTTTGAGAAGTCGCGCCAAAATTGGAACCCGAAGGGAAAGGATCAGAAACACAATAATAAACAATACCAGCGAGATATTTTCTTGCAACCAGATCACAGCAAAGAGTCCTCCCTATATGACTCGTTATTAAAGCACAACCGGCATGGTTCATAACGGATTTTTTTAAAGATGTTTAAAATTTTTTCTTTAAGATCCATCGGTAGAGGTACAAAAAATTTTTTTGGTCAGAGCCACCAGATCCAATACCTTGCAATCCCCGATTCGATAAAACACCTGATTGGCCAGTCGGCGAGAAGACAGGATATTTTTATCGCGCATGATGGTCAAGTGTTGCGAGACATTGGATTGAGTCGTTCCAACGGCCTCAACCAATTCTTGAACGCTTAACTCTTTATCATTGAGCGCAACGATCACTTTTAGACGTAGGGGATGGGCCAATGCCTTCATACATCGAGCAACTTTTTCGATACTCACTTCATCAAATTCACACGCCACTCAGCACCTCAAATCTATATCGTGAGTTCCGATTTGGATCGACACATTCGATCACAGACGATCTTATATTAGACGATTCTTATGATAACGCCAACCCAAAAAAAGGAATTGTGATCTCCTTTTAGGTAAATTGCTCATTTTAGGTAATTCAGGAATAAAATGTCATGGAAAACCAACTCGATTTTACTGAAGAACAGGTTCGCAATTGGCTTTTGGTGCATCCCGATTTTTTTAGTCGTCATGCCGACCTTTTGCCTTCCGCTATCACCGCCTCTGGACGCATTTTGAGTTTAGAAGCGGGACAATTAGATCGTTTACGTGGGCAAAACGAACAGTTGCAACTGCAACTGGAACAGATGTTGGAGCGGATCCGTCGAAATGAAGAGATTTATCATACATTTCATTCTCTGCAAATTCGTATGATCACGGCTCCTAATCCTTTGGAGTTAATCCGCACCATTAGCGAGGAGATAGAAAATAATTTTGATATTCATCGGGTTACTGTTACATTTAGTGACCGATCCGATGGATTTATTAAACTCTTCCAGAATCTGGGTCCACAAAATAATTGCGACAATCGTCTTTTTACCATTCCCCATGCCACCCTTTTAGAAACCTTTGGCACAGATGGGAATACCGTGATTCGTGTGGGACACGAGAACAAAAACCGAACCCAATTTTTTGGCTTAGAACATCCTGTCATCCGTTCTGAGGCACTTATTCCACTGTTGGTCAATTCCCAGTCGGGTGGTGAACAATCGCATTTGATGGGAAGTCTTAATCTTGGAGGGCGCACACCCAGTCGATTTTTACCCAGTGATTCTACGGATCTTTTGTACGATTTGGCCACTGTTTTGGCCACCATTTTGGCCCACTATCTTAAAAAAAATGAAAGCTGCTAACAATGACACTCGCAAATTTTCCTTTTTCAGAACGATTTCATCAATATTTGGCCGTAGAACGCCGTCTTTCTACACATACGGTCATCGCCTATCTCAATGATCTTTCCCGTTTTGCGGAATTTTGGTTGGAACGATCGGGGCAATCTTTGGAAGAAGTGGATATTCCTCATCTGGAGCCGGCAGATTTGCGCTCTTTTTTAGGACGTGAACGTCGGCAGGGGTTATCCAAAACCACTTTGCAGCGTCGTTTGGCTTCGGTGCGGGCTTGGTTTAAATTTTTGGAGCGTGAAGGGGTGGCCAAAGAAAACCCCGCCGTTTTGGTGGCGACCCCTAAAACAGGTCAACGTCTTCCCAGAGCCCCCAGCGAAGAAGATACCGCCCGACTTATGGAAACTGAACTCCATATCACCTCCAGAGCCCGTCCTAGCTGGCTCAATTTAAGGGATACGGCTATCTTAGAGCTGTTATATGGCTCTGGCTTGCGGGTTGGTGAATTGTGCGCACTGAATCAATTGGATGTCGATTTGGTCCATCGAGAGGTGCGGGTGATGGGTAAAGGGAATAAGGAGCGCGTTGTTCCAATTGGTAAAAATTCGGCGATGGCCTTGATGCATTATTTGGATGCCAGGGATCAGATGGTTCCCTTTTTAGAGCATAACGGCCCGCTGTTTATCGGGGCCAATCGCAAAGACCACGGACGAAGACTTAACCCGCGTATTGTGCAACGGTTGTTGCAGTCCCTGCGCCGACAATTGACCCTACCCGAACAGGTCACTCCCCATGCCCTGCGCCACGCCTTTGCCACCCATTTGTTGCAAGCAGGGGCAGATTTGCGTTCAATCCAGGAGATGCTTGGTCATGCGACGCTTTCGACGACGCAACGTTATACCCATTTGGATATGGCCCGTTTGTCTCGTGTTTATGATTCGGCTCATCCTCATGCCCATCAAAAACAGCCGATAGCGTCGGTTGTTCCATGACCCCTTTATGGAATGGCTTGGTGGAGCGTTTTATATTTCCACCAGGCCTGATTTTAATAGGGCTGGTCTGGATTTGGCTTTTGGCCTCTCCATCTACATGGCAAAAACGTCGTCGAGTTGTGCGCTGGATGGTTTTTGGAATAGGGGTGCTGACGTATGTCACCTCGCTACCTGTTACCTCGCGTTTTTTGATTCGCAATCTGGAGCAAGCCAATCAATATCCCGCTCTTACCCAAGAACAGATTCGCAATACCCAGGCCCAAGCGATCGTTATTTTAGGTCATGGTCGTTATCAAAATGCCCCTGAATATGAGGGTGATACCGTCAATTCCGGGGGGTTAGTCCGTTTGCGTTATGGGGCTTGGTTGTATCGTCTTAAAAATCTGCCCATTCTTGTCTCTGGGGGGCATCCTTTTCATGAAGAGCGTTCTGAAGCCCAATTGATGAAACGGGTGTTGGAAGAGGAGTTTCATACACCGGTACGGTGGATGGAAGATGTGAGTCGCAATACCTTTGAAAATGCCTTGTTTAGCCAAAAAATTCTCGCCAAAGAGGGTATACAGCATATTTTACTGGTCACTCATGCTCGTGATATGCGCAGAGCTGTGTGGTCTTTCCAGAAAACGGGTTTAACTGTCACATCTGCTTCTACTCTGTTTTCTACGGATGCCGTCAGTTCAGAATCCGCTTTTTTGGATTGGTTCCCAAATCCAGAAGCGATGAGTTTTATTGGGACGGCATTGCATGAATATTTGGGACAACTCTGGTATTGGTTGGTGAATAGGTAACCAGGGTTAAGGCCTTGGGGGTCTGGGGGATTCATCCCTCAGGGTTTTGATTTTAATCTTTTGCCCGTAGGGCATTATGTTCATGTATCGGAAAAATAAAAATCAAGACCTTGGGGGGCGGAGAACCGCCCCCCAATCCCCCCACCCTTTTCTTTTGGGGGGGCTGGGGGATTCATCCCCCAGGGTTTTGATTTTATACCAATTTGCGTTCAATAAAGTATTATTGGAGGGGTCCGGGGAGCGTCACGTTCCCCGGCGGAGGTTTGGAGGCAGAGCCTCCAAGGTGTTGCTTTTGATTTTGCTTTTGATTTTGC
>JAMOAW010000064.1:0-20888 GCA_039908535.1 Magnetococcus sp. DMHC-6 | reverse complement strand
TTGCACCCCCCAACCCCCCTGCTTGGGGGCTACAAAGTCAAAAGCAAAGTCAAAAGCAAAGTCAAAAGCAAAGTCAAAAGCAAAGTCAAAAGCAAAGTCAAAAGCAAAGTCAAAAGCAAAGTCAAAAGCAAAAGCAACACCTTGGAGGCTCTGCCTCCAAACCTCCGCCGGGGAGCGTGACGCTCCCCGGACCCCTCCAATAATACTATTGAACACAAATTGGTATAAATGTGATGCTACCGGTGTCTAGCCCCCCCCTTTTTTGAATGATCAAAAAAAGACAAAAAATCGGACTTCTCTTTGGGATTCATCTGACCAAAATCAGCCTTAACCGCCTCTGAAACCCTTCGCGCATCCAATGAATTTGCCACAGAACAAAGACCATGCAACACCAACTCATAAAGTCGACGCAAAGCGATACCATGAGTACGTCCAGTCGTGGCATACAACCAATCCGATAAAGCCAAAAAAAGCCAAAAAGGAGACTCTACCTCCTGCATAATCCGTTTTGTGGCCACAAAACGCCCTGAATTGCCGATCATCTCCCAATAACGGGCAAAACGACGCAATCGTTGCATCAACGCAAAATTGATTTGATCGTTGTATAACAAGTCATAAGGAGGAGCCGGATTAAACACCAAACCATACTCGGAAGCTAACGCCACAAGAGGCACTCCCCGCAACCGCTTTAATATCCCAACCTGAATCGCCTGGGGGCCAAGTAAAAACAGACGATCAAACCCCACAGCAAACCCTTCGATCCCCTCCCCCGGCAAACCGACAATTAAATCCACATGTAAATCAACCCGACCGACACTTAATAGCCAATGCAAATTGGCCAAACCGATCGAATCCACTTGCTGGCGGCCAAGAATCCCCCGCACCTGAGAATCCAATGATTGAATCCCCACCTCAAGATGCAACACCCCAGGAGGAAATTGAACCATCACCTCCTTAAGAGCATCAGGCAAGCAATCTGGCACCATTTCAAAATGCAGCCGATGCCCAGGTCCAATATGCGGCAAAAAAAATTCCAACAAACGTATCATCCGTTTCGGATGATGGTTAAAAGTCCGATCGACAAACTTAAACTGCCACACCCCCCGCTTTAACAACACCACCATCTGGGCCAAAAAAGGTTCCAAAGGAAATAAACGTACCTTCTCGTCTAAGGAGGAAAGACAAAAGGCACACCGATAAGGACACCCACGACTGGCCTCGACATAAATCAAACGATGCAAAATATCCTCTTCCGTGTAGAAGAGATAAGGAGATTGCAAAAGCTCCAAAGAAGGCAATAAGGCTTGAATTATCCGTGTCGTTGGCGGCTCTGAGTTGAGAATCTGCCGACACAAATGGGCAAAAGCCAACTCCGCCTCGCCAGTGATGACATAATCTGCCCAGGCAAAAATCCCCTGCTGTTCGGTTTCAAAGCTGATCTCCGGCCCACCCAACACCACAACCACCTGAGGTCGAATTTGTTTGAGCAACATCACCAAATGCAGTGCCAATTCGACATTCCAAATATAAACGCCAAGGCCAACAATCAACGGATTTTCAGCAAGAATCCCCTCTGCCATAGTCAAGGGAGATTTTTCAAGATCAAATTCTATCAAAATCGCCTGCGGTTGCAACTCCCCCAAATTGGCGTATAAACAACGTAACCCAAAGGAAGTATGGCTAAAACGGGCATTCATGGTGGTCAAAACAATGTCGGCCATAAAATCGAAAACACCTTCTCTCATGTAAAAAAAAGGATTAAGAGGCGATTCTGCCCCCCCAAAAAGTCTTGATGATTATTTTTTTAGATATGTTAAATTTTAATTTCTTTCTTAAACAAGATCTGCTAAAATAGAAAATAAAAATAACAAGCCATAAAAAAAAGGTTCCTTCTTGACCCCATAAATGGCATAAACCTAAGTAGGAGGCCACCGATGGCTATCACCATCCAAAGCACGATTGGCACACAAAACCTTATCAACCAAACCAATAAAAATCAAAACACCCTCCAAGATACCTTACGTACCTTGGCAAGTGGCGTTAAATCCAATTCAAGCGCCTCTTATATTGCACTAAGCGACCAATTTACCAGCCAATTGCGCTCTTTAAATCAATCCACCCAAAACGTCAACGATGGCATCGCCATCGCTCAGGTAACCAATAGCGGATTGAGCCAAATACAAGACAATTTCGCCCGTCTGCGAGAACTGGCTGTTCAATCCGCTAATGATACACTAACAGATGCCGATCGGCAAACGATCAACCAAGAGGCTCAACAAATTCAAGAACAAATCAATAGCATCATCCAGGATACCAACTATAACGGCATCTCTGTCCTTGCTTCTAATGCATCCGTCACCCTACAAACCGGTGCCTCAAGCAGCGACCAGACCATCATTCAACTACAAGATTTAACTGGTGCCTTTGCTCCTATCGATCTTTCGACCCAATCGAGTGCCAGCACAGCCCTGGACACCCTGGATACCTATGCGCAACAAGTTCAACAATACCAAACAGATCTGGGTGCCGTTCAATCTGGACTGGAATCCACCCTTAGCACCCTAAACAGCACATTTGAATCCTTAACCGCCGCCACATCACGCATCCAAGATGTCAACATGGCCGACCAACTCACTCAATTGGCCGCCGCTAACATCCGCTCCCAAGCTGGTGTCGCTATCCTCACCCAGGCCAATCAAAGTGCCGAACGGGTCTATAGTCTACTCCAATAACTCTTATTAAGACCCTGGGGGGCTCAAAACCGCCCCCCAATCCCCACCCTTTTCTTTTGATAATTAAAAAAGAGAAGGTCAGAAAAATTCATCCCCCCCCTGGATTTTGTTTTCGATTTTTTTGTCTGAAAGACATCATCTTCTATACCAAAGATAAATTCGACCACCCGATCAAAATTGCCAAATAGAGGCAATTTTTGCTTCTTTTTATCCTTCAAATTCGACCTAACTATAACAAATAAAGTATCTCAATAATTTATTTTATTCATTATAATTCAACATGTTAATCTATATAAAATCGTTATTTGTCCGACAAAAATTTTATTTTTTGGCACAATACTCGCATATTACCCATTAAACAGAATCACAACGGCGCAAGGTGACAAGTAAGACACACCTAAGAGACCAAAACAATAAAACAAACACTGCAAGCCGAAATGTTTTTGACTGTATGGAAAGACAATTAGAAAGGAAAACATGCCATGGGGATTCTTGTTAATTTAAAATGTCACACCATGCCAAAAAGTCGCCCCGTATTGCTGTCCAGAAAACCCTCCAATTTAATCCTAGAACTGGACCGATATCGGCGTAAATCCGAAGAGCTGGCCAAAATTTATGAATTGCACCGGCAACTGGGAGAGCAGTTGGACTTGGCTTCCATGATAGAAGCCCTGTCGGCTTGGTTGATGCCCTATTTTAAACATAGTCTCTTGGCCTATTCTCACCCAACCCGCAACCGAATTCATATCAGTTGCTCTTGTCATGGTCCACTACGGACAAAATTGATCACCGCAGCCTATACCCTTTTTGAAACCAATTCCAATCTGCCAAAAAGTGGTTTTCTCGAAGAAATTGAACTCTATTATGATCTGCCACGCCTGAACAATGACTGGGGATCGTTGTTGATTCTTCATGATCAACCCAATCACCTCAGCAATTGCCAAGAACTCTCGATTATCTTTTTAGAAGAGTTACATGGCCCATTAGAACGGGCCTTGGCCTATGAAGACCTTTACGATCAGGCGCGTCGAGATGCCTTAACCGGTTTGGTCAATCGCCGGGTCTTTCAAGAACGCCTTACCCAAGAGATTGCCAACAGCCAACGCTATGGCAACCCCTTGGCTTTGGCTGGTTTGGACCTCGACCACTTTAAAGAGATCAACGACCATTTAGGCCATGCCGAAGGAGATCAAACATTGCTGCGCGTCTCCCAAATTCTGGCGAAAATGATTCGCGATTCCGACCTACTGGCCCGCATTGGCGGCGACGAGTTTGCCCTGATTCTCCCCAATACCGATCTGGACAACGGCAAAACACTCATGAATCGTCTCTGCCAGGCGGTCCGTGCCCTTAACATACAAGTCCCTGGTTTTCCTCCTTTAGGAGTCAGTATTGGACTGACACTCTATCAACCTGGCCTCTCTCAAGAACGATGGTTGGAGCAGGTCGACCAGGCCCTCTATCGCGCCAAGGCAGAAGGACGGAGTCGGGTTTCCATTTAAAAAAACCGAGGACAATTTCAAATAGCAATTTTTTATTTTGATAATATAAGATTACAGGATATCTCTATGTGTGGATTTGTTGCTGTTGTCGGGGGGGGGAATGGTCAAGAGATCGCGGCTTTAGCGGCTCTGGCCCATCGTGGGCCCGACAGCCAAGGGATCTGGTTCTCTCAAGATGAGAACATTTGGCTAGGTCACCGCCGTTTGGCCATTGTCGATCTCAGCCCAAGCGGCAATCAACCCATGGCCAACGAAAACGGCCAACTGCAACTGGTGTGCAACGGAGAGATTTATAATGCCCCGTCGCTACGTCAACGATTAATAGATCTGGGCCATACCTTTTGTTCGAAAAGCGACAACGAGGTAATTTTGCACGCCTACGAAGCCTGGGGAGAAGCGTGCCTGGACCATCTGGAAGGAATGTTTGCCTTTGTCCTTTGGGATCGACAAAAACGTCTACTGCTGGCGGCCAGAGATCGACTGGGCATCAAACCTCTCTATTGGACAACGACCCCGGAGGGAGGTCTGCTTTTGGCCTCTGAACTGACCGCCATTCTCCCCTTGCTCCACACTCCCCCCAAACCAAACCCGGAAGCCCTGGCCTATGTCATGACGCTCAGTTATGTGCCAAGTCCCCAGACCATTTGGTGCCATATCTCTAAACTAGAACCCGGTCACCGACTGCTCTGGTCGCCCCCCCATGGTCTGCGCCTACACCGTTATTGGGAACCGCCGCGTGATTTAGACCAATCCGCCCATCCCCAAGAGTTTGCCAACCGCTTTGAGTCGGTGCTGACCGACCATTTGCTGGCCGATGTCCCAGTGGGATTGTTTCTCTCTGGGGGATTGGACTCCAGCAGTGTGGCCGTCGGTCTGAACCAGTTGGAGGCCCATCTGGAGGCCTTTACGGTTGGTTTTCCCCAATCGCCACGCAATGAAGCCCCCCTAGCCGCCCAAATCGCCGCCCATCTGGGTCTCAAACACCATTTAATCGAGATGACCAACAAGGATCTTCCCGCCCTCATGGATCTCATTGCCAAACAAGTGGATGAACCCGATGGTCATAGTGCCCATATGCCCATGTATCTCATTTGCCAAGCGGCGGCAAAAAAATTTAAAGTGGTTTTGGCTGGCGATGGAGGGGATGAGCTGTTTGGTGGTTATACTTGGTATCAAGGGTTAGCCACCCCACTCCCGGGCCATGCTCTTTGGCTGCGCAAAGGTTGGGGATCTTTGGTTCCCGCCGCTTTTTCCTTTCCAACGCGGCAAGCCGCCGCCCATTTTGCCCGCAGCTCCCTGCTCCATCGTCATGCTTGGCGACTTTTTCCCCGTTTTCTCCCCGAAGAGGTCACCGCCCTTTTGGCCCCCATGGGACTTGAGTTTGACGACGAAAAAATGTTAGAACCCCTAGCCCGCCACTTTGAACCCAAACTCCCCTTGCCCCGCGCCCTACAACGGATCGATCTCATGACCTTTTGTTGCGACCATATTTTAACCAAAGTTGACCGCACCAGCATGGCCCACTCTTTAGAAGTCCGCGTTCCCTTCCTAGATCGCCGCTTGGTAGAGTGGGCCTTTGCCCTCCCAAGTGACTCCCATGCACAAATCGCCAGCAAACCCCTGTTACGCAACTATCTAAAAAATCGCGTCCCTGAACAGGTATTCGAACACCAAAAACAAGGCTTTAGCACACGAGTGAAAGAGGACTTTAACTGGGATCACGCCTTAGGGCGGGTCCAGCAAGGGTGCTGGCTACGAGAAGGGTATTGGTCCAATCAATTTATTAAAAAAATCACCCAACCCGGTATCCCTGATCGTCAAGGACGTATCGCAGTTCTGCTGGCCCTGACCAACTGGGGCGAGGCTTGGCTGCATCGTTGAGAGAGGGGAAATAGATCCGGTTATTTAACACCGCATTTAACAAAAAAAGGCCTATACTGAACATCAACCCGACCAACATGATGGAAAAACCAGTCAATCATAAAATATTTCAAGTCAACAACACATAATATATCACGTTTTTCAAGCAAGTTGCATTTGTAACTTGTAAATTTTCTTAAAAAATCATCATGCTCTTTTTTATGTACGATTAATTCAGGATACTTGAATCTTAACATTAATTCCTCCTCATTTTTAAAATGTTCTAAAGCATATCCTGAAAGAGCAACCAACATTTTTTCAACTTTTGACCAATCTTGTTGTGATGGACGGTGTTTAGATAATCGTTCGACAAATTCGTGAAACTCTAATAGAATATCAAGGAAATTATTATGATCCTTATTAAAAACAGACACACCAACATCTTGAATTTTTTCTTTCATATGTTGTCGAAATTCTTGTTTTTTATTTATTAATTCTTGCATAATAATCCCCACTAAATTTTTCTGTTAAGTATAGAAAAAAGAGATTTCCAAAATAATAGTCCCTTCGTAACAAAAAATCAAAACAAAATATCAAAAATCCGCCCCCCGTATTGCTGTCCATAAAATTGCACTGGCCATTGGAATAGTTCCTATCATTAAATAAAGCTTCTCTATTATAATAAATCCAATAAATCGTTCCTCAAACCCACTTGAGTCGCCATGCCCACACCCTTCATTTCCCCCATTTATTCCCCAAACGCCATCACAGGGGCTATATTAGCTGGCGGGCTTGGACGTCGTTTTAATTCTCAGGATAAGGCTTTTCTGCCTCTAGGGGAGAAACCATTGATTGCGCATGTGTTGGACCGATTAACGCCACAAACAGCAACGTTGATAATCAACGCCAATGGCGATTTGGAGCGATTTCGGGGCTATGCCCTGCCAGTGTTGGCCGATCAACGCCCGCAATTCCTGGGCCCTTTGGCGGGCATTGAAACAATCTTGGCGGCAGTTTCGACCCCTTGGGTATTAACCGTTCCCGTCGATACCCCCTTTATTCCACACCAATTGGCCTGTAAACTTCTCCACTCCATGGGGGAAAAGCCACGCCCAGTTACCGTCTCCTCCCAAGAGCGGATCCACTATGCGGTCTGCTTATGGCCAAAAGATCTATTGCCCGAAATCTCCAAAGCCTTGGATGACGGGGCACTGCAACTTAAAGAGTGGTTTGCCAAACACGATCATGGCATTCTTAACTTTCCTTTGGACGACCAGAATAGGGATCCGTTTTTTAATATTAATACCTATCAGGAGCTTGAAATAGCTCAATACTTCGCACAGCAAGACAACCTCAAGGAAGTCACATCATGACCCAATTTCTCTTTTTCGCCCGAGTGCGGGAACGCATTGGCTCGGCACAACTGGATATCCCCCTTCCCAAAGAGGTGCGCACCGTCGCCCAAATGCTCGATCACCTGCGCGGACAAGGAGAACCCTTTACCAGCGCGTTGGCAGGCTCCCACCTGCGCATTGCCGTCAATCAATCCTACGCCCAACCCAACGACCCGGTTGACGATAAGGATGAGGTGGCTATCTTTCCGCCTGTAAGCGGCGGTTGACCAAAGGGGAAACAGATGATCCGCATTCAAAAAGAAGATTTTTCCATCGACCAGGAGATAAAATCCCTCCTGGCCGACAACCAACGCACGGGAGCCGTGGTCACCATGACCGGAATTGTGCGGGAGTTTACCGCCCATCAACATGTCCAGGCCATGGAACTCGAACACTACCCGGGCATGACCGAAAAAGAGCTGGAAAAAATCGCCACAACCGCTATGACCCGCTTCTCTTTGCAGGCCGTGCGGGTGGTACATCGGGTGGGTCGCTTGACAGCGGGAGAAAATATTGTCCTGGTGATCGCGGCCGCCGCCCACCGTGGCCACGCCTTCGATGGCTGCCGATTTATCATTGATTATCTTAAAATCCGTGCCACCTTCTGGAAAAAAGAGATCACCCCCCAAGGAGAAAAATGGATCGATAGCTGTCCTGGTTGTGAAGCGGCCGCCAGCCAATGGGAAGAGTTACGCCAACTTCCCCATACCCACGCAAGCCAGCCCAACAAGCCTGCCCACGGCGGCCACCACCACAGCCACCACAGTCACCCCTTAGAAATCAACTGGCTGGGTCTGCGTACCGGTATTTTAACCCTCTCAGATAGTCGCAATTTACACTCTGACAGCAGTGGTGATATTCTGGAAAAGTTGGCAAAAGAGGCAGGAGCAGAGGTCGTCGCCCGACACCTTCTCCCCGATGATCGGGCCCAAATCGCCGATCTTTTGTGTCACTGGGCCGATGACATGGGCTTGGATGTTATTTTAACCACTGGCGGCACCGGTCCCTCCCCCCGCGATGTTACACCAGAGGCCACCCAAGATGTCTGTGATCGCATTTTACCCGGCATCGCGGAACTCATCCGCATGGAAGGTTTAAAACAGGTGCGCTCTGCGGTCCTCACCCGTGGCATCACCGCATTGCGCGCAACAACTCTGGTGATTAATCTGCCGGGATCCCGGCATGGGGCAAGCCAAAGTTTTACAGCTATGGCGGATTTGGTGCCTCATATATTAAGTATGGCGCGAGGAGGGGGGCATTAACAAAATCAAGACCTTGGGGGCGAAGAACCGCCCCCAATCCCCCACCCTTTTCTTTTAATAATTAAAAAACAGGGAGCTGGGGGATTCATCCTCTAGGGTTTGGCTGTTGATTTCTTGCCCACAGAGCATTCTGTTTAATTATCTCTTTACAGGAGCACTTTATGATCTCATTTGCCGAGGCCAGGGCTAAAATTCTGGCAGAAATTCAACCGATAACTCAAACTATATCCTGCCAAGTCCCGCAAGCCTTAGGCCGCGTTCTGGCCACTCCTATTCAGGCCACCTTTAACGTCCCCAACCATGACAACTCGGCCATGGACGGTTATGGTATTCGATCGCGCGATCTCAACCGTAACAAAGAGACCCTCCTCATGGTTGTGGCCGACCTACCCGCTGGGGATAAACTCACCGAACCCCTCAAAGCGGGCCAAGCGGTGCGCATTATGACAGGAGCCCCCCTTCCAGATGGATGTGACTGTGTGGTCAAACAAGAAGATGTGCGCTGGGAACGCGACAGCTTGGTCATCCCAACGGGCATGACGACGGGCCAAAATATTCGATTGGCAGGCGAAGATATTCGCGCCGGAACCGAACTCTTTACCCCAGGCCGACGACTGACCCCGGCTGATTTAGGATTGCTTACCTCTCTGGGCCTCACCGAAATTTCGGTGTTTGAACAACTCAAGGTGGCGGTACTCTCCACGGGCAATGAACTCCAACCCCCTGGAGTTCCCCTCCCCTCTGGTCATGTTTATGACAGCAACCGACCCACCCTCATCGCCGCTGTGCAAGCCATGGGTCTAGCAACCATCGATTTAGGACTGGCGCGAGACAATCTTCATGAGATCAGAGAGGCTCTGCGCATAGGTTCGCAAACCGCCAACGCCGTTATCTCCAGCGGCGGCGTTTCAGTGGGCGACTATGACTTGGTTAAAGAGGTTCTCGAAGAACAAGGCAACATCCATTTTTGGAAGGTAGCCATGAAACCCGGCAAACCACAAGCCTATGGCCGACTTGGTAACGCAGCCTTTTTTGGTCTACCCGGCAATCCGGTCTCCAGCTTAGCGGTTTTTCTCTTGATGGTGCGTCCGGCATTGCTCAAAATGATGGGGGCCGCACCTGAACCCATCCGCGCCTTTAAGCTGCCCTTAAAAGGAGATATCCATAAACATCACGAACGCATGGACTTTTACCGAGGTGTGGTCCACTATGGGCCAGAGGGTCCGTGGGTGACCACAACCGGAGCCCAAGGCTCTGGCATTCTGAGCAGCATGAGTCAAGCCAACGCCTTTATTGTCCTTCCAGAGTCGCCAGTCACAATTAAATCAGGAGAGTTGGTGAATGTGTGGATGATTGATTATGCCTGATACCCCCACGCTGACCCATTTTGATTCCCAAGGGGCTTCCCGGATGGTAGATGTCTCGGCCAAAGAGGAAACCCATCGATTGGCGGTGGCCACTGGACAGGTTTGTATGCAAACGGCCACCCTCACCCGTATTTTGGACCGCAATCTGGCCAAGGGGGATGTTTTGGAGGTGGCCCGTCTGGCAGGAATTATGGCGGCTAAACGGGTAGATATGCTCATTCCCTTGTGTCATCAGATCAATTTGACCTCGGTTAAAATTGATTTTACCCCCGATGTCACAACAGGATGTTTGACCATTCGGGCCCAGGTCAGTTGCACAGGAAAAACTGGAGTGGAAATGGAAGCCCTGACCGCCGTCTCGGTCACCGCACTCACAGTTTATGACATGTGCAAGGCCATTGACCGGGAGATGGTCATTGAACACATTCTCCTAGAAGAAAAATCGGGTGGACGCAGCGGCCATTTTATCCGCTCTTTCCACCCCACAAAGGAGCCGCATTGACAGACACACACCCGGAACTTATAGACCAATTTGGCCGAAATATCGGCTATTTAAGACTCTCAGTCACCGACCGCTGCAACTTTCGCTGTCCCTATTGTCGTCTACCAAAAGGCGAAGAGGAACTCTCTCCTACCGCATTAACCGAAGACGAAACCGTGCGTTTGGTCCACTTATTTTCCGAATTGGGCATTCACCATTTTCGCCTCACGGGGGGCGAGCCATTGCTGCGCCGCAATCTCGCCCAAATGGTTGCCCGCATGACCAACTCTCCCTATGTCCATGAAATTTCCCTCTCCACCAACGCCTTTTTTCTCCCCCAACAGGCCAAATCCCTCAAGCAAGCGGGTGTCGGTCGGGTCAATATCTCCCTCGACTCTTTAGACCCAACCACTTTTGACCAACTTACCCGTGGTGGTGACCTCAAGCAGGTCTTACAAGGCATTGATGCCGCCTTAGAAGCGGGACTCACCCCCGTCAAACTCAACATGGTGGTCATGGGCGGTATCAACGACCACGAAATTGGAGCAATGATCCGCTTTGCCCGTGCCAAAGGGGTTGTTTTACGATTTATCGAGGCCATGCCTATCGGAGAGGCTGGAGTCTCCATCATGGGACAACACGTCTCCACCGACCAAATTGTGACCCAGATACAAAAGGCTTTTCCAGGAGAACTCCAACCAGACATCGGCCCTGGGGGCAGCGGTCCGGCTCGTTATTTTCGAATTTCTGGCTTAGGGGCGAACATTGGCATTATTTCAGCGGTTTCCAAACATTTTTGCGCCACCTGCAACCGGGTGCGCCTCACCTCCTGGGGGGATTTGGTTCTCTGTTTGGGACAAAGCCACCGATTAGGCCTCCGGGATCTTTTACGCAACGGTCTGTCTGACACCGAACTCAAACAGATTATCGCTGCCAAAATTTACAAAAAGCCCAAAAGCCACACCTTCAACGCCCTCTCTCCCAGCAATGATGGGTTTAATATGGCCAGTTTAGGGGGATAACCAGTACAAAGTGCCCTGATGAAATGCTCAAAACAGGATGCCTTTCGGATAAAAAAAATCAAAACCTTGGAGAGCCCAGAACAACCCTCCAAGCCCCACTCTTTTTTTCTACATGGATGCAAGGTCATTTTGCGTTTGATAAATGAACAATCCATACATGCAACACCCATTGTATATATAAAAAAATTCGATAAAATAATTCAATATTGGTTGATTATTGACATCAATCGTGTTTAAAATCAATTGAATTTGCGAAGGTTCTATTGATATCAAAAAAATAAAAATCAAGACCTTGCGTGGCTCAATCCCCCCTCTTTTTTTTTAATTCTTAAAAAAAAAGAGGGGGGCTGGGGGATTCATCCCCCAGGGTTTGGCCTTTGATTTTTTTTGCCCGCAGGGCATCATGTTCATGTATCGGAAAAACAAAAAAAGACCTTGGGGGGCGGAGAACCGCCCCCCAATCCCCCCCACCCTTTTCTTTTGGGGGTCTAGGGAATTCATCCCCCAGGGTTTTGATTGTAATCTTTTGCCCGCAGGGCATTATGTTCAACCTGATCCTCTTAACTGAGATCGCCCATGGAAAGGGCAACGTATAAAATTATGTTACACCAACACCGCAGGTTTCAAACATGGTCCATAATTGGCGTCATCGGGCTGATGTTTTTTGCTCTGGTAATGGGTTTTGTGGTCAAAAAAATAGTCTCACACCAAATATTGACCATGGGCGAAAAAAACAATATTGCCCTTACCCAAGTGATGGTCAACGCGCTTTGGCCCCTTCTAGAGAGCCTGGATCAACTCCCAGAAGAACTCTCCCCTTCAGAACTCACCCAACGACCAGAAATTCAAAAATTGCTTGAAACTCTCCCAAAACATCTTCACAACCTGGATGTGGTCAGAGTTAAAATTTATAATCTCCATGGACAGACCCTGCTTTCTACGCAACTCAACCAAATCGGCGAGGATCAAAGCAAAAACTCCGGTTTTCGATCGGCTCTTCGGGGAGAAGTTCAAAGCGAACTCATTTATCGCCACTCATTTCCCTCCTTTGATGGCACCACAGAGGAGCGCTCCCTTATCTCAAGCTACCTCCCCTTGCGTTCAACGCCACATCAACCCATCCATGGCGTGTTGGAACTCTACACCGACATTGCCCCTCTTTTGGCGGACATTGAACATACTCAATGGATTTTAGCCCTCTGGATCTTGGCCATTCTGGCCATTCTCTATGGACTCTTTTTATATTTTGGCCATCGTCTGGACCATACGATCCAAAAACATGAAGCCGAACGAAAAGAGTATATTAATAAGATTAAAGAACAAAATCTTTTCTTAGAACAAAATATTGAAGAGCGCACTAAAAAACTCACCCAGACCAACATAGCTCTCCAAATTGAGGTCGCCGTGCGCCGCCAAGCCGAAGAAGAACTCTGTTTGGCCGCCAGCGTCTATCAAAATACCAGTGAAGGAATTGCCGTCACCGACTCTGACGGAACCATTCGCACCATCAATCCAGCCTTTACCGAAATCACCGGTTACACCGCCGAAGAGGTGCTCGGTCAACATCTCCTAGATGTTAAATCCAAACACTCCCCGGAAGACAACGCCTTTCTGGAAAAATGGCAATATATGACCACCAGCGGCAAATGGCGAGGGGAGATTTGGAGCCAACGCAAAAATGGCGAAAACTATCACGAATGGTGCAATTTAACCGCTGTTCGCGACGGAGAAGGAAAAATTATTCGTTATGTCACAGTCTTTTCTGATATCTCCTCCATAAAAAAATCCGAAGAAAAATTAGAGTTTCTCTCTCATCACGACCCCTTAACCCAATTGCCTAATCGGCTTTTATTGCAAGATCGTATGCACCAAGCCCTCTCCTACGCAAACCGTTTAGAATTATTGGTTGGTGTCTTATTCTTGGGCTTAGACCGTTTTAAACTCATCAACCACAGTGCGGGCCGTCACGTTGGCGACCAGTTACTCACCCAAACCGCCAAACGATTGGAAGAACTCTTTCGCGAAGAGGATACCGTAGCCCGGGTGGGAGGCGATGAATTTGTCGTTTTGGTCACAGGCATTTTAGAGGTCAGAAACATCACCATCGTCGCCCAAAAACTCCTAGATGCCATTTCTCAACCGTTTGATATTGATGGTCAAAACTTTTTTCTCAATGCCAGCATTGGAATTACCATTTTTCCTTTTGACAACGGCGATATCAATACCTTATTACAAAACGCCAGTGCCGCCATGTCCAAGGCCAAAGAACAGGGTGGCAATAATTTTCATTTTTTCACCCAGGAGATGGGGGATCTCTCTGCCAAACGCCTTGCCCTGGAAAACGGTCTGCGTACCGCCTTGCAAAAACAAGAATTTATCCTCTATTATCAGCCCCAAATTGATGTTGCCTCTGGACGATTGGCCGGAGTGGAAGCCCTCATCCGCTGGCAAAGTCCAGAATTGGGGCTGATTTCACCGATCAACTTTATTCCCCTCGCCGAAGAGACCAATTTAATCGTCCCCCTCGGAGAATGGATTTTGCGCACAGCCTGCGCTCAAAACGTGCAATGGATGGAGGCCGGTTATGCCCCCATTCGCATGGCGGTCAACATTTCGGCCCGTCAGTTTCAAAATCAAGATTTGGTCGCCGTGGTCCGCAGTGCTTTGACCGACACCGGACTCTCTCCCCAATACCTTGAATTGGAACTCACCGAAGGGATGTTTATGGAGGATCTGGAAAAAACCATTCAAGTTTTAGATGAACTAAAAAAAATGGGAGTTCATCTCTCCATTGATGACTTTGGCACAGGGTACTCTTCCCTCAGTTATTTAAAACGGTTTCCCATCAACACCCTTAAAATCGACCGCGCCTTTGTACGCGATATCACGACCGATCCCGATGACGCCGCGATCACCAAAACCATTATTTCCATGTGTAAAAATTTAAACTTAACCGTTGTCGCCGAAGGCGTAGCCTCGGTAAAACAACTGGAATTTTTACGCGGACTGGGATGTGACTTCGTCCAAGGCTTTCTTTTCAGCCCCCCGGTCACTCCTGCAGAGATCACCTTATTCCTGGAAGAGGATGGTCGTCTCCTAACCAACATCTCAACCCCATCTTCGCAAGTGGATTAATAAATGAATATTTACACTTAAAACATATCATTTGCTATTTTACCTGGGGGTAAAAAGGGGGGGGGATGAGATAGGTTAACAAGAAAAAAGCCTAAACAGTCAACCTATTTAAATAGATTTATTTATCCGGCAAACTGATGCCCTCCTGGCACTCCTGTTCTACGCCATATGGCCCACACACAAACCGGAGTTTAAACAAATGCACAAAAAAATACCATTAATCGCGTTTTTTTCCTTGCTCTTAACTGGATGTGCCACCGACGAAGCCATCGTTGATCAAACAACAAATGAAACAATAAATGAGACCACACCGCCAAAAATTTCAGGGACCTCTCAACAAAGTAAAATGATCGGCCTGACCAGAGCAGATCTCATTGCTCAATATGGCCAGCCCACCCAAACGATGGATGCGACATTAACTGGCGGTCCCCAAACCGAGGCATACGTATATGCCCCCAAAAGTGGATCCTCAAATGATTGTTACGATACCTTTACCATTTTGGAAAAAACAGGTGAAATAGTAAATTATTTTTGCCGCTGATGTGTTAACTTTAAAAAATGCAAATCAAAACCTTGGGGGGGCGGAGAACCGCCCCCCAATATCTCCCCCTCTTTTTTTTAATTATTTAAAAAAAAGAGGGGGTCTGGGGGATTCATCCCCCAGGGTTTGGCCTCTAATTTTTTTTGCCCACAGGGCATCGTTTGGAGCGACAAAAGGTGGACAAACAAATTCTTGCAAATGAATTAAAAATCGGCATGTTTGTGAAGCTTCCCGATCTTTGGCTCAAAGGGATAGGCTTGCCAAAAGAATTTGTCCTGACATCCCAAGAATTAATCACAAAAGTTCAGACCTATGCTTCCAAATATGGCAAAGTTTATCTTACTGTTCAAACCTCTACACCAGCACCATCGACACCAGACACGCCCCCTCCCATTTCCAAAGCTTTGCTTAAAACTCACCTACTGACTCAAAAAATACAAGATGCCGCCACAAGCTCCCTACTCCCACCCAAGCTAAGAGCCAAAGCGGTCTATGACCACTCCTTAGATCTCATGCACAATCTGTTCAATAGCCCCACAGGCGAAGTCATTGGAGCAACGAAAGAGGCGGTCTCAAAAATTGTCGATCTGATTTTGCTTGACGAAGAGACCGCCATCCAACTTTTACATGTCACCAATTATGATTTTTACACCTATACCCATTCGGTCAATGTTGGTATCCTTTCGATCTCTTTGGCCAAAAATTAGGCGCGGGATTTTTTCTCCATGATCTTGGCAAGGTCAACGTAGACCCTAAAATTCTCAACAAACCGAGTCGATTGACCGTTGAAGAGATAAAAAAAATACGTATTCATCCCTACCAAAGCTATAAAATTCTCAAAAACTGTCAACAACTCAGTGAGGAAAGCCGTATTATCGCTATGCAGCACCATGAAAGAGAAGATGGTCAGGGCTATCCGCGAAGATTAAAAGGGGCCGAAATACACGATTATGCTAAAATCTGTTGTATTGCCGATGTTTTCGATGCCCTAACCGCCAAACGCGCCTATAAAGAGGGCATGCCCCCCTTTCAAGCCCTAAACATTATGAAAAACGAAATGATCCATCATTTTCAAAAAGAAATTTTTCAAAATTTCGTGTTTTTATTTAAATAATCCGTCACAAAAGACGCCATTCTTTTTTCCCATTTACCCCTTAGCGCGGAGAAAACGCATGAAAAAATATGTCTGCCAAGTCTGTGATTATGTCTATGATCCCAAAAAAGGGGATCCAGATGCCGATATTCCCCCTGGCACCCCTTTCACAAATCTCCCCAAAGATTGGTGTTGCCCAGATTGTGGTGCAGACGTTTCCCAATTTGAACCCGCATAACACCTCAAGTTCCCCCTTTTTTTTAATATTGGGGGGCGGTTCTCCGCCCCCCAAGGTCTTAATTTTTATTTTTCCGATACATAAACAGGATGCCCTCTGGGCAAAAAGATCCAAAACAAAACCCTGGGGGATGAATCCCCCAGACCCCCTCTTTTTTTTTAATAATCAGAAAAAAAGGTGGGGGGGATATTCTCTTTCTCACGGATTGTGCCAACCACTCACCGCCACACTTTTCACCTGAGCAAAAAGTGTGGTTCCAATCTGAATATGAAGATCGCGCAGCGATTTTACCGTAATCCGACTTAAAAGGGTTATCCCATCCACATTTAAACGTATCACCACCCGCCCCCCATCCTCTGGACCAACGGCATCCACCCTGGCCGGCAAAATATTTAAAATACTTGTTTTAGAAGGATATTCCAAAGAAAGGCTGACATCACGAGCCAAAATATGGGTACGCACATGTTGACCGATTTTAAGACGCGTCGAAACTATAAAAAGAAAACAATCCGAGCCTTGAATGGCCAAACGAGCCAAATGCAACTCTTCGTTAAGATCAATGACCTCCCCTTCCACCAAAGCCCCCGCAGCACCGCTCTGCCCCAACGGAAGATCCAAACGAGCAAGTTGTTCCACCAAGGGGCCAGATCCCAAAACCCGACCAGCCTCCATATAGACCAACCAATCGGCCAGACGCACAATTTCATCCCATTGATGGGTGACGAGAATCATCGGCAAGGCCAAACGCAGATGAATCTCCCGCAGGGCCGTTAAAATACGGCCTCGATTGGGACGATCGAGTGCTGAAGTGGGTTCATCCAACAACAACACCTTGGGTTGCGCCAACAACGCCCGTCCCAAAGCCACCCGCTGCTGTTCACCACCAGAAAGGCTATGGGTGCGACGATTGAGCAAAGGCGCAAGATCGAGAATGGCCACGACCTCCTCAAAACTCAAGCGACGCAACTCGGTTGGCATACGGTGGAAACCGTATAACAGATTGTTTTTTACACTCAGGTGATCAAAAAGTCGAGGTTGTTGAAACACCATTCCAAGTCGGCGTTGATGGGGAGGAATCCGAGGGCTATGCTGATCATCGTGGAAATATTCCCCATGGAGGGCAAAAAACCCCTCATCGGCCTGCTCCAGACCCACCAAACAATTGAGCAACGTGGTTTTACCCGCCCCAGAAGGTCCGGTCACCGCTATCATCGCCTTGGCTGGCAAATCCAAATGGAGATCCAGATGAAATCCGTTTGGTTTATGCACACAATAACGAAAACGTAAGCTCACCGGGAACTCCCCGAATGGCGACGTTGCAGGCCATAAATGCCCAATAAGACCAGAAAAGAGAGCCCCAACAAAAGCCCAGACAACCGATGAGCTTGGCCATAGGCCAAATTTTCCACATGATCATAAATCACAATGGAGAGTACCTGGGTCTGGCCGGGAATATTCCCCCCCACCATCAGAACCACGCCAAACTCTCCCAAGGTATGGGCAAACCCCAAGACGGTCGCGGTAAGATACCCCCGCACCGCCAGCGGCAAAGCCACGCTGAAAAAAGCCTCCAATGGAGTCGCCCCCAACACCCAAGCCGCCTCCAATGGACGACGACCAATTTGTTCAAAGGTACGCTGTAGGGGTTGCACGACAAAAGGCAACGAGTAAAGAACCGAAGCCAATACCAAACCGCTAAAGCTAAACGCCAATGATCGACCCGTCAAAGCCAACCAGCCTGCCCCAAACCAGTTGTTAGGAGAGATAAGAATCAACAGATAAAAACCCAACACCGTCGGGGGCAAAACCAACGGAACCGCCACCACCGCCTCCACAAAAACCCGAATGCGGGCCTTGCTATGGGCCAACCACCAAGCCAAAGGGGTGCCGAACAAGAGTAAAATAAACGTAGACATGGTCGCCAATTGAACAGATAGGCGCAGAGCGGCAAAATCCTCTACCGATAACCAAGGCTGGGTCACGGCAGATCATACCCTCCTTGCGCGATAATTTTCCGGGCCTCTTGGCTTTGCAAAAAGGTCATGAATGCCTGAGCTGCCGAATTTTTTTCATTCGTTACCTTTTTATTTTCTAACAAAATAGCCTCTTGGCGAATGGGGGTATAGAGGGTTTGAGGAACGATCCAATAACTTCCTGGCAGGTCGCTTTCTAAAATTTGCGCCAAAGCCACAAAACCAGCCTCGGCGTTACCGCTGGTCAAATAGCTCAATGTTTGCCCCACATTATTGGCAAAAACCAACTGAGAACGCAATTTTTCCAGCACCCCCACATGAGTCAAAACCTCTTGAGCAGCGCGGCCATAGGGGGCGGTGGTAGGGTTGGCTAGGGCAATTTTTTGGACACCTTGCAGGCGTTGCTCTAACGTGTCGGCCCCGGCAGGAAAACCAGGGGGATTGCGCCATAGAATGAGCTTCCCCAACGCATAAATAAAATGTTGGTCAAACGTTTGGGTCTGGGGGTTTAAATGCAAACGATACTGATCATCCGCAGCCAAAAATATTGCAAACGGGGCACCCGCATCGATTTGGGCCGCCAATTGGCCTGTGGAGGCAAAACTGGCCTGCACCCGATGGCCTGTCATCTGCTCAAAAAGGGGGGTGAGATGGTCAAAGGTGCGGCGAAAGTTGGAGGCCACCGCAACCAAAAGATCGTTGGCATTCAGAACGGATGAGCAAAACAAAACGCCCCAAAAAGAGAAAAAAAACGCCAAAAATTTTAAGCGCATATGGCACACTCAGGATTGTGACGCCCGCGAATGCGTTGAAAAATCCCCTCCAATAAGTTAATCAACAACACCTCTCCATCCAGGACGTGACCGATATTGAGCAAAATTTTGATTGTTTCGCAGGCTTGCAGAGTGCCGACCACCCCTACCAAAGGCCCCAAAACACCTGCCGTCATACAGGTTGGGGCCTCGTCTGGACTGGGAATATGGGGATAAAGACATTGATAACAGGGGGTGCGCGGGTGTATACCAGAACGAATGACACTGACCTGACCTTCAAACCCCAAAACCGCCCCGGTCACCAAAGGTTTGCCCAGGCGATGGCAGGTGGCATTGATCAAATAACGTGTTGCAAAATTATCGCTGGCATCCACTACCACATCAGCGTCGGAAAACAGCGCGTCAGCGTTCTCCTCATCAATCCATCCATCCACGGTTTCAACCCGCACATGGGGGTTGAAACCATGCAAGGTTCTGGCCGCAGAGGCCACCTTTGCCTGACCGATCGCCTCTGTTTGATGAATAATTTGCCGCCCCAAATTGCTCAAATGGATACGATCCCCATCGACAAGCACCAAACGCCCCACCCCACACCCTGCCAAAAACAGTGCCGCAGGCCCCCCCAATCCCCCCGCCCCCACAATCACGACAGACGATTGTAAAAGCCGCAACTGCCCCGCCTCCCCAACCTCTGGCAAGATGAGTTGCCGGGAATAACGTTGAGTCTGTTCTGAAGTCAACGTGAGCATTTGATTGTTCATGGTCATCCTATATTTATAAGTGAATATTTTTTTAGTTTATCGTTTTTTTTGTCTACTGTCTAATGAGGATAGGCAAGGGGAAACTGCGTTCAATTGCCTACGACCGGTCAATAGGGGAGTACCCATGCGTTATAAAAAATTAAAAATCCGTTAAAATCAAAATTCTGTTGGACTATAGGACCATTTTTTGAGAAAATAAAGTGTCAAGTTAAAATTCAAGGCCCTCGTTTAGATCTCTGTCTCAACTAAAGAACCAAGAGAAATCATGGCAAATCCAAACGAAAAGAATCGGTCGCAGTACGACACCACATTTAAAGATTTATTTGAACAGCCGCCGCAACGGCTATTGCAAATTTTAATTGGACGACAAGCCGTAGAATCATTGCCAGTGGAGTTTGCCTCCACCCAAAAACGCTTACCTGACTTGGTCTTCTTGATGGACGATCATGCCATTTTCCATTTAGATCTCCAAAGCAGACCTGAAGAGATGAATTGGCGTATGCTGATCTATTATGCCCTGATTCGGCAGCGTTATCCAGACAATCCTTTGATACAAATGGTGCTTTATGTAGGCGTAAATACATGGCAACCCCAAGCGGCTATTAAAGAAAACACGCTTTCTTTTCACTACAGAGTGGTTGATATCCGTGATATCGATTGTTATGAGTTATTGGACAGCCCGACATTGGAAGAAAATATTTTGGCCATTCTTTGTCGGACGGACAATCAAAAAGAGACGATTCAAAAAATTTTA
>JAMOAW010000063.1:0-41805 GCA_039908535.1 Magnetococcus sp. DMHC-6 | reverse complement strand
AGCAAAAGCAAAAGCAAAAGCAAAAGCAAAAGCAAAAGCAAAAGCAAAACCCTGGGGGCAATCCCCCAGACCCCTTTTTTTTTAAATAATAAAATCAAAAAACAGACGACCACGGTTAAATGGTGTTGCTTTGCGACCTAGGGGAAGGGGGGCGGATACCTTGTTCAGATACCCATTAAATAACGTATACGCGGAAAAAAATCATCCAGATTGATCGGTTTGTTGGTAAAATCAGTGGCTCCCATCCGCAGGGCGCGTAGTTTAATATCTGTGTTTTGATGTCCAGTGATTAAAATGATCGGAATATGTTTGTATTTATCGCTCTGTTTTAATTTTTCTAATAATTGAAAACCATCCATGACCGGCATAAAAACATCCGCTAAAATTAAATGGGGTTCGTGTTGTATAATTTTTTCCCAGGCCTCTGCGCCATGATCGGCCTCCAGGATATCTATGTTCAAGACGTTTAAGGTCTGAACCAATATGTCTCGGTAGATCTCTTCATCATCGACAACCAAAATTTTTGGTTGCACCAAAGGAAACACCATTTTAAATGAGCTGCCTTTGCCAAACGTCGAATCCACCTCTAACTGACCCCCATGGGCCTTCATGATGTCGAAACTAAAAGGCAGTCCAAACCCCGTGCCTTTTTCACCTGAAGTACCCGGTGTTGACACCTTTTCCGCCATGTTAAATAATTTAGGTATGATGTGATCTGGGATGCCAACCCCTTGATCTTGAATGACAATAGAGGAGAGTTCCTCTTTTGGTGTTCCAATATGAATTGTATCTCCAAATGTACTAAATTTAATGGCATTGGTTAAAAGATTTTGCAATACCTCTCCTATAAGGTCAATATCCCCATACAAGCGCATCCCTTCTGGAATCGTTGCAAGGATGTGAACCCCTTTATTTGTTTTTTCATACTCGACTCTTTTTAAAATAGTTTGTATAAACGAGTGGACATCAAAAAAAGTTTTTTTTAAAATAATTTTTCCACTCTTCAATCTGGCAATATCCAAAATTTCCTCAACCATTTTGATTAAATTTTGGCCACTGCAAAAGGCGCGCTGCAACATGGTTAAATGTTCTGGAACTATTTGGTTTTCATTATCTTCTATAATATATTGAATGAAGCCTAAAATAGAGCTTAAGGGGGAGCGCAGATCATGGGCCACAAGAGAGACAAATTTATCTTTGAGGCGCGTGGCCTCCTCAGCCTCTGTTTTGGCAATCGATAACTCTTTTAGGCTGGTTGAAAGAAGTCTATTAAATTCATTAAGAGATTTGTTTTTTTCTTGGAGTTCTAAATGGGCCTTTTTGAGAGCCAGATGAAACGCCACTCTGGCCTGAACAATCGGTGGACTGATGGGTTTATGAATATAATCCACTGCCCCCATCTTCAATCCCTTTAATTCGTCTTCTGTTTGTGTCTTACCGGTGATAAATATAACGGGAATCTCTTTGGTGCGGGGAGTGCTTTTTAGCTGTTGACACACTTCATAACCATCCATCACAGGCATGATCACATCTAAAAGAATCAAATCAGGTTGCGGGTCCATATTGGCCCGTTTTAAGGCCAACGGACCATTCAGCGCAGTACGAACAGTATAGGTCGCCCTGAGGGTCGCATAAAGAACATCTAGATTTTCCGGTATGTCATCTACAATCAGGATAAATGGTTTGATGATTGTCTCACTCATGCGTTATAACCTACAAAAAAAACTTTTTAAAAAAAATAAATTTTTAAATATTGTATTGAAACCGATATCCTCTCAATTCTAAAATATCGCCATGGTTCAATTTTTTAGTCTGTGTTAATTTTTGTCCGTTTAATCTTGGCTTGATCCATCCCCCCATAGGGGTTACATGGTAACCATCTTTTTCTTTAACAATAAGAATGGCAAAAGAACCTATAAAAAAACCAGAAAGACGAATATCGACATTCGGACTCTTGCCGATGGTGAGAGACTCCTCACCAAGGTCAAAATGATCTCGACCACTGGCCAAGGATTTACTATTTTTGAGAAGTACCAAAGAGGCGTGAGAGAACGTACCTGTGCGATTTAAGTTTTGGGAAGATTTTTGTTGATTGGGAAGATTGAGAACGGTATTGGGCTGGGGATTTGGAGTGGACATAAAGACGGTCCCCTCCAAGGCAGAAATATTTTTGGGCTGCGAGGCGACTTCTTCTTTTTGGCCCGTTTTTCCAAGTTCATCCCCCTCTTTGCTGCTCTGTATTTCTAAATGATGTTTTCCGATTAAGAGGATATCCCCAATTTTAATCAGTTGAGGCGTATGGCCTTTTAATCGTATGTCATTGACATAGGTTCCGTTGTTGCTATTGAGATCTTCAATCCAAAGTCCATCTGTTTTTTTATAAATACGTGCGTGTTCTCTGGAAACACCAAGATTATCAATAGGGATATCATTGGTAAAACTGCGTCCAATGGTGAGGAGATTTTTATTTAAGAGAAATTCTCCTCGAACGTTCCCTTTAAAGGATAATATAATTTTTTCCATAGGAATCAACTTTCTTTACAAAACAAATTTACCACCTCAGCAAAGCCGATCCCCAGGTAAAGCCACCACCAAAGGCTTCTAACATGACCAAATGGCCCCTTTGAATTCGACCATCTCGTACCGCTTGATCCAGAGCCAGAGGGATGCTGGCCGCCGAGGTGTTGCCATGCCGGTCCACGGTGACGATCACTTTGTTCATATCCATCCCCAATCGCTTGGCGGTGCTTTCAATGATGCGAATATTGGCCTGATGCGGAACCAACCAATCGATATCCGCTTGGTTATAACCACTCGCTGCCAGGGTTTGATCAACAATAGACCCCAACACTTTGACCGCTTGTTTAAAAACTTCATTCCCGCGCATTTGTACAAAACCAACCCCTTTGATTCGAGGATCCAACCCCTCTTCTGCCCCTTTAGAAACACCTCCAGTGGCATTGAGTAAATGGGCATAACCCCCATCGGCGTGGATATGGGTGGCAAGAATGCCTCTTTTAGAAGCGGAATCAGGAGAGGGGGGACCTGCCTCTAAAATGACCGCACCAGCCCCATCGCCAAATAAAATACAGGTGTTGCGATCCTCCCAATTGACAATGCGGGAGAAGGTCTCGGCTCCGATGACCAACACCCGGCGACAAGATCCCGCGGTGATAAATTTTTCTGCCACCGTGAGCGCGTAGATAAAACCACTACAAACGGCTTGAATATCAAAGGCCGGTATCTGAATGACATTGGCCCCCAATTTTTGTTGTACAAACGTGGCCGTCGAGGGAAAAACCAAATCTGGGGTGGTGGTGGCTACCAAAATTAAATCCAAATCGGTCGGTCCGATCTCGGCCGCTGCCATCGCCTGACGCGCCGCCTGAACCGCTAAATCGGATGTCAACTCCCCAGGTGCGGCGATTCGACGCTCCAGAATGCCTGTGCGAGCCTGAATCCATTCGTCTGTCGTATCTACCATCAAAGATAGATCGTGGTTGGTTAAACATTTGTTAGGTAAATAGGAACCTGTTCCTGTGATTAAAACAGTGGGTCGATCCATTATGCATCCTCTGAGGGTGCTGCCGCCACCTCATAAAAAGGGGCATTGCAAATTTTTTCATTTACACGATTCACAGCTAAATCTATGGCCACTTGCAAAGCATAAGAGTAGGCATAGGCATCCGCAGAACCATGACTTTTAACCACGATACCATTTAAGCCGAGCAATAATGCCCCATTAAATTTTCTGGGATCCACCTTGGCACGAAAACGTTTTAAGGCTGGAGAGGCGACCAGATAACTCAATTTGGCAAACCAAGAGTGAGAAAAAGCCTCTTTAAGAAAATGGGCCAACATCTGTACCACGCCTTCCCCGGTTTTTAAACTGATATTGCCCACAAATCCATCACAAACCACTACATCCACACCCCCCACAAAAATAATATTGGCCTCTACGTTGCCAATAAAATTGGGTTCCAACACTTTTAATCGTTCTCCAGCCAGTTTGACAACTTCGTTGCCTTTAACCGACTCTTCGCCAATATTTAACAAACCGATGCGTGGATTTTGCAAACCCAACAAGGTGTGGGCATAGACGCGACCCATGCGGGCAAATTGACACAAATGATCCGCCGTACAATCCACATTGGCACCCAAATCCAACATTAAGGTGCGACCAGGAATAGAGGGCACCACCGAGGCAATGGCGGGCCGATCAATACCCGGTAAGGTCTTGAGGACATATTTGGCAGTCGCCATCAAAGCCCCTGTGTTGCCTGCGGAGACAAAGGCATCCACACGTTTCTCTTTGACCATGTTGGCGCATACACGCAAAGAAGAGTCTTTCTTGTTGCGTAACGCCAGGGCGGGTTTTTCACCCATTCCGACGACTTCACTGGCTGGTTGAATCATAAAACGATCGGCTGGAACACCTGCTCGTTTTAACTCTTCGAGAATCACCTCTTCCAGACCAACCAGCACAAAGGCGACCTGCGGATTATGCAAGGCCGCCATCAGCACGCCTTCAATGACCATTCGGGGCGCATGATCCCCCCCCATGGCATCCACAGCTACAGTTGCAATGGACAACGACTCACCTCATTTCAGCACCGTAAACATCGCGTGAAAATCTTTTATTCAACATTAACCTCAAAAACTTTACGTCCATCGTACCAACCACACTTTTGGCAAACACGATGAGGCATGATGGGTTCTTGACAATTTTGACAAACTGAAAGACTGGGGGCCTTGAGGGCACTATGAGAATTGCGAGCACCTCTACGGGCAGAGGAAATTTTCTTTTTAGGTACGGCCATGAACTAAAACTCCTTTAGTAAAAAATTACCCAACAATGGGACACGACTTGAGAATATCGAAGGGATTATTTCCCTCAACCCCAGCACAGTTACACACACCCTGATTTAAATTTTCACCACAACTGATACACAAACCACGACACTCGGTATCACACAATGGAACCATAGGCAAGGCCAAAATTAACTCCTCGGAGACCAGCCGAACCACCGATAAAAAACCATCTTTTAAAAAAACCACATCGTTGACCATTTGGCTTTCGCGAACCAGAAAACTGGGATCATGACCAATCCGGTATAGCCGATCTACCGAAACTTCCAATGGCCATTCAAATTCTTCCAGACAACGCGAGCAGGTTAACCATCCGAGAGTCGTCAACCGCCCCACCACCCGAATATCTTCATCGGCACGACTCGCCGATAATAGCACCTCGACGGGGCCAAATCTAGGGAGAGATGAGGAGAAAGACTCCTCTGTGTCAACCTCAAGGCAGGAGGCTGTAAGCGTTTTTTGAATGGTCAACGGACGTCTGCGCGCCATGGCCATATCGACACGAGCCCCATCCAAGCCTTTATCAGAAAGAGACGGCATTTATGACAATCCTCGTACCATATAAATGATCATGAGACCCAAGACCATAAGGATAAGTCCCGTTTTCTGCAAGAAAGAATCCGGCAGCAAGGCAATATTTAAGACCCATTGGCGCATCTTTTCTGGAGCCAAAAAATAAGGCACCCCTTCTACGATCAAAACGAGTCCTAAAGCGGTAAAAAAGTCAACCATTAGCGATTCCTTGATCATCCTCTTCTCTGTGAAAGGTGGGTAACTGTGTTCAACAAAGAAGAGAGTTAAAGAATACCCTACCGCACACCCGGATCAAGGCCTTGCAGATACCGGAAAAATCCATTTGGTTCCAATACCAGGGTCGTGCCACTGGCTAAAGCGGTTTTATAAGCTTCCAAGGTACGTGTAAAGCCATAAAATTGCGTATCCAGGTTATAGGCGTTGGCATAAATAGAGGTGGCCTCGGCATCTCCTTCACCACGCAATTGTTGGGCGGCTTTGTAGGATTCTGCCAAAAGAACCGCCCGATCTTTATCGGCACGGGCGCGAATTTTTACAGCCTCTTCTTCCCCTTGCGCCCGATACTGCTTGGCTTGACGTTCCCGTTCGGTTTGCATGCGACGGAAGACGGCCTTGGAGTTTTCTTGTGGCAGATCCGTGCGTTTAATCCGAATATCGACAATTTCAATGCCATATTGATTGGACTGTTTATTGGCCTCATTACGCATGATGTCCACCAAATCGGAACGTGAGCCAGCCACAATTTCCATCATGGTATATTGCCCCAATACCTCTCGTAGATTGGAATAGATGATATCGTTCAGACGAGAGATCCCGCCCAGCTCATTGCGAACAGTTTGATAAAATTTTAACGGATCCACAATTTTCCACTGGGCATAGTTATCGACTTTTAAGTTTTTCTTGTCCGACGAGAGAACCTCTTGCGGATCTTGTTCAAAGACCAAAAGCCGCCGATCAAAAATATGCACCTCTTCAATGAAAAAAGGGAGTTTAAAGTGCAGTCCAGGCTCTTGGAGAACCCGATTGGGTTTGCCAAGGCGCACCACCAACGCCTGTTCAACCTGATGAACTGTAAATACCCCCTGCGTTAATAGCAACATGACAACTACACCGATTGCTACATAAAATTGTTTTATAGCATCCCTATTCATGCTCATTCTCCCTTTCCAGTCTGTGGAGGCTGCTGACCATTTTTTTGATTTAATGGCAAAAATGGCAGAACACCATTACTGGCGTTTGGGGAAACCAAAACCTTATTCATGCCAGTCAAGACCTCTTCCATAGATTCCAGGTAGAGACGCGTTTTGGTCACCTCTTTAGCCTTGTTATACTCGGTGAGCAACGCCAAAAAGCGTTTGACTTCGCCCTCTGCTCGAGAGACTTTGGCCAATTTATACCCTTCAGCCTCTTGAAGTTGTCTTGCGGCCTCACCCTTGGCTTTGGGTAGAATATCGTTTGAATACCCTTCGGCTTCGTTGATGGCCCGCTCCCGATCTTCTCTGGCACTCGCGACATCTTTAAAGGCATGCACCACTTCTTGAGGGGGTGCAACTTGCTGCAACTGAACCGCCGTGATCAACAGACCACTTTGATAAAGATTTAAAATGTCTTGCATGGCCTTTTTGGTATTTTCTTGGATCAATGCCTTGCCAGTGGTCAACGCATCGTCAATTTTGCTGCGTCCAATCACTTGGCGAATGGCCGATTCAGCGGCATTGCGCACAACGGTAAAGGGATCGGCGGTGGGATTGCGCACATTAAACAGATAATCGGCGGCATTATGGATACGGTATTGAACGCTCATATCGATATCGATAATATTTTCATCGCCGGTCAGCATCAAAGATTCTCCTTGGACATCCACCATGGCACGATCTCTGGAACGGTAGCCAATTTCAATCCGTTGTACTTGGGTAACCTTGGGTTTGTAGACACTCTCCACTGGATAGGGCAAATGGTAGTTCAAACCAGAACCCGTGGTCTGCACATAACGACCAAAGCGCACCACGACCCCTTCTTCATCTGGTCCAACCACATAAATACCCGATGACAACCAAAGGATGGCGATGACGATGAACACCACTGTCCACAGTCCTTTTCCGTTTGGCATCAGGTTTGCTAATTTTTCTTGTGCCAAACGAATCACCTGTTCAACATCTGGCGGCTGATTTTGGGGAGCTTGCCCCCAGGTCAAACCCTGGGGGATGAATCCCCCCACCCTTTTTTTTAAGAATTAAAAAAAAGGGTGGGGGGAATTGGGGGGCGGTTCTCCGCCCCCCAAGGTCTTGATTTTTATTTTTCCGATACATATACATAAATATAACCCTGGGGAAAGAATCCTCCAGCCCCCTCTTTTTTTTAATCGACGACCAAATTAAACTATTCCATAGGCTCATGCGACTGTAAAGGATACATCACTATCCATACAAAAAACCATCGCCACCAACGCGGCGGTTTCTGTGCGTAACAGGCGGGATCCAAAGGTGATGGGATTTATTTTAACCTGTTGAAAAAGTTCTCGTTCTCTGTCGCTCCATCCCCCTTCTGGACCAACGAATAGGGTTCGATCACATCTCCATGCGCCCATTTTTTTTGTTGGATCCCCAGGCCAATCCAAAAACCATCCCTCCTCTGTGGGTGAAAAATGTTGCAAAATAGTTTCCAGTAACACTGGGGGATGAACAATTGGCAAGAGAGCCCTTCGGCATTGACGGGCCGCTTGGGCCGCCACTTTATTCCAGGTGGTAAATTTATCCTGTCGCGGTCCGATTTTTTTCTCCTGGGTCATGCCATAACTGCGTTCGGTTATGATGGGTTGGATCTCTGAAGCACCCAACTCCACCCCTTTTTGAATAATCCAAATCATCCGTTCCCGATTGGGGATGGCTTGGCAAATGCGACAGCGGTAGGGAGGTTCTAACGTATCTGGCAGGGTGGCAAACACCTGTACAGAAGAGAAATCTGCCAACAATCTGCCTCGATAATATTTATGATTGGGATCACAAACGGTCACAATCTCCCCAACCCGTGCCTGCCACAATGATAAAGCTTGTTGGGCTTCGGGGGCTAGGCGAACCATTTGCTCTTGTGTGTCAGGCACGGCAGCCAAGCGGATCAACATTGAATTAATTCACGTTTTCGTGAAGAGATGACCTCGGTCAAAATACCGCGCAAAATGGCTACCTCCCTAGGGTCCAAAGCGGCGCGATGTAACATGGCCCGCAAAGATCCCATCATATGGCGTTTTTGTTGACATTTAATAAAACCGATGGCTAACAAGGTCTGTTCCAAATGGTTAAACAAGGCGTCCATTTCGGTGGTGGAGGCCCTGGTTCCCTGTTGGATAGGATCAAAATCAAACGCCTTTCCTTCTCCTTGGCCGAGCATGAGTTCATAGGCCACCAGCAGCACCGCCTGGGAGAGATTAAGCGAGCCAATGGTACCCAGGGTGGGAATGTTGCAAATGACATCGGCCCGTTCTAAATCTCGAGTTGGCAGTCCGGTTCGTTCGGTTCCAAAGAGGATTCCCACCTGGGTATTGGGCCGGGCTTGGATTTCAGGCAAACGACTGGCCAACTGCCGAGGCGTAAAAACCGTATGCCTTTGACCACGAGAACGATTGCTGGTCGCCACCAAAAAGTTGACATCCGCCAAGGCCGAATTTAAATCAGAAAAAACCTCTATTTTTTCCAAACCTTCAGCCGCTCCAGCCGCATAGGCGATGGCATCTGGATGGGGAAACTGTCGTGGGGCGACCAAACGCAACCGTTCAAACCCCATATTCGCCAATCCCCGCCAACTGGCCCCAACGTTGCCAGCATGGGCTGGTTGATCCAAAATAAAGACCGGTGCGGATCTTTTAAAAAAATGTTGCAAAGTTTCCTCCAGATTTTATTTAAACGTTTTCAATGTATATAAAAATATTATTTAGGAACATGATGCCCTTCGGGCAAAAAGTCAAAAGAAAAACCTTGGGGGCAATCCCCCAGACCCCTTTTTTCTTTTAATAAAAAAAAAGGGTGGGGGTGTTGGGGGCGGTTCTCCGCCCCCAAGGTCTTGATTTTTTATTTTTTCGATACAAAAAGATGGTCATGTCAGAAAATCGATAGAAAAAAGTATCCTGTGTGCGTAATTGACCTTTCGAAGTGCACAAAACCGGTTAAAATAGAGATTAAAGGAAAACATCGCCATTGTCAGCTCCGCTCGCTTTGGTTTTTTGATGGCATTGCCCGTTATGGGTACGTCAATCCTGAGATTGAGGGAAAGGTGAATATGCTAAATAACGGCAACGGACATGGAACACAACGTTTTCGCAAGACTGGGGCTGTTCGAAAAAAAACGGCACCTTATCTGAATATAAAATTTCAGATTTATACTTTTTTTAGACAAATCAAAGGAAAATTTTTGATTGGCCTGTTTGCCTTGACCGTTGCAGGGGCAGCAACGTGGTTTTTTGGACCCTGGGCGGGGTCATCTTTACTCAACCAGAGCGTGGCTTGGCAAGCATGTCTTTTTACAACTGAGGATGGCGCTTTTTTTCCCGATCTGGTTCAAATTCCAGCTGGAAAATATGCTCTACCCACGCACAGAGAGGAACTAACCAATTTTATCACTTCAGGAACATCAGAAATCCAGGTGGATAAACCATTTTTGTTGCAACGTTTTGAAGTGACACGAAATCAGTTTAAACAATATACCCAATTCGTTGCTAGAATGCCAGATGGTGACGATAAAACAAATCGGCAGTTGCATATCGGTCAACAGTGGAATCGAAGTGAAGGCATTCTTCCCTATGCCACGGGCATTTCTTGGGAGGGAGCATGGGATTATGCCGATTGGTTGAGTCAACAAACCGGCTGTTCCTATACACTTCCAGAAGAAAAAGAGTGGCTGGCGGCCATTGGTTTTTTTAATACGGTCAACACCCCCTCCTCTGATTATGATCCTGACAGCTCCCCTCTGAATCATCTTTTAAGAGGGGTGCGCGAATGGTCACAAACCTCTTGTCAAATTTCTGGGAATAGTGGCTATCTGCTGCTTGGTGAAGACAATTGGACCGCAGGAAATGAGATTGGGCATAAGGTGTGTATGCCAGCTATTTTGTCGGTGGCTGGTTTCCGATTGGTATTGGCGCAAAAAATGCCAGTTGACACCACCACAAACAATAGGTAAATGATCTTTAGATAAATAATTTTGACTACCGCCTCTTTCACCATATCAAGGCGTAGAAATTGCTTGTAAATCGGTGGGAACGGTAACAATGTCAGATAAAAATATACTGTGGAGTTTATATAAAATGCCATTATTCAACGTGAGAGGTATCAAAAAACCTTTCAAATCACCGGGGATAGTTATTAACCGATGGGAGATAGCAGCTGGGGCTTTGTTGTTTGTCATGATTTTTTTAACTGGAATTTCAGGAACAGCTCGCGCTGGAGAAGATGAAACGGGTAATTGCGCTCAATTTGATTTTTCAAGTTTTTATCGCGATAAAGAGTTAAAATGGGTCGGATTGGCCAGAGTTTTGCGTCAGGATACCCCTCTATTCACAGAGATCAAAGATAAAAAAAATTCAGCCTATCTTGCCTTTAATCAACAGGCCGAAGTTCTTGCAGAAAAAGGGGAATTTCTTAAAATTCATACGCTGCGCTTTCAGGATCAACCAGAAACTACCGGTTGGGTCCATAAAAGTGACCTCTTGTGCCGCAATCAACCGGTGCGCAGCGATTCAGGTTTAGAGAAAAAATTTTTTATTCGTACCTCTACCTCTCCCAGAGAGGAAAATCTTCAAGATCCAACGGTGACGGTTTTTCAAGATCCTGAACTCAAAGAGTGCATGGGTGGCAGTGGCCACTGTCGCGAAGGGGCTTCGCGTTTTCATATGTATTTTGTTTTCGATGAAACCAAAAATGGGGTGCTGTTGGCCGACCGTTTTCGTCTTGAAGACGAAGATCAACTGCTTGGCTGGGTGGATAAACGCAACGGCTTTTTGTGGAACAACGCCTTTAGTTTGCGTCCCCGTGAAGACTTACGCTCCCCAGATGGCAAAGGACCTGGGACAGTCTGTGCGTATGAGCAACTGGAAGATGCCGTGTCGCAAAATAAAAACGCCTGTCAACCTGTTGAAGGTGGTATTAATTGGTTTAAATCCCCTTTGCGCATTCCTGTTTTGGATCTTGTCGATCAAGACAATAAACACGTGGAGCCCAATTTGTTGTCCAATCCTCTCGGACAAAAGCGGTTTTATAAGGTGGCTTTGGCCCAACCCGGATTGGTTGGTCGCTCTTTAGGGGATGGTAAGTTTGCCATCTCTGGGGATTTGGCGGCGCACATTATGCCAGAAATAAAAACCCTCTCTTCCAAGAAAAATGTCGATATTTTCTTTCTGTTGGATGCCACGGCCAGCATGGAGAATGTCATTGATGCCGTGCGTGGGACCGAAGATCGATTGGGTGTCATCCAAGAGATCATTCACAAATTGAAAAAGGTTCAAGGTTTTAAAGACACCCAATTTCGTTTTGGGTATCGCGTCTTTCGCGACCCATATGCTGACAAATTGATTAAAAACGGTATTGGTGATGGGGTTGGTGAAGGGGTGCCTTTGCCAGAAACCTGTCAATTAAGCCCCAAGGAAATGGAACAAACCTATCAAGAGTTTGAAAATTCCATTGCGAAAGTTTCTGTCACCTTAGATGACAAAGACGACTACCAAGAGAATCTTTTTGGTGGAATTAAACAGGTATTGGCCAAAGATATCGCCTCCTGTCCAGATCATTTGAAACTCTTGTTTGTCATTGGGGATAACGGTTATAAAGCCCGCAATATGGTTTCTGGTAAAAACAACACACTCAAAGCAATTGAAAAATATACCCATCCGGTCGATGCCGAAGAGTTGGCGCGTCTGTTGCGTGGCAGCAATAATTCTGGTGATAAATCGAATAATATCATCTCCTTTTTCATTCAAACGCCCAATCGCGTCAACGATGCCAAACATCCAGAATCTTACAATATTGCTTACAAGCAATTTAATACGCAAATGCAATCCTTGTTAGAAAAGAGTCTTCCTGCGGACAGCCATATTTCCGACTATCTACTGCAAATGGATGAGACCTCTTTGCTCGAACGGATTGTTGGAACCGTTGAAAAATTGAGTTCCAGTGCTTTAATTGATGAAATTATTTTGGATATACGCGGGGGGGCCGCTCTTAACTCCGTCATTGAACGACTGCGTCGCGAGAGGGTCGACATTCCTGGTGTCTACTGGCACATTTTGGAGAAAGAGGCCTGTGGTGAATTGGGCGACCAATGTCGACATCGGGTTTTTGATACCACGATGATCGGTTATATTGAGGCCTCTGATAAAGTGGTGGAGGAGTTATGGGTCACCAGTAGCGATCTCTCCTCCTGGATTCGCATTTTGCGCGGATTCGAGGGGTATTTTGAACTTCCTGAAGCCCAGTTGCGCCGTGCACTCATTAGTGCTATGATTTTGGGATTGCAACAAGAGATTCGCAGACCTCCCATTGATGTCTCTGGGGAGACCCCTGCCGAATATGCCCAGCGTCGAGGCGGTCTACCCGTGCGCCGGCACAGTCCGTTGTTAAGCTATCAAGTCAACGCCCTCTCTGCGGAACATCTTATGCAAAATAAAGATGGGCATCTGGTGGTGGTTGACCGTGACAATAAACCCATATTAGACAAGAATAAACAGCCGATTCTTGCCGTTCCGGCCTGTGAACTTCGTCGTCTTGCTCTTTGGGCCATCAAGTCTAAGGAGATTTTAGAAATCGTCGAGAAAGATATGCGCCCACTCTTTACCGCCAGTCGTTATCAATCCAGCCTTTGTCCAGATGCCACCCCTAATGGACGCGAGTTAATCAACTTTACGGGTGCCATTGAGCGTAAACCTCTCGGACCAGAGACAAAAGGGGAAGAAGCTGCAGCCTATCGGTTTGGTCATACGGTGGGTGGGCGGCGTGGATACTGGATTCCTCAAGACTATTTGCCATGATGAACTGGGGCGTTCAGATCAATTCTGCCACGGTTGGGTGGGGGGACTCCTTCACCCTCACCGTGGGTGGTCTTAAATTGGATGCCACGGCCATCTCTGGTCGGTTGCCCGTCTTGGGTCGTAGTGGCTCTGGAAAGAGTACCCTATTGTATTTAATGACCTTTTTAAAACGTCCGAAGCAGGGAAGCGTGCAATGGATTTTTCCTCAGGGCGAAAAGGCCACCTGGGGTCCAAAAGGATTGGATCGTGCCAACTCCACGGTTTCTTTGAAAAATTTGCGTCGGCGCTATTTTGGGTTTGCTTATCAGACCAGTACGTTAACTCCCTATTTGCGTGTTCGAGAAAATCTTATGTACCCTCTTATCTTGAGAGGGGACATGAACCAAGCCGACATGGAGAGAAAGGTGCACTCTACCATGGACCGTATTTTATTACGCGATTCTGATGGACGCCGACTTGAAGAGACCAGTCCAGAGGAGTTTTTAGAGCGTTATCCGAGCGAACTCTCTGGGGGGCAGTTTCAACGTGTTGCCCTTGCCCAAGCCATGATTCACGATCCTTTGGTGCTGTTTGCCGATGAACCGACGGGCAATTTAGATGTTGAAACCCGTCGCGAGGTGATGTCTTTGGTAGATCGCTGGTTGACGTTGGGAACTCATATGGTTATTTGGGTCACCCACCATGAATCAGATGCCTCTGATCCCCAAGTCAGTCATCGTCTTTTGATTGAAAAACATCATTGTTATCTGCAATCTAGAAATACGTAGGCCTAACCCCGTTTATCTTTAATGAATCATATGATTAAAAAGGAATTTTAGGGTTGAAACGGTTTTACCCGGTATGGATTACACTCGGTCATCTCGCCTATTGGCGTTCTTTTGCTTGCAAACGCTCGGCCTGTGCGGGGGGGGGGCGTGATTTTGCTTGGTTGACTCTATTGCTTGCCTTGGTGATCAGCATGGCGTTGCTGTTGGTTGGCACCCGATTTGGGCTGTTGGAGCGGTTTACCGATGCCCTTTTGGGGACGTTACGGCCTTATGGCGTGCCGATATGGGTCACCTCGCATTGGGAAAACCATGAAGGAATTCAAAAAAATTTGATAGACCATTTAATCAAAGCGGGCACCTCCACAGACCAACAAACGTCGCATTTGGCGGTGCATCCGTACCGTCGCATGGAGGGGGGGCGTCCTGAAATTACCTTGCCTGGCAGCAGCAGTTGGAAAAACAGTATCCCTTTTGTCGGGTGGGCGGTGTATCAAAGCGATCCCCTTTGGCGTTTAGATACCCCGATAGATTGGAATGAAGAGTCTTGGAAAACCTCTGAAGAGTGGTTGGGGTTACCTTTAACCATTGTTCTCAACGAAGCTCTTTTTCAATCCAACTTTAACTTCGACTCCTATTTAGAGGCGATTACCCCTATTTTACGTAAGCAAAAACAATCGATTCCCATACGTCCACAGCCCAACCAAAAGTTGCGGGATACCATGGACACCTTGTGGATCAACATTACCATGGCCAACGAAGAGACGCTGTATCCATTTAGAATTCGTTGGATTCCCTATATTCCGACCATGGAGAAGATTGCCTATTTGTTTCCATTGAGCACCTATCATGCGTTGTTGGCGGCGTATCATTTTCCTGATCTTAAATATAATCCGCTCAACAAGGGGATTGGCGATATAAAACAGCATGATTATTTGACCAATCCAGGCTTTCCCAGGGATGCCATTTCCAGTTATGCCGCATGTGTACAAAATGCCGAATTGGCCTCTGGACTATCGAGTTTACCGAGTGTTGCTTCCAGCCGGTGCCAACCTCCTACTTTGCCCAATCATTTTAAATTTGCCAACCAGGTCAGTACGGAAGAGACGGCGTGGGATACCATTGACCACGATAAGAACAATCAACTTTGGATTCCCTGTCACCGTTTACCCCGTAACGATACCTTACGCTCCACTCTTTGCCCCAGTTGGAATCGGGACAAGGAGGCCAGCGCACCCTTATTTGTGCCATGGGATGTGACCAGTTATGGCACCTCTTTTTCGGCGATTAAAATTTATGTTCCTGATCCTACCCGCATCAATCGGGGCATTCAAGATGTGCTGTCGATTAAAACCCGTGATGGTCGCCCAGCGTTAAATATTCATCCTATGTATATGGACGCGTTAAACCGTTTTAATCTTTTAAGTGACATGTTGGCGATTATGGTACCGGCGTATACATTGACATTTGGGTTATTTTTGGCGTTTTTACTTTTGGCGCAAATGGGGACATTGATCAGCCACCGTCGTCAACATTATGGTATTCTCTTAAGTAGGGGACTGACTTGGAGCAATCTACACGCCAAACTTTTTTTCCAAATGGCCATCACTACTTTGATAGGGGCCATTTTAGCCGTATTTGGTTTGGTGCCTGTGTTGCGGATGTTGCTGGATGATGGTTTTAAAAAGGTGATCAACAACTATCAAGATTTTTTGCCACCTGGCTATGATTTTGAGGTGTTGCCCTTATCTGTAAATGTTATTTTACTGACGTTGGCTGGGGTATATGGTGTTGTTATTATTGTAAGTTTTTTTCTTTTAATGCGGATGCCTCTTCTGCCCAGTACCGCCCCTTCCGAGCTTCTCCACGGTAATGTCAATGCTCCAGTACGCAGTCGGATTCAAAGTCATAAATAGAGGATGGGAAAAGCCGAGAACCGCCCCCCCAAGGTTTTGATTGTCAGTTCTTAAAAAAAAAGAGGTGGCCTGGGGGATTCATCCCCCAGGGTTTGGCCTTTAATTTTTAATTTCTATTTGGATCACAGATCCAACTCTCTGTTCGTTTTCCCGTATAGGTACCGATCATTTGACCATTGCTCAAGACTTTGCCACTCAATTCGTCCCCAATCAGGCTCCCTTCGATGACCATTCCGTCATCGTTTACAACTGTCGAAAAGCTTTTCCCTTGTACCATTCCTTTGTCAGGGGTTGTATCTTGATTACATGAATCAATGATGGAAATGTTGTTTTGGGATTGAACAAAATGCATGGGAAATTCTTCTGTTGTGCCACCGCCGTTTTTGGTATATTTGATTTGCCAAACGCCATTGAATGTGCTGTTGCTTTTAATCAATGAGAAGGTATTGTTCGAGTTCTTTTTAAAGGTAAAGTTGCTGACTGTGGCATTGTCAGCATTTTTAGAAACCATCGGTATGTTTAAATAGGAACCATTGTAAGTTGATTTTAACAGTTCATTAGGAATCCAACAGCTTTTGATGGTTGTGGAAATTTCGACGGGATTGCATCCATTATTTTCAAGATTGCTATAATTATAGTCCCATGTATTGACAAAAACAGGCATAAATTGTGTTGGGTTGCCAAATTGTGCCAGAGGGATTTTCATTTCAAAGACCTCTCCCCATGCCGTTACAACACCAGATACAGATGCATTTTCAAGGGTCCCGTTTAAATCTTCATCTGTCCAAGCACTGAAGGAATTTTTTGAAACATTGGTATGTAAATCAGCTGTTGATTCTGAGCAGCAGTGTTGCCCCTCTTTATAGTCAAAATTTATTTCGATGGTATCGGTATTTTTGAGCGGCGCATAGGTCTCTACCATGATGTAGGCATAAGAACCGTCTGTTGTGTAGTAAATAAATTTTATATCACTTTGGCCGTCGCAAATTGTATTTCCTTGCGGGTCCATAAAGAGGGGTTGAAACGATTGCCAATCGGATTTATTGCCATCTATTGTAAAGGTGGGTAACATGCTTGCCTTCTGACTGTTATCAGAATGATCTGTTTTATGATTGGTCCAAGAATTTGCAGCGTATGAATGCGTCGCAGTGCATAATAGCATGGCACTCAAAAGAGGAATGGTTTTCATCCAGAATTGCTCCAGTTATGGTTTGTTGTGATTGTTTTTTTTGAACTTTTTATTTAATAAGAGATAATATGATTTGTCAAGGATCTATCTCTTTATGTATCGGGAAAATAAAAAGAAAGAGGGGGTCTGGGGGATTCATCCCCCAGGGTTTGGCCTTTGATTTTTTTTTTGCCCGGAGGGCATCATGTTCTTCATTTCCTTTTGCAATTTATTCACAATTTTTTTCTCCATCATATCTATATCTCGTTTTCTAAGATAACGACGGATTCCCGCATTTTCATCAAGAGAACGGGCCTTTTCTAGATAAACCACTGCCTCTTTAAAACGATTGACAAAGAGCAACAGATCGGACTCAATCAGGAGCAAGTCGATATTCTCAGGCAACCTTTGGCTGGCCAGGTCATAACTGTGTAGGGCCTCGTCTATCCGTCCGTTGATGGCATGATGTCTGCCTTGGGCGGAAAGAATGTTGCTCACGGCAGTGTCGTTTTTTAAAAAATAGGGATTGTGTAAAAGTCCAGTGACAAATTGTTCAATATCGGTTGGCAACAATCCAGGGCAATTATTTTTTTCCATCATGTCGATGATCTTTAATAGAGTAGGAACAGCTGCATTGGAATAGTGTTGCCCTTTAGGTAGCCATAATAATAGTTGCTCTTTATCCTTTTGCGTGACGGTTTTTGTCAGACAGTTCATTTGCAATATTTCCAAACGCAAACCTAAATCATCTGGATGATAGATCAAAGCTCCCTCAAGTTTTTTGCGTGCCAATTCGGGGCGACCTGCGGTACTCCAATGGTTGGCCGCATTTTGCTGTGCCCGCACCGAGGCGGGATTTTCCAATGACCAAGCCTCGGCCAACAGAGGGGCACTGCCCCATAATTGGGCATTTTGCCAACACATGATGGCCAGCATCAAGCTATAAGCGGCTAAAGTGGGCCGGATTAAAAGCTCTTTTGTGCGATTGGGTTCTGTCCAGGCCCAATGGCAAAAGGCCCAAAGTAAACCAACCATCGGTAGATAATTGCGATGTTCAAAATAGAGTTCTAAAGGGAGAAATGTCGATTCTAATAAATGGCCCGTAAAAAACCAAAAAATACCGAAACTAAACATGGGGTGACGACGGCGCATGATGATTGCCATCCCCCCAATGCCTCCCAACCCCACCAAGGCGGCTAACGTACTTGGTGGATCTAAAATGCCACGCGAAAAGGGATAATCATCCTGAAATAGCCCCATGCTGGAAATACTCGGCACGACAATTTGTAAAATATAATCCGTGATCACCCGACCTTGTGTGAGTAGACGTTCGCCAAGACCAAAATCTCGTGCCTCATACCCTTCCATCAAGTTGGCCCAATTGAAAATAAAATAGCTCACAATGATAAATAGAGGTAAATAGAGAAAAATGCTTGACCAAAGTCGCCAATATGGCGGTTGATTCGCAAATAAAGAGTGACGCAGGAGAAATATTTCTATGACAACGGCAAACCCAGGTAGAAGAATACCATTTTCTTTGCTTAATACAGCCAATATGGTACAAAATCCGATCCCCAACGACATGCGTATATACCCTTGCAGCGGATGGCACCAGAGGATGCGGCGTCCGGAAACATAGAGGATAAGACCCGCTAAAGTGAAAAGGGTGGACAATTGGTTCATGCGTTGCACAACATAGAGTACCGATGAAATGTTGAGCGGATGCCACAACCACAAACCAGTCACAGAGAGCCCAATAAAAGCAGCTTTTTTTTCTGGCAACCTGATCGCCCGTGAGACAAGTAAAATCAACCAAAAAATGAGCGACCCATTCAATAAATGTAAAAATAAATTGGTATATTTAAAAATCCAAGGGTCGCTCGGCCAACCTGTATCGTTCATGATAAAGCTCAGTAAAGAGAGGGGGCGTCCAGATGGACCCGAAAAACCGCCTAGTATGAAACGAATAAAGGAGTTCCAATCTTTAACTCCGCCAACACTTCCGAGAGACTTTAAATTGCTCATGTCATCTAAAATGAATGGGCCACTCAATCCTGGTCCCAACAGAAGAAGTGTCATGCCCAGCAAAAAATAGAAGATCACCCCCTCAAAAGGCACGGATTTAAAATAAATTTTCATAAGGCGAATCGAACCAATAAAGTTTTTTTCATTTTGACAAAGTGATCAAAGGGGCGGCCTTTTTTTCCAACTCTTGGAGGCGGCTATTTAAGAAGACAAGTTCGTGGGAGTCGGTAATCTGGCCACTTTGGATCAACCCGCCAATGAGCAACCGGGCCGACTCTAACTCTCCCATATCCTCTAAAATGGGAATTTCTAACTGTTTGGCCCAAGAGGGAACATGGGGGCCAGTGGCATATTTGGCAATGGCAACGGCATATTTACGGGCCAACGGCAGATCATTTAAACGATGTTTCGCCGTAATGGCCATATGGGCTAACCAGGGCCAACGTTGGTTTGGATCTTTAAAAAATTGTTCATAAATAAAGGCACCTACCAAGCGTTGATTCTTTTCCACCGGAACATTGGCAAAAAAACGAGCGGCAGCCAAAAGAGGGTATTGACCTTTAGCATCCAGGGATAACATGCGGTCTAACCACATTAAAACATGGTCGATATTTAAATCTTTAAACGAAAGGCTGACTCCAGATTGATGATACATCGCTTGTAACCATAACATGAGAATTCGTGATAAAACCTCAGGTTCTCCTATGCTTGCCAATTGCAAAACAGCAAGAGAGGGAGGGGCAGATAAATCTTCGACTTGCGCTTGGGTTGGCGGGTGGTGTGCATGCCAGAGAGCTTGTAGACAAAGGCTTAATAATAAAAATAACACAACCTTAAGCGGCACTCGAAACGGTGTCTGGGTCGGGCGAGAGTGTCGGGGAGGGAACGCCATCTTTGGCATGGGCTAAATTTTTTTCCGGTAGAGATCAAACAGTGAAGCAGAACAAATTAACAGGAGATAAATGCTCCCTTGACCCAAAACAGTTGCCAAGGCTTGCCCATCGCCACTGCCATAAATCAACCAATGGGCACGGGTAAACTGATCCAATGAGGGTACGAGATAGGCAATAAAATCAATTAATTGATTGATAAATCGAAGAGAGATATCTCTGGAAGGCATGATGGGACTATGACCAATCAATTGAATGGTGGTGATGCTACGCGCCAAAACATAAAAAGCCATCACCAACATAAAGGCAACTGGAACTTGGTGAAAGGCAATAAAAGCAAACATGCAAAAGGCGATGACCAGCATGAGTTCGTAGAAAAGAGAGAGACCCCACAGCGAGGTTTGCGTGAGAGGGGCCTGAAAAAGGGCCACCGTCAGGGAACAACATAGGGCCACCAGCACAGCCAACAGCGCAAACCCAAAAAGTTTGCCAAAATAATAGCCGCTGCGGGGGACAGGCAGAGCCAATAAAAGTTCTAATCCCTTATCTTCATACTCACGCGCTTGACTATTCAGCACAAAAAGAGTCATTAAGAGAACTGTGGACAGACGCAAAAAAGAGCTCAACACGCCCAATTGAATCTGTGGTGTTTCAGTGACGGCCATTGAACCGCTAAAAGAGCTGAGCACTATACCAGATAAAAGAGTTGCCCCCAATACCCAAATCAATCGATTACGCACCCCCTCCAAGGCCGTAAAAACCGCAATAGTGGCTATTTTTTGGATCATTTCAGGCCTCCTATCTGTGGGTTACTGGCCATTTTTGGGTGATGTATTGATCAAGGATTCTACTTGATTCAACACGTTCTCCTCTCCCTTGGCCTTTTGGGTCTCCTGGGTCTTTTTAGCGGCTAGAGCCTGTTGGCGTTTTTCTTCTTGTCGTTTTTGGTAGGCCTCTTGTTGGGCTAAAGAGGTTTGATAAGGTTCCAACACCAAACCACTGCGTTCATCCAATTTTTGTCCGGCTTCCAGCACAATATGGCCCTCTTTATTTGTTCGCTCAATCCGAATCCTCTCTTTTGTTTTTCCAGGGATGGCGTGAAACCCCAAAGATAAATTCGTTCCATCGCTTTGCATTTGTCGGTTGATCCAGTATGAGGTCGGTCCTTGGGTACGCTGAATAAAGCCGTCGAAGGTAACGGTGCCGGTGGCCACCTCCTTAGGATTTGATTTGCGAAATAACGCCATGTGCCGCGCTTCATTTAAGGAAAATCGTTCGTAAGGGGTAGTAAATATACGGTTAAAAGGGGATGGTGTCTCATTCTCCTCAGCGCATCCAGATGTTATATGGGAGATGGGCAAAAAAAACCAGACAAGGAGAAATCTCAAAATCCATTTTTTTCTCTCCCCTATTTTACCATCTATCCAGGAGATCCCCATCATTATTTGATTCCCTTTAATGTTGTCTCCCGGTTGAGCGTAATCCATAAAATAGTACATTTTATGGAGAGATTAGGGGTGGGTGAGGAGGGGTTGATTTTTTCGGTGATACGGTCGATCAAACAGGAATCTACGGTCATTAAGCCATCGCCCTGGCCTTCTAAATTGTCCAAAATCTCTAAAAGGTCCTCTTCGTGCAGGAGAGGTGATGTGATCAACATGGTGCTCACCATAAGTTGACCTCCACCACTCTTCCCATTGTGGATAGCAAAAGAGGGGGTATAGAGGCGGGGTTCTTGAAGATCAAAGGTTAGAGCCTCTAAATTTAAGCGTTTGGCCGTCTCTCGAAGAGCCTCCACCCAGAGCACACGGTCAGGTTCTTTGGTGATGAGGATATGACGGCGTTCATAATCTTGTAGACGTGGATAAAAAATTTTCGCCATTTTTATAAGATCGGATGAAGAATCCAGCTTTTTTTGAATATTCGTTAACTTAGCAGTTGTTTTGTTGAGCGTTTTTTTTTGCAGGGTATAATATTGTTCCCCCCAAATAACCAAACTCGATCCTAGGCCTAGGATGAGTAAAAAAAGGATACCAGAGGTGCGCACCATGCGCCATTCCATAAAGATGGGGAGGTTCATTTTAATCGAAACTTTACAATAATGGAAAAATACATATCTTCCTCCGTCTTCACCTCTTGACTCAATATTTTTCCTGACCAAACTTGTTTTTTTTCTGAAGGGGTGGGTAAATGGTCTGGTGTCACTTGAGCAACTATGGGATTGGCTAATAAGGTATCCATAAAACCGTTCAGAGAGATCAAAGCCGTAGAGGCCTCGCCATGGGCATTCGTCATGTTTCCCATGATTCTAACCGTTTTAAATTCTGTTTTTAAAGGGGATGGAACAGAAGCGGAACGTATATTGGTATTTTGAAGCAAGTTTGCACTGGGTTTTCCAGTGTTGGGAGCGGGATTGTTATTAAACGTTATGTTTTGAGTGCTCCCGGGGCCAAACCAATAAAATTTTTTTATATATATATCGGGATATTTGGCTAAAGCTTGACTGATTAAAATCATCGCCTTGCGTGGGGTATCCTTGTGCTCTTGTAGTTGATCCAGCAACAAGACCATTTTTTTAATGTCGGTTGGATCCATGTTGGTGGGCATGTGTTGATCCATAATATTTCGATATTTTTTATTCGTATCTTCCAAAATCGCCTCTAGTTGCGTACGCTCTTGCTGATATTTCCACCCTTGGACAAAATTTTCCAAACTGAGTCCACAGACAATCAAAAAGGTTACGAGGCTGGCCCCATACAGGGCCAAACGCAGACGACGGACGAGAAAAAAACGGATCATGGTCAGTGTGGCATAGTGATTTTTTGGTGGACGTTTGCCCAATAGTTGAATAAAGAGAGAATCACTAAAAGGAGTGGTGATGTTTTTTTTGATGCCTGTTTTAGCGGCGCACGCCTCCACTGATAAAAATTGACATTTGAGTGTGGCACTTTCCGGTAATACTGGTTTTATGGCATCCAGCAGAGCAGGACTCGAAAGAATGACCACCTGAAGCGATTGGTCTCTGGGCACAAGACGCAAGCTGTTGAGATAATTTCTGGTCTTTTCCAGTTCCGAAAGAACCTGTTGAGCATAGGCCTCTGGTTGTAGATTCGGCACCTGGGCCATGCGACTCATTTTTAAATGCTGGCCCTGAAAATAGGAAAAACGAATCCCACCAACACTCTGTTGACTCACCAACAACGTGGAAGGGGTTTGCAATTTAAGGACCTTTAACAATAGAGTGCTGGTCATCGGCAAAGAGTAAAGACCTGCGAGAGAGGCTTGTTTATTGATAATAATTTCTATCCATGGCAGGATCAATTCTGGAGCGGTGATCCCAGAAATCAAAACAATGCTGTCCCGTCGCTCTTCTTTGTTTTTATCCCTTCCCTGGTGGACCAAGTGGCTTAAAGAGGTGGTTGGAAAGACCTTGGCCTTGCGCCGTTGGGAAACAATCCACCGATCCCAACCCAATACAAAGGGAATGGTTTGGTTGCGAAACTCTTCTTCAATTAAATCGATCAAGATATAAAAACCCGCTTCATCAGGCGTAAAACGGCGCGGGGGACCAGAAACACTTCCTTTATGCCAGGGATAAGCGGTTAGCCGCTCCTTAGTCAAAAAAAGGAGTCGTTTTTCCCACATCACTTACCCACCTTTTGAATAATGTCATAGACAGGTCCCATCACCGATAGAATGATCCAGGCGAGAAGTCCCCCCAAAAATAGAGTCAATATCGGTTCAATCATCCCTTGTATTTTATCCACGCCATCTTTGACATCTCGTTCATAAAAATATTTGACGTTTAATAGCCCCGTATGCAAAGAACCCGTACTCTCTCCTACCGAAATCATCCGCAAGACCAACGGGGGAAAGATCATGGATTTTTTAAAACTTTCGGTAATGGTCTGCCCTTCACTGATCATCTGATGCACCTCTTGCATCACCTTAGCCAAAAATCGATTGCCCATCACCTCTTCGCTAATGAGTACGCACTCCAATACCGTGATACCAGAAGAGTACATGATGGCAAATATATTGGCAAAACGAGCCAAACTGATTTTAAGAAGCAGAGGGCCAAAGATCCAAAGTCGAAGTTTTATAAAATCTACTCCATAGGCCAAAGAAGGGCTTATCCGAATCCCAATAATAATAAATATTATAAAAGAGATCGGTGTCATTATTAAAATAAGCCAATGAGCAACGATAAAATGAGATGTCGCAATCAACATTTTGGTATGGAATGGTAACTCCATACCCATGGTCGTCAGCAGTTGTACCACCTGGGGTACCAAAAAGGTCATCATAAAAAAGAAAACAGCAGAAACAATGACTAAAACAAAGGTCGGATAGAGCAGAACCTTTTTGGTCCTGGATCTGATCTCATCCAGCCATTTATAATTATTGGCGAGACTGGCAAAAATAATGGACAGCTCTCCTGTGGACTCCCCAGCCCGAATTAAAGCCAGAAAGACCTTGTCAAAAATTTGCGGAAATTTTTCCAAAGCCTCTGTTAGGGTTAATCCAGACTCAATGTTTTCAATCACGGAGCCGATCAAGGCCTTCATAGAGGGATTTTCGCTGCTATCCCGCAAGTCGGAAAATCCGCCTAACAAGGGAATACCGGAATGGGTAACCTGCTCCATATGTAAACAGAGGGTAATCATCTCTTGAGTGGAGATTTGTCGGGCGGATATGCGCGTTTTTTTCTTTTTTTCCTCCCAACAGTTGATTAAATCTAGATCAATTCGCGCCAATCGAGCCTCCAAATCATCGATATTGTTGGCCTCAATGTGGTTGCGAATGATTCTACCCTTGGCATTCATAGCTTTAAAGCGAAATTCAGCCATTTTGTTATCTGCCTAGCCGTTCGGTTAGATCGACGATACGAGTGACTTCATCCAGACTGGTGCGCCGCTCCAAAATCGCTCTCGCCCCATCTATGGCGAGAGAATTAAAACCGTTTTCCAAAGCATAAGTGAGAATTTCCTGGTGATTCGCCCCCTTGGCGATCATGTTGTCTAGTTCTGAATCTATGTTTAATATCTCCATCAAAGCCATTCGCCCCTTGTAACCATGATAGTCACAATATTTGCACCCTTTTGGGCGATAAATGATGATTTTACTATTGTGATCGGTTAAACCCAACAGACGGCGTTCCATAGGTGTTGGGTGGTAAGGCTCCCGGCAAAAATGACACAGCTTGCGTACCAACCGTTGTCCAATAATGCCAATAATATGACCCGAGAGAACCTCTTTTGGAACGCCAATATCCATAAGACGGGTCAGGGCTTTGATCGCTGAATTGGCATGGACCGTCGAGTAAACCTGATGACCTGTCATGGCGGCACGCAGGGCCATCTCTGCCGTCTCTTTGTCTCGAATTTCACCCACCAAAATGACATCGGGATCCTGACGCAAAATGGCCCGAATCCCATCAGCAAACCCCATTTTAGCTGCGGTATTCACCGTTGCTTGCCGTATTTGCGCCATGGGATATTCCACTGGATCTTCAAGGGTCATAATGTTAATGGATTCATCGTTGATGGCATTGAGTATGGAATAGAGTGTGGTGGTCTTGCCGCTACCGGTCGGACCGGTCACCAAAATAATCCCTACGGGTCTGGCCATGATTAATTTAATTTGGGATAGGGCATAATCGCTCAAAGACATCTCTTCCAGAGGAATGATCCCCTTGCGCCGATCCAAAATTCTAAGAACAATATTCTCCCCATGGGTCGTGGCCATACAGGAGACACGAAAATCAACGGGATAGCCAAAAATTTGTAAGGAAATATGACCATCCTGGGGAACGCGGGATTCGGCAATGTTTAGACCTGCCAATACCTTGATCCGAACCGTAATCATCGATTGATATTTTTTGTGCAAACTGCGAATTTGCCTCAGGACGCCGTCGATTCGATAGCGAATGCGAAAAAAACGCTCTTCTGGTTCAAAATGGATGTCGGAGGCCCCCCGTTTGGCGGCATCGGAAAGGATCGAATCTACTAAGCGCAGCAGAGGTTGGCTATACTCCTCAGAACTGAGGCTTTTGGCATCTACTTCTCCCGTTTCCAACTCCCTAAGAATGCCGTCTACGGATAGTTCAAAACCAAAAAAGTTGTCAATGGCGTTATCAATTTCGATTTCACCGGCGAGCAATACTTTGATTTCTACATCATCGCCGAGGATGGAACGCAACTTGTCTAAGGCCACCACGTTAAAGGTGTTGGCCATAGCCACCGTCAAATGATTTTTTTCGCGGTCATAGGCGATGGGCAGCATATTGACCTGTTTGGCAAAATCTTTGCTGACCAGTTTGACCGCCTCGCTGTCCACCACCACTTTGGAAAGATCAACACTCGCCTGTCCTAACGTCTCACTCAACATGTCACGCATGATGCTTTCAGTGACAAAACCAAGATCAACCAGGAGCTTGCCTAGAGGTTTGGATTGACGTTTTTGTTCGGTCAAGGCGATTTGCAGTTGATCTTGACTGATCACCCCTTTTTCCACTAAAACCTCACCCAACATAACGGTGGGACGTGGGGGATTGCATCCCCCAACCCCCCTGCTATTTGAAGAAAGCAAAACCGAATTCAAAAGCAAAGTCAAAAGCACAGTCAAAAACAAAACCCTGGGGGCAATCCCCCAGACCCCTTTTTTTATTAATATATGAACGGTTACGCCAAAGCAATAAATCATTGAGTTTCAATTAACGCAAAATTTTACTTCTGTGAACGGTTACGATTAAAAATGTCCATTTGTATACATCTATGGTTGTACAGAAACGGCAGGAGCTAAAGAAGTAAACAAATTTGTAAGCGTTTGAATGCGTTTGTTGACCTTATCTACATCAAAGTTGACAGATTGAATTTTGCTCCCTTCCAAAGCACGCTGATAATAGGGCAAGGCCGCCTTTCCTTTGGCCATGTGATCAAGGCTTACAGCCAAATTAAAGGCATAATCGGGATTGTTGTTATTGCCTGTGTAGGCCCGGAAAAAGGCCCCTTGAGCATCGTTCCAACGTTTCTGACCCGCATATAGAACGCCAAGAGCAAAATAGAGATGTGCCGCCTGTGGATCTTGTTCTAGGGCTTGTTTGATCAAACCCTCATAGCGTGTTGAATCCATCGCCCCTTTTAATCCGACAAAACCTGCCAGGGCCTTGGTATCGTTTGGATAACGATCCAAAATATCCAGATAATAACGGCTCGCCATTTCAAAATTTTTGTTTAAGATGGCCAGGCTTGCTAACCCAAACTTGGCATCACGGTTGTTGGGATCGTTTTCCAAAATGCTCTGATAGATTTTTTGTGCGTCCTGCTGCTGGCCAGTAAGAAGCCCTTCATGGGCTTTGACCAATCGCATGTAAGAGACCTTTGGCGTTTGCTGCCGATGAATACCAGAGCTATTTTGCGCAGAAGAAGCATCTTGTTCCGTTTGGGTGGTAACAGATGTTTTTTCAGGAGCAGGGCGCGCCGCATGTAACACGTGCTGGCGGGGGTTGTCAGGAACACTGTTTACCGGTGGTGACGGTGTCGCCTGACTTAAAGCGATGGGTTGTTGGACCACGGGTACGGCAGGCGTGGTTTTTTCTTGGGTTTGCACAGGGGCCTGTTTTTCTTCTGGAGGATGGAGAGGTGCCGATACTGTTTTGGTGACGGGCTTGGAAATGGTTTTATTCTGGTTGGCGAAGTTGAAGGTGTTGGGTTTGGAGTTTACAAGATTATTAAAATACCAAAATCCTCCGCCCAAAATTCCCATTCCCAGAAAGACAATCCCCCCTAATAGATAAAATCGTTTAAAATTCGAAGCCTCTTTTTGGTCAAAAATATTTTTAAAAGAGTTGATCATTCTATATTTTTTTAGCAACAAATCCTTTTTTGGCACATCCGTCATTGGGAAGGGATCTTCTCCATATAAATTTGGGGGGGTGCTATCTATTGGAGCGATAATTTCCGCAACAGGTTTTGCTAAGGTCAACTCGGCATCGTCTGTTTCCACCAGTAAGTTTGGTTTAAAATCAACTGTATTTTCAGTAAAATTCCAATTTTCTTCATCGACCCAAACAGAGTTTTTTTCAGAAATTTTTTTGGAATCAGAGCGGGTGTTCTCATCGCTTTTAAATCGATCTCCAGTCGATAATTTGACACTCTTCGTTGGTGTTTTCGTTGGTATTGGCAAAGGAAGTGGTTCTTGGGAGTAAATGGTCCCGTCAATAGGTGTTGATAGATCCTGTTCTATGTGACCCCTTTTGATGTGCGTAGGTTGGGTCTCCTCCTGGGTTTGATCTAAAATATCAGAGATTAAAATTTTCTTGGAAGGGGGAGCCTGATAGATTGGCAAAGAAGGTTCCTGACTTTTGGAAGCGGGAGCCTGTGCATAAATGGTGGCATTAACGAAAGAGGGCAGGGTGGACTCCACTTCATCTTCGTCATCATTTAAAAAGTCGGCGATTAAACATCTTTTGTCCGCTTTTCCGGTATTCTGTTGCGATCTACTTGCTAAACCATTCCCTGAGGCATTTTCTTCCTTTTGGAGTAGAGAGGAGATCATGCTGTCTCTCTTTTGTGGGGGCTCTTTTTCCCAAACAGGGCCGTCATTTTCCAAAAAATCATGAATCATGCTGGTCTTTTTTTGGGGGGCATGATCCATCTGTTTTGACTCATTTTCTTCAGACCACTTCCAGGTGTCAGCCATTTCCAGTTGCAAAGGTTCCTGGCTGGAATTTTTTTCTAACGACAAAGAATCAATTATACGATTTGGTTCTGAAAAGGAGGATGCATGGGGATCATGTAATTGCAGATCTGGCTCTGAATTGATTTCTAAATCGAGTGTATCTATTGTATTCGGTTTCCGTTCAGGAGGAGAATCTCGCGCAAATAGAGAAGAGGAAGAGGATTTTTCCTGCTGCATGGACTCCCTTTTCTGTTTGTGACTTTCGGCTTTCATGAGTGCTTCAAGCAACAAACTCATAGCCATTTCTCCTTATTTTTCATTTGATGCCCCACTTTTTCGGGTTTTAAATAGCCAAAACCGGACAGACGCAAGATAAACATCATGGTATTTAAATTTTCTGAACTTTGAGAATTTTTTTTTCCAAATGGAAACAATGTGTTAAATAAATCCATCATACTATACCCATTTGGCCGATTTTCCCACTCCTGGCAAACGGAAAAGGCTTTGAGTAAATGGTTTGCTTCAGGATTCCATTCTGTCAGAGGCTGTCTCCCCAACTCCCAATCCAAAAACCAAATTTTGGTCAATTGGTCACTTCCAGCAGAAAAAATTCGGCTGCCATCGGGAGAAAAGGTAACCGCATTCACATTTCCCCTATGACCAGTGAAGGTACGTAAACATTTTCCAGAAGAGAGGTCCCATAGTTTAATGGTTTGATCGTTACTTCCAGAAGCGGCAAACCAGCCATTGGTACAGAAACGCACTGAACGGACAAAGTCGGTATGCCCCTCCATTACTTTAAGAGGCTTTCCACTTTTAAGTTCCCAGAGGATGACCGTCCGATCTGAGCTGCCTGACAAGAAAAAACGGCCATCCAGACTGATATCCAGAGAAAAAACTTGCCCTTTATGGTTTGTAAAGAGTTGTTTGGATTTTGGGCTGTTTAAATACCACAAACGAATGGTGCCATCTTCGCCAGCCGATAAAAAACGATTTTGGGTCAATCCCATGGCCAAAGCCAGCACTTGCCCTTGATGTCCCTTGTAAATACGTTGGCAAGAACCATCGTTGGGATTCCACAAGCGTATGGTTTCATCGGCTCCAGAGGAGAGAATGAGATGACCGCTCCAGGAGATTGCTGTTGCGCGAATTTTTTGGGTATGCCCAGAAAAGGCGTGGCGCAGCTGCCCGGTTTTCATATCCCATAATTGCAATAGGCTATCGCTGCCTCCTGAGAGAAAAGAACGTCCATCGCCAGAAATTGTAATCGATTCTACTGTTCCCTGATGTCCCTTGAAAGAGCGGGTTGGTGTTTCAGTTTGACCATCCCAGATGGCCAATATACCGTTTTGATTTCCTGTTAAAATATGTTGTGTATGGTTGTCGTGGGCAACGCAAGTGACTGGTGCGGTGCCCCCATCGGGCTCTAATTGTAAAGAGTTAACCTCCCAACCTCCCTGAAATTTTTCTTTAGGTAACAGTTGGTAAAGTTGGGATAAAAGTTTAAGAGCCTCTTCCCCACGACTGAAGCCCGATTGAGAACGCGCCATTTTTACAAAACTGAGAGCCTCCCATGGAGAACCCATTTTTAAGACCTTTTCAGCCTTGCCAAGGGACTCTTCGTAGGCCGATAAAGCGGTAAAAACCACCTCACTGGCCTGGACCCGGGAGAGAACCATCGGGGCCTGCCATACATATTTTTCTGTATTGATCAACCACCATTCCACATCTCCTTTGCCAGTTGCCGCCAGTGCAAAGCGGCCATCAGGGGTAAAAGCGACGGAGAATATGGGCCCTGAATCAGGTTTGGCAAAGGTTCGCAAACAACGTCCAGTTTTCAACTCCCATAATTTTAAAGTATTGTCATCTGTAAAGGGTGCGCCACTGGCGGAGATCAGGTAACGACCATTGGCCGTTACTCCAATGTCATTGATGGGAGCGGTATGTCCAGTCAATCGTTGTAAAAGTTCACCACTGGAGAGCTCCATAATACGAATAACCCCATTTAATCCAGCCGATACAATTTCTTCTTTAATTTCGTTGAAAGCCACCGCCTTGATCGCTGTTCTATGGCCGATGGTGTAAAGACACTTCCCACTGGTAACATCCCATAGTTGTAGAGCATGATCGCTAGATGAAGAAGAACCACTTCCAGAGAGAGCCAATTGACCATTCCGATTCAACGCCACGGCATTGATTGGACCGGCAACTCCCTGAAAGGTCATCAGCTCTCTTCCAGAGGCCAAATCCCATAACATCATCAAATTGTCGCTACCACCAGAAAGAATGTGTTGGCCATCGTGGCTAAAAAAAAGCGACTCAATTGTTTTTACATGGCCCTGTAGAATACGCAACATTTTTCCAGTGATGATATTCCAAACCCGAATGAGTTGATCCTCTCCTGCGCAGACCGCTATGCTGCCTTGACGATTAACGGCCACCGCCGTAATTTTGGTTTTTAGTGCCGTTAACACATGCAGACAGCGGCGATTGACCAGATCCCAAACCCGGACATCCCCATCATCGCCACCCGAAACGGCCAAACGGCCATCTTCTGTAAATCGTACCGAGCGGACGCTGCCCTTATGGCCACTAAAAACTCCCAACAATCGTCGTGATTGGTCAAAATAGTGCAGGGCCGCTGCTTTGAGCTGGCGGATATCCTCTTGTTGTTTTTGAGCTGGAGGGAGCTTGGATAATACCTCCTGTACCGCCCAGCAATCGCCTCGTTCCAGGTGGATCAATCCAAGTAAATAATAGGGCCGCCAATTGTTGCTTTGGGAGAGTCGGACCTCTTCCATATTTTTTGTAAGCGGCAGATCGTCTGGTATTTTAACTTGACGCCATTTATTGAGACCAGAATTATAGGTGCTATCTGGGTGGTTGGGATGGAGAGTCAAGGCTTGATCCCAAAGTTTTCCCGCCTCCTCTTCACGTCCCAAATCTAGCAGCGAAACCGCTCGATTGTTAAGGCTTTCTGCTTGAGCGCGGCCCAATTTAGGTACAGGACGGGGAAAAGGTTGTTCTAAAATTTTTTCATATAGGTTGGCCAAATCATCGGCTAAATCCCCTAAATGAGAGGGGCGCGCCTTGGGATCAATCTGAAATGAGGCGGTTAAAATGTCGGCCAATTTTTCTGGCATAGGAGGAATGCGTGTATCTCTGGCCCGTAATCCCATGGAGCGGAATCCCTCCATGATTGTTGGGGCCATGGTTCCCTTTTGCCATTTGCCCTCAGCCCCAACAAACATGCTCAAAACAGATAAGGCCCAAGACCAAATATCGGTGGCATTGGAAAGAGAGTGTTGTTGCGACTGTTCTGGGGAACACCAACGGGGGGACATACCTGCTGACTCCACCAACTCATTTGTCGTCGTTCCAGGTTGCTCAGAGTGACGCATCCGGGCCAAGCCAAAGTCGGTTACTTTGGCATTTCCTTCAGGTGTCAACATGACATTGGCTGGTTTGATGTCTTGGTGGATCATTCCTTGTGTATGGGCAAAATGCAAACCCCAGGCAAATTGTACAGCAATATCCAACATGCGCCCTAAAACTATTTTTTCCTCTCCCTCGTAAAGTTTAGGAGCAATAGATTTTTTTCGATCGCCTTTGATCCAGGAGTCCAAATCACCACCGGTGACAAATTCAGCAAAAAGTCTGGGAATGCCACCCAGTTCACGCACATAGTAGCAACTGCAGGTATTGGGATGCAGCCCCAGGTTGACCCAGTTTTCCGCTTCCATCATAAAACTATCCACCGCGCCTGGGACAGTCAAAATTTCTGGTTTAGGACTCTTGACGGCCAAATCCATGTTCCAACCAAGATGGTGAACCTTGTAGACCTTGCCCATTCCTCCCACCCCTAGAAGGCCAGTCACTTTGTATATGCCCAGGATAAGATCACCTTCCGTCCAATCCACTGGCACCCTGTCCCCTGCGGTTGGCGTGGAGTCGTGCGGAGTGATCGGGCTATGAAAATTGGAACCCAAGGCAAAGGATTCAATGATAAAATGTTTGTCACAACGGGGACACGCCATCGTTTTTCCAAGATATTCATCAGGGATTTCTCGATGTCCCAGTCCACATTTAGGGCAAATGGCTAGATGGGCCATAGGTTTGATATCCCATCGTTGCGAGTCAAGGTTTGTTTCTTTCGGAAACGATGGAATCAATATGATGAACCGATTGGGCTATATTTTCGGAGGTAATCACGGTGGGTCGGAGCAAAATCACCAATTCGGTCTTCTCGACCTCTTGTTGTTTATATTTAAATAGATCTGATATCAAAGGTGCGTCAGACAATAGTGGGACACCTTTGCTGTTTTTGTTGATTTTATCCGTCATAAGTCCTCCCAAAATAGCCGTATGACCGGTTGGCACCCGCAAGACTGACTCCATCTCACGCACGGCCATCTGCGGTATTTTATTGCCAGCATTAATCGGGTCGTCCACCCAGCTTACGACACTGGAGATGGAGGGGCGAATGTTCAGGATGACCGTGTTATTTTCGCTGATTTGCGGAATGACTCCTAAGATCATGCCTTCGGACACTGTTGTGGGAGTAGCTGTCTTTTTTGATGGTGTTGTAATATTTCCTGTTTCTTGGTTTATTATGGCATCTGTGATTTTTATGTCAAAATAAACAAGTTCTTCAACTACTTTTAACAGAGCTTGCTGATTGTTCATCGTCATGACCTTGGGGCTGGAAAGAACGGTCACATTGCCAAACTCCTCTAACGCCTTGATTGTCGCGGTGACAGAGTTTCCCGAATCATTTGAAAATTCATGGGTCATGGTGAACATAGGGTTTTTCCCTCCCAAAGGAGTTATCCCCAAAACACTTCCCATGGTAGATTGGGTAAGAGAGGTGCTCCCAGATCCGGAGAAGGCCATACTTAACTCATTGCCAACGTTGGTTATTCGACTCCAATCGACCCCTTGTTGATGATCCTGAGTGAGAGAGACCTCCATGATGGTTGCTTCGATCAACACTTGGCGATGGGTTGTTAAGGAGATTTGATCTAAAAAGGTTTGTACTTGTTGATGTTGATGCTTGGTGGCAAAAACGTTGATGACCCCACTGGCGATATGGGGGACGACTGGAGAATTGCTGGAGGTTGTAGATTTTGTAGTCGTTTTTTTTGTAGTGGGTTTGCTTACCCCTTTTTTCTGACCGTCGAATTCAGAATTTATTTGACTCTCAGTTTCCGCCTCTGCCTCTGCTTCGGCATTTTTTTCCGCCATTAATTTTTGTTGATCTTCGTCCAGTTTGACGATGTTTTCGATTCCTTCAATCAGTGGCTGCCAAAAGGTTTTGAACATTTTATTTGAAACATTGATGGATGAGTTGCCTCCAGATGTCGTTGTTGAGCCAACATTTCCAGAGATGCCCATTGAGCTGTCGGCAGTTCGCTCAATATTTAAATAATCCAAATTGTAAACGTGCCAGTAAGGGGTATCTTGGGAGATGATTAGATTATTTCCCTTAAAATGATAGGTCATATTTAAATTTTCGGCTATTTGATCCAAAATTTGCGGTAAGGTTTGATCAATGGCATTGACGGTTACTTGGCCTTGAATACCCGGATGAATGCTTACATTTATTTTAGACTCTTTGGCCAAGGCAAACAAAACCTCCCGAATTGGGACATTGTTGAGCACCACGGTATACAATTCTTCTTGGCCTTGGGCGGAGGGGGTTGGCAAGATAGTCGATGCAGTGACAAATTCTGGGATCTCTTGCTCGCCAATCTTTGCACTGGGGGCCTGGATGTGGTCAGAGGAGAGTGGACCGGGAGGTGGTATGGTACAAGCGGTGAAAAGAAAAGTAGGCGCAAGAAACCCAAGAGAGAGGAGGATCATTTGCCTCATCCAACCGGTCATAGGGTTCCAGTAAAACCGGTATGATTTATAAATAAAATCTAGGCTACTGATCAAGAGTGCCCCCAAGGAATCTGTAGAAAAATCGAGCCTAATAGTTGGAATAAAAAATGTTAAATAAGAGGTATTTTTTGCATAAAAATAATAATATATAACATTTTTGATGTTATAGACCCCGTTAATGACGAAATTGAACGCCAAGCGGTTCGTTTTGTGGGTAGCGCATACCAATTTATTTTATGCATAATTTGTTCCAATATAAAAATGATGGCTCATGTTTTTTATTTCGTTGTTTTTTTATCTAAAAATGACCAAGGCCGTAGGTATTTTTTAATTTTTAAATGAATTATTTTAATCAATAAAATATCCAAAAGCAATGAGGAACTCCCTATGAAAACTCCATTTCATCCAGATATTGTTTTATTTTTTTTAATTATAAAAATTAACAAATTTGTATTAATTGCTTGACGCGATCAATAAGCTCTTTACTGATCTTATGACAGAGAAGGAGTGTTTCCGATTTTTGCCTACCTGAGGGGATGGCTGCAGGGGGGGAATGGAGTGACAAAACGAAATTTCGACAATCCTTGCAGTTTAAACATTTTTAAACTGAAAATAATGGCTCTTCATACCAATTTGCAACAAATTTAGGGCGGATGAGCTCTTCGATAGGGAGAGGTCTCTCCTCCTCTAAAGCAGCACCTTCTCAATGTTATTTTTCATCTCTTGCAAAAATGTCTCCTTCCAGTTTGTCCCCAAAATATGTATAGCCAGCTCTTGAACCAAAAATTGGGGTTGAATGGGGAAATCGTCGCGGAGGCGGGAGAGGCCTTGGAAGCAGGAGGGGCAGGTGGTGATCAGTTTGGTGGGAGGGTCCATGGGACGGGTCGGGGAAAGGTGGGTGGTGAGGTCCGCTTGTTTGCGGTTGCGAACTTGAGTGGCAATGTCGGGGCGGCCAACGGCAAAGGTGCCGGCTTCGGCACAACAACGGTTGGTCAGCGTGCCGGGACTGTTAAGCAGCGTTTGCGCTATGTGTAGGGGAGGATGGAGTTTGTTGGGGGTGTGGCAGGGGTCGTGAAAAATAAAGGGGGTGGCTTGGCGATGGGGAATGGTGAGATTTTTTTCAAATAAAAATTCATGGATATCCATCAGACGCGAGCCTGGAAAAATATGTTCAAAATGATACGTTTCAAGTTGATTTAAACAGGTGCCACAAGAGATTAAAACTGTCTTTATATCTAGATAATTCAATGTGTTGGCCACACGATGCAATAAAACTCGGTTTCTGGTGGAGAGGTGACGGCCTAAGAGAGCATCCCCAGAGGAGGCTTGCGGAAAACCACAACAAAGATAGCCCGGCGGCAAAATGGTAGTCACCCCTAAATGGTGTAAAAGTGCCAACGTGGCCAAAGAGATATCGCTAAACAATCGCTCACACCCACAGCCAGGAAAATAAAAAACGTTTTCAGTAGGCTCAGCACCATTGGCGTTTCTGGCCCCTTTGAGAATCGGAATAGAGTCGCTCTCCTCAATATCTAAACTGGCGCGGGCGGTCTGGGTGGGGAGATGAGTGGGCAGGGGTTTTAGTAAAAGGTGTCGCAATTGGTTGATGATGTTGGGGCGACCGTTGGTAGAACAAGGGGCCATGCCCCGTGCCAAAAAGGGTGTGCCTTTGCAAACCTGATAGGCCAAGCGTTGCCCGGCATATCCTAATTGAATAAAACTTTGACGCATCCAGCGAATAGAGCGCGGTTTGCTAAGGGTTAAAAAAAACAAAGCCATACGACTGCCAGGAGAGTACCATTTGCGGTTGCGAGTCTTTAAAATTTCCCGCATCCCAATGGTGACTTCGCCAAAATCAATGTTTACAGGACATGGCACCACGCATTTGTGGCACACCGTACAGTGATCGGCCAAATCGTTCATCTCGTCAAAGTGCCGGATCGATAATCCCCTCCTGGTCTGCTCTTCGTAGAGAAACGCCTCGATAATCAACCCGACAGCCAATATTTTATTGCGGGGCGAATATAACAAACCTGAACGCGGTACGTGGGTCGAGCAAACCGCTTTGCATTTGCCACAACGCAGGCAGTTGCGAACTTTATCGTTGAGATCACCCAAGGCACTCTCACGCAAAATCAAGGCTTCTTGTTGTACCAAACGCAGAGAAGGGGTGTAGGCCTTCTCTAGGTTGGCCCCTGGCAATAATTTACCTCGATTAAATCGCCCTTCGGGATCAACCTTTTGTTTGTATTGGGCGAAATCTTTGATTTTTTCTGGATCTAAATGGGCAAATTTGGTCAAGCCGATGCCATGTTCTCCCGATACCGCCCCCCCCAGTTGTAAAGCCAGAGCCATAATCCGATCCACCATCCGTTCGGCCTCGCGCAGCATGGGATAGTCGTTGGAGTTGACCGGAATATTGGTATGCACGTTGCCATCCCCGGCATGCATATGCAGGGCCACAAAAAGACGACTGGAGCGTAGGCGGGTATGAATTTCATCTAAGGTGTTGCGTACCTCTAACCAAAGATCGCCACCAAATAGATTTTTCAGCGGGCGTTCCACATCCCGACGGTAGGAAATAAGAAGATCATGGCGCAATAAAAGACGCAAAAGGGTATCCCCAGGTCGCAGCATGGGTGCCACTTCAGGGTCCAATAGCTCCAACTCCTTGGCTGGGGTGTCTAAATGGTGAAGAATATATTGCCACTTTTTTTCGGTGATATTTAAAGATGTCAAGGCGGCGGTGCGTTTGCCGGTGATGATATTCAACCCTTCCTGGCTGCTTGGAAAATCGGCTGGCAGGCGCAGAGCAAAGGCTTCGCCATCTAAAAAGGTGCGGACCGCTTGTAAAATTTGCAGTTTGTTTTGAATGGATTGCTCAATATTGAGCCGTTCAATGCCTTCGTTGTAGTCGGCTAGACGTTCCAGGGGAATAACGATATCTTCGTTGATTTTAAAGGCGTTGGTATGGGCGGCGATGGCCGCTGTGCGGGCGCGGTCGGCCCAATAGCGTTCTCGGCCTTTGGGGGTGGTGGCGATGAATCCTTCGCCGTTGCGGGCCTGGGCAAAGGCCACCACTTGTTGGGTCGCCTCCTCAACCAAAGAGAGTTCTTCGCCGATGATGTCGATCAGCAACACCATGCGTGGGCGTTCGCCTCTGGAGGCTTTGGCATTGTAACCAATGGCGCGAATATAACGTTCATCCAGGTGTTCCAATCCAGCACAACCCACCTTGGGGTGTTGATCCAGGTATTGCTTGGCCTCGACAATGGCCGGGACGGCTTGGCCGAGATCGTATCCATAAAATTCCAAACAAACGGTGTGGGTAAAACGCGATTTTTTGTGCAATATGAAAACAGCGCGGGTGATTAAACCATCACACCCCTCTTTTTGTACCCCCGGCAAGCCGTGCAAAAATTTATTGGTGACATCTTTGCCCAAACCCGGTTTGCGAATGTGATCGGTGGGAATGCAGATGGTTTCTGGCGTGCCCGTGGGCGTGATGTCATCGGCTTGAAAATAGTCCACCTCAAACCAGACCTCTTTTAAATCATGAATCCGCCCAAGGTGGTGATTCAGACGGCGCACCTCCAGGCAGTTGCCCTCTGGGGTGACCATGCGCCAGGAGAGTAAATTATCCAAGGTTGTGCCCCACATCACGGCCTTTTTGCCACCGGCGTTCATAGCAATGTTGCCGCCGATGGTGGAGGCGTTTTGCGAGGTGGGATCTACGGCAAAGATCAATCCCGATTTGTCCGCTATATCGCTTACTTGGCGGGTGATGACACCCGCTTCGACTTCTATGGTGGCAATGGGTTCGGTGTGACCGGGAATGGTTTGGTATTTAATGGGATGCAGGGTGTCTAAGCGTTCGGTGTTGATGATCACCGTATCGGGATAGAGAGGCACTCCAGAGCCGGTATATCCTGTTCCGCCACCCCGTGGAATAATGGTCAAACCTAAGGAGCCACAAGCCTGAACCAGGGGAGCGATTTCTGCCGCGCTGTCTGGGGTGAGCACAACAAAAGGGATGGCAACCCGCCAGTCTGTGGCATCGGTAACCTGGGAGACCCGAGCGATACCACTAAAATCGATATTTTCTGGACGGGTGATGCGGCCTAGAATGCGCTGGGTTCGGTGGCGTAATATTTTTTCTTGGGCAAATTTGTCGGCAAATTTTTGCACCGCAAGTTTCGTTTGTTCCACCAGTTGTAACACCATGGCCACATTTTCTGATCTTTGAATAATCTGTTCTAACCTTTGTGTCATGGTGGTGAGCAAGGCGTTTAATCGTTTGGGGCTTTCTTGTAGCTCCTCTTGTAAAAATGGATTGCGGTCGATCATCCATAGATCGCCTAAAATTTCATAAAGCATTCGAGCTGAACGACCAGTACGACGTAACGCTCGTAGTTGTTCTAGGATCTCCCAGCTTTGGGCTCCTAAAAAACGGATGACAATCTCTCGATCTGAAAAAGAGGTATAATTATAAGGAATTTCGCGAATGCGCGGTGGTGTGATACTCATAGTTAATGGCCGGCTGGATCCGTTTATCTTAGGAGAGTGAATACGCCATTGAATCGAATATAATACTCTTCAACGAGCAAATTTTCAAGTCTTTCAGAAGGAAAAGAACACAATAACCACAGTTGGAAAATAATGAGCGCTTTTCTTGGAAAAAAAATCGCGATATACTGAAGTTAAATGAGTTTTTTGGGGGGGCTTGATACAAATGAATTTGATGAAGATCAATTGAACATGGAGGTGGAGATGCAAAAAATTCAGATGCCTTTTCTGGAGAGGTGGGGGGGGTCGTTTGAGGGCATGGTGCGTTTGGAAGATGCCAAGCAATTGGGGCATAAAATAGCGGAATTGGATGGTTGGTTTTTATTGGACCCCAAAGTTACCCATACCCAAGAAAGCGTTTCTGGTTCCATCGCATGGCATCTGTTTGAAAAATTGATCGCCGAAATATTACGAGAAGAGCAAGGGGTGTGGTCCACCATGGTTTATGTGCAGAGTCGTGAGGATCCCTGGTTGATTAAGGTCTTTCATCCACGCCGGGCCGGTTGCGGGTGTGGCGGTGGGGGAGGAGGGGGGAGTGGCGTGATTTTGCCTTGGTGGATCTTCTCCCGAATTCCTCCACCGGAGGAACCCATAGATCAATGGTTCAAACCTACCTGCGCAATCAAACCGAGTCGTTGGGTCTCCTTTTGGAAGGGGTAAAAAGGTGACTCAAGGAGTTGGTTTGCTCCAGGCATGACCAAATAAAATTTCTAACGTCACCGGAATTTGGCCATTCTGTTGGGTAAACCGCTGTCGATAGAGATGGACCAACTCTTTAAGGTATCCTTTGCCTGTCAATCCGGGGGGGCGATCAAGATGATGGTTGCCTGTGCCCATCTTTTTAAGCTGGGTGAGTAATTCGAATGGATCGTTTAGATAAATTTTAAAACACTCCCGATCCGCAACCCCTTGGATCAATCCAGAGTTGGCCATGGTATCGCCCAATTGATGCATGGTTGGATAGGTCAATAGACGTGGCCAAATTTTTCCATAGTGGATCTCATCCAGATGGGTTTGGCAGATTTTTAGTTCTTGCAGGGTGTCGAATCCCATGATCGAAAAAAGCAGCAGACCATCTGGGCGCAATACTCTGCGTATCTCTTTTAAAGAAGTGGTTAGGCGCGGACTCCAATGTAGAGCCAAATTGGAAATGATGCAATCAAACGACTGGTTGGCATAAGGCAGACGGGACAGATCCCCACAGAGCGGTCGGCACCTGCTTAGCTGAGGAGAATGGGCATATGGGGGAGGGGCGATACACATTGAAAATTGTTGGGCCTGGGGAAATAGGCTGCGCAAACCTTCCCCGATACGTCCATCGCGTTGCCCCAAATTTAAAATGCGTTGTGGGGAAAAACGGATGATCTCTAAACGGGAGAGCAACTCTTCGGCAATGGCGGGTAGAAAATCCCCCTTGTTGTTGGCAAACGGATTTTGTTTGGCAAAGGCGCGTCGTAGACGTTTTTGATCTAATGTAGCAGTCTTGGCAAAAGAATCGAGCGTTTTTATCGTCATGGGATGTCACTTTTTAACTGTTTAGGGATCATGGATGTTTAGCAGGGAATGGCTGTAATGGGAAGGTGGTTTTCTTTTGAGGCCCTTTTTTATTCAGGATGGCTGGAAAAAAGTGTTCTTTTTGGGGTCAACCTTTTGTTTCCGCCTCAGTGCCCTCTCTGTCTCCGATCGATTTTTCGATCAGGATGGCTTTGTGCCGAATGTTTGGATCAATTGCCCTTGCGACCGGTGCGAAATTGTGTTCGTTGTGGGCAAGAGACGTCAGAACGTCTCTTTGTTTGTGGTCGGTGCCTGGGCAATCCTTACAGCCCAGATGCCTTTTATGGGGCCTATTTTTATGAAGGGTCCATTCGTAAATTGATCATTGGTTTGAAGTTTTCTGATCACACCGAATGGGCGGCGTTGTTGGTCCGTTTGGGCTGGCGCAATTTGGCCGTGGATTTGCTTTGGGAATCGTCAGAGATGGTGATTCCTATGCCGTTGCATGTGACACGTTTGCTCAAGCGGCGTTTTAACCAATCGGCGTTGTTGGCGGCTGAATTTGCGCGTCGTCTTCATCTCCCTTTGGTCACGAATGGGTTAAAACGGACCAAATGGACAAAACCGCAGACGCAGTTGACGTTGGTTCATCGGCATAATAATGTAGCTGGAGCCTTTTGGGCCGATCGTGATATTGTTTGCGGACGGGCCATTTTGTTGGTGGATGATGTGACGACGACGGGGGCAACGATGGCGTCGGCGGTTAAAACCCTTAAAAAGGCTGGGGCCACACGAGTGGCGGTGGTCTGTTTGGGAGTGGCTCGTTCTGGACAATATCATACTATTGAACATAAAGGAGAGTAACCGTTCAGATAAAAAAAATCAAAATCAAAAACAAGACCTTGGGGGATTGCATCCCCCAACCCCCCTGCTATTTGAAGAAAGCAAAACCGAATTCAAAAGCAAAGTCAAAAACAAAACCCTGGGGGCAATCCCCCAGACC
>JAMOAW010000112.1:0-5740 GCA_039908535.1 Magnetococcus sp. DMHC-6 | reverse complement strand
GTCACGCAACCCGTGAACACCACCACTTCCATGGGACGGCTTACCCTGAACATGCTTTTGTCCTTCGCGCAGTTCGAACGCGAAATCGCCGCCGAGCGTATCAGAGACAAGTTTGCCGCCTCAAAACGCAAAGGCATGTGGATGGGCGGTCATCCACCCCTTGGCTACGACGTGAAAGAACGCAAGCTGGTGATCAACCCGGCAGAAGCGGAAACGATACTCTGGATATTTCAACGGTTTGCAGAAAGCAAGTCCGCCACTCAAATCGTCAAAGAACTGGCCGCAAAAGGCATCGTCAGCAAAAACGGCAATCGGATAGACAGGCCGTCCGTCTACCGCTTGCTCAAAAACCAATATTTCATCGGCGAGGTCGCTCACCGGGGGGAAGTGTATGCAGGCGAGCACACGGCGATCATCGACCGAGAGTTGTGGAATCAAGTCCATGCCATCATGGCGGATAACAACAATTATAATCCAGAGCGGGTCCAGGTGCAAACCCCCGCCTTGCTGAAAGGAATCATCCGCTGCCACCACTGCAACCGTGCTATGCGCCCCACCTTTAGCCGCAAAATAGGGCGACTCTATCGCTATTACGTCTGCAATGGGGCCGATAAGCTCGGACGCGAAACATGCCCCCTGCGCACCGTGGCCGCCGGAGAGATTGAATCAGTAGTCATCGGACAGATGCGCACCATGTTGAGTACGCCGGAAATGATCGTCAAGACTTGGCAGTCAGAGGAAGGAATCAACGAACGCGATGTGGTTGAGGCACTGCGACGGTTGGAGCCTGTCTGGGAAGAGTTATTTCCGGTCGAACAGCAACGGCTTGTGCAACTCCTCATCGACAAAGTGGATGTGGAAAGAAGTGGTGTGGCGGTGCATTTACGCGCCACCGGGCTGAACACGTTGGTTCGAGAACTGAACGGTTTTTGGAACGGAAAGGAGAAAGCAGCATGAAAGCGGAATTGAGCAAAGACGGCAACACCATCATCGTCAGCATCCCCTTGCAGATGCGCAAACGCGGTGGCCGCACATTGATCATCGCGCCAGAAGGGAGGATGACCCTGGTTCAGCCCCGGGAAGAGAGTCTGGCCAAACTGGTCGTCCGAGCGCATCAATGGTTGAAACTTCTGGAAGAAAATAAATTTGCATCCGTCCGAGAACTTGCAGAGTACAAAAAAATCGACGCATCCTACATGGCCAAAATTCTGCGATTGACGCTTTTGGCACCGGATATCATTGAACTCATTTTAAATGGACAACAACCGGACAGCATGAATTGGAAGGAACTGCGCAAATCGTTTCCGATGCTTTGGAGTGAGCAGAGGGAATTATGGGGGATTGGGGAGGTGGGGTGATACTTTTTTAGCACCCTAAAACCAGCTGGGAGTGTCACTGGATTCTCTTTCAGAATTTCTAATAATTCAATTTTCCATCTCCAAAAATGCTGGAAACATATCCGTGAATGAGACGGATGAGGTTTTCGGTATGGACACCCTTTATCTTTAAATATTTTTTTTCTTTGCTTCATTAATATCAATTTTTGCTCTATGTCCGTGTTTTTGAAGTAAATGAAGGAGATTAGAACCAGAAAGTAAAGTTAGAGGTTTGCCTTTAGCAAATTCATAAGAATCTGGACCATAATTTGATGTGGTAACTAATATACCCTTTGTTGCACCTTCGTTAAGAACTGTTCCATATAAATCGCGCACAGCAGAAACACCAACAACGTTAGTGTATCTTTTGGCCTGAATGACGATTTTTCCACCTCGAATAGGATCTGGATCAAATGCGATGGCATCAACTCCACCATCCCGACTTGCTCTAGTAATTTTCACCTCACCACCATTGATGCTAAACTCTTGTTCAAAAATTTCTCGTACTAAATGTTCAAAATCTTCCCAATCCATGGAAGCAAGGTTGACTGATTCGTCAATGTCAGCGACAATTTTTTCTTGATCTACAAAGCGTTGATCTTCTCGTTCGATTTGAAGAATGGGTTGAATGGCAGACAAACTGTGAAGTTGACTACTTCCAACCCCTTTTAATTTTCTAAAACATGCTTTTGGATCAACTTGAGCTAAATTTATTTCATTAAATTCTATTTTTGATGTTTGCAAGGAAAGAATGCAAATCGTTATATCTTGTCCGGTACTTTTGTCAATACTTTTCACCCAACCGTTAAAAGAAACTGCGTCTACATTATTATTTAAATCAGATTGAAAAATTTTATAGATTGTTATTAAACAAATTTCATACAACAGTTTGTCATAACGATTTTTTTGTTGAGATTCGGTTAGATATGTATTTTTAAATTTATCTGTTGTCGAAATATATGTAACATTTTTTAGCGTAGGAAGAGATTCGATTGTGGGTAACGAATATTCAATAATCATAATTTTACTATCCGCCCTGTATTCCAATTCAAAATCCTTTTGAAATAATTCTAAATATTGATAACTTGATAAAACCATTTCAAAATAATCAAAAATGGCATTTGGATTTTTAGCTTCATAATCTGCCTTTTTATTATCTATTAACTTATTGTTATCTTGTTGTTGTTTTATGAAAAAATCCTTCCTACTGCACCATTCTCTTTCCTCTTCCCATATTTTTATATTTTTCTGAAAAATTTTTTCATTTTCAATGACTTTTTTTTGAAAATTTTTTTTATTTTTATTTACCCTTATTTTATAAAGAATCGGGAAAATTTTTTCTATAAAATTTGGTCTATCTGGCAGGAATATTTCGACATATCGTTCCGGTTTTGTTTTTAAAAAATTATCAGGGTCGGTCGGTGGTTTTTCTGGAAAAGATGTTTTATCTTTCAAGGTGTTCCAGTTTATAGTGAAATTAATTTTCAAAGAATTAATCAAAATATTTTCGATATTTTCAAGATTTTTTTGGGCTATAATTGTTTGCTTCTCTGCCAATTTTTTGTTTTCCTCTTTTGAATTTTTAATCATCTCTCGCTCATAGCGATTAGCTTCAGATATCATTTTTTTTTCCCATTGCATTTCCCATTTGTATTGTTGATCTCTGACTTTTTGCATAACAATGAAATAATCAGTGCCGCGAATAGTTCGAGAAATTTGTAGACCGTCATGTCTAATTTCTTTATAATATTTAGCCATTTAAAGAGTCCCTACAAAAATTTGTAATCGCGAAAACAGTGACAATCGGAAAAACAGTAACAGTAGAGCTAATCACAAAAATATCATTTTTTAGGAGTGCGAAATAGGGAACGGGAAGTGTTACCTCCCAGCCCTTCGAACCGTGCATGCGGTTCTCCCGCACACGGCTCTCCAGTTGGTGGTTTCCACATCGGGAATCGGGAATGGCTACCAATAAACAAACCCCGTTACCGATTCCGCCATCATGCTCTCTGTAAAAATTAATGCTTCTCTCTTCCCAATAAAGGTGCTTGAGTCTCTGCTCCATGGGGTACCTACTATCCACCCGCTCCCGCAACTCTTTCCCAGCCTTAAAAAAAGCAGTCCGCTTCGCCGGAACCTGAACAAGCTCACCAGTTTTTGGGTTACGACCAGTCCAGGCATCCCGTTTTCTAATGTCAAAACATCCAAACCCCCGAATCTCCACCAGCTCTCCCTTTGCCAAGGAAGCGGCGATTCCTTTCAGAACGGTATCAACAACCGTTCCAGCGTCTTTGATGGATAGGCCTTTTTGGAGTGCCAATTCTTGGATTACTTCAGCCTTGACCATTTTTCTCTCTTCCAATTGCTCAATGCCTAACCTCAAGGCTTCCTGATAATGGCGAATTCGTTACCACTGGATAATCCTCACAGTCGGTTTCATAATGAATGTGTCCCCGATTTTTTTCAAGATATCCTGCAAGCTTCCTGATTTCTTCCGCTGCGCCACCATTCAGCTCCATCCGCCAAACCGCTCAGTCCAAACAAAAAAGCCACCCAGCCAATTCCGTCCCCAAGCCAAATTCCAGGACCACGACCAATGATACCACCCACACCAAAAAACGCAAACCTGACGCGACAGGTGTCCAAGGGGGGCCATTCCGGTTAGCAAGACATGCAAGTTGCCTTCTGCAAAGGAAAAAACCTTTCAACATGCCGAACAGGACCACGGTTCGATACCTTTTTTTCTCTCTCTGGAAGCAAGTACATTGTCGGAATTGGCCTGAAGCCGAAAAACAGCAAAATTCTTTTACATTCAACTAGATAATCACTGTTCGCGGGGTCTGTTTTAGACCAAGTGCATTTGCAAACTACCTGAGCTAACTATTGAATATATTAGACTTTTTTGGACAAAAAAAAGCCACCTTGGTAGGCGGCTTTTTTTGGGACAATTTCATGACAAATTTTATTGGTGGAGATGAACGGGATCGAACCGTTGACCTCCTGCTTGCAAAGCAGGCGCTCTCCCAACTGAGCTACACCCCCTAATTTTTTATTCTAGAAACTACCATCCATAAAAAAGATTTGCCGTCTGAGGTATATATCCGACTGTTCGGGGATGGTGGGCCTAAGTGGACTTGAACCACTGACCTCACGCTTATCAGGCGTGCGCTCTAACCAACTGAGCTATAGGCCCAAACAAAACTTCACCTTTTTACCTATAAATAACTAAAACGTCAAGGTGTTGATTCACTTTTTTTTAATATCAAACCATTTTTTTTATTTTTCGACTATAATCAACACATTAAATGCATAACAAGGATCTATTAAAATGCTACGAAACAGGATCAGCAGGATGAATGAACGATAAAGATGAAGAAACGACACACACAAAACACCGGAAAAAAAACTCCCCAGTGTTTTGTGTGTGTCGTTTTCATCTGTCAAACTGTTTGGACTCTTTTAGCATGTCTGCAGCCAAATCTTCGGCAGAAAAAACTTTGTCGGTGTCTAAAATAATGATAAATTGATCCTTAAACTTTCCCATCCCTTGAATAAAATCGGTCCGCAAACTCACCCCAATCTTGGGTGGCGGATCTATTTGATCAGGAGAAAACTCAAAAACCTCACGAACAGAATCAGCCATCGCCCCGATGATCATCCGCTCTCCATCTTCATCCGAAACTTCAATAATAATAATACAGGTGTCTACCGTACGCGCCTGCATAGATAAATGAAACTTGGCCCGCATATCCACAACAGGAACCACACTGCCACGCAAATTAATCACTCCCAACATATACTCAGGCGTGCGCGGAACCTTGGTTACCTTCGCAAATTCTAAAACCTCCCGTACCTTAGCAATGTCCACTGCAAATAATTCAGTGGCTAAATAAAAAGTCAAAAATTGTGTCGGTTCTGTAATCCCTGCTACGCTCATGATTCTATATCCTCAAAATTACAATATAGGAATTAACCAAATCAATCATAATCAAACCTTAACCCAAAAGTCAAAGTAATTGCTCCATGTACGTCCCCCTTCATGATCGTTATACCCAACATATACGAAAATAACGGGATCTAAACAAATACAAGAATATAATAACTTTATGGCTTATAAAAAGGGGGGAAAGTTAGGTGACTTTTCTGCTACCAAAAATCTTAATCTGTCTTTTTTTGGTACATTACGATTAAATATATTGTTTTTAAAAAGAATTCAGAAAAAAAAAAAAAAAATCCAATTTATTGAATCTCGATGTTCAAACTTTTGGAGATTGACCAACTAAAAGAGCTGTGTGAAGAGGCGGTAGCGTCAACCGGTCAGACTCCAGACCAAGTATTGCGAGGTCTTTCTATGTGCATGATGG
>JAMOAW010000062.1:0-38162 GCA_039908535.1 Magnetococcus sp. DMHC-6 | reverse complement strand
GGTGGACTGGAAATGGGAATCAACCCCTTATTCCTGCAAGGCCAAAGAAAACGAAAATGAAGAACTTGTTCAATTGGTTAGGAGAATAGCAGCATGACCGCTTTTTGGGAATGCACCCCCTCTAAGTTAGCCACATTTCGATCATGGGAAAACAATACCATAAGGGAGACTTTTAACCTTGAAGACGCGAATAAGGATGAACTCTTCAGTGCGTTGGATTGGCTTTTGGAACGGCAGCCAGCCATTGAAAAACGTTTGGTTAAACGACATATTTCCGACGGAGATCTGATACTTTATGATTTAACATCCACTTATTTAGAAGGCCATAAATGTCCCCTTGCGCATCATGGTTATAGTCGTGACCATAGAGGAGACAGAATGCAAATTGAATTTGGTCTCGTCACTGACAGGGAAGGACGCCCGGTTTCTGTGGAGGTTTTTGAAGGCAATACCTCGGATCCAATGACCCTTGGGGCGCAAATTATAAAACTCAAGGAAAAGTTTGGATTAAAGAATATCATTGTGGTAGGTGACCGGGGGATGGTAACTACGACACGCATAAAAGAGGATTTACTGCCAAACGGTTTCTCATGGATCACAGCATTACGCCATGACAGCATACGCCGCTTGGCAGAAGGACCTTTACAAATGGGACTTTTTGATGATCAAAATTTTGCCGAAATCGAATCTCCGGATTATCCAGGTGAACGATTGGTGGCATGTCGCAATCCAAATTTGGCTGAGGAAATGACTCGCAAAAGAAAGGACTTACTGAATCTGACCGAATCCGGTCTCTTTGCAATCCAAGAAGCAATAAAAAAAGGGCGGCTTCGTGATTGTGGTACCATCGGGCGTAAGGTGGAATCTGTCCTAAAAAAACATCACATGCAACGATTTTTTAAAATTGAAATTGCTCAGGGTTCATTTTCTTTTTCCCGTATTGAAGAGCGTATTTCCCAGGCAACAGATTTGGATGGGATCTATGTTCTTCGTTCGAGTGTCCCCAAAGAAACTATGGACGCAGCAGAGACAGTCCGTTCCTATAAAAGTTTATCGAACGTAGAGCGAGCTTTTCACACCATTAAAACCGACCTAGATGTCCGCCCCATTTTCCATTATCTTGCTGACAGGGTCCGTGCTCATATTTTTCTTTGTATGCTTGCTTATTATGTGGAATGGGAAATGCGGCGAAAACTTGCACCGCTTCTTTTTACGGATGAAGAGCGAAAAAAAAACAAGGCTGATCCAGTTACTTCTTCCAAACCATCGAAAGAAGGACTTCGAAAAACTGGAACACTTACAACAAAATCTGGTCTACCTCTGCACGATTTTTCCTCGTTGCTAAAAAATTTAGCACCCTTTACAAAAAGAGGTCTTTCAACTCCTGGAAATCCCCATCTAAAAAATCCTACCCAGTAAAATAGAAAAATTTTTCTGAAAAATATATCAGAAACAGTATGTTATGTAAAAATTACAAAGAAAGCCCAGTCGAAAGGAAGGTGTCGATCGTATACATGGCGCGGTTGCTGAAGTTGAATGTGTTGGCACCGGCTATTATGGAAAAGTTGGGTGGGGGGGGTGTGGATATGGTTAATCTGGAGACTTTGCGGGGGGGGGGGATACCGCTGGATTGGGGGGAACAAGGGAGGGTGTTTGGGATGAAATTTATTTAAGCAATATTAATACCAAAACAACAAACAATCTTGACTTTTTATCATGCATGGCTATTCAAAAAAAATCGCCCCCCAGCTTACGCAGGGGAAAGGAGGGGGAAATTCTCCCGCATCCCCCCCTCAAAGGCATCAAATCATCCAAATAATCAAAGAACTTAAGCATCAACGTCCGCCTCTTACGGGCCAGACATAGTAGCTATCCACCTTGACGTCGTTGCTCACGCCGCCGTAGTAGAGATTCACGAACCATGCGTCCGATGTTCTACTGGCGTAGGTAGTACTCGACCAATAGTCGTCCCCCTGTCGACTGGATGATTTAACGCTAGAAAACACTGGTTCTGTTTTTGCCTTCCAAAGAACTTCTAGCTCTCCACCTTGCCCGATTCTAGAAGACCATCCGTATTGAGTATTATATCCAGAGTCAAAACCACCAAAATCTTGGCTTGGATATGTCGGTAACCGCCAATCTCCAGCTTTTGAACCATCTGTCAGACCGCAGGCTCCACTTGCCAAAGTAGCCGCTGCCGACATAGCAGCATTCCAATTTAGCAGACCAAAACAATTAGCATTTTTTAAAAGAACCAGACCCGTCGCCGCATCTGTAACCGTTCCATTACCATTATCACAAAACCCGTATAAATCTGGTGCTGTACAAGGGGAATCTGTTGTTGTTCCTCCACCTTCAAGAGTTGCAACTTTTTGTTTCAACATATTTATTTCATTAATCAACGCATCAAAATTTTCATTCACATCCGAAGACATAATTTTTGTCCCAGATGTAAATGTATGTGGTTTAACAAGGTCTTCAGCAAATGCCAACCCAGTGCCTAAAAAAAAAGTAGCGACCAAGATTGAAGAAATTTTCAACATTTCCATTATTTATCTCCAAGAGTTCGATTATTGATACCCCCCCTCTCCCGCAACTCTTTTCCAGCCTTGAAAAATGCAACCTGCTTCGCTGGAACCAAAATATTCTCACCAGTTTTTGGTTTTTTTAATGTCGAAACATCCAACCCCCCGAATCTCCACCCGTTCCCCCTGTGCCAACGTGATAGCGATACCATCCAAAACGGTATCAACAACCATTCCTGCATCCTTGGTGGATAGGCCTTTTTGGCGTGCCAGCTCTTGGATAATTTCAGCCTTGACCATTTTTCCCTTCTTCCAATTGCTCGATGCCTAACCTCAAAGCTTCCCTAATAATGACGGACTGACCTTGTCCGCTAAGTGCGCCCAATCTGCTCACCTTTTCAACAGTTTTTTTTTGCTCAAAGCCTTGTTTCCCAATGGCATACCACATCTCAATTCAAACACCTTCCATTTTTCAAATCATTTTAACGGCGAGCCCAACACTTCAACATGTTCTCCATGAGAAGTATCGAATCTAAGCAACATCCGAATGGCCTGTTTTGCAAAAGATGCTTCCTGAGTACGGGACAAACCAGCCCCATTAGTCGCTGAAGAAAATGTGAGCATAATATGTTCTATTTCTCTGAGTGCGGCTTGATGCATTATTGGTATCGAAGAGCCGGTAGACATGTAAAAAAGACTCCCAGGAATCTGAATAAGTCGACCAACAAGCATTAAACCTGGAAAGGCTGTTCGACCAAGGCCTGAATCAATGACAGTCAACTCCGCCTGATTGAAAATATTGATCATATGGCAATAGAAACTTTTTTCTGTCCCTTTAACCTTAAAAACAGAGAAAAAAGATTGTTTGAGCGCATTCAATAATGCCATTTCTTCAGAACCAAGATTAGATTGTGATTTTTCGATAAAAATATCAAAAATAGATTTCATTCCAACCCTGTAAGTATGGATGCAATAATCTTGCAAAACTGCCATTTGATCTGTGTTTTCAAATACCATGAACTTCCCTTGGGCTAATCCAATTTCTTTCCCAGCCTTTTGAATTTTTATCCTTCCTATGTGCTGCAACAATTGCTCATGCAAATCTTTTCCAAGTTCACGGTAATATTTGTATCGAGAAACCTCAGTATCTTCAAAAAACATCAATCCCCCTCTCCAGCCCATCGGCTTTTCACCGTCAATAATTTTTCACAGTGATGAAACTCATCATCACTCAAAAATATCCATTTAGCCATCCTCACGGTCGGTTTCATAATAAATTCGTCACCGATTTTTTTCAAGATATCCTGCAAACTTCCTGATTTTTTCCGCTACGCCAGCCACTCAGTTCCATCCACCAAGCAGCTCAGCCCAAACAAAAAGCCACCCGGCCAATTCCATCCCCAAAGCCAAATTCCAGGACTAAGGCCAATAATACCACCCTTACCACTAAACGCAAACGTACCGCGACTGGTGGCCAAGGGGGGCCGTTCCGGCTGGCAAGATGTGCAAGTTGCCTTCTGAAAAGGAAAAAATCTTTCAACATGCCGAACAGGACCACGGTTCGATACCTTTTTTTTTCTCTCTGGAAGCAAGTACATTGTCGGAATTGGCCTGAAGCCGAAAATTAGTAAAATTATTTTATATTCAACAAGATAACCGAGGTCCACAGGTATTAGAGAATACGGGCCAAACAGAGAATAGGAACGCGGTTTTCACTGTTCGCTGGGTCTGTTTTAGACCAAGTGCATTTGCAAACTACCTGCGCTAACTATTAAAAATATTTGACTTTTTTTGGTAAAATTTCATGACAAATTTTATTGGTGGACCAAGTGATACGCTGTCAAACTAATTCTCCGCTTTTATTGTGATGCACAACGGAGAATTTCCGACTCCTGCTTGGTAGGCGAAAGGGAATCGGAAAAGTTTGCAACATGTTAAAAATTAATTCATATTATTGTTAGAATCAAATACGTCTTCTAGGGAACGGGCATCCAAAACCAAGTCGCTCCAGAGTTCCAAGGTCTCTGTGTCTGCCGCATTGACTTTCTCTTGGAGACTGGTGGACAAGGTTCCAAAACGTCGAGTCAATTGGCGAAGAAGAATTTTAATTGCCTCATTCCGTTCACCATCTAGTCGGCCTTTCCGTTCACTTCTTTGCTCAATATTCTTCTCCCACTTTTCAACATGTGTTGCCAACATGATCATTACCTCCTCAAGGTCTTCTGGTATGGGTGGTAGTGGATGATATTTTTTAAATCGTTCCAAACCTGTAGCCAATAATTCACGAAACAGTCGTTTCACTGGCGGACCGTCTGGATGTTTTGCAAACCATGCCATCAAGTCACGACTGGCATCCAAAACCGATTCTGGGCTGACAGGATGCTCCAATCGAAAAAATATTGCCGTCAAAGATTGAAGTGCTTTCAACTCCTCATCAGTCAAGTTCCGCAACTACGGTTGGGTCCAAAAAATTCTTCAATAAATCCGCCACCATCTCTGGATGAGCAAAGAGGCGATGATAGATCGAATCAGAAGTGTTGGTGGTGTCAGCCATTGATACTCATCTTGTCAAACCCCTTTGAAAGGCTATGTTTAACTCGCAACTGATTCTCTCGAAAATTCATCGTAGTGTCCAGTACATTCAATTCCCAACCTCCAAAAAATCTGGAAATTGAGCCAAATTTGGGGCGGATGAGGTTTTCGGGAGGGACAGGTCGGTTCGCTTGCTTAGCTTCTATCAGAGAGGCATCTTTCAGGCGTTTTGTTATATCAAGAGCATGTCCGGCAAAGTCCTTTAATAACAATCCCGCAGAGTAAAGATAGGACTTCATTCCACCCACATAGACCAACGAACGAAGAGTGCCTCGGAACACTAATCGATCAAAGCCTGAAAGAGTTCCAACGACATCCTTGGCGTGTTTTGATAAAAATGTATCCATGGCGTTCCTCTTTTGGTTATGGTTTTGAAGGATTTCACAACCTCAAAATACTTCATCAAAAGGCGGAACGCCTACTCTCTTGTTTGGTTGCGACTATGCCGCGCTGTGATGATCTAAAAGTAGATTAACCACGAAGGCCATTTGTCAGGTTCACGATGAACCAGCACAGTGTCAATGAAAATATAAATGACACTCGCCAGAAAGGAGGATCTGAATAATTCTTCGATGACAACCTGAAACGAAATCTACTGCATAAGGGTTGGCTTGTGCAACAAGAGATAAAGGAGCTATTGTCAATCGTCCAGCCTTAATCTTTTTTGAAAAAGCGATCAAACCATCTGAGTCCTTAGCAGAAGAAATCCTAACTCCCATAAAGCCATCATTTCTGTTAATGTCTTTCAAAATTCGGATCATGCTTAAATTTAACATGGAATGATCCAGTGAGGATTCCCACCTTTCCCCCTCTCCTTTGACAGAAAATATCGTTTTCGACTGGACTGGAGGAATCGCCCATGGGCCGACTGCGCCACCGACTCGATTAAGTAACCCTTTACAAAAAGAGGTCTTTCAACTCCTGGAAATCCCCATCTAAAAAATCCTACCCAGTAAAATAGAAAAATTTTTCTGAAAAATATATCAGAAACAGTATGTTATGTAAAAATTACGAAGAAAGCCCAGTTATGTTCATATCTTATTTTGGCAGAGAGACAAACTGACGTAATGTCTCTGGATCATTCGGCAAAATAGACAAGCCCTGCGCATTTTTCCACTCTTGATCAGACAACAATCGAGAAGAAGCCCTCTTTTGTCCCTCCAACACACCCACAGAACAACCTAATGCCAAAGCGATCCAATATTCGGCCAAGGCGATATCTCCACCATTAATCCCTATCAAACGCACTTGATTAGGTGTTACCCCTTGCGCCAGCAAATCCACCCAAGCCTGAAGGGGTTCTAAGGGAGTAAAATAATTTATCCCTTTACTTTCATATAGTTCCCTATAACGAATGGGATTAAAATCTATGGTAACGGAAGGAGTTTTTTTCGCTGCTTTTGGCAAATAACCGATCACATGAATGTTCTCCGGATACTTTTCCCCCAAATCACCCGCCAAACCAGCAATGCCCTGCCGTGTACCACCAGAAAGTATGATACCGTGAAAATCCCGCAAAGCCTGAAACAAAATGGGTCGCAGGGATTGCATATGATCTTCTACCTCCGAAGAACACCCCCCGGCCAAAATCAAAACTTGTTTAGAGGCGAATGGTTGCACATCTAAATTCCTCTCCTCCTGCAAAGCGTTCATTGAGTTCCATGATGGAAAACGGGCATGCCTACCAACCAATAAAAACAATCGCATCCACGACCATCCCTCTAGATCAGAACCCACCTCTCGCAACCGATCCAGATTCCGCAACGCTTGCGTCATAAACTCATCGTTCTGACTGAGTCGTATGCCTTGAGCAAAAGCGGAGAGACTCTTATAAGGCTTGCCTAGAAACAACGCCAATTGCCCCAAGGTAAAATAGGCCTCTGGTATATGAATTTTCAGCTGAATAAATTCTTGACAATGCTCCGTGGCCTTGTTCAAGAATGGAACCATAATAGTAGTGATCAAGCGGATAGACTTTTCCTGCACCAAGGTTTCAAGCAAATGCCCAACCAAAATATCCGGATGCGTTGGATCAACCTCAAAAGCCTTGGCAAGACACTCCTTTGCTCTCTTTGGATCCTCCTCACGGTAGGCCTCGGTCCAAGCCATTAAAACTTGAATATCCTTAGGTTTCTCTTCCAAAGCCTTATCCAAATAACGGCGTCCATATAAATGATCCGACCCTAGATTACGTCGACACAACGCTTGACCAAGAACAACCAACATAGAAACCTGACGGGGGTCCATTTTCTGCATCAAATCCAAATCGGGCAAACGCAACTGAGGAGACAACGTATGGATGGCAATATCCCATTTTCCCAAATTTGTCGCCAACTTAGCGATATGCAAAGCCAAGTTAATGTTGTCAGGGTCATGCTTTTGAACCAAAGTGGCAATATCGATCTCTTCGTTGATTTTTTCTGGCGATAAATAGGCATCGTTATGGGTCTGATAAAAATTCAACTCTTTCCCAATACGCTCAAACGTTTTATCTACACTCTCTAAAGCCGCCGCTTGGGCGGCCAATTCTCGTTTCCAAACCGAAAAACGATCGGACGATTTATCCAAAGAGCCTTTATAAACCCGGTCGTGTTCAAATACCGACCAAGCATGTTCCAAAAGTGTCCGTACCTGTATTTCAGCCACCATGGGACGCCGTGGTTCCACAAAATAATCCGAAGCGGAATCCTGTATATTAAAATAATTTAAAGTCTTTTGCGACAATGAAACAATATAATGCACGGAACGATAACCAAATTCACTCGCAGTATAACGACGTGAAACATCCCAACTGTTTTCCAAATCCACCTCAAAATATTCTTCAATGGCATCACAAACTTGACGCAGCTCTTTCGGGTCCGTTGTCATAATCCGGGCACCAGCCAAATCAGTTAATTGATGTAAAGGATTGTTGTATTTCGGCCACTTCCGAATAATTTTCTCAGCAAAACTGGGCAGGGTTTTAACCCGAACTTGAATCAATATTTCCGAAGAAATATGCGAAGCAAGTCGTTTTAATATATTTTCCAATACGGAACAAAATTTTTTATACTTAGGAATAACAGCATTATATTCATTTACATACTGATCAATCAATACTGCATTTGGAGAACTCATCATATAGACTCCTAAATAGGAGGAAATATAAAAATTTACTATTTTTTTTAGTACAAAATTAAAATGATAAAAAATAATATTAAAACTTTATTGTAAAAGCAAGAGATAATAGAATTAATCTAAATTTTTCACATTAACTTCTATTGACAAGTTGGGGTAGTGTGCTTATTTCATCATAGATAAGACCTTGGGGGGCGGAAAACCGCCCTCCAATCCCCCCACCCTTCTTAAAAAAAAGAGGGGGTTTGGGGGATTCATCCCCCAAGGTTTTGCCTTTGATTTTGATTTTGATTTTGATTTTTTGCCCGAAGGAGATCATGCCCTAAAACCGCAAATGAAGAACAAACACATAACAACCGTCCAAATTTCCCTTTCGAAAACACTTAAGAATTAAACTCATTTATAAAGATAGAGACTGCATAAAGTGTTTAATTCCTTTGCATCGGCGATACCCTTACCCACCTTGCCACACAAAAGGGTATCCTCTGGCGTGATCCGAAATTCAAAGCTTCTCTGCTCTGGTAATGCCCCTTGAAATACATTTATAACCCAACAACACATGGCAAGGGTTTCCTTTCCCTATCTGTGTTGTATGAACGTTTATTTCTAAAATTTCATCAAGAAATTCATTTAATTCCTTTGCATCGGCGATGTCCTTACCCACCTTGCCACGCAAAAGGGTATTATCTGACATGATCCGAAATTCAAAACTTCTCTGATCTGGCAAGACCCCTTGCAAGCACCCCGTGAACGATTGCTCTTGCTCGACTCTATTTTCTTGGCTGAGACGTTTAACGCTCCGTTTGACCTCTTTCATAGATGTAAAACAAAAACTTTTCTCACCAAATTCCAAAGTGCATAGTGCATCATTGTCCTCCAACAATGTTACAAATCCCTGCACCTCCTGGATGGCTCGTGAATCCACCTCTGACAACACATCTGCCAGTTGTTCATCGTCAGAACCAAGAGTCGCCTGCATCAACGTTTGCACCTGACGAATGGCATTTTCAACGGGAGAGGATATATTCAAATCTCGTTGCGGATCGGACAGAGACTCCACCAGTTCAAACCCAAAAGATCCCAACGCCTTACCAGTAATCAAAAGTTGATATTGATCGCGGTTGGGAATAGCCCCTCTTTGGCCAAGAGGTCCAGCAAAGCTGGCAGCAAAAGCGGCCACCATCTTAGAAAATTTTGCAACTGCCTCCGCACCAAATTCCGCAAAAATACCATAACTCCCCACCACCGGTCTCCCCCGAAAGGTAAGTCGAGCAGAAACAGGCTCACGCATTGAGGATGGGAATTTTTCAAGTTCGGCGTTGACCGAATCTAAACGAGATTGAAAACTTAGACGATCAATGACGCGACTAGGCGATATTTTCGCTAATATCCGCTCCAATTCGCCACGTTCGGCGAGAAGAAAATGATATTCCTGAATATTCATAAAGCTCCTCCCCTGCCCCTCATACTATCTAGTCTCTGCTTTGCCATTTCATCCTCATTAGGAGCCAAATCAATCTGCAAATATCCCTTCCAATCTCCCGTTCTACGATGCGACCATAAGCTGTACCAATAAGTTGCATTCTCAACAAGAGAATCCGCATCAATTCCCGATAATTGGCAAAAATATCCATCCACCTGAAAACTACGCTTAATATTATCGTGTTGGAAGATGTCGGAATTCTGATTGTAAAACTCACCTTGATCTTTCACTTTATCAGGTAGATCATAAAAAGTAACCACATCCAGGTCATTCGGTGAACGATTTTCCAAAAATTCCACATTCTCCATAAAACTACCATTTAACCACTGGAACCCTTTAATCAAACCAATACTATGAAGTTTTGCACGATAATGCAGAAACTTATCTAAAATCTGACTCCGTTCTGGAGAGGTAGCAAACCGCTGCATCAATTCGATAAGAGAAACGCGATAAGGCGAACGATCACGAGATATTGTGCTGTGCGATTTTTTATCTGTCGGCGGCAACACCCCCGCAGCCGTCCAATCGGGTATGGCAATAGGACACATCGAAACATTCTCCAAAACGAAAATGAGGGAATTATTATTAAAACTGATAAAATAATCATATTAAAACTTTGATATAAAGGCAAGGGTACCACCACATTCAAGTGTGGACGATTAACGAGTGCCTGAACAAAAAGCGAAGTCAAGACCTTGGGGGATGGCATCCCCCAATCCCCCTGCTTTTTGAAGGAAGCAAAACCGAGGTCAAAAGCAAAACCCTGGGGGCAATCCCCCAGACCCCTTTTTTTTTAAATAAGTAAAATCAAAAAACAGATGACCACGGTTAAGTGTGGTGGTACCAAGGCACAATATGATCGGCTTAATCTAAAATTTTCACCTTAGCCTCTATTGACAAGTCGGGGTAGTGTGCTTATCTCATCAACAGATAAGACCTTGGGAGAGCAGAAAACCGTCCCCCCCAATTTCCCCCCACCCTTTTTTGAATCATGGGTCTCGGTTATGTCACCACTTCGTGCGATTCAAACATTGCAAAAACATCTCGAAAACCGCATCATCGGTCAACAGGGATTGGTGCGGCGACTGCTCATCGCCCTCCTGGCCGATGGACATCTCCTGGTCGAGGGGGCACCAGGATTGGCGAAAACACGGGCGGTGAAAGAACTCGCTGCCGGTGTCGAAGGGGCGTTTCATCGCATTCAGTTTACCCCAGACCTCCTCCCCTCCGACTTGGTCGGCACCGATATCTACCGACCCAGCGATGGCTCTTTTCAATTTCAACGCGGGCCTATTTTTCATAACCTGCTCCTGGCCGATGAAATCAATCGCGCCCCAGCAAAAGTCCAATCGGCCCTCCTAGAAGCCATGGCCGAACGCCAAGTAACCGTGGGTCAAATCACCCATCCACTGCCACAACTCTTTCTCGTCATGGCGACCCAAAACCCTATTGAACAAGAGGGTACCTACCCACTACCCGAAGCGCAATTGGACCGCTTTCTCCTCTTTGTACGCATCACCCACCCGGACGCCACCGCCGAGGCAAAAATTCTCCAACTGGCCCGGGAAGAGGCCGCCAATCCCTTTCAACAGCTCCAACTCAACCCCACCGAAATCACCCAAGAGACCATCTTTGCCGCCCGTCAAGAGGTCTTGCAACTACACATGGCCAAAAATTTGGAAGAGTATTTAATTCGCTTGGTTTTGGCCACCCGCGACCCCGCACCATTTGGCAAAGATCTGGCCAAACAGGTACGCTTTGGAGCCAGCCCGCGTGCCACCATCGGTCTCGACCGCACGGCCCGCGCCCGCGCTTGGCTGGACGGAAGGGATTATGTCTCCCCAGAAGATATCCACGCCTTGGCTCCCGATATTCTGCGCCACCGCGTCTTGCTCACCTTTGAGGCCGAAGCAGAAGGCATCACTCCAGACCGATTTATCTCGGAATTACTCCATCGCGTCGCCATCCCCTAACAATCATGTCTACATCCAATCCCGCATTCGCAGGCAGCACCATTCGCATGGAAATTCTCATCCAATTGCGCCATCTAGCCACACACCAACGGTTTATATCCGCTCAAAAAACGGTCAAAACGGTCCTGACAGGCGGGGCAACCTCGGCCTTTCGAGGGCGCGGCATCGACTTTGAAGAGGTGCGCCCGTATCAACCCGGCGATGACATTCGCAACATGGACTGGCGCGTCACCGCCCGCACCGGTCACCCCTATACCAAACTCTTCCGCGAAGAGCGGGAACGACCGGTTTTGTTTTTGGTCGATCTCAACCCCAGCATGGCCTTTGGCTCGCGGGTGGCCTTTAAATCGGTCACCGCCGCCAACGCCACCGCCATCTTGGCCTGGAGCGCGTCTTTAAACAAAGATCGGGTTGGAGGGGTTGTGTTAACCAGTCAACACCACCAAGAGTGCCGCCCCACCACCGGTCAACGTGGGGTACTGCCCCTACTCCATGCCCTCTGTCTACATCAGCCGACCACCCCCATCGGAACTGCGGGTTCCCTCGCGGAAGCCTTGGCCCGTCTGCGGCGCGTTACCCGACCCGGCTCACTGATTTTTTTAATCAGCGATTTTTTGGCCCTGGATGACCAAGCCGAAAATCATATCAGACAACTCGCCCAACACAACGATCTGGTGACCCTATTTATTCATGACTCTTTAGAGGCCAACTTGCCCGTCACCCCTGAACGCTTAAACTTTAGCAACGGCCAACAAAACCTGCGTTTGGATCTCTCCCGCTCTTTGCTGCAATCCCGATACAGCGACCTTTTTAATAAACGTCGCCAATATTTAAAAACATTATGCCAGAAAAATCGCATTTTTTTCATAACATTGGCCACCCATGACCCCTTGCCTGAAGGGATACATCTCGGCCAAGCAGCCCTTTTGGGACGGAGAAAAAAATGAACCCAGAGATAGAAAAATTATTGGCCCAACTGCAGCCGATCCACCCTCCAGAACCCATCTCCTTCTGGCCTCCCGCACCTGGTTGGTGGGGATTGGCCGCCCTGCTTTTCATAGCGAGCCCATGGCTTTTTTTCCGTTTACGCCGATTTTTCCAAGCCCGTCGCCCCATCCGAGAGGCTCTCATCGAACTGGAGCAGATTGCCGCATCCTATCAAAAAAACCAAGATGGCCTGCAATTGCTCCAAAAGCTCTCTGTTTTGCTGCGCCGTGTGGCCATGCAACGCTATGGACGCCCAGCAACCGCTGCCCTTACAGGACAAAAATGGCTGGCATTTTTAGATCAAACCGGCCAAACCAAAGCCTTTAGCCAAGGAGCAGGAGAGCTCTTGGCCAGCGGTCCCTACCGTTTGGTTGAACCAGACGACCCCAATGCCCTCCTGGCCATCGTGCGCGCCTGGATTCGGGCCAAACCCATGCCCCTCAACAACACCCCCTGATATGGAAACCGGTTTTCACCTCGCTTGGCCCTGGATGATCTTGGCTCTACCCCTGCCCTGGCTGGTCTATCGATTTGTTTTTTCAAATCCAGTCGAGGAGTCAAAGGCGAGCCTGCTGGTACCTTTTTTTCAAACGTTACAACAACTAGAACGCCTCTCCACCTCACAACGACCTTTAAACGGCTGGGTCCGGTGGCTGGCCTCCTTGATCTGGCTGCTTTTGGTACTGGCCGCCCTTTGCCCCGAATGGCTCGATCCCCCTTTGGAACTGCCCACCAGTGGCCGAGATTTAATGCTGGCCGTGGATCTCTCTGGCAGTATGCAAACACCCGATTTCGAACTCAACGGCCAACGGGTTGATCGCTTAACCGCCATTCAAAACGTGGCAGCCCGCTTTATCGAGCGCCGGGTGGGGGATCGTTTGGGATTGATTCTATTTGGCGACAACGCCTACCTGCAAACACCTCTCACCTTTGACCGCAAAGTTGTCGCGCTCATGCTCAAAGAGGCGGTTATCGGACTCGCCGGAGAAAAAACCTCCATCGGCGATGCCCTCGGACTGGCCGTTAAACGGATGCGGGATCTCCCTGGCCAAAGCCGTGTGATCATCCTCCTCACCGATGGGGCCAACACCGCAGGCATGATGGAACCCGAAACCGCCGCCCGTCTGGCCGCCCAAGAAAAAATCAAACTCTATACCATCGGCATGGGCTCCACGGAGCCCATGCCGGTCCCGGGACTCTTCGGCACCCGCATGGTAGATCCCTCTCGAGATTTGGACGAAAAACGGTTGACCACTTTGGCCGAAACCACTGGCGGACGCTATTTCCGCGCCTCGGCCACCGAATCCCTTGAGGAGATCTACCACCTGATTGATCAACTGGAACCCACCCTGGATGACAAAGAAATTTTTATCCGGCGGCAAGCCCTCTATCCTTGGCTGCTGGGACCGGCGTTACTATTATCTTTTGTTTTAATAGTCTCTTTTTTAAATGTTGGCGAAAAAATTCGCAATTTATGGCTGCAAATAAACTGGAAAAGGCGACCCCGATGAACGGTGAACTGTTCCACTTTATCCGCCCTTTATGGCTTTGGGCTGCTCTCCCCGCTCTTTTTTTAATTTTTCTATTATGGCGGCAGTGGCGCGCTGGAGAAGAGTGGCAAAATTTTATCGACCCGCACCTTTTGCCCCACCTGCTGCAAGGCACCAACCCAAAAAAATCCCACGGCTGGCTGGCGGTATTGGCCTTGGCTTGGTGGGCGACCGTGTTGGCCTTGGCAGGACCGGCTTGGGAAAAAATACCCCAGCCGGTTTATCGTCCCCACAACCCCCTTATTGTGGTGCTGGACCTCTCTTCAAGCATGCAGGCCCAAGATATCCGCCCCTCCAGATTGCTGCGGGCCAAACAAAAAGTACATGATATTTTAGAAAAAAATCAAGGCGGTCAAATCGGCTTGGTGGTATTTGCCGGGGATGGCTTTATCCTCTCTCCCCCCACCGATGCCCAAGCCATCGTGCCACTGCTGGAGGCCATGGAGCCCAACATCATGCCCATTCAAGGCCAACTCCCCTACCGAGGCTTGGAAATCGCAGGAGAAATGTTCACAAGTTCTGGACTTGGCAAAGGCCATCTTATTCTCATCACCAGTGGCGATGAAGCCCCTTCTAAAACATTAGAAACCGTCCGTAAACTCACCGAGTCCGGTCACCGACTCTCAATATTGGGGGTGGGCACCCGCCAAGGAGCCCCAATTCCATTGGAAAAAGGGGCTTTTATGAAGGATAGCCAAGGCAAGGTGCTGCTTGCCCAACTCCAAGTGGAACCCCTGCGCGCCTTAGCCCAATTGGGTCATGGCCTCTACACCGAAATCACCCCAGATGACCAGGATATCGACCAACTCTTGGCCAAAGATCCCCTCACCCTAACCAAAGGCATCACCGAAACCGAACGCGCCGCCCCAGTCTGGCGCGAGGAAGGGCCGTGGTTGTTTCTCCTGATTTTACCTCTGGCCGCCCTGGCCTTTCGACGCGGCTGGTTGTTCGTTGCGGTGCTGATATGCTCTTTTTGCACCCCCCAACCAGCCCTGGCCTTTTCCTGGTCCGATCTTTGGCAACGCCCTGATCAACAAGGGGCGCAAGCGTTGGCCAACGGCGATGCCAAAAAGGCCGCCACCCTCTTTACAAACCCAGAGTGGCAAGGAGTGGCCCACTACCAGGATCATAACCTACAAGAAGCCGCCCAAGCCTTTGGACAACACCCTACAGCCGATAGTTACTATAATAAAGGTAACGCCCTCACCGGACTGGGTCAATATCCCCAGGCCCTGGCGGCCTATGAGCAGGCATTAAAACTCAATCCCAACCATGCCGATGCCCGCGCCAACCAAAAGTTGGTCCAACAAATTATTGAAAAAGAACCACCTCCTCCCCCCCAAAAATCTTCGGACGATAACGCTCAAGATGAAAAGAAAAAAGAGGAGAACACGAAAAAAGAAGAAAATTCTCAAAACAACAAACAGAAATCCGAACCCAAAAAAGAGGAATCTGACGCACAAAAAGAGTCTTCCCAGCCAGATACTGCCAAGCCTCAGGCTTCTTCTCCCTCTCAACCGGAAAAAGAGCCACACTCCCAACACGCAACGGCCCAAGAAGAGCCATCTACCCCAGAAACCCCTCCACCATCCGCGCAAGAAAAGCGCGAACAGCAGGAGATGGAGCAATCCACCGAGCAGTGGCTACAACGGATTCCAGATGACCCCGCTGGACTTTTCAGACGCAAATTTTTATTGGAATATCGTCGCCGCCAAGGCAACGCTTCTGGAGAACAGCCATGATCTATTTTTATAAAGGCCCAAAAAAAACCTTTTGGTTTATTTTTATCCTCTGTTTATATTTTTTTCCAGTGGTTGGCATAACCTCGGAAATTAAAGCGAGTGTCGACCGTTCCCGCCTTCAAGAAGGGGAGTCGCTCCAGTTGAGTTTAGAATCCAGCTTAGGAAACACCCCGGATACGCCAGACCTGACCCAGTTGCAACAAGATTTCGACGTTCTAGGCACCTCGACCAGCAGCAATATTCGCATTCTCAACGGTCACAGCGAAAGTTCCAGCACCCTTATTCTCACCCTGATGCCTAAACACGCGGGCAGAATCACCATTCCCTCTTTGGAGGTCAATGGCGAGAAGAGCACGCCTATAACCATTGAGGTTCTGCCAACAGGTCGCGCATCGGGTCCTGATCAAGATATTTTTCTTGAGGCCTCGGTGGATACCACCACCCCCTATGTACAGCAACAACTCATTTTGACCCTTCGCATTTATCACGCCGTTAAACTGTATGAGGGCAGTTTGGTTGTACCAGAAAATAAAAATTTGGTCTTTGAACACTTAGGGGAGGATCGAACATTTTCAGAAGATAAAAATGGCCGCACCTATCAAGTATTGGAACGCCGTTATGCGGTTTTTGCCCAAACCAGCGGAAAACTCCCCCTGCCTGGAGCAGTATTACAAGGCAAGGTGGCCACCAATACCAAACGCCGCAGCCGAGCGGATATCTTGAACCAATTTTTTGCCATGGATCCCTTTGGCAATTTAGGCCAAGAGAGCCGTTCTATCCGCTTGTTGGCCGATACCATTACTTTGGATGTCCAAGGCAAACCCGATAACGCCCCCGCCAATTGGTGGCTGCCCGCCGCCCAGATCACTTTATCCGAAAATTTTAACCCAGAAAAAGGGCCTTATCAGGTAGGCGATCCCATCACCCGCACGTTGGGATTGAGTGCCAAAGGGCTAACAGGGGTGCAACTGCCCCAATTGCCGCAACCGTCGATTCCCAACCTCCACCTCTATCCCGACCAACCCACCACTCAGACCCGCGCCATTGGCGATTGGATTTTGGGAGAACGGGAGGAAAAATGGAGTTTAATTCCCTCGGCCCCTGGCACTCTCACCCTGCCCGCCATTGCAATTCCCTGGTGGGACAGCCAAACAAAACAGATGCAGGTGGCCCGTTTGCCAGAACACACCCTCACCATTGTCGCCGCCCCTGGTAGCGTCACACCTGCCGCACCGGTACCAACCCAGCCCCCCCCCCCCTGCGTTACCGACACCGCCACCCCCATCAACCACCCCACCCATTGAAGCCGCCACCCCCTCTCCTACCCCTGCGGCCTCATTTTGGCCCTGGCTGACGGGGGGCATTTTTGTGGCATGGATGGCGACTCTTTTTTTATGGCTGCGCAAAAAACCCGCCCCAAAAAACTCTTCTCCCCCGACTCACAAACCCCGTTCCAACCCACGCGCCCTGGAGGTAGCCTGTGTTACCAATCAGCCTCAACAGGCCAAAGAGGCTCTGCTGGACTGGGCCAAAACCCACTGGACGCACCAGACGCCCACCACTTTGGGAGCACTGGGCAAACGGTTGGACGACATCCACATACAATCGGCCCTGGCAGAACTTGATCAAGCGTTGTATGGCGAACCGCAGGATTGGCAAGGGGCATCTCTTTGGCAACTCATAGCTCCCCTTGTTAAAAATCAAAAAAAACAAATAAAAACAAATGACAAATCCAACCTCGAACCCCTCAATCCATAACGCACAGTGAAAAATTTTTCCACCGCCACGCAAAGACTTTTGGATCATTATGACCGCCATGGCCGCCGTCTCCCCTGGCGGGAGACGCAAGATCCGTATGCCATTTGGGTTGCAGAAACGTTATTGCAGCAGACCGGGGTAAACACGGTTATTCCCTATTATGTTCGTTTTATGACCCGTTTTCCAACGGTCGATCTTTTGTCTTATGCGCAACAGGAGGAGGTTTTAAACCTCTGGCAAGGGTTAGGATATTACCAACGCGCCCGCCATTTGCATCAAGCGGCCCGTTTAGTGAGCGAAGAGCTGTCTGGCCAACTACCGAGGGAGAAGGAAAAACTATTAAAACTACCCGGCATTGGTCCCAACACGGCAGCGGCGATTTTAGCGATTGCCTTTGGACAACCAGAGACCATTTTTGATGGCAATGTCCAACGGGTTTTTGCCCGCTTGTTAGCTCTTCCCGATCCCCTCCCCTCCACGCAAGGCAAGGCCCAACTGTGGGAGGCGGCACAACGACAGACCTCCCACACCCGTCCTGGTGATTATGCCCAAGCCATTATGGATTTAGGAGCCACCATTTGCACCCCTCGCAACCCCGACTGCCCCCGCTGCCCCTGGCAAGAGGATTGTCTCGCCCAGCACCAAGGCCACCCCGAACGCTACCCCCTCACCCTCCCCAAAAAAACCAAACCCCGCCTGACGCAAATCTCTCTGCTCATCCACAACCCAAACCACCAGCTACTTCTCTGCCGTCGCCCCGAAAAAGGCCTCCTAGGCGGTCTCTGGGAACCCCCCAGCACCCCACCCCAACCACAAACGCCCGATTCTCCCTTGCACCAAGCCCACCTTTTTGCCCAAACGTTCGGCCTGACCACAACCCTTACACCCCATCCCCCTGTCAAACACACCTTCACCCATTTCCACCTTACGGCCTACCCCTTCACAGTAGACCAAATGCAAAATAATTTTATCCCCGTAGGCAATCACACCTACCTCTGGCTTTCTCACCAGGAGATTCATCTTAAGGCGATTTCGACTTTGCATAAAAAAATATTGAAACATTTGGATTAATTGTTTTTATAATCCTTCAGCCCCCGTCATTCTCGTTCGTTCCCGCCTGCGCAGAAATGACAAATTTTATTCAGGTCCAATTCATATTCTCTGCTTATAATTTTGTTTATGTATCAGAAAAATAAAAATCAAGACCTTGGGGGGGGCGGAGAACCGCCCCCCAATTCCCCCCCCCGGGTTTTGATGTTGACTTTTTTGCCCGCCGGGCACCATGTTCACACACACATCAGCGAGGAGTCGTCCAATGGCATTTTTCCCCTCTATCTTGCATTTAGGCCTTACGGCATGGTTCATCTTTGGTTCCATAAACATAGCGCAATCTGCTGAAGAAATTAACCATGATAGGCACTTACAAAATTCTTCTGAGCTTATTCTAAATAACGGTCAACAATGGCAAACGGATATACCTTTACGTCAAGGTATGGAGAATATTCGACACGATATAGAGGCCATATTGCCACGTATCCACAACGATTCTCTTCCAAGTGACCAGTATACAATCCTGGCAAAAAATATTCGTGAACATATTGATTATATATTTAAAAATTGCAAATTATCCCCTGAAGTTGATACCCAGTTGCATGTGATACTTGAAAAGATCATAAACGGGACAAACGCAATGGATGCAAAGATCAATCCGTCATCTGGTGCCATTTTGATTATCAATGCTCTAAATACATATGGTCGTTATTTTAGCCATCCTGGTTGGAATCCTATTTCTCATTAATCCATGGAAAAAATGATTTCCAATTTTATGTTTCAAGGTAACAAAGAACTAAAAAGCTGTCTACTTTATCTTTCAAAACCTAAATGTAATCTCTCTTTAGTGGCGTAACGACAACGATGAGAAACTCAATTTTTTATGTAGAAGTTTTACCATTTCTGACCCGGTTCGCCATCTTGATAGGAGCGACGATCTTGGGCGATGTCATTCTCCACTCTTTTAGTCTAGTGTGGGTTGGACGTTACATGGGCATCCCGGGAACGATTTTGATTGTGTTATCTTTAATATACTCTCTGAAAAAACGAAAGATCATCCCGTATGGAAAACCACAAATTTTATTAAAAATTCACGAGTTATTTACGTGGCTGGGAGCTTTGATGATTTTTATCCACTCTGGCATCCATTTCAATACCATCCTTCCTTGGTTGGCCTCGATCGCAATGGTCATTAACGTGATCAGTGGTCTTGTGGGACAGTATCTGCTCGGCCGTTCTCGCAGGCATTTGGCGTCACTTCGCAAACAATATCAATTGGACGGCATGGCCAAAAACGAAATTGAAAAAGAGTTATTCTGGGATGCCGTGACTTACGATTTAATGGTGCAATGGCGAACAGTACATTTTCCAATTTCTTATGCGTTTGCCATCCTTACTTTAGGCCATATTGTCAGCGTCTTTCTGTTTTGGGAATGGAAATGAATCGATTCGTCACATACTTTTTGTTTGCTAATTTGAGTATTATTGCGGCACTCGTGTTCCTGTACCCGCACCTGATGATCAGCCCTGGTCATCTCTTAAAGGGACATCGTTCGTTTGAAAAAAATTGTTTTACATGCCACTTTCCTTTCTTTGGGACATCATATAAACAATGTATCTCTTGTCATAAGGTAGAGAACATTGGCGTGCTGACAAGCAAAGGAGTCCCATTCGTTGAAAAGAAGACAAAATCACCATTCCATCAAAAATTACTTGGAAAAACATGTGTTTCATGTCATAGTGATCATTCAGGGGTAGCCAAATACCGCATTGAAGAGCCGTTTTCCCACCAATTATTGGATGACACCACACGCAACCAGTGTATCACATGCCATCAACGACCCAACGACTCCTTACATCAAAAATCCACCGATCAATGCACTCTATGCCATGGGCTAACAAAATGGAAACCAGCTCAATTTAAGCACGATCAGTTATCTACCACACAACGTGAGCAATGTACAAAATGCCATAAAAGCAAAATACCTGCTGATTCTATACATAAACAGACATCTGACAAGTGCGGCTTGTGTCACACCGTTACCAAGTGGAAACCCGCTACTTTTGACCATGAGAGATCCTTTTCTTTTGACAAAGAGCATCACGTAAAATGCGCACTATGCCATCCAAACAATGATTACAAGAGCTATACCTGCTATGATTGTCACGAACATTCTAGAGGAAAAATAAGACAGGAACATCTGGAGGAGGGAATCCGGGATTTCGAGCGTTGTGTTTTGTGTCATCGCAATGCAAATAAAGATGAGGCTGAGTGGCTTTGGAAATCAGGACGTTGGCGGGAAGGTCTATCTGGATCCATTCAACATCCTGCAAATCAAGGCGACCTACAGGCGCAACCAACAAATCGCTCCAAAGAACATAAAGAGGATGACGATTAACGATAAAAGGGGTCTGGGGGATTGCCCCCAGGGTTTTGCTTTTGACTTTGCTTTTGAATTCGGTTTTGCTTTCTTCAAATAGCAGGGGGGTTGGGGGATGCAATCCCCCAAGGTCTTGTTTTTTATTTTTTTATCTGAACGGTTACTAACTAACAAAACAAACAGTGAAAGGAAAATAAAATGAAAAATCACAGCAAAACCGTATGGATACTCATTATATCTATTACTCTGTTAATTTTTGAAAGTTTTATACCTTCTATTGCAAATTCAGAAGAGGACAAATCTCAAACACGTTTTGTGGATAATGGCGATGGTACTATAACGGATACGATGATTGGTTTAATTGGGCTGAAGAATGCAAACTGTTTTGGTGAAAAAAATTGGGAAGAGGCGATCTCTACGGCAGCACTTCTTGCCAGTGGGGCTTGTGGACTGTCCGACGGTTCCAAACCAGGAGATTGGCGTCTGGCTTCCAAAGATGAACTTCCTATTTTGATCACATGGCAAAAAAGTGGTAAATTTACAAATATTCAGGATAGTGACTATTGGTCAAGTACGACTGCCGAAGAACATGGTGCCCTGCGGGCAAAAAAGTCAACATCAAAACCCTGGGGGATGAATCCCCCAGACCCCCTCTTTTTTTTAAGTATTAAAAGAAAAGGGTGGGGGGAATTGGGGGGCGGTTCTCCGCCCCCCCAAGGTCTTGATTTTTATTTTTCCGATACATGAACATGGTGCCCTGCGGGCAAAAAAGTCAACATCAAAACCCTGGGGGATGAATCCCCCAGACCCCCTCTTTTTTTTATGACTTAAAAAAAAAGAGGGGGTCTGGAGGGCACTTCTCCGCCCCCCAATTTTCCCCTACTCCCACTCAATCGTCCCCGGTGGCTTAGAAGTCACATCATACACCACTCGATTCACCCCTGGCACCTCATTAATAATACGATTAGAAATGCGCGAAAGGAGATCGTGAGGCATGGGGTAGGCGGCGGCAGTCATGTAATCTTTGGTGGAGACGGCACGTAGGGCAATGACGTGGTCGTAGGTGCGGCCATCGCCCATGACACCAACGCTTTTAACGGGGAGAAAAACCGCAAAGGCTTGACCAATTTGGGTGTAAAGATCGGCGTTGTGAAGTTCTTCAATATAAATAGCATCGGCTTGTCGCAAAATATCGGCGTACTCCTTCTTGACCGCTCCTAAAATACGCACACCCAGTCCAGGACCAGGAAAGGGGTGGCGGTGAATCATACGGGAAGGAAGCCCTAAATCTAGACCGACTTGACGAACTTCGTCTTTGAATAACTCCCGAAGGGGTTCTAACAATTTTAGACCCATCTGAGCAGGTAGACCACCAACGTTGTGATGAGACTTAATATTGGCAGCAACACCAGTGGTGGCCCCGGCAGATTCAATCACATCAGGATATATGGTCCCTTGGGCCAACCAACGCACCCCGGATAACTTTTTGGCCTCTCTTTCAAATACCTCAATAAAGGTGTGACCAATAATTTTGCGTTTATCCTCTGGGTTGGCAATCTTATCCAAACGGCCCATAAAAAGATCAGCGGCATCCACCCGCACCACCCGCACCCCCATATGCTGGGCAAAGGTCGCCATCACCTCATCGGCTTCATGCAGACGCAAAAGACCATTATCCACAAAAACACAGGTCAACTGCTTCCCTAACGCCCGATGCAGCAACGCCGCCACCACCGAGGAGTCCACCCCCCCCGATAAACCTAATACCACATGGTCACTGCCTACTTGACGAACAATATTCCCCAAAGCATACTCAATAAAATTACCCGATGTCCACAAAGATGCACAATTGCACAAAATACTTTGATGTAAAAAATCATCAATTAAATCAAAACCACGAGGCGTATGATGCACCTCCGGGTGAAATTGAACTCCAAAAATACCCCGCGCCACATCGGACATAGCCGCAACCGGGGCGTTGTCGCTTTGGGCCGTCACTTGAAAACCAGCCGGCAGTTGGGTGACATGATCCCCATGACTCATCCAGACTTCCGTCGAACCATCCCTTAAAAAACGACCAAAAAGAGCATCTAAACCACCCGTGGCACGAATCAATGCCGGGCCATATTCTCGCTTGCTCGAAGCTTCCACATGACCACCAAAATGGCGAGCTAAAAGCTGCATACCGTAACAAATGCCTAAAATAGGCACCCCAAGTGTCAATATTCCCGAATTTAAATCCGGTGCCTGGGCATCATAGACCGATTGATGACCCCCAGATAAAATAATTCCCTTGGGGGCAAATTCCACAATTTTTTCCAAGGGCATGTTCCACGGATGAATCTCCGAATAAACCTTGGCCTCCCGCACCCGACGGGCAATAAGTTGGGTATATTGAGAGCCAAAATCCAATATCAATATGCGTTCTTCAGGTCGATTGAATGCCATTTTTAATCCAGACGATAGTTGGGAGATTCTTTGGTGATACTCACATCATGAACATGGGATTCGCGCAGACCCGCCGTGGTAATGCGCATAAAAACCGGCTTGGTGCGCATGGTGGGAATATCCACACACCCCGTATACCCCATCGCCGCCCGCAATCCCCCCAATATTTGATGTATCAAATTGTGCAACGGCCCCTTATATGGAACACGGGCCTCTACCCCCTCTGGAACCAATTTATCTTGCTCAACCCCAACTTGCGAATAACGATCTTTGGAACCCTTGGCCATCGCCTCTAAAGAACCCATCCCCCGATAGGTTTTATAACTGCGGCCTTGAAAAATAAACACCTCGCCAGGGGCTTCATCCGTCCCGGCAAACATCGATCCCAACATCACACTAGAGGCACCAGCCGCAATCGCCTTGGCAACCTCCCCAGAAAATTTCACCCCACCATCGGCAATGATCGGTACATCGCTTTTATCCGCCTCCGTTGCACAATCCGCCACCGCCGTAATCTGCGGCACCCCAACTCCAGCTACAATGCGGGTGGTGCAGATAGAACCCGGTCCAATCCCCACCTTCACCGCGTCGGCCCCAACCGCAATTAAATCCCGCGTCCCCTGCGCCGTAGCCACATTACCAGCGATCACCTGCGCATCAGGATAACGCTCCTTGACCCATTTCACCATCTCCAAAACCCCCTCAGAGTGGCCATGGGCGGTGTCAATTACCAAAGCATCTACCTCGGCCTCCATCAGGCTCACCACCCGCCGCTTGCTATCCTTATCCACCCCAACCGCCGCACCTACCCGCAAACGACCCGTTTCATCTTTACAGGCTTTCGGATAGGCATGACTTTTTTCAATATCCTTCACCGTAATCAACCCCACACAACGAAACTCACCATCCACGACCAATAACTTTTCAATACGATGTTGATGCAACAAGCGTTTGGCCTCTTCCATCTCCACCCCTTCCCGAACGGTCACCAATTTTTCCTGAGTGGTCATCAACTCCACAATGGGTTGATTGGGATCGGTGGCAAATCGAACATCCCGGTTGGTCAAAATACCCAATAATAATCCACCAACTTCAACGACAGGAATACCAGAAATGCCATGATGAGCCATCACCCCCTTGGCCTCACGTAACGGCGCATTGGGACCAAGAGTCAGAGGGTCTACCACCAATCCCGCCACAAAACGTTTGACCGCTCGCACTTGTCTCGCTTGTTCCTTAATAGGCATGTTTTTATGAATAATCCCTATCCCACCCTCTTGGGCCATGGCAATGGCTGCCCGAGATTCGGTCACCGTATCCATAGCAGCGGAGATAAGAGGAATATTAAGACGAATCGTGCGGGTAAGACGCGTACTGACATCCACATCCCGTGGCAAAACATTCGAATAGGCCGGAATCAATAAAACGTCATCAAAGGTAAAGGCTTCTTTTATTATGTTCATTTCTTTGGATGCAAAACCTGAGAAGGGTGAAAGAGACAAAATATGATGCCCTGCGGGCAAAAGATTAAAATCAAAACCCTGGGGGATGAATCCCCCAGACCCCCTCTTTTTTTTAAGAATTAAAAGAAAAGAGTGGGGGGATTGGGGGGCGGTTCTCCGCCCCCCCAAGGTCTTTATTTTTATTTTTCCGATACATAAATATCTATTTTGACCTTTTATATCCCAAAGCCACCAAATAATGCTCTGGACTACGGGGACGACTGGCTTTTGGCTTAATCACTCGAACACGATCAAAATTTTGATGCGCTTGACGAACCAAATCATGAAAACAAGGACCTTGAAATAATTTTACCACCATGGATCCACCCGGCAACAATACTTCATTGGCAAACAAAAATGCCGCTTCCGCCAAAACCTCGCCACGGGATTGATCCACCATCTTATTGCCGCACATCTGCGGAGCCATATCAGAAAGAAGAACATGCGCAAAACCATGCGGAGCCAACGCTTGACGTACCGCTGCCAAACCAGAATCTTGTAAAAAATCCCCAAGCAACAACGTAATCTCTACCCCTGGATAGGCAGTCGGAAAATCAACCATGGGCAGTAAATCCAATGCCAGCACATGCCCACTCTTCCCTCCAACTTGACCCACCAATTTGGCCGCTACCTGGGTCCATCCACCAGGAGCCGCCCCTAAATCCACCACCGACATTCCAGGTCGTAACAATCCAGAAATACCAGGCCAAGAGGAGACCGTTGTATGAATTTCCAATAATTTATACGCCGCTCGCGAGCGATACCCTTCGGCTCTCGCCGCTTGGACATAGGGATCCTGCGCATGTTCTCGTAACCATCGGGCACTCGACGGACGCAGTTTGGTCATAAGATCAACACTTCTACCCAAACAAAAAGGCAGACCTCACTCCACAAAAAAACAGATGGATTATTTATAACGAATGGCCAAAATTTCAAAACTGCGATCCCCACCAGGTGCCCGAACAATAATTTCGTCCCCCTCTTCTTTGCCAATCAAGGCACGGGCAACCGGACTGGCGATAGAAATTTTCCCAGTCTCAAAATCCGCCTCATCCTCGCCAACAATTTGATAGGTCACCTCTCGCTCGTTCTCTTCTTCCAGCAAAGTCACCCAAGCCCCAAACACCACCCGACTGGATTTAATCTGCTTGGTGTCAATGATTTCGGCAGCCGCCAATTTGCTCTCAATCTCTTTGATCCGCCCCTCGTTAAAACTATGCTGCTCTTTAGCGGCATGGTATTCGGCATTTTCAGACAGATCGCCATGATCACGCGCCACAGAAATGGCCTCAATAATTTTGGGACGCTCAACCGTTTTAAGCCGTTTGAGCAATTCACGTAACTTTTCTGCCCCAGCCAGGGTCATGGGAACTCTCGTCGTCATAGCAACCGTCGCCTTGAAATTTTTAAAAAAAGTGAAAAAATTGGAGAGAGGCAATCATCAATCCCCCCAGGGTCTTAAAGATAATCCTGCAATGCCATACATTGATCCGTAGATTCCGCCACCGCCGCAATAGCCGAGACCGCTGCCCGCATTCCAGAGACGGTCGTCACATAAGGAATACCACACATTAACGCCGTGCGCCGCAAAGAAAAAGAGTCGGCCAAGGTTTGTTTACCCTGGGTGGTGTTAAACACCAACGCCACCTTGCCCTTTTCCATCCATTCCACAATATGAAACTCTCCTTCATTGACCTTATTGACAATCTCCACGGGAATCCCCTCATGGGCAAAAAAAGCGGCGGTGCCCCGAGTTGCCAAAAGATGAAATCCCATTTTCACCAAACGTTGCGCCGGTTCCACCATGGCAATTTTATCTTCATCCTTTAAAGAGATAAAAATTCTTTGCTCCGCAGACAACTCCCCAGGTTGCGGTAAAAAAGTACCCGCCCCATCCTGAGATTTCGCAAACGCCAAACCAAAACAGGTGGCCAACCCCATAACCTCCCCCGTGGATTTCATCTCCGGTCCCAAAACCGTATCCACACCGGAAAATTTACTAAACGGAAAAACCGCCTCTTTCACCGCCACATGACCAATTACCGGAGTTTTTGTAAAACCAATCTGGGTCAAACTCTCCCCCACCATCACCCGCGCCGCCACCTTGGCCAACGGAATGCCCGTCGCCTTGGAGACAAAAGGCACGGTACGCGAAGCCCGTGGATTGACCTCTAAAATATAAATGGCCCCATTTTGAATGGCAAATTGAATATTCATTAAACCAACCACACCCAACGCCTTGGCCAAAATTTGGGTCTGTCGGTCAATCTCGGTGATCAATCCAGGTCCCACCGAATAAGGGGGCAACGAACAGGCGGAATCACCAGAATGGATGCCCGCCTCTTCGATATGTTCCATAATACCACCCACCACCGCCAACACCCCATCCGAAACACAATCCACATCTATTTCTATGGCATTGTTAAGAAAATGATCAATTAATACCGGATGATCAGGAGAGGCACGCACAGCGGTATTCATATAGTGGCTCAAGTCACGTTCGTCAAAGACAATCTCCATGGCCCGACCACCCAAAACATATGAGGGGCGCACAACAATCGGATAACCCACTGCGGCGGCAATCTTCAAAGCCTCTTCCGACGAACGGGCAATGCCATTGCGCGGTTGCCGCAAGCCCAACCCACGCAATAACTTTTGAAACCGCTCCCGATCTTCAGCTACATCAATGGCATCGGGAGTGGTCCCAATAATCGGAACACCAGCCTCGGCTAAAGATTTGGCCAATTTTAACGGGGTCTGACCGCCAAATTGCACAATCACGCCATGAGGCTTTTCAATCTCGACAATGGCCATGACATCTTCAAAGGTCAACGGCTCAAAATAGAGTCGATCAGAAGTGTCATAATCGGTAGAGACCGTCTCTGGGTTACAATTAACCATGATGGTCTCATAACCAACACTTCGCAACGCAAACGCCGCATGAACACAACAATAATCAAATTCTATGCCCTGACCAATGCGATTGGGACCACCGCCAAGAATCATAATTTTTTTACGATCCGTGGGACGAGACTCGCATTCGGTTTCATACGTAGAATAAAGATAGGCCGTCTGGGCATCAAATTCGGCGGCACAGGTATCCACCCGTTTAAAAACTGGACGGACATCCCATGCCAAACGAGCCGCTCGCACCCGTTTTTCCGCCTGCCGCATTAAATATCCCAAACGCGCATCGGAAAAACCCATAGATTTTAACGTAAACCAATCCTCCGCATCCAATTCGTCCAACTGGACCGCAACAACCTGTTGCTCCATAGCAATAATCTGCTGAATTTGCTCTAAAAACCATGGATCAATAGCCGTTATCGCATACAACCATGCCACCGTGTGCCCAAGACGCAACGCCTCAGCCACATATAAAATTCGATCAGGACCAGCAACACGCAACCGTTTTTCCAAAAGAGTCTCTTTTTCGGCCGCTGACAAATGGGCTGGCCAATCAGGGGCATCAAAACCACTCAAACCAATCTCCAACGAACGCAACCCTTTTTGCAACGACTCCTTAAAGGTTCGCCCAATACTCATCACCTCGCCAACCGATTTCATTTGTGTGGACAAAATTGGATCGGTTTGTGGAAATTTTTCAAAGGTGAAACGAGGAATTTTCGTCACCACATAATCAATGCTCGGCTCAAACGAAGCCGGGGTAACGCCGGTGATATCGTTCATAATCTCTGGTAAAGTATACCCAACCGCCAGCTTCGCCGCCACCGCCGCAATGGGAAATCCAGTCGCCTTGGAGGCCAACGCCGACGAACGGGAAACCCGTGGGTTCATTTCAATGATCACCTGCCGCCCGCTTTGTGGATGAATGGCAAACTGGACGTTGGATCCCCCAGTATCCACCCCAATCTCCCGCAAAACCGCAATTGAGGCGTTGCGTAAATCTTGGTACTCTTTGTCGGTCAGGGTTTGCGCAGGGGCAACGGTGATGGAATCACCGGTATGTATACCCATGGGGTCAAAATTTTCAATGGAACAAATGATGATGGCATTGTCTTCACAATCCCGCACCACCTCCATTTCAAACTCTTTCCAACCCAACAAAGACTCTTCAATCAAAATTTCATGGGTGGGCGAGGCGTCTAAACCTTTATGGACCAGATCAACAAACCCCTCCATATCCCAAGCCACGCCACCACCGGTGCCTCCAAGGGTAAAACTAGGACGGCTGATAACCGGAAAACTCCCCAAGTTTTTCTGTACCTCTAAAGCCTCGGCCAAGGTGTGGGCAAAACCCGAACGGGGTAAATCCAAACCAATAGACAACATGGCCTCTTTAAATTGACCTCGATCCTCGGCCTTGGCAATGGCCTGTTTCGAAGCACCAATCAATGCAACGCCAAAGCGAGACAACACCCCCTCTTCGTCTAGTTTTAAGGCCAAATTTAAGGCCGTCTGCCCCCCCATGGTCGGCAATAAAACTTGAGGACGTTCTTTTTCAATGATGCAGGTCAAGGCGTCAACGGTTAAGGGTTCAATATAGGTGCGATCGGCCAACTCCGGGTCGGTCATGATGGTGGCGGGATTGGAGTTGACCAAAATCACCTCATACCCCTCCTCTTTGAGGGCTTTACAGGCCTGCGCCCCCGAATAGTCAAATTCACACGCTTGACCTATGACAATGGGACCTGCGCCAATTAAAAGAATTCGGCGAATATCCGTGCGTTTCGGCATCTTCCTCTCCTTCTTTTAACGGGTTAATAGTTCAGAAAATTGTTTAAAAAGATAGGCCGCATCGTGGGGACCAGGACTGGCTTCGGGATGGTATTGTACCGAAAAAATCGGTAGATCACGATGCTGAACCCCTTCCACACTGCCATCGAACAACGAACGATGAGTCACAAGCAACTCTGCAGGAAGGGTCTCTTCCAACACAACAAAACCGTGATTTTGCGCCGTCACCTCCACCCGTCCGCTACTCAAATGACGCACTGGATGGTTACCCCCACGATGACCAAATTTCATTTTGCCCGTCTTAGCACCCAAAGCCAGACAAAGCATTTGGTGGCCCAAACAGATACCAAACAAAGGTTTTTCCGCCTTGATCAACGCCCGTATCGTGGCGATTCCCTGCTCAACGGCCTCTGGATCTCCTGGACCATTGGAAAGAAATACCCCATCCGGGTTTAAGGCCAAAATTTCTGCAGATGAAGTGGTGGCCGGCACCACGCTCAACGCGCACCCATGCGTCACCAAACCTCGCAATATATTATATTTTACCCCAAAATCCATCACCACAACCCGAAAACGGGGGGCAATCGGTAGACTCTCCAATCCCGCACCCTGCCGCCAGGAGAGAGAAGCCGCATGCCAAAGATAACTCGCCCCACAGGTGACCTCGCCCGTTAAATCCATCCCTTGCAACCCAGGCCAGTGTCGCGCCTTGGCAATTAAAGAGGCACAATCAAAATCAACGGTGGATATCACCCCCCGCATCGCCCCCCGCTCCCGTAACAGACGCACCAACATCCGGGTATCAATACCACCTATGGCGGGAATATCGTAACGTTTTAAAAAAGAACCAAGCTCCTCTTGTGAACGCCAGTTGGACGCTATGGACGAGAGTTCTTTGACCACAAAACCCCGAACCCAAGGTTGCTTGGACTCCATATCCTGGGCATTGGTACCCACATTGCCAATTTGCGGCGTGGTCATAGTGACAATTTGACCCGCGTAGGAGGGGTCGCTTAATATTTCTTGGTAACCCGTCATGGAGGTATTAAAACAGACTTCCCCAACCTGCTCCCCCTCAGCTCCTAGGGAGTGGCCAGTAAAGATAGTCCCATCCTCCAAAACCAAAACCGCTCTATTTAATGCCGATTTTTTTAAGATACCCAAACCTGTTGCTCCGTTGAGACCTTGAGGGAAAAGCGGTAACGACGATTACGGGGCCGGCTAGAAAATCAACTTCAAAACCCTGGGGACAATCCCCCAGACCCCTTTTTTTTCTTAATAATTAAAGACAAATAAAACACTTCACCGCACAATTCTTCCATATTTCATTTTATTATTTATACCTCTTTCCGCACGCAAAAGTCAACGCACGCTCCCACACTCTGGCTACTTTAATTTTTATCAAAATGGCCTGTTTTAAAAAAAGCACCGTTGACAAGAAATTTTTCTTGCGGTTAAATCCAGCATGATTCCAATAAAGACCCCAGAAGAGATTATCAAAATGCGCGCCACCTGCCGATTGGCCGCGAAAACCCTGGCCATGATCGGCCAAAGGGTGCGCCCTGGCGTGACCACAGACGAACTCAACCAAATCTGCCATAATTTCATTCTAAACCACGGGGCCACCCCCTCCCCCCTAAACTATCGTGGCTTTCCAAAATCCATTTGTACCTCTATCAACCAACAAGTGTGTCATGGCATTCCAAGCAACCGAAAACTCAATGATGGGGATATCATCAATATTGACATCACCACCTACTTGGATGGATTCCATGGCGATACCAGTTGTACCTTTGGAGTCGGAACCCTCGGAGGTAAGGCAAAAAAAATCATTCAGGTGGCTCAAGAGTGTCTAAAACTTGGCATGCAAGCCGTCCGTCCCAACGGACATACAGGGGATATCGGGGCCGCTATAGAACAACATGCCCTCCACAACAATTGCTCGGTGGTTCGCGAATATTGCGGACACGGCATCGGCCAACAGTTTCATGAGGAACCCACTATCTTGCATTATGGCAAGGTCGGCGAAGGCAAAATTCTCAAACCTGGCATGATTTTTACCATCGAACCCATGATCAACCTCGGCAAATCGGCCATTCGCCACCTCCCCGACAAATGGACCGTCGTCACCCGTGACCACTCCCTCTCGGCCCAATTTGAGCACACCCTATTGGTAACAGAGACAGGATATGAAATTTTAACAGTTTGTGACGATACAACGCTCTCGGTTTAAAAAAACACTTCCCCCCTCTTTTTTTTAAGTCATAAAAAAAAGAGGGGGCCTGGGGGATTCATCCCCCAGGGTTTGGCTTTTAATTTTTTGTTGGTGGCGAGGCCTTGTGGGCGAGCACATCCTCTATCGTCATCCGTCCAAGAGAATTAAGTAATTGAAATTGCGCCAAGAGCATGGCATAACGATTTTTAATCAAATCGATCTGGGCGGCAAAAAATTTGGACTGACTCTCCAGAATATCCAAAGCAGTTCGCGTCCCAACATGAAATTCCTGCTGGGTACCCTGCAGGGCCAAACGTGAAGATTCTGCGACCGCCACATAGAGAGAATCGTTATTCTTTGCCGTCTGATAATTCAATGCCGCCTCTTTCACTTCTCGGATCGCTTGGAGCTGAATCCGATCCAGTTCGGCCTGCTTGACATCCAAATCTGCCAAAGCCTGATCACGCTGAGAGGTGACCTTTCCTCCAGAATAAATGGGCATACTTAAAACCATTCCAACTTTATATTCATTCAGCGGATCGCCAAAGCCAACCATGGCGTGATGTATATGATGATTTACCGTGGAACTAAACTGCAACGTGGGCAGATGACCCGCATAAACCACCTCTATACCCATTTCTGCAGCCCGTTTTTGCTCTTGGCGTGCGCGAATATCTGGACGCACCGCCAAATCTTTTTCTACCTCTTCCCAACTCCGTTGCCATAAATCTTCCAACGAAATCCATGGCACAACAAGAAGATCGGGCGTAGCAGTACCGACGATTTCTGTATAATTGAGCTTGGCTATATCGATATCCTGTTCTGTTTTCGTCCTATTCGCCAAAGTCGTGCCAACATTCGCCCAGGCTTGGTTCACATCGGTTCGCGTCACCTCTCTCACTTTAAACCTCTTTTGCGTATCTTGAAAATGCTGGGTGGCCGCCTCATGATAAGAGTTGGCAATTTTGGCAATTTCCTCGGCTTGAACCACCCCAATAATCCGCTCAAGCACCTGCAGTAAAACCGTTTGACGAATGGCTTCCAATTCCTGTAGATAAACAGCAATTAAAGGATTTCCTTGCCGATAGGCCAACCAGGACTTAAGATTAAAAATAGGTTGACTCAAACCAACGGATAAAACAATCGGATCAACAAAAGTGACCTCTCGTTCCCCAGCCATTTTTGACTCAAACTTGGTGGACGTATAGCTCACACTTGAATTGACCTGAGGCAACAGATCGGCTAAAGATTGATTGCCATAACGCTGCCTGGACATTTCTAAAGTGGCTATAGCAGCCTGAATCTGTGGATTGTGTTGCATGGCGTACTCGACTACCTGGATCCATGGCCTGTCGGATCCACTGTTTTGATCCATCCCAGCCCATGCCAACCCTTCCCCGACCAACATCCAACTCAAGATCAGGATGACCTGCAAAAAAATCGTTCTTGCCGCTTTGTTCTGTTTTGCAGTCATTTTTGTCGAAAAGCATGATTAAATGAAACCCGCAGGGGGCCTACAAGGTAGTCAAACGCGCTGCGCGCAATGGTCGTAAACATCACGGTCACCTGCATGCCAGGATACATCCGAATATTGGACAACGCCTCAACCTCACTGTGATCAACATGAATAAATGCGTTATAATATGAAACACCAGTACGGTTATCGGTCAAACGATCGGCGGATATATAGGTCACAATGCCATGAATAACGGGTGTCGTGCGCGCTTTATATGCGTTCAAATGGACATCGGCCTCCATGTTTAGGTGAATATCGCTGATATCATTCACATCAATCTGCGTTTCAATAATAAGAGCCTCTTCGTTTGGCACAATATCAAGAATTTTTTCACCCCGACCAATCACACCACCAACAGAAAAAACCATCAGCCCAACAACTTGACCTGAATAAGGCGATGTAATTTCCATCCGACTCAACACCGCCTTGGCGTTTGTCAGACGTGGAACCACATCTAAAATTTGCGCCTGAATATCACGCAACTCTTTGCTCATTTCTGTCATACGCTCATGATCCAATTGCGCCATCTGTTGTAATTGTTCATTTATCGCTAATCGAATTTTGGCTATACTGGCTTGCGTTTCCCCAGACTGTCCTTCCAGTCCATCTCCAGAGCGTTCCATTTGTAAATAACGTGGAGCCGTCACCAAACCTTCAGCAAAAAGAGGTTCTAGGATATCCTTCTCTTTTTTTACCGAGGCGAGTTGCGCTTTGTATGCCTTTAATTGGGCCTGCAAACCGGGAATCTGCGCCTCTAGCTGGGCAATTTTTTCTTTGATAACTTGACGCAATCCAATACGAGCGGTAAGACGGGCATTAAACTGTAAAATTTGACCAGACCAGATTTCTTGGAAAACCGGATCCATCATCAAAGGCTGAAGAGACTCCGACATCTCCAAACGGCTCTCCTGGGCAAGCTCCGCCTTCAAACGCTCTTCAATGGCACGTAAAACCATCCATTTTTGATTATATACATCATATTCAGAACGAACTTGACTGTCATCAAGAACGATCAATATCTCCCCAGCTCGAACATGATCGCCTTCTTTGACACGCAATTCTTTGACAATTCCACCGTCAAGATGCTGAAGGCTTTTGCGATTGCCTTCCACCTTGATCACCCCATTGGCCACCACGGCACCATTTAAAGGAGCAAATACCGACCAACTCCCAAGCCCAACAAAAAAAATGACCAGAATAAACAAACCAATGCGGCTAACCTGACCTATATCATGAGGAGGGAGTGGGGGTGAATCAATAAAACCTTGCTGAATCATGACCTGGAAGCCTGTCCTTTTTTGCGCTGGTCATGAAGCACTTGGGGAGAAGGAGCAGAATAAAGAGCACGCATGACTTCCTCTCGCTGCCCAAACATTTGTATCATCCCCTCATTGAGAATCATCAAATGATCCGCATCCGACAGTGTCGATGGGCGATGAGAGATAAGAACCACCGTTTTGCCTCTGGCTTTCATCTGCCGGATACAGGCGGCAAGGGCCTCGTCTCCAGCCATATCCAGGTTGGAACTGGGCTCGTCGAGAACTAAAAGGCAGGGATAATTATAAACAGCGCGGGCCAGTCCAATCCGCTGTCGATAGCCACCAGATAAAATAAATCCCCCCTCACCCGCATTCCCCTGACCAAGTCGGGTTTCATACCCTTTTGGAAGCCGCAAAATCAAGTCATGGACCCCAGCCAACTGCGCCGCCTCAATAATCGCCGCATCGTCCCCAAGACGAAACCGACTGATGTTCATCGCCACTGTTGTATCAAAAAGTTCAACGTCCTGGGGCAGGTATCCAATACTTTGACCCCGTTGTTCTGCCGGCCACATGTTCATCTCAGCCCCATCCAAGCGCACACTTCCCTGAGAGGGTTGCACAACCCCAACTAAAAGACGCGCCAGAGTCGATTTCCCCGCTCCAGAGGGCCCAACAATCCCCAAAACTTCCCCCGCTTTAATCTGAAAGTTGATCGTGCGCACCACCGGTGCGCTGGCACCAATGGGTATATAAGAAACATTTTCCATCACAATGCGTCCAGTGGGCCTCGGCAATTCAATGCCGGGTGGCGACGTATCGTATGCATTGAGCAATACAGCAACCCGCTGATAGGCCTCATACCCAGAAACCAAAGAGTGCCAAGCTCCAACAAGTTGCTCAATAGGTTGCAAGGCGCGCGCCAAAAGAATAACGGCAGCAAACATAACACCACCAGTGACACTACGTTCGATCACCAACCAAGCCCCAAGACCCAGCATCAAGGATTGCATCGCCATTCGAAAAAATCGGATCACCCCTTGACTCAAAACCGCTCGATCACTCGCCTCAGTCTGTCGAGAAAGGTAAACATTGCGAAAGCCGTGCCAGTGGTGAATCAAACCCGACGCCATACCCATAGCCTGGATGACCTCGGTGTTGCGAAAACTCATATCGGAGAAGGTATAACTACGGTTGGCCGCTTTTCCAGCTTCGGTGATCGGTCTACGGACCAATCGTTGACTAAAAAAAGCTAAACAAATTAATATTATATTTGAGATGATGGTAAAAAAACCCAAGGCTGGATGCAACATAAAAATGACGACAATGTAAATCACTGCCCAAGGCAAATCAAACAATACATGAATACCCTGACCAGTATAAACACGGCGAAAATGGTCAAAATCCCGCAGGGGTTGACCGTGGGCAGGTTGATTGCTTAAACGAGCTGCATCAATAATCGCTCGAAATAGATGTTCATTACATATCAAATCCAACCGGTTTCCAGCTCGGGTCAATAAATAACCACGAACACCATCAAGTGCCGCTAACGTGGCATAGGACAACAACACCGCCACAGTCAGCATAATCAACGTCACCATGCTGGAACTAGGCACCACCCGATCATAAACCTGTAACATGTACAAAGGAGCGGCAAGATAGAGCAGATTGATCGCCAAACTAAAAACCAAAGCCAAACCTAAGTATCGTGAAATGGCGCGAAACAGTGTAGATGAGAGGCGGGTCATAAAATCAATCCCTCTTTTTTTTAAAAATCAAAAAAAAAGAGTGGAGGGAATTGGGGGGCGGTTCTCCTCCCCACCAGGTCTTATTTTTTATTCTTCCAATACCTTTAAAAATGCCATCTGGCAAACTCCACCACATTGTAAACAATCCATTGAGACGGTGCGAGAACAGAGAAATAAAACAAAGGAGGGTGCAAAGCCAATAAACCTGATCTCCAGTTACCCAGAACATGGCCTTTTGGTGATTCGCGCTCAAAAACAGACTGTTTTGGTACGAGCTAGAGGTGCACGCCGAATTGAAAAACGGGGTCATCGTCACCAATCGCCTTGTGCGATTATTCCCGCTCCAATTCATTGCTTCGATTTCTTTCAAAGTTCAGGGGAAGAGAACCCCTTATCATAATCGTTAAAGAACAAAGTCGGTCGAAGAAAGGGAGTGCACACCCGTCAAAGTTATTTGAAACTCGGCGGTGGAAACGTTTCCGTCTGTATCAAATTGTACAACGATGTCATCAAAGGAACTATACCATCCAACACTGTAGGCCGTCAAGCCAGTGTCGCCAATATCACCACCATAAGTAAACGGATGGTCTGAATTTATAACCAAATTCGCATTGATAGCTGACAGATCGATCTTATCGCCATCCACACTCTTAAAATCTAAAATGGTGTCTCCTGTATCCTCTGCACTCAGATATTTAAACGTATCAGCACCAGTGCCACCATACATCCTATCGGCCCCATATCCACCAATGATCGTGTCAAAACCACTGCCTCCGCTGATTCTGTCGTTACCAGAGCCACCAAAAATGGTGTCAGAACCCTTGGAGCCATAGATCAAATCATCACCAGATCCACCAAAAATCATATCGTTGCCATACCCACCATTTATAAAAGCATCATTCCCTAGCTGACCAAAGATGGTATCGTTCCCCATCTTACCCTTGATAATATCCTCTCCACCTTTACCAAAGATGAGATCATTACCATACAAGGCGTTGATGATGTCACTGTTATTACTGCCAACCAAGGTATCATCATTTATTGTGCCGCCTGTATTAAAAATATTGGAACCCAACATATTATAGTCGTTCGGATCTACACCATCGTAGACCACTGGGGCGGTTGCCAATTCGGAGGCCCCGTTAACGGTAATAACAATGATACCCTGCGTTCCATCCACAGAATGAACATTCAAGATATCTTGCATATGATCATTGAAACCAAGAGCCTGAACGTTGCTGGCACTGTTGTTAAGAGTATAGGTCCAGTTGCCTTGTTCATCGACCACGAGACTCCCATAAGTACCATAACTGGTACCCGCATACATCACACTTTGCTGATCATCCACATCGGTCACAAGCAGTTGACCGGATGTGGTAAGAGAGCCATCCTCGCTCACGCTACCCGTGGCCGTGCCAGAGATAGTAGCCGCATCGTTGATGCCGGTTAAAGTCACCGCAATCTGCTGCGAGGCGGTGCCGTCAACACTCGTCACGGTAAAGGTATCGGTCACGCTTTGACCGGCCGCCAAATGCTGAAGCTGCGCGTTGTTGGCGGTAAAACGCCAGTTGCCATCGGCATCCACGGCAAAACGACCATTGGCCGTCTCCCCTGTCGC
>JAMOAW010000111.1:0-4358 GCA_039908535.1 Magnetococcus sp. DMHC-6 | reverse complement strand
TCCCCTGGCAGGAATTGCACGTGTCGTAGGCGTGTCTGAGAAATGGTTGCAATGTTATGTAAATGAAAAATATAGGGATATTCAAAAAAAGTTGGATGTTGTGCCTAAAAAAAAAGGTCAACTAACGGTCGAATGTGATGAAATGTGGTCTTTTTGCAGCAATAAAAACAATAAACAATGGATTTGGCTGGCCATTGATAGAGACACCAGGGAAATTATAGACGTTTATATCGGTAGTCGTGACCGCGATGGTGCGCAAGCTTTGTGGGATAGCCTGCCACCTATTTATCGTCAATATGCTGTTTGCTATACAGATTTTTGGACAGCATATGAGGCCGTTATCCCAAGCAAGCGACATAAAGCCGTAGGGAAGGAGTCAGGGAAAACCAATCACATTGAGCGTTTTAATAATACGATGCGGCAAAGAATTTCTCGCTTGGTCAGAAGCACTCTCTCATTTTCAAAAAAAATAGAAAACCACATCGGAGCCATCTGGATGTTTATCCATCACTATAATGCGTCGTTGACTGTGGGGGGTTAATCATCATCTAATTTCAGAACTATCATGGTTTCGTAATAATCAAAAATTAAAACTATACCTATATGTGATGAATTAGAAATAAACAACATGAAATTTTTCAGTATGTTATGAAGAATTCCGGTGACACAGACAGAATTCCGGTGACAGAAGAATTTCGGTTTGTCAGAGCCAATTCCATGAGCAACAACAACCTTTTCAGTCCTGGAAGTCATCATTCCAGCCGTTCATTTTTTTTAGTGAGTACTGCCTCAACTAACAACTATTCGCAGCAATTCTTGGCGGATTCTATGTGAATTTTTTTGTTCTCCATTGACACGCCCCCAGCGACAAATTATTAAGATTTGCCGGATGAAACGGAGTCGGGCAATGCTGGAGAGCACCCCTACAAGGAATAATTCGGTCAGGACTCATCAAAACGGTGAACCTGTGGGGTGGTGGCATTAACTATATGTCACCGGAATTGGTGTCACCGGAATTGGAGAATTGGATTTTTCTGGACATTGAGGCAGATTTTCGAGAGAATCAGAAACAATATTGAGGTTCCATCGCTCCAAATAGCCCAAATTTTTTAGAAGCGGGCAAGTTGTAGTGGAACCTCACCCTTCATTCAGTGAATAGAGTCTTCCCAACATGCCGCAACGACGGTTAATCAGTTTCGACTGGGCCTTGAAACGCCTACTGCGCAGCAAGGTCAACTTTGAAATTCTAGAAGGTTTCCTCAGCGAACTCCTGCGCGAGGATGTGCGCATTGTTGAAATTCTGGAAAACGAAAGCAATCAGGAATCCCGTAACGACAAATTCAACAGGGTCGATCTCAAGATCAGAAATACTCGCGATGAAATCGTCATCATTGAGCTGCAGTATGAACGAGAGTGGGACTATTTGCAGCGGTTACTCTTCAGTACCGCTAAGGCGATCACTGAACATATGGCGGAAGGCAAGCCTTACGCCAGTGTTGTCAAGGTCATCACCATTAGCATTCTCTATTTTGATCTGGGACGGGGTAGCGATTACATCTATGTAGGCAATACCACTTTCAGGGGATTGCACACCCAAGAAGAATTAGCTCTCGACGAGGGGCAAAAGGCATTGTTTCAACGTCCTTCGGTAGTCGCCATTTTTCCAGAGCATTACCTGATCAAGGTGAGAAATTTCGATGATGTCGCCCGCAATACCCTAGACGAGTGGATCTATTTTCTGAAAAATGCCGATATTCTTGATGATTTTACGGCCCGTGGTCTAAAAAAGGCCAAAGAAAAGCTTGATGTCTTGCAATTGCCAGAGACAGAACGAAAAGCCTATGAACGCTATCAAGAAGATCTGCATGATCAAGCAAGCTTTGTACTCTCCACCTATGGTGCTGGTAAATGGGAAGGTCGCCAGGAAGGCCGCCAGGATGGTCGCAAGGAAGGCGAGACCAACATACTTCTTCGCCAGTTGACCCGCCGTTTCGGCACTTTGCCTTCCAGTATCCAAGAGAAAGTCAACACAGCCGACTTGGACATCCTGAAAGTTTGGAGCGACCTTGTCCTGGATGCTCGTGCCCTTGAAGACGTATTTGGCGCAGACATTAATATTAATTGAATATCAACGATTTCAGAACTTTTCGACTCCCTTTCGCCTACATAGATCCTGCTATGCCTTAGAAAACTCTCATTTTTAAATTCCTTCGCATGACCAACCGCACTGACAATGGCGGTTGGTCATGCGAGCTTGAGCCGGTAAGTCATTGAGTTTTTTTTTACACTATGCCACAGCATAGCGTCTGACATCAATCTCCACCCCAGCACGCACAGCCTCTTCCGCCAGTTGCATCAATTGAATCGTCACGGTTTCATCATGATAGGTTTCCCCACAATTATTACAAACCAGGGCAGGCACATCGCGGAATATTAAAGTGGTTCCTTTGCGTTCCAGAGTCACACTTACAAAATCCGTTTGAGTCTCCCCATGTTTACAAATTACGCATTTCATAGTTTTCTCCTCCGAGTGATCCAATCTGATAACCATAAAGTCGGGTTTGGATGATAAACGGTGATGATAATTTTTTCTTCCTCTGATTTATTTTCCGCCGCAACTACATGCAAATATTTACCAACTGCATCCTTCCCCAACCACAAGCTGCTTGGATAGGGGGTATCGTCTGGATAATCTTCGATCACATGCCCATAGAGCAGAACAAGACGAGGATCACTATCATGAAAAAACGATTCAGAATCGAATCCGTTTTCTACTGTAAGACCAGTTACTTTCCGTACAGGTAACTATTCAGCACCCTCACCGCCATCGTATGATGGCGGTGGGTATCGATCAGGGTATTTTCATAAAATTCGGCCATTTCCCTTGGAACAGGTCTCTCAATGCTTGCATTCCTGAAATGCCGTTTTTTTGGCAAGTGACGCTCAATAATCTCTTCTTGATGCCCCAAAAATTGAAAATAACCATACACAGAACGCAATAAATCATAAATCCGTTGGCGCATATATCTTCCACTTACTATTATTTAGAGATCATCGTCATCTCCGCGAAAACAGGAATCGCCCAAGAGCAGCCTACCTTGTGGGAGAAGAGGAGACCTTTGGGCAAAAAATTAAAACCCTGGGGGATGAATCCCCCAGACCCCCTCTTTTTTTTTAAGTATCAAAAGAAAAGGGTGGGGGGATTGGGGGGCGGTTCTCCGCCCCCCAAGGTCTTGATTTTTATTTTTCCGATACATGGACAGTGTGCCAGATTTTTTGTACTCCCTCCAGTATTGATGAAGTGGCGGTTACCTACTTTTTATTTATCCCCTCCCCTAACTCGCCATAAAAATCTGCGCTGCCGTTAGGGTAGAGGTATTGAGTGTGGCAATGTTAACCGCCGACAACGCGCCATGACCATCGGCATCATAGCTCAATATACGGTTGACCGTGTTAAAAATAAAACGTTGATCCGCGTTTGTAGCCCCACCTGTTTCATTGGCGATAAAGGCGATTGGATCCAATATTCCAGTCGCAAGGGAACCAAAATTAGGGCTGTAAAAGACAAGTTGATCCCCTTCTGCGCCCTTAAAATCGTTCAGGGTGTCTTGACCTTCATTTGGAGAGTTAAAGCAAAACATATCTGCACCAGAACCACCAAAAAGCATATCGCTGCCTTTCCCGCCAGTAAGAATGTCATTGTTTGCACTGCCAATAAGAGCGTCATCACGATCACTACCGGTGATGGGGAAATTTTGGAGTTGGAGATTTAAGGTGTCTGCTTTTTCCAACAAAGTCCTTTTTAACGTTGTATCTAAAACATAGGCTTGGCTACCCGTTTTTGAGCCGCTGTTCCCTGCGGCATCGGTTACCTTGAACGCAATAGAATTGCTGCCAGACAGCGTGGCACCGGTCCAAAAAATGGCTGTACCAGATACCTTATTGGTGATATCTATCCAGGTGGAGCCGTTGTCTACGGAGCCAAATAAAATATCACCCGTCGCGAGTGTTTTGCTCAATGTTCCTGTGATCGTTTGTGCGGCACTATTGGTCAGAAAATCAGTGGCACTGGTTCCCGTATCCGCACTGATATCGACATTGGTTACCGTGATGGTTGGTTTCGTGGTATCCAAAACATACGATTGACTCCCAGTCGTCGCACTACTATTGCCTGCGGCATCCTTGACTTTGAACACTATTGTGCTGCTGCCAGATAAAGTGGCTCCAGTCCAGGTGATCGTTGTCCCTGAAACCTTATCGGTGATCTTTGTCCAATTGGTTCCATTATCCACAGATCCATAGAGTCTGTCGTCAGAAGTTAACGTTCTGTTTAAGGTGGCGGTAATCGTTTGCGATGC
>JAMOAW010000061.1:0-25195 GCA_039908535.1 Magnetococcus sp. DMHC-6 | reverse complement strand
TTATTAAACTCAGTGTCCACCGCGATCCGATCAATTTCAGCAACCAACTGATTCACTTCGTCTTGAATATGGGTGCGATCGGTGCTGGTCAAGGTGCCGTTGGCGGCCTGAACCGACAACTCCCGAATACGTTGCAAGGCATTGGTGGTCTCATCCAGAGCCCCTTCGGCCACCTGCACCAAAGAAATCGCATCGTTGGCGTTGCGAATGGCCTGATTGTTGCCACGAATCTGGGCGTTCATCCGAGTTGTAATAGAAAGACCGGCGGCATCATCTTTGGCGGAATTGATCCGTAATCCAGACGACAAACGCTGAAAAGTTACACTCAATGCATTCGTTGATTTTAATAAATTTCTTTGAGCATTGATGGAAGAGACATTGGTAGTAATTGAAAGTGCCATTTAATTTCTCCTTAAGCGAAATCAGTTTAATTTCGCAAAAATAATTTCCTTCCATGGGTAGACTTGGATTGATCGCTTCATCGGGCCAATCCGACCCGTTTTTTTAATCCATTCAATTTGTTCATGCACCGTTATCTCTACCACGGTCTCTATGACAAATCTTTATTCTACTTACACAAAATGCCACATTTTTATCCCGCCATTTGGTGTATTGAGTGCGATAAGAGCACCAAATAAAACGTTATTTCCTAGCCAATCCATGGCTAATGGGCATTTTTGGAATTTTTACATACGACTCTCTCATCTCATCACAATAGGATACATCGCCTATTTTTATAATTAATATCATTACAAAAAATATTATAGCTGTTATTAATTACTCCATCCTAAAATCCCAACAAGTCTTACTTTAAATCATCTTCAAATTCATCCAAAGCAAACCACCGCCAACGATTCGGAACCGATTTCCGCACCAAAGCAGTTTTAGCTCGCCCACCTTTAGGGAGATAGGAAACCTTCCGCTTCGACTTTAAGGCCAAATTACCGCTTTTGCGTTGCGCATCCCATTGCGAATCTTTAATTGTGCCGAGAGAGATGCCAATAAATGTTTTATCCCACTTAGCCCCACAAATGGACGAGACAATCCAACGATACCGCGTTCCGGTCCCTAAATCTTCCGTCCCTGTCAATGAATGATCCATTCCAGTCATCCGTATCCTTGATGTAGCCACTCCCGAACGACCTCTTTTGGTTTGGTAAAAACGCATTCCAACCCAAATAGCCATGACGCTCTCCTTTCGAATTTCAAACACCGACGCACAGCAGACGATGCCGAAATAAACGCATTCAATAATTATCTAATCAATCAAAAGGAGATGCTTCGCAATCGTCGCAGTCACCCTAAAATTTACAGGATTCCACTCAATTAAAATCGACATTCATGCCGAACACTGATTCCTCATTGGCCAAAAACCAAGCAACCATACCTACCCAACGACACCACACAGGCCCCAGTTATCTCGTTCTTAATTTCAGAACGTGAAGGCTTAATCGGCACCCTTATGGCTTCTAACTGGCGATTAAACAGATAACGCGACCAGAAAGAACGTTTTTGCATTCCAAATCGGAAGACAAAATCGACCACCTCAGTTTGCTCGGTCCTCTATTCCAATACAAGATCGGATGTCAATTAACTAATTGGTTTCAAAGCGATTCTGGCAAGATGCCAACTCCCATAGGGGGGGTTACCACTCTTGACCCACTTTTCAGCGGGGTACCAGATAAAAGAATATGAACTTCGAGGGACGACAAGGGAAATCGGAATCAATCCGATCATGAGTTTTGCAGTATGTTTCATTTTAAAAACCTCCTAAATTTGCGCATCCAGTCCCATCATTCAGACGTTCTGAGGGGCGCATGTTATTCCATCCATGGTTGGAGGTGGGTTGCTCATTTATCCGGGTCAACCCGAGCCCGCTTTACATCTTTGTTATGTTACTTATCGTCGAATCTGTGATTATCTTTAATACTTTTTTTAACCACTATCAGATTCTTTTACAACTAATTATTTAACAAACTCAAACCCTCCCAAATGCGTCTATTCTGCATCACATTTGTTTATCAATCCTTGATAAGAGGTGTTTACTTGCTTGTTATATTACTTATCGTCAAATCAACAATTATCTTTAATATTTTTTTAACTACTATTTTGATTCTCTAACAAACTTAAACCCTCCCAAATGCGTCTATTCTGCATCACATTTGTTTATCAATCCTTGATAAGAGGTGCTTACTTGCTTGTTATGTTACTTATCGTCGATTCAGAAATTATCTTAAATATTTTTTATTCATTCAAAATTTTTCTCCATCTCGACGCCACCCAAATACGTCCATTCTGACGCGTACTTGATTGGTATATTTATCGTCTCATTTACTGCGGACTTTAATATTTTTTGCCAAGATCGATAAAAAAAGGGGAGTGCCGGTCATGATCAACTAAAAATACAAATAAAAATACAAATAAAATAATTAGTTAACTAAATCAAAAGACACAATCAACACAAACAAAATTTCAAAGACGACCATTGCCCCAGATTTAAATATCATTTTTGGATGGAAAAATAGGAGCACTAGAAAGCATGAAAACTTTTTTATCTGGTCGTTTCGAAAGCATTGCGATTTGATTTTCAATGGGGTAAAATTTATTTTTTTTTTAGATAACCTTAAACAGGCCACCTACTGCCCATGGTCACGAGTACCGAAAGCTCGGATTCCTCTAACCCAGATTCCCCTCTCACTCTGCTTAATTGTCGAGAAGCCATAGATCGCATCGACAATCGTATCCATGACCTTTTGATGGAGCGGGTTCAGTGGGTAGTGAAGGTAGGAGAGTTAAAAGATCGTCAGGCGGATGCCTCCTTTTATCGTCCTGAACGAGAGGCGCAGATTCATCGTCGCTTGGAAGAGCGCCATCGCGGACCTATGCCTGTGGATGCCTTGCATCGCATTTTTCGTGAAATCATATCCAGTTCTTTGCGTTTGGAGCAACAAATTGCTGTCGCCTATTTGGGACCAGAGGCGACGTATACCCATCAAGCGGCTTTAAAACAATTTGGCTCTTCTTCACAGTTATTTCCTATCTCTTCTATTGAAGGGGTCTTCCAAGAGGTAGAATCTAGACGGGCCGATTTTGGTGTGGTACCGGTGGAAAACTCCACAGAAGGGATGGTCAACCACACCCTAGATCGGTTTATGGAATCCCCGCTAAAAATTTGCGGCGAAATTTTTTTCCCTTTGTCCCACACCCTGCTTTCTAAAGAGAGCGATATGCGGGATATTCGACTTTTAATTACCCATCCGTTGGCCTTGAGCCAGTGTCGTCGTTGGGTGGATCGAAATTTGACAGGCGTGCGGGTTGAAATCGTGGCATCCACCGCTCATGCGGCTCAAAAGGCCTGCCGAGAAGCCAAAAGTGCGGCCATTGCCGGGGCCTTTGCCTCCGAACATTTTGGTTTAAATATTTTGGCAGACCGAATTGATGACCATCCCGATCATGGCAATCGATTTTTGGTGATTGGGCGACAGATACCGCAACGGTCAGGCAAAGATAAAACCAGCTTAATGATCTCTTTTCCCGATCAACCGGGTTTTTTGCATCAGGTACTTGGTGTTTTTGCCAAGCGCGATATTAATTTAACCAGCATTGAATCACGCCCCTCCCGAAAGAGGGCATGGGAATATTATTTTTTTGTAGATATTCAGGGACATCAGGAAGATGACGGGGTGGTAGAGGCATTGACAGAATTGAAAGATGTGGTGGGATTGAGCACGAAAATATTGGGGTCTTATCCCCTAACACCGATTTAAAACCATGTCTTTTTTTATAAAAAAATTGGCCGTGGTTGGGGTTGGCTTGATTGGGGGATCCTTGGCCCAGGCCCTTCGTGAGCAAGATTTAGTCGGCGAGGTGATCGGTATCAATCGTTCCGAAGCCTCTTTAAGGAAGGCGTTAGAGATGGGGGTTGTGGATCGCTGGACCACCTCTTTGACCGAGGGTGTTCGTGAGGCCACGGTTGTTTTAGTGGCGACGCCCGTTTGCTCTATTGCCCAGGTAGTGACAACCATGGCCCCAGCCTTAAGCCGGGGTGCGGTGGTGACCGATGCGGGTAGTGTGAAGGGTCATTTGGTGCGACAGTGCGAGGCGGTTTTACCTGAAGGGGTGTGGTTTGTGGGAGGACATCCCATTGCTGGACGAGAACGAGTTGGGGTAGAAGCCTCTTTTCCGACACTTTTTCAAGGGTCGCGAACGATTTTAACCCCAACAAAACACACCCATCCGCAAGCTTTGGCGTTGGTGCGTTTAATTTGGGAAGCGACCGGGTCGCGAGTGGAGTTGATGGAGGCTGATCACCACGATCAAGTTCTCGCTGCGACGAGCCATTTACCCCATTTAATGGCCTATAATGTGGTGAATACCCTATCGAATTTGGAGGATCAACTCCGTTCAGAGGTATTTCGGTATGCGGCGGGAGGCTTTCGTGATTTTACCCGCATTGCCTCTTCTGATCCCAGCATGTGGCGGGATATTTGCTTGGCAAACCGCGAGGCTATATTACACGTTTTGAGCCTTTTTCGGTACGATTTGGATGCCCTGATGCAAAAAGTAGATCAAGGGGATGCCGAAGCTCTATTTGATATCTTTGCGAAATCTAAAAAAACGCGAGATCGGGTATTAGCCGAAAACAGAAATCTACGTGAAGGGACATGATTTTAATATTTATGTATCGGAAAAATAAAAAATCAAGACCTTGGGGGCGGAGAACCGCCCCCAACACCCCACCCTTTTTTTTTATTAAAAGAAAAAAGGGGCCTGGGGGATTGCCCCCAGGGTTTTTCTTTTGACTTTTTGCCCGAAGGGCATCATGTTCTTGATTGGTATCATAGTTAAGAAACCAAACGTTTAAACCACCAGAGGAAATAGGTACCGTTACCATGGATTTTAACCTGCATTCCTTTCCTTCTTCTGCTCTTAAAGGCACTTTTTTGCCACCTGGAGATAAGTCTATTTCCCACCGGGCCATTATTTTGGGAAGTTTGGCCGAGGGGGCAACGCGCATAGAGCGACTTTTAGAAGGGGAGGACGTGTTGCGCACCATTGGGGTCATGCGTCGTTTAGGTGTTGCCATCCACCAAGAATCGGTTGGCGTATGGAGCGTAACCGGCGTTGGTTTAGATGGTCTTCGGGAACCGGACGATGTTCTGGATTTTGGCAATTCAGGAACGGGGATTCGTCTTATGGCGGGGGTGTTGGCCAGTCAGCCGTTTTTGACTGTTTTAACAGGCGATGCCAGTTTACGCCAAAGACCAATGGGTCGGGTGGTGCAACCATTGACCAAGATGGGCGCACATATTTTAGGTCGACAAGGGGGACGTTTGGCTCCTTTGGTGATTCAGGGGGGTGAATTAACCCCGATGGATTATGAGAGCCCAGTGGCCTCTGCTCAGGTAAAAACCGCTGTGTTATTGGCTGGTTTAAACACCCCTGGTCAAACCAGTGTGCTGGAACCTGCCTTGTCACGGGATCACACCGAACGGATGTTAACCGCTTTTGGGGGGCAGCTGTCTAACACGGGCACACGGGTGACGGTTCAAGGCAGACCTTCCTTACGAGGACAGTTGATTCAGGTTCCGGGAGATTTTTCTGCGGCGGCCTTTTTAATTGTTGCTGCATTGTTGGTAAAAGGCTCGGAAATTTTATTGCGTGGGGTGGGAATCAATCCAACTCGGATCGGTTTGCTCACATTATTGCGCAGGATGGGGGGACGCATTGAGATAGAGAATGAACGTATGAATGGCGGGGAACCCGTGGCCGATTTACGAATTTTTCACTCCAAACTCTCTGGCATTCAGGTGCCTGTAGAACTCATTGCACAAACAATCGACGAATTTCCAATTTTTTTTATTGCAGCGGCGGTAGCAGAAGGAGAGACTGTTGTTACCGAGGCGCAGGAGTTGCGGGTGAAAGAGAGTGACCGTTTAGCGGCTATGGCAGAAGGGTTGCGCCGTTTTGGGGTAACCGTAGAAGAGCGACCGGATGGGATGTCCATTGTAGGATGTGGTAGACCTCTGGCTGGCGGGTGTATCGTGGATTCATTTACCGATCATCGCGTGGCCATGAGTTTTTTGGTGGCGGGATTGGTCAGCAAAGAACCGGTAACTGTTTTACGATGTGGCAATATCAACACCTCTTTTCCAACTTTCGTTCAGGCCATCACACAGTTGGGTGGATCTATTGTTCCAAAAGGAATATAACTTGATGTATCAAAAAAATGAGAATCAAGACCTTGGGGGGCAAAGAACCGCCCCCCAATCCCCCCACCCTTTTTTTTTAATTCCTAAAAAGCGGTTGATCGTAGCAGTAGATGGGCCGGCTGGATCAGGAAAAGGGACAGTATGTCGGGCGGTGGCCAGTCGTTTGGGATTTGAATATTTAGACACTGGAGCGATTTATCGAGCAGTGGCCTTATCGGCACTGCGGCAAAGTATCACCGATCCAGATGCGTTGATAAAAATGATTCAAAAATTAAATTTTAAATTTCAATCTGTAGCCCCTATGCGCTATCATGCTTTTTTAAATGATGAGGATGTGACCGATACCCTGCGGGAGGAGCGTGTTGGCCAGATGGCCTCTCAGGTGGCGACAATTGAATCTGTTCGAGAGGCATTGCTGGAGTTTCAAAGGCGTTATGGAGGAGATCATTCAGTCATTTTAGATGGTCGTGATGTCGGAACAGTGGTCTTTCCCGAGGCCGATTTAAAAATATTTATGACCGCCAGTTTAGAAGAACGTGCAAAAAGGCGGGCTTTAGAGTTGCAACAAGCAGGAAAAACTGTTAATTTCTTGGAAATCCAGGATAGAATGCAGGAACGTGACGAAAGGGATGCCGAACGTCAGTGTGCGCCCCTACGTCCAGCTCCTGATGCAAAAATGGTGGATACCACGCGCCTAACCCCGGAAGAATGTACGCACCAGGTTATCCAATTCATCACAATGTTGATCCGGGAATCAACTTAAAACTTTATTTAAAGGTGAACATCAGTGGTTGGTGAAGATCGAACCCAGGACCCGGAAATCGACGTCGAAGATTTCGGCGCGTTATTGGAAGAGTCATTCCGAAAAGGGGTCGGCAAGGAAGGCCAGGTGGTTAAGGGGACCATCATTCAACGCGAGGGGGATGACTTTGTCATCGACGTTGGCCTCAAATCCGAAGGCCGGTTAAACGTCCGTGAATTCTTAGAAGCCGACGGAAGGCTTTTACTAGCCGTTGGTGGACAGGTGGATGTCTTTGTTGAGCGGTGTGAAGACCAGAACGGCCAAGCCGTCCTCTCAAGGGAGAAGGCCAAGCGTGAAGAGGCTTGGATGGTTCTCGAAAAAGCTTTTGAGACTGAAACCATCGTCCGTGGTCGGATTATGGGCAAGGTCAAGGGTGGGTATACAGTCGATATCAACTCGTTAGCGGCGTTTTTGCCTGGTTCACAAGTGGATGTCCGTCCTGTACACGATATTGCCCGTCTTCAGGATGAAGAACAGCCCTTTGATATCTTGAAAATGGATCGCAGGCGCGGCAATATCGTTGTCTCACGGCGCACAGTCATTGAACGGCATCGGGAAAATGCGCGGGATGCGTTGTTGGAAACATTGCACGAGGGTATGATTTTGGATGGTGTGGTAAAAAATATCACCGACTATGGTGCCTTCGTCGATTTGGGTGGTCTGGACGGTCTGTTGCATATCACCGACATGTCCTGGAAGCGTGTGAAACACCCCTCCAATGTGGTTAATGTCGGGGATACGGTTTCTGTTCAGGTGATTAAATTTAACTCTGATACGCAACGCATCTCACTGGGCATGAAACAACTCCAAATTGATCCTTGGGAAGGAGTTGGGGTTAAATATCCGCCAAACGCCAAATTCTATGGTGTCGTGACCAATTTGACCGATTATGGTGCTTTTGTTGAATTGGAATCCGGCGTTGAAGGTCTTGCCCACGTTTCAGAATTGACGTGGACCAAGAAAAATGTTCATCCGTCAAAAATTTTGGAACTTGGTCAACAATTAGAAGTGATGATTCTGGATGTAGATGCCGAACGTCGGCGTATTTCATTGGGAATCAAGCAGTGCCGTGAAAATCCTTGGCAGACCTTTGCTAACAATTATCCGGTTGGTTCAACCGTAAAAGGTGAAGTTAAAAACATCACCGAGTTTGGGGTGTTTATCGGACTTGAAGGGGATATCGACGGCTTGGTGCATTTATCCGATGTCACCTGGGAGCCAAACGCTGGCGCGGATGCCCTCAAGGAGTTTCATCGTGGCCAAGAAGTGGAGACCATTGTTCTCTCCTTGGATCCCGATAAAGAGCGTATCTCTTTGGGCTTAAAACAGGCCAATCCTGACTCTTGGAGCCAATGGGCCGATACCTATGCCAAGGGCAGCACGGTAACCGGAACCATCACCGAAGTAACCAACGCCGGCATGGTGGTTGTGTTGGCTGAAGGTGTAGAAGGTTTTATTCGACGTGGAGATATCTCTTCGGATGGATCAGAAGAGATCGGTTATGTTGTTGGCGAACAAGTAGAAGCGAGCGTTCTTCAGGTAGACCGTCAAAAACGCAAAATATTTCTTTCCGTGAAGGCATTGGAAGTGGTTCAAGAGCGTAAAGCCGTACGGGAATATGCAGCAGCGGATAAAAAGGCTTCTTCCACCTCCACCTCTTCCACCGCTTCTTCTAGTGGCAGCAGTCTAGGTGAGGCTTTAAGTAAAGCATTGGAAAAAGCGGGCAGTGGATCCCAAAACACTAAATAACTCAACTAATAATGTTTATAAAGGGTCTGTTCGATGACCAAATCCGAGCTGATTGAATCAGTAGCGCAGCAAAAGGGATTATCTCGCAAGGAGGCGGAGATCGTGGTAAGCACGGTCTTAAAAGAGATTAGCAACGCGCTTTCTCGTAGTGAACGGGTGGAACTTCGAGGTTTCGGAAGTTTTAGTGTGAAAGTGCGCTCTGCTTGGGAAGGACGAAATCCAAAAACTGGGGATCGTGTTCCTGTGACCGAAAAGAGGGTTCCTTTTTTTAAGGCAGGGAAAGAGTTACGCCAGCGCGTTGACAATTGAGTAACGAGGCGAGCCTTTTTAAAAGGTTGTTTTTCTTGATCAAATATTCTGGCAGTGGAAATTTGCCCATGAGCGAAAGTCGGCGGCATTGATCCTGAAAAAAAGTCATTGCCACAGAAAACACCGAGAATCCGTGGGGGTAAATATTGGTGACAACTCCTTTTTTTAGGGGATGTTATTCATGCCATCCGGTTTCTTAGTGATTTCTGTGGCAAACTTTTTTAGTATAGACTAAAAAAATAAAAGCTTGGGGGGCTCAGAACCGCCCCCTATCCCCTACCCTTTTTTTTTAATTCATAAAAAAATGAAAATTGCGCTGGCGTGTGATCATGGGGCGTTTGAGCTAAAAAATGTATTGGTAAAAAAATTGTCTGTTCTTGAGGGGCTAACGGTGGTTGATATGGGTATTTTTGAGCCAATCTCTGTAGATTATCCTGATTTGGCAAAAAAATTATGTCAGGCCATTTTGGCCCAAGAGGTGGATCGAGGTATTCTTTTGTGTGGGACGGGATTGGGAATGTCCATGGCTGCCAATCGGTTTGCTGGGATTCGGGCGGCGTTGTGCCATGATGGTTTCACGGCGCGCTTGTCGCGTCAGCATAACGATGCCAACGTGTTGGTTTTGGGGGGACGGACCACGGGGGTGGCCGTTGCGGAAGAGATTGTTTCTATTTGGTTAACAGAATCATTTCAAGCGGGTCGCCATCAAAGGCGAATAGAAAAACTGGAATTGGAAAGGTAACTTTAATGTCAGGTATATGGACCGCGTTAGAAAATTTTGATCCGCAAATAAGCGCGGCTATTCGTGGTGAATTGGCCCGGCAGCGGGATCAGATTGAATTAATCGCTTCGGAAAACATTGTCAGCCCAGCGGTTTTGGCGGCTATGTCATCGGTGATGACCAATAAATATGCCGAAGGTCGGCCCCACAAGCGGTATTATGGGGGGTGTGAATTTGTCGATCAAGCCGAAGATTTGGCGATAGAGCGGGCCAAAGCTCTGTTTGGTTGTGAATATGCGGATGTTCAGCCCCATTCTGGTTCTCAGGCCAACATGGGGGCCTATTTGGCCTTGGTGCAACCAGGGGATGTGATGATGGGCATGTCTCTTGCCCATGGGGGACATTTGACTCATGGGGCCAAAGTCAATTTCTCAGGGCAATTTTTTCAAGTTTTTCAATATGGATTGGATCCAGAAACCGAACACATCGACTATCATCAGGTGGAGGAGTTGGCATTGAAGCATCGGCCTAAAATGATCGTTGCCGGGGCCTCTGCCTACAGTCGGGTAATTGATTTTGCTCGTTTTCGTAAAATTTGTGATCTGGTTGGCGCGGCGTTGGTCGTGGACATGGCCCATTTTGCTGGGTTGGTGGCCGCCGGTGAGCATCCAAGTCCGATCCCTTTTGCCGATATTGTCACCACCACCACGCATAAAACCTTGCGTGGTCCTCGTGGGGGGATGATTCTGACCAATCGGGAAGATTTGGCCAAAAAAATCAATTCGAATATATTTCCTGGTATTCAGGGCGGGCCGCTCATGCACATTATTGCGGCCAAGGCGGTTGCCTTCAAAGAGGCGTTGGCACCCGAATTTAAAATTTATGCGCAGATGATTCGCAAAAATGCCCAAGCCCTGGCCCAGGCGTTGGAAGCGGGTGGGTTGCGGATTGTTTCTGGTGGGACGGACAATCATTTAATGTTGGTGGACTTAACCAGTCGCAAAATTACGGGCAAAGATGCCGAACGTTCTTTAGAACGGGCGGGGTTAACGTGCAATAAAAATGCGATTCCCAACGACCCTCAAAGCCCATTTGTCACCTCTGGTATTCGTTTAGGGACACCAGCGGGCACCACCCGTGGCTTTGACGAAACGATTTTTGCCGAAGTGGGGCGTTTGGTGGTTGAGGTCTTGGATGCCCTCGCCGCCAAAGATGGCAGCGAGGAGCGGGTTGAAGGGTTGGTTCGGAAGCGGGTAGCGGTGTTATGTCGACAGTTTCCTGTCTATCCTGGTTTATAGAGGATATTTTGTAGGATTTAAAATTTGTGGGCTCACAAAAAGATATTGGTTTTATGAGTATGGCCATCCGGTTGGCTGCTCGTGCCACCGGTCGCACCCGACCGAATCCGCTGGTGGGGTGTGTAATTGTGCAAAGAGGGGGGCAGGTGGTTGGACGGGGATATCATCAGCTGGCGGGTGCTCCCCATGCTGAGGTATTTGCCCTGCGTGCGGCGGGATCTTTAGCCGCTGGGGCGACGGTTTATGTCAACTTGGAGCCTTGTTCCCACTTTGGACGCACGCCGCCCTGTTGTGAAGCACTGATTCAAGCCGGAGTGGCGCGGGTGGTGGTGGCCATGTCCGATCCCAATCCGCTGGTAGCTGGAGGTGGTTTGCAACGTCTGCAACAGGCGGGGATAGAGGTCTCCTTGGGGGTTGGTGAGGCACAGGCGCAATGGCTGAACGCCCCTTTTGTCAGTTGGATAACCCGTGGCAGACCCCTGCTGACGATTAAATCGGCGGCCTCCTTGGATGGAAAAACCGCCACTCACAGTGGCGAGAGTCAATGGATTACCGGGGATATGGCCCGCACACGGGGGCAACGGTTGCGTGATACCCACGATGTGGTGCTGGTTGGAAGCGGGACGGTGGCGATGGACAATCCCCGTTTAACCTGTCGACTGGCCAATGGCCGGGATCCCATTCGTTTGGTAGTGGATTCTACACTCGCCATTCCAGAGGATGCCCAAGTTTTCACCTCTTCTGAACAGGCTCCCCTTTGGATTGCGACCACTGATCGGGCCACGGAGGCTCGTCGGGCTGCTTTGGAAAAGCGAGCCAGAGTCCAGTTGATTTATTGTAAAAAAAATGGCGATGGGCGGGTAGATTTAGTTGATTTAATGGGACAATTGGGCAAAATGGAGGTGACGAGTGTTCTTTCTGAAGCGGGTGGACGTTTAACACAAGCCCTTTTGGATGCCAAATTAGCAGATCGCTTGGAACTTTTTTTGGCGCCAAAATTGATTGGTGGTCGTGGAGCCCCAGGTATTTTACATGGGGAGGGGGTCTCTTGTTTGGCCGATGCTTGGCGGGTATCTAACCTACGGGTGACCCATCTTGGGGAGGATCTTTTGATTCAAGGTGATTTTAAATAACCATGTTTACCGGTTTGATTGAAGATATCGGCACCATTGGTGGCATACGCAAATCAACGCTTGATTGGCGTTTAGAGGTGCGTTGCCCCTGGGAGATGAGTTCGGTGCGGATGGGGGACTCTATTGCGGTAAATGGGGCCTGTTTGACTGTTGTGGAGAGTGTAGAAAAGACCGGAGCCTCTTCTTTTAGTGTGGAGGTCTCTTCTGAAACGGTGCAACGCACAACGTTTACGACCTTGGTTCCAGGCTCAGTGGTCAATCTAGAGCGGGCCCTACAGGTAGGGGGACGATTGGATGGTCATATTGTTCAAGGTCATGTGGATGCGATTGGCCGTGTGGAACGGGTCTCCCCTCGTGGAAGATCCAACGAAATTTGGTTTCGTGTTCCGGTTTTGGCGGGCAAGTATATCGTTTCTAAAGGCTCCATTGCGATTGATGGGGTAAGTTTGACAGTCAACGAAGTGGAAGATAACGGTGAGATCACCCGTTTTTCGGTAAATATTATACCACATACGCAAAAAAAGACCACATTAACAGGGTTGGTTCCTGGCCGAGAGGTCAACATTGAAACCGATCTATTGGGCCGTTATGTTGAGCGGTTGCTTTCCAGAGGGGGGCTGGGGTGTTCCTCTTCCAGTCATAAAATGGGAACCGTTTATAAGGGGTCTGGTGGGTTGGATGAACGCACACTACGCGAGAAGGGATTCATTTAATTTCCATGGCTGATGTTTTTAATTCAATCGAAGAGATCATTCAGGATTTCCGTGCTGGTCGAATGGTAATTTTAGTGGACGACGAAGACCGGGAAAATGAAGGAGATTTAATTATCGCCGCTGACAGATGTACGGCAGAGGCGATTAATTTTATGTCGAAACATGGTCGTGGTTTGATCTGCTTGGCGTTGACGGAAGAGCGGGTGGCCAAGATGCACCTGCCGTTGATGGTGGTGGATAACGATGCCAAATTTAAGACCGCCTTTACGGTCTCTGTGGAGGCAGCGACTGGGGTGACCACGGGTATTTCGGCACAGGATCGGGCCCGCACGATTCAGGTGGCTATAGATGAGTCCAGTTCCCCTTGTGATTTGGTTCGTCCTGGCCATGTCTTTCCATTGGTGGCCCACAATGGGGGGGTATTGGTGCGCGCAGGTCATACCGAGGCTTCGGTGGATCTGGCCCGCTTAGCCAGTCGCGCCCCTTCGGCGGTTATTTGTGAAATACTCAAAGACGATGGCTCTATGGCGCGCGTGCCGGATTTAATGGAATTTGCCCAGGAGTTTCAATTAAAAATTGGGACCATTGCCGATTTAATCTCATTTCGGACCCAAAATGAGTGTTTGGTACACCGAGCCGTAGAGACCCATTTACCGAGCAGTTATGGCGGGGATTGGCGCTTGGTGGTGTTTACCAACGATGTGGACGATTTTCAACATGTGGCGTTGATCAAGGGGGAGATTGACCGAGAGATTCCAGTTTTGGTCCGGGTCCATTCGGAGTGTTTGACGGGGGATTTATTTGGCAGCCTGCGTTGTGATTGTGGGGATCAACTACATGTGGCAATGGAGCGGATTGGCAAGGAAGGGAGAGGGGTTGTATTATATTTGCGCCAGGAGGGGCGAGGCATTGGTTTAGTGAATAAAATGCACGCCTATAATCTTCAGGATCAGGGACTGGATACGGTTCAAGCCAACGAGGAGTTGGGATTTCCGGCCGATCTACGAGATTATGGCATTGGGGCGCAAATCCTCAAAGATTTAGGGGTGGGGCGGATGCGTATTTTAACCAACAATCCAAAAAAAATTATTGGGTTAGAAGGGCACGGCTTGGAAATTGTAGAGCGTCTTCCCATTGAATTACCAGCCCATGCGGATAATGCCCGTTATTTGGCGGTCAAGCAATATAAGATGGGCCATATGTTACGACAATTTTCTGCCGGTGATCTCTCTGGGATATCGAAGGGAAAATCTCAAAATAAGGGGAAAAAATCATGAGTAAAATGGATGTTTTGGAAGGTCATTTAGATGGATCCATCCACCGTTTTGGGATTGTTGTTTCCAGGTTTAATAGCTTTATCACCGAACGGTTGGTCGAGGGAGCGGTGGATTGTTTGTTGCGGCATGGGGTAAAGGAGTCGAACATTACTTTAATTCGAGTTCCGGGGGCGTTTGAAATACCTATGGCGGCGCAAAAATGTGCCAAAAGTGGTCGTTTTGATGGTCTGCTCTGTTTAGGAGCGGTGATTCGGGGAGCGACGCCCCATTTTGATTATGTCGCTTCTGAGGTGACCAAAGGGGTAGCCTCGGTGTCGTTAGCCACGGAAATTCCCATTGGGTTTGGGGTTTTAACCACCGATACGGTAGAACAAGCGGTAGATCGGGCGGGTGCCAAAGCCGGCAATAAGGGGTGGGAAACCGCGCTGACGGTAATTGAAATGCTTGATCTTTTTAGTAAAATTTGAGGCGCATGTCTATAGAACTTCGATCAATGGTCAACAAGGATGTTGAAACCCACAATCACTCCCAACGGGGCCGCCGTCGCAAGGCGCGGGAGTTGATTTTGCAAACCCTCTATCAGTGTGAGGTGGCCCATGTGGATATGGGTCATGCCATGAATTTTCAGTTGGAAGAGCAGGTGAGCGGCAGTGTGGCGGACAGCGCATATTTCGAACGCGTCGCTCTGGGGTGTTGGCGGCGACGGGAGGAGCTGGACAGCTGGATTGTCAAAGCGGCGGACAATTGGGCCATAGACCGGGTTTCTGTGGTGGATCGCAATATTTTGCGTTTGGGTATCTTTGAACTTCTGGCAGAGCAGGATCTGCCTTTGCGGGTGATCATTGATGAGGCTATTGAGCTTGCCAAACGATTTAGCGGCGAGGGGTCGGATAAATTTATCAATGGGGTTTTGGACCATGTAGCGGGGAAGGTTCGCGGGGTGGAGGGGTGATTTAATATATCGGAAAAATAAAAATCAAGACCTTGGGGGGCGGAGAACCGCCCCCCAGACCCCCTCTTTTTTTTAAGTTTTAAAAAAAAGAGGGGGTCTGGGGGATTCATCCCCCAGGGTTTTGTTTTTAATTTTTTTTTTCCTGCAAGAGGGGAGGCCATGCTTATTGCGCATTTAGAGTTAGATAATTGGCGAAATTTTAAACATATAGATGTTAAATTGCGTCCACGCCAATTTATTCTAGGCCCCAACGCTTCGGGCAAATCCAATTTATTGGATGTTTTTCGTTTTTTGCGTGACATTGCCAAAGAGGGGGGCGGTCTGCAAAAAGCGGTTTCGGATCGGGGGGGGGTTAACTAAAATTCGCTGTCTGGCTGCCCGTCAAAATCCAGATGTCCATATTACAATTTCTTTGGTAAACAGTATTGATGGACCTATTGAATGGAAATATTCTATCGGCATGAGGCAAGAGTCTCGGGGAAAACGCCGAGTTTTGCTGCGTCATGAGCAAATTTGGGATAAAAAAGGTGATTTAATTCTTTCCAGGCCAGATGAAAACGACCTTAAAGATGAAGAGCGTTTGACCCAAACCCATCTGGAGCAGATCAATAGTAATTTTAAATTTCGGGTCATTGCCGAGACTTTTAAAAAAATTGAATATCTGCATATGGTTCCCCAATTACTTCGTTATCCTGAGAAATTTAAATCTTTCAATGTGGAAAACGATCCATTCGGCCTGGATTTTTTAGAACGCATCGCCCGATTAACGCCTAGCATACAAAAATCTCGGCTTAATAAAATTGAAGATGCCTTGCGTATCGCGGTTCCCCAACTCAAAGAAATAAATTTGATACGGGATGAGACGACGGGTGTTCCGCATCTAGAGGCGAATTATGAACATTGGCGGGCTCATGGGAGTAAACAAAGAGAAGATCAATTTTCCGATGGGACGTTGCGACTGCTTGGATTGTTTTGGTCCATGCTGGACAGCTCTGGGCCGCTGTTATTGGAAGAACCGGAACTCTCACTCAATGCTGGTATTGTCAGTCAACTCGCCCCTCTCATTTATACTGTTCAAAAACATCGTAAACAGCAATTATTGATCACTACCCACAGTGAATCTTTGGTGGATGATAAAGGGATAGATGGACGGGAAGTTATAAGGAAGGGACCAAGGCCACCCTTGCCAGTGACATTCCAGAATGTCGAACCTTATTAGAATCCGGTTTTTCCGTCTCTGATGCGGTTCTCGGTCGGACAAAAATTACTGGGCAGTTGCCCTTAAGAACATGATGCCCTTCGGGCAAAAAGTCAAAAGAAAAACCCTGGGGGCAATCCCCCAGGCCCCTTTTTTCTTTTAATAAAAAAAAAGGGTGGGGGTGTTGGGGGCGGTTCTCCGCCCCCAAGGTCTTGATTTTTTATTTTTCCGATACATGGACATGAGACCAATTTCTGTTTTTATTATGGCTGAAGATCTATTGTTGGGAGCCGTTGCCGAAAAACTTTTACAGACGGCTCCAAAACCCTGGGGGCAATCCCCCAGACCCCTTTTTTTTATTAATATATGAACGGTTACGCCAAAGCAATAAATCATTGAGTTTCAATTAACGTAAAATTTTACTTCGGTGAACGGTTACTTTGTTTGTATCATTCCATGTCATTATATAACTGGGTTAGGGGGAGTGTTGTATAGATGGACCCAAATAAAACCATAGCCGCGCTGGGAGAGTTTGGGTTGATCGATACCTTATGGCGGCCCTTGTCTCGGTCGAAGGATCGAGATGTGATTTTGGGGATTGGAGATGATGCGGCCATTCTTTCGGTGACGGGGGATCGCCATCTGCTGATCACAACCGACACATTGGTGGCTGGAACCCATTTTGATCTCCAGGTCGATCCCGTTCTATTGGGTCAGAAGGCCTTGCGGGTGAATCTTTCCGACATTGCCGCCATGGGTGGGCAGCCACGTTGGTATCTGCTCTCATTAAATCTTCCCCCTACGACCCCTCTTTCTTGGATCACCAATTTTTCCAAGGGTCTGGCTGCTGCCAGTCAAGAGTTTGGAGTCACCTTGGTGGGAGGAGATACGGTTTCGGGAGGGGATCGGGTTCAGATTGGGATTACCTTGTTGGGATTGGGAGAACCAGGTCGGGCCACATTGCGTTCCATGGCGCGCCCAGGGGATCTGATAGGGGTTACGGGCACCATTGGCGATGCAGGATTTGGTTTCGCTGTGCAACAGGGGCGGTATTTGGGTCTTTCGGAAGCCGACCGGCTTTTTTTTCAACAGCGATTTTTATTACCAACGCCCCGCTTGTCTTTTGGGGTTGAGGCGTGTGAATCAGGGGTGGTTCATGCGATGATGGATATTTCGGATGGACTGTTGGCCGATTTAACCCATATCTGCCGGGCTTCTGGGGTGGGTGCCGCTATTCAAACCGAGCAGATTCCCCTCTCTGCAAGTGGTCAACGAATGGTAGACAATTTTGGTATTGAGGCCTTAGAGTCGGCCTTAACGGCTGGGGAAGATTACGAACTTTTATTGACGCTCCCCCCCGCTGCTTGGCAAAGGATAGTAGAAATTGGCCAGCAGGTTGGAGTATCTGTGACCAAAATCGGTTATATAATCCCTGCTCCGCCACGGGTTGAGGTCTATCGCGAAGGGCAAATACATCAAGTTGGAACGCGTGGTTGGACCCATTTTTAGAGTATCGAAAAAACAAAAATCAAGACCCTGGGGGCAATCCCCCAGACCCCTTTTTTTTTAATTTTTTTAAAAAAAAGAGGGGGTTTTGGGGATTCATCCCCCAAGGTTTTGTGTTTGATTTTGATTTTTCTTTTGCCCGCAGGGCATGATGTTCTCAGTATCCTGCAACGCCTCCTATCTCGCACCCGCTCCCGGAATAACTCTCCCAACTCTTTCTGTGAGATTCCCACTGACTCTAGACGGGTGCCGTAGCTTTCCAAGGTGCCGACAAAGGTAATGCCGGGGCGAAGGAGTTCTAAAAGGTGGGCACTGATGGCCATACCTAAAAAATCCTCCTGTTTGGGTTTGGTATCGGTAAAAACAAAACGCCAATCCACAACCTCTACCCCATGCACCGGATGACGGCGAAATTGCCACCATGAACTTTTTATGCCAAGAGAACGACCGCCTAAATTAAAACGTACCGTCTTTAAAGGCCCTCCCGGTACCAAAAAAAGATCGGACCAATCGGTAAACCAATCGGTCCGCTGTTTTAAAGATTCCTGACGGATACAGAACAGTTTTAAAGCCTTTGCCAACTGCAAACCAGTCGCTACTTGACGAGGATCCTGCATCCGCACCGCCAACCAAGAACGCAAACGACCACGAAACAGCAGGTGCCACAACTGCTCTTGACTCTCCATGGGTACCCGCCCCTTGCGTAGGCGCTCCCGACTATCCGCCAACAACAACACCATAAATTCTTCTACAAGAGAACGAAAAACGGCGTTATATTCAAGCCGTTCAGGATCGACATCCCTATTTTTGTCCCCCGTCTGACCAGTAGAGAAAAAGTGTTGCCACCACGAGGCCTCCAAATAGCCTTGCGTCAAATCTAACACCCCCATTACCGTCCCAGCCACAGCCATACCTCCTCCTCTTTCTCGCCAACAAAAACCCCAATCTCCCCAATTTCGGCGACCAATGCCTGTAACTCAGACAAAGTAAACACCTCATCTAACATTGAGACCGCTTCTGAGGCAGCGAGAATACCCTCTTGTGCCATCAATTCCATCACAATATTTTTGGGATGTGAAGAGGGAAAAGAGAAATCCTTTGACTTAGACTTTTTTTTACTCACCGACCACTCCTTGCGAAACTATCTGTTTGCACCGAGGAAATAGCTTTTGGTGCCACGCGCATCCATCGCCTCGCCAATCCGAGTTAACGCATATACATAAGCTGCCGTGCGCAACGAAATCTTCTTCTCCTGAGCAATTTTCCAGACCTGTTCGGTTTCCGCGATCATCCGACTCTCCAATTTTTGGTTGACCTCCTCCAAAGACCAATAATAGCCTGCGCGATTTTGAACCCATTCAAAATAACTCACCGTCACCCCACCCGCATTGGTCAAAATATCCGGCACCACCAAAATGCCTTTGCGATCCAAAATATCATCCGCATCAGAGGTAATGGGTCCATTAGCCACTTCAAAAATCACCTTAGCCTGAATCGCTGCGGCATTTTTCTCGGTGATCTGATTTTCCAAGGCGGCGGGAATCAATATATCAACGTCCAACGTCAACAGCTCTTCGTTGGTGATCAACTGCGGCTTGGTCATCTCTGGGGTAAGCAATTGGGGATGGTCTACCGTTTGCCGCACGGAACCAGGGCAATACACCGATTTCAAGGCATGGCTGGCCTCTTTTTCCCGCAAAATGCAAGAAATTTTCAATCCGTTGGCATCATAAATCCCCCCCTGAGAATCGCTCACGGCCACCACCTTATACCCAGCCTCAAAAAGTCTTGATGCCAAAATAGAACCGGCATTGCCAAACCCCTGAATAGCCACCGTGGTTTTTTCTGGCGCATAGCCAAGTTTAGGCAAAATGGTCTGCATGGTAAAAAAAGAACCAAAAGCGGTCGCCGTCTCCCGCCCCAGGCTCCCCCCCATGGAGAGCGGCTTGCCCGTGATCACCCCAGGATTTAAACCACGCACGATGGTGTTATACTGGTCCATCATCCACCCCATAATCATGGCATTGGTATAGACATCTGGGGCGGCAATGTCTTTATCGGGGCCGATAAAACTGGCGATGGCATCGATATACCCTCTGGATAGACGCTCCAACTCAAAACGTGACAACTGTTTTGGATCCACCGCCACCCCACCCTTGCCACCGCCAAAAGGTAAATTGAGGACCGCACATTTAAAGGTCATCCAAAACGCCAACGACTGCACTTCATCCAGGTTAACCTGGGGATGAAAGCGAATGCCCCCCTTGGTGGGACCACGGGTGTCGTCATAACGAACTCGATACCCCTGAAAAGTACGCAACTCCCCATTGTCCATACGCACCGGGATCCGCACAATCAAACTCTCTTTCGGTGTTTTCAACCGTTCGATGCTCTCCTCCGACACCATCGCATAGACCATTGCCTTTGCCAATCTTTTGGCGGCATCGGTAAACAAACCACTCATACGTATTACTCCCTTTTTATGTTATGATAGATTCACATTTTACAAGGATAAGCCATTCGCATAGAATAGTGAATCATTTCACGACAGCAATATTCAAAAAAAATTAGTAACTATTCAGCACCCCATTCAAAAAAAATCCTTGACACGGTTTTTTTTGCGATTTTTTGAAAAATCGAATGCGAATTAGAGATCTGCCTGATATGGCTAGTTTTGGCCATCCAGTGATAGTGCCTAACATGTTCAGAATCATCATTATCTCTGAGTACATGGTATCACCGGGGTAGTCCTGCATTCAGCTAAGAATTCATGTTAGAACCAAGGATGCATTATAGTGATGAATGAACAGCCAAATTGCCCCAATGTGATTCTCGATTTTTTTTGAAAATGAAAGGGTGCTTCTAACCAAGCGGGAAATCCTTTGGCGCATTGTGTTATTGAAGCGTTCTATGTGATTGGTTTGACCTGTCTCTTTTCCAACGGCCTTATGCCGTTTACTTGGTAGAATTTACTCATAAGCAGCCAAAAAATCTGTATAGCAAACAGCGCATTGGCGATAAACAGAAGGCAGGCTTTCCCATAGGATTTGTGCGCCATTACGATCACGGCTACCTACATAAATCCCAACAATTTCCCGGGTGTCTCTGTCGATGGCAAGCCAGATCCACTACTTGTTATTTTTGTTGCCGACAAATGACCACATTTCATCACACTCAATGATGAGGCGGCCTTTTTTTTAGGGATAACAATTATTTTTTGAGGCACCGTTCTATAAACTTCGTTAACATAATATTGCAACCACCGCTCGGATACTCGTGCCGCACGTGCGATTCCTGCCAGGGGAATTTTTTCCAGAAGGAGCCGATCCACCAGTGCTATAGTTTCCTAAGATATTCTATAACGCGTTGGATTTTCAACAAATTGCCTGCCGCAAGCATTGCATTTATGATTTTGTTTTCCATGGCGTGAGTGACCGTTATGAACTACTTGATTTGAATCGCATGCTGGACAATTCATGATTACATTCTCCGATTTATTGTGAAATTTTCACCTAAAATATCACCTTACTGAAAGAATGTAATCATTTCTTGAATGCAGGACCACCTCGCATTCGATTTTTCAAAAAATTGCAAAAAACCGTGTCAAGGATTTTTTTTGAATAGGGTACTGAATAGTTACCATTTCTTTTATGATTTAAGAGTATCAGATTCAGACATCCGTTGCCAGCAAAGAATCATGCTGATTGAGGAAAAAATAAAGACAGTATATATTTTACTTGCGAATAAAATCAAACACTTTACAAATTTTGATTAACAAGATCATTCATTGTTTTAAACAATTTGCTTGCCCAAGGGGATTTATTTTGCACTAATTTTGGATCTATTCGACCCAAAATTTCACAGGAATGGTTTCCTTTATGGTATTTCCCTTTTTTTGAACCATCCGAGGCCTTTTCTAATTTATCTAAAACGTCCGTTTTTGGGACGGCATCAATAGATGTGGTCGAAGGCAAACCATTTATTTTGAACCCATCTCCAAAAAAACAGACCAATGAATTGACATCGGCCAAAAACCAACTTTCCATACACTGAGTCATGAGATGTGCCTGGTTATCGGTGGCCTTCCGAGGGCGATTCCAACCATCTCTTTTCTTAAGATGGGTCCATGCTCCATCGTTAGGTAAAACCGGATCTTCGCTATCCACCAATAACAGGGGATACTCATTGGGATTTTCTTTGTTTAATGCGCTCTGAAACATTTTAAAAGCCTGATCCCGTGAACCACAGGCCATCACTCTAAAACGCTCCTCTGGAATGCCTGACTTCTTTATAAATGTCTTGAATGCTTGCCGCATCTCTGTATCTAATCCTCGTCTCGGCATTCCTCTCTCCCCACCACCTTCCGCCAAAATGCGAATATTCACCATCTCACCCCTCCGATATAGCCTTTAGTCCATCCCGTACCCAATCCATATTCATCCAACCAATCTTCAAGTTCTTTCCGCTCCAAACGGCGCATTTGGGTTTGCATATTTTTTTTTTCGCAAACAATGACTGACTCAGGGGTATCGGTAAATTGATCCACCAAAATTTCTGAATGAGTCGTCACTATCAGTTGCATCCGCTTGGATGCCTCTTTAAGTAACTCAGCAAGGCTTGGTAAAATATCAGGATGTAATCCCAACTCAGGTTCTTCTATACAGACAAGAGGAGGAGGTTCAGGATGACAAAGAATAGCTAAAAGAGAAAGATATCTCAGGGTACCATCAGAAAGACGTGTGGCTGAAATGGCCATATTTTGTTCCTGAAAAAAAACCTGCACCTTTCCACCTTCCATAATGACATCAAAATCTTTAATATCACCGTTTAACATATTCAAATATTTTAATAAAATCATCTTAGCTTCTATATTTTGTTTCAGACGATTGAGAACCATACCTAAATTTCTATAATCTTCAGCCAAAAAATCATTTTTTCCATGGCCATCTTGAGGTTGTCTAGGAGAAGTAAAACGACCAATCCCCCACTCTCTGTACAATTTTATTTTTAAATATAATTCCCCCAAACGAGTCACCTCTGGATATAAATCGATATCCTTTCTTTGCGAAAGAATCGACTGCTCTGGATGGATGGTTTCCCGCTTGAGTTCCCTTTTTTTCCTCCCTGTATTCAGCCAAGCCCGACCACTTTTAAAATGATAATAAAAAAATGGTTGTTTCTCTCCAGGTAAGGCATCTCTATTTTCAATACACTCCTGTACCATCTCAAATCGATATGCAGATTCAGTAAACAGGAGTAAATGACGTAATGGGATTGTTCTTAAATCAAAATTTTTTATGATCGCCTCTATCTGTGCGACATCCCCCTTTTTACCCCCTTTCCATAACCATTCTCGGATGCCACCGGCATCGCGTATAGGTTCGTTAAGATCCCTGGGGGCAGACTGTAATAAGCTGATCGCTTCTAAAAAATTAGACTTTCCTGAACCATTCGGACCGATAATCAAATTTAATGGTTGCAAAGAAATTTCCATCGAATCAGGTCCAAAGGAGAGAAGATGGGTGATTTTTAAACTTTCAAGAAACATTTTAACTCCAATCCTTCACATAATAAAAATAATAATAAAATTAATTTTATTATAAACTATTGGATAGGTCAAGAGTACAAGATTCAATATTCTCCTATGGCCCCCAAAGAGGAAATTGGAACCGGGAATTCCGGTGACATATATGGACTCCTCCCTGGACGCAAGGGAAAAATTAGCGGTTTTGAAGAATGACGTGTTGATGTATCATTTGTCGCCATAATATTGCCCTTTTTTCTAAAAAACCTATCAGAACATGATCTTTATAAACTTGATATCTGGTTTTATCTGTATTGTCAAAGCCAATTCCATGAGCAACAACAACCTTTTCAGTCCTGAAAGTCATCATTCCAGCCGTTCATTTTTTTTAGTGGGTACTGCCTCAACTAACAACTATTCGCAGCAATTCTTGGCGGATTCTATGTGAATTTTTTGTTCTCCATTGACACGCTCTCAACGACAAGTAAGTATCCCCCGGCAGAGCCGGGGGCTTTAATTTGTGAGCCGCTCAAAGAGGCTAGATGGGTCGCTAACGCGACCCAATTTTATGGGCCGCCTAAAGGCGGCTGGACAAGGCCCGCTAACGCGGTCCCTACATTTATGGGCCGCCTAAAGGCGGCTGATCAACGTTAGAAATTCAATTTCAACTGCTCTAATCGCTGATCTTCTTTTTCCTGCTGACGGATGTACTCACGAACTATCGTTTCATCCCGACCTACCGTCGAAACATAATATCCGCGTGCCCAAAAACTCTGCCCGGTAAAATTCCGTCTCTGCTCACCATATGTTCGAGCCAAATGGATAGCACACTTGCCCTTGATGTACCCGATGACCTGCGATACCGCGTACTTCGGTGGTATTGAGATCAACATATGTACATGGTCGGACATCAAATGCCCCTCCTCTATCCGGCACTCCTTTTGCTGCGCCAGAGTTCAAAAAAACTCCCCAAGATGGCGCCTCAACTGCTCGTATAACGAGCGACGGCGGCACTTCGGGATAAACACTACATGATATTTGCACTCCCACCTGGAGTGATTTAAACTTTGTGCGTCATTCATCAGGATCCTCCTTATTCGTGATGCTTGGCGGCTCACAACATAAGAGGATCCTGGTTGACTCCCTAAAATGTCAAACTCACTGTTCGCGGGGGCTGTTTTAGACCAAATGCATTTGCAAACCACCTGCGCTAACCATTGATAATATTGGACTTTTTTGGACAAAAAAAAGCCGCCTTGGTAGACGGCTTTTTTTAGGTAAATTTCATGACAAATTTTATTGGTGGACCAAGTGATACGCTGTCAAACTAATTCTCCGCTCTTTATTGCGATGCACAACGGAGAATTTTCGACTCCGGCTTGGTAGGCAAAAGAGAGTCGGAATATTTACAATAAATTGATAATCAATTTAAATTTACATTTAGTCCAAAGACATCTTCGAGGGAACGTGCGTCTAATATTTGGTCACCCCAAAGTTCCAAAGTCTCCAGGTCAGCCGCATTAACCTTTTCTTGGATATTGGTAGGCAAATTGCCAAAACGTCGTGTCAATTGGCGTAGAAGCATTTTGGCTTCGCCTTTCTGCTCGCCATCCTTGCGACCTCTCTGCTCGCCGATCTGTATACCTTCCTGACGACTTCTTTGCTCAATATTCCTTTCCCACTTTTCAACATGTGTTGCCAGCATGATCATTACCTCCTCAAGGTCTTCTGGTATGGGTGGTAGTGGATGATATTTTTTAAATCGTTCCAAACCTGTAGCCAATAATTCACGAAACAGTCG
>JAMOAW010000060.1:0-40134 GCA_039908535.1 Magnetococcus sp. DMHC-6 | reverse complement strand
TCCGAAGTTTCCTCCGAATCGCTCTCAAGAAGAGCCTCTAAATCTTCGTCTGATTCCGAAGTTTCCTCCGAATCGCTCTCAAGAAAAGCCTCTAAATCTTCGTCTGATTCCGAAGTTTCTTGAAACTCTTCAGACTCATCAAACTCTTCAGAGTCGGATTCGAAAAATGACTCCAGATCCTCTTCAGACAAAAGATCATCTTCATCTGATTCACAATAGGGTTCAAGAATGGACTCTGCATCCTCATCAAGAAGTTCCTCTACCGTTTCTAACGAGTCATCAGAGGCCAAAACATCCTCTGCCGCTAACTCCTCTACCGCTTCTAACGAGTCATCAGAGGCCAAAACATCCTCTGCCGCTAACTCCTCTACCGCTTCTAACGAGTCATCAGAGGCCAAAACATCCTCTGCCTCTAGGCCTTCATTCTCTTCCAACTCTTTATCAGACTCCAATTTTTCATCTAAATCACTCTTATGAGGAAAAGATTGAACGGAACTCTCCAGGCTAATTGGATCATCCATTGGGCTATTCGTCTGTACGGGTACCGAAAGATTATTTTCAGACGCTGGTGTTTTAAAATTAAAAACCTCCATGCCTGATAGATCCAAGACATCATCAATATCCACTTGATCAGAAAGGCTAAAATAATCTATCTGTTTTTTCTGCGGAGGTGAGATAGGAATGATATCCCCAACCTCCGTTTCTAATTGATCCAAATCGACCAAATCGTCCTCATCCAGCTCATCAAGTGACTCCTCCTTCACTCTTGGGCTGACCATTAATTTATCATCTGAGGAGCCTTCCCCCAAAATCTCTTCCAAGGAAGCCAGGATATCATCCATAGAGATATCATCTTCATCTTCCATTAAAGAATCTTTTGATTTTATATGTTTATTTTCATGTTTAGCCAAGGAGTGTCTCTCCTCTGAGCGAAATTTTTTCAAATTGTCCCCTGGATAAATTTTATCCAAAGTGTCCGTTATTGTTTTAACCTGTAATAATTTTGGGTGTTGACCCGACTTTTTATTTTTCATATACCCCCTTTTCTAAAATAGTGGGGATTAAAAAACGGATGAAACACACCGGAAACCATCCTTTGTTTAAATAATGCCTACCAACCAAACTTAAGTCGAACAGCATCAATCATTCTACGGAAAATATTCCCCTCTTCAACACCATCTTTAGTAATAATCGGCCTTCTTAACAGCTCGTTATCACCCATTTTGACGACTAAAGTAGCGATCTGCTCTCCAGGCGCAAGAGGAGCTATGAGGGGGGATTGAAAAAGCAAACCGACCTCCAAGGAGTCCCGATCTTTGCGAGCAACCGTGACATGCAACGGCTCTTCGAGAACCCCTTCCACCTCCTCTTGAGCCGCTTTCCAAACACGTAATTTCCGAACAACTTCATCTTTTTTATACATATGGACGGTTTCATAGACACGATTACCATAATGAATCAATCGCAAAGCGTCCTCTTCACGATGTTTACTCTTTTCGGCACCAAGGACCACAGCGGCCAATTTTTGTCCATCTTTCTCATTGGTCGCAATCAGGCAATAACCCGCATTGTTGGTATGACCCGTTTTCAAACCGGTAAAAGAGGGATCTCGCCACAAAAGACGGTTACGGTTATGTTGTTGAATGCCATTAAACGTATACTGTTTTTCAGATGAAAAATGGATATATTGAGGAAAATGAGTAATAATGGCCTGTGTTAAATGTGGCAATCCCGTGGCGTTCATAAAATGGGTTCCAGTCATGCCCAACTCTTTCGCATTTGTATTCATTATTTGAGCAAAACCTTCTTCGGTTCCGGCCAGATGTTCGGCAATGACCACACAGGCATCATTGCCACTTTGCACGGCAATGCCTTGAATTAAATCTTCTACTTTTACCAAGTCGCCAACTTTTACGAAGGTTTTAGAACCTTCCATCTTCCATGCCTTTTCACTCACGGGAAGCGAGGCATCCAGTCGCAAATCCCCTTTGGCTAAATGTTGATAAATAATGTAAAGAGTCATCACCTTGGTGAGAGAGGCGGGTTCTAATTTGGCATCGGCATTCTGCTCAAAAAGAATCCTTCCCGTATCAATATCCCCCATGATGGCCGCTTTGCCTCGCACTTGAAAGGAAGATGCGTTCTCTTCCGCAGCAAAAAGCGGCAAACATATCCAAAAAAACAGCAAAAATATTTCCAAAAAAACGATTTTCTTGCCAGTATATTTTAAATCAGTCCACATCGGTTCAAACCTCGAGGTTAACAATTGTTTTGTTTTAACAGGTTGCGGTATGATTTTTCTTTCAGGAATTGACAAGAATAAAAATGACATCATAAATTCACCTCCCGGCTTAAATACAAAGCCACGCTTTCACCAAATGCAGGCATGGATAAGACCAGACGTGGATTTTTTTATTTGCAAGATATCCTTTTAATGTAGATCTCTTTTTAATCCCGCACCATAGCTCCTGGACCGAATCCTTTATTGGATAATTTTGTCAACATATCTTTCGCTTTTTCAGCGGTTGCAAAGGGTCCAAAACGGACACGGAAAAATTTAGTACCATTGACAACAATAGGTTGAATATTCGCTGTCCCCACTTTTTCTAAATGTTTCACCAAATCATCGGCATTGTCAAAATCTTGAAAGGCTCCAACCTGAATATAATAATTTTTTCCCTTTTTAGAAGAGGTTGTCGCGGCTTTCTTCAAAGAGGTTGCCACGCTCTTTTCCAATGACGTAGGTTCACTGAGCACTTGTTGAGTCATTGTCCCTTTCGTGGGCAGACCCGTATACCAATCTAACGTTTGGATCCGTACCCGAGTCACCCCTTTTACGTCAAAACCAAGTTTTTTAGCGGCACCCAAGGAGAGATCAATAATCCGTTTGTCATAAAACGGCCCACGATCGTTTACCTTTACCTCTAGTTGGCGTCCATTCTCAAGATTAGTCACCATAACCCGTGAAGGCAAGGGTAAGACGGTATGAGCGGCAGTTAATCCGTTCATATCATAAACGTCGCCATAGGCGGTTCTATGACCATGAAAATCTTGTCCATACCAAGAAGCAATCCCTTCTTGGACGAATCCATCGGCCGATTTCAAGGGATAATAGGTCACACCAAAAACCTCATAAGGCTTTCCTGTTTTAACCTCTGGCAATTTTCCCCACTCTTGGGTCGATGTTTGATCGCTTACTGGCGGCGTAGGTGCTTGACTTGGCGGTTCAAGAGGAACCTTTGCACAACCAACCATCACAAGCATAATCAAAAGCAAAAATCTTCTGTTGGCATTTCGTGGCCAATTAATTAAAAAATCTTCCATCATATCGTATCAAACGTTAACTTAGATAAATTGACGCATGGATGATTACAATCCCAGCGGTTGGGTCGATCCCATCATATCCTCTTTAAAAAAATTATCCAAAAAAATTCTATCATAGCGAAGATACCGCTTTTCTTCCAGAAGGATTCCACCAATTTTGCATTATTAAAATTCTCTGTAAAAAAAAAATCCGACGACATAGAAAGTTTATCCGATTATTCAGTATTCAACAACACCTCCCCATACAATCTACAAAAGAGTTTGCAAAAAGAATTACAACCCCCCGTTTCTAAACCATTTTCTAAAAAAAATAATTGTAAAATAAGATAAAAAATCAACATCTCCAATTAAGATTCATTTTTTTGGGGCCATGATAATAATGGAATTGGTTGACAAAGAAGACTAAAACGGCTTAAATTTTATCTAAATACACCACCAATGCTACAGAACTAAATACGGAACCTTTCTATTATTCGTCTTTTTATGCAGCTCTCCATGTGGATTTTTTCCCCACTCCAGCGTTTTCGATGGGCAAAATTAACCTCTATTCAAACACAACTGAGGATTATTTGGCCTTATTATCTAGAAAACAGAGCAGGTTTACGTTGGGGATTTGCCCTGTTGGTTTTAAGCAATGCCACAGCGGCGGCAATTCCTTATCTGCTCAAATTGGCCACCAACTCTCTGCATCATCCATCAGACCCGACACGGATGATTTTTTTTGCCCTCGGCTTGATGTTATTGGCCTTATTCCACTCCTTGTTACGCATATTTGGTCGTATTCAGGTCTTTCGCGTCGGTTTAAAAATAGAATATGAGCTGCGCAAAGCCTATCACGCCAAACTCACCAACTTGGACAGTTCTTTTTTTATGCAGTCGCGTACCGGTGATTTGATCTCCAGAGGCATTAACGATATCTTGGCCGTGCGCATGTTTATTGGTCCTGGCTTTCTACAGGTGACCAACACCTTCATGAGCTATTGCATTATTCTACCCGTAATGCTCACCCTGGACCCTCTTCTGACCGGATTGGCGTTGCTCCCCTTCCCTATCATGTTCGGCTTGACTTGGCTGATGACCAAACATTTATATCAATTGAGTCAAATCGTCGCCGATCGTTTTGGAAAATTGTCCAGTTTCATTCAAGAAACCTTGGCCGGACTAACGGTTTTACGCGCGTTGGCTGTGGAACCCCTTTGGCAGCATCGTTTTGACCAAGCCAATGGCGGGCTTTATGAGGCTAATTTGCGGCATGCTAGGCTGCAAAGTTTCTTTCCGGCGATGATTTTATTTGGTGGGGCATTAGGAGTATGGATCATCTTGGCCTATAGCGGACCACGGGTGGTGGAGGGAACCTTCACTTTGGGAGATTTTGTGGCATTTACCGGCTATCTTTCCATGCTCATCTGGCCAACGGTAGGCTTGGGGTGGATTTTAACTATTTTACAAAGGGGAATAGCAGCACTGGAGCGCATTGGCGTCGTTTTAAACGCCTCTCCCATGTCACCTTCTGCCCCTTCTCTCGCGCAACCCATACGTTGGTCTGGAAACATTTCGATTCGTCATCTGCATTTTTCCCACGCAACTCATCCGGTGCTCCAAGGAATCAACATCGACATTCCCTCTGGAGCCTTTATCGGTTTGGTGGGGCGCATTGGCTCGGGCAAATCCACCCTTTTGGCTCTTCTGGCCCGGTTGTGGCCAACCCCGCCCGGTACTATTTTCTTTGATCAACAAGATTTGGCCTACATAGATGAGGCCTCTCTGCGCCACAATTTAGCGATGGTCCCCCAGGATAGTTTTCTCTTTTCCGCCTCCATTCAAGACAATCTGCTGTTTGGCCACCCCCTGGCCGGGGAAGAAAAGGCCTGGGAGATGGCGCGCTTTGCGGCCTTAGAAAAAGAAATTCTCCAATTTCCCCAACGAATGGCCACCATCGTTGGGGAGCGGGGCATCACCCTCTCCGGTGGACAACGGCAACGGGTGGCCCTGGCGCGAGCATTGGTGATGGAAACCCCTATTTTATTGTTTGATGATATTTTTTCCAGCGTCGATGCCCGAACCGAGGCAACCATTTTACAAAATTTGCGCCAATTAACCCATGGACAAACCCTGCTCATGGTCTGCCACCGTATTGCCGCCTTGCGAGAAGCAGATGCCATTATTGTTTTAGATCAAGGCCGTATCGTGGCTTTTGGCCCGCATACCCAATTGCTTATAGAGTCGCCGCTCTATCAAAACCTCCATGATCAGATGCAACGCCAAGAAAAATTGGAGACCCTCACATGAGACCAGTTTTGACCGCCCACACCGACGAGACCCGTTATGGCCATTTTTTGGATATACGCCTCATGGTCCGGCTGTTTCATTATGTCCAACCGCACCGCAAATGGCTCTGGTTGGCCCTGCTGTTATTGCCCATCGGCATTCTGGCGCAAGTGGCGCAACCCTGGATGATTCAACGGGCGGTGGATCACCATTTGGCCACCGGTCAGATGGCGGGATTTGGATTTGTTTTACTCGTTCTTGGCGGTATGGCTGTGCTGCAAATGGGGGTTGGGTATACCCAAAGCACGCTGCACGCCTTGCTCGGACAACGCATGGTACGGGATTTACGGATGGCTTTGTTTGACCATCTCGTACATCAAGAGGCGGCCTTTTTTCATCAAAACAATAATAATCAAAAAAATCAAAATCAAAGTGGACAACTCACCAATCGCCTCACCAACGACATAGAAGCGGTGAGTCAAATGGTGAGTGCTGGTTTAATCGGATTATTAGGAGATTTTTTGCTTTTGCTGGGCATTACCTTTTCCATGTTTTTACTCTCGGCCCACCTCTCTTTGGTGATTGTCGTCATGCTGCCGATCATTCTCTTGACCAGCGGTTTTGTCACCCAACGTATGCGCCTATTACAACGCCGCAGCCGACAATTGCAATCCAGCATGGCCGGACGTTTAACCGAAGAGATTGAAGGCTATCAGGTGGTGCGCTTGTTTCAGCGGCAGCAAAAAAATCGTTTTTTGTTCGATGAAGATAACCGCAATTATTTGCAAACATCTTTAAAAAGCAATAAATTAGAAGCTTTTCAATTTAGTTTTGTTGAGGCCGCTTCCCACATCACCATTGCCTTGTTGTTTTTATATGCCGCCATTCCCAGCATTCGCCAAGCCGTAACAGTAGGAATTTTGGTGGCCTTTATTGACTATATTCGACGTTTCTTTTTTCCAATTCGCGATATTGCCAATAAATATAGCACCATGCAGGCGGCCATGACCGCTTTAGAGCGCATTTTTTCTCTTTTAGATAGCCCGACCACCTTAGTTGATCCTCCCACTCCTTTACCAATTTCCGAGTTAGAAAAAGGCCGTGTCTCTTTTGAGCAAGTCACTTTTGGTTATGGTCAGGAGACGATTCTCAAAGGGATCACTTTAGACATTCAACCAGGGGAACATGTGGCGATCGTTGGACCAACGGGAGCAGGCAAAAGCAGCTTAATAAAATTAATCAACCGCACCTTTGATGTCCACTCAGGCCAAGTATTGGTCCACGGCACCGATGTCCGCCACCTCGCACTCCCCCAACTGCGCCGTCTGGTTGGGGTGGTTTGGCAAGAGACCTTTTTGTTTGCCGGAACAATTGCCGACAATATCGGTTTAATGGATCCCGCCATTACCCCAGAGCGCATCCGCTGGGCGGTGGCCCAAACTGGAGCCGATACCTTCATCAACGCCCTCCCCCAAGGTTTAGAGACCCAACTGGCCGAACGGGCCGCCGACCTCTCCACCGGACAGAGACAACTGCTGGGCCTTGCCAGAGTCTTGGCCTTTGATCCCGTTATCTTAATCCTTGATGAAGCCACCAGCTCCATAGATGCCATCAGTGAGCAATATATTCAAAGAGCACTCCAAACCATCCTCGCCACCCGCACTGCCCTCCTCATCGCCCACCGCCTCTCCACCATCCAACACGCCGACCGCATTATTGTCCTCTCCAACGGACAAATTGTCGAACAGGGGACGCATGACGATTTATTACAACAAAATGGACTTTATGCGCAGCTGTATGCGCTGCAATTGCGGGGCCAAACCCTGGGGGATGAATCCCCCAGACCCCCTCTTTTTTTTAAGAACTGACAATCAAGACCTTGGGGGGCGGTTCTCCACCCCCCAAGGTCTTAAATTTTATTTTTCCGATACATTAAAATAAAGAAAAAGAGCTTCACCATGCTCTTTAACTAAACATCCACCCGTTCCAGCTCTTTGCGGATGCGCTCCTGCATGGCGGCTGTTTCTGTTGAATTTAATCCGTCTACGCTCGGTTTCATCGCCTCTGTCGTACTTTGCCAACTCCGAATGCGGCGCGTCAACGCCCAACCGCCTAAAAGCAAACCAAAAAAAGGACCGGCCCACAGCACCCAGTTGGAGCCGCTCTTGATGGGTTCCATGTAGATATAATCCCCATAACGCCGATAAAAATAATCGCGTATTTTGGACTCCTCTACCCCCGCTTTGACCTGATCGCGAATCACCTCCAACATATCTTTGGCCAAATCAGAGTTAGACTCATAAACCGATTGATTTTGACACACCGCGCAACGCAACCCTTGCGCAATATGGCGAACTTTGGCTTCGGTGGGATCTTCTTGGCGTTCCACAGCGAGACCGTTCGTCATAGACAAACTCAAGGCAAGAAAAAAAAAGAGGGTGCGAAAGGTCCAAAGATTCATTTTTGTCCCCCTACCATCAAACGTAAGGCCACGGTCTCAAACCAGCCTGGATATAAAGGACCCGTATGCTTCAACCGTACAATCCCGTTTGGATCGACTAAAAAAGATTCTGGAGCCCCATAAACACCCCAATCAATAGCTATTTTTTGATCAGGAGACAACGCCTGCCGATAGCCAGGATCACCATGACGGGCAAAAAAATTTCTGGCTCCCGCTTCCGTATCACGAAAATCCACCCCAACTAGCGCAAAATCAGAACGCATACGGGCCTTGGATGCCAGTTCTATCAAATAAGGATGCTCCGCTATACAACTCACACACCAAGATCCCCAAAAATTAACCAAAACCCACTTACCACGATAATCAGATAACGACACATCCCCCTTACCGTCCAAACTCTTGGCCGTAAATGGAGAGGCGGGTTGACCAATCAAAGGGGAAGGAATGTTGCGAGGATCTTTGCCAAGTCCAAGGGCAAACAAAATTAAAATTCCCGTTATCCCAGCCAACAACACCACTTTCCATAGAGATTTCATGCCTACAAACTCCCTTCTTTCATGCGTTCCACCCCAACACCCCCACTCATCGCAATCATCACACCCAAAAATAACAATCCCCCCCCCCACCAAATCCAAGCAACCAATGGATTGATATAAATGCGTATGGCATATTTATCTCCCACCTGATCCCCCAAAACCACATATAAATCTTCCCAAAAGGTGGTATAAATCGCCGCTTCTGTGGTGGGTTGAGAATGGGCATTATAAACACGCTTTTGCGGATTCAATAGCAGCTCGCGATGACCATCTCGAACCAAAAAAGTGGCTTCCAAGGCTTGCCAGTTGCGCTTGCTGGCCTTGCCAACCCCTTGCAACGTAAACGACCACCCACCCACTTGAATACTATCCCCAGAATTCATCAGAAGATCACGCTCCTTTTGAAACATGCCGGATCCAATGAAGCCCGCCGCCATCACCAAAATGCCCAAATGGACAATAAATCCCCCATAGCGACGTTTGTTGCGACGAAAGAGAAGAATCCCCGCCATCATCATGCCGACCCCATCCCGAACCCTACGGGCCTGCATCCCCCGATAAATGTCCATACCATGGGTCATCAACACAAAACAAATCAAACTCAACGTGACAAGACCATACGGATGCGCAATCCCCAAAGTCACGCCTAAGCCAAGCGCAGCACCAGCAAAAATAATCGGGAGTAGAAAAAAACGCCGCCAAATACCGGCCATCATCCGCCGCCAAGGGATAATCGGGCCCACCCCCATCAGCAGCAGCAGACCCAACATGATAGGAACAAAAACTTTGTTATAGTAAGGCGCACCCACCGTCACCTTGGCATCGGAAAATGTCTCCACCGCCAATGGATAGAGCGTTCCCAATAAAACCGTCAATGTAGCCACAACCAAAAAAAGATTGTTAAACAAAAAGGCCGATTCACGACTGAATAAACTTTCAAAGCGGTCAGAAGATTTTACCAAATTAGAGCGCAACGTAAGCATGCCAAAAGAAAAAAACAGCAGTATCGCCATGAAGACCAAAATATAAACACCGCGCCCAGGGTCATTGGCAAAGGCATGGACCGAAGAGAGAACCCCAGAACGCACCAAAAAGGTACCCAACAGAGAAAGCGCGAATGTCGTGATGATTAAAAACAAATTCCACACTTTAAACATCCCGCGTCGCTCTTGAACCATCACCGAATGCAAAAAGGCCGTCCCCGTCAACCAAGGCATAAAAGAGGCGTTCTCCACAGGATCCCAAGCCCAATACCCACCCCACCCCAACTCATAGTAGGCCCAATAGGCCCCAAAAATAATACCTGTCGTGAGCATGGCCCAAGAAAAAAGGGTCCAACGCCTCGTCGCTAAAATCCACTCCTCTCCCGCCCGCCCAGTAATTAATGCCGCCATCGCAAAGGCGTAAGGAATGGCAAATCCCACATAACCCATATATAAAAAGGGCGGATGAAAAACCATCCCAGGATCTTGAAGCAATGGATTGAGATCATTGCCATCGGCAGGTGGCATACTCAGGCGTTCAAACGGCGAGGATAAAAACAGCACCAACAATAAAAATCCCCCCAATAAGGTGCCCAAAATAGCCAACGCATAGGGAAGAGATACCGGATGACTATGCCAATGTCGCCACGCCGCCACCGCAATAAACAGCGCTAACAACCAAGCCCACATCAATAAAGATCCCTCATGCCCGCCCCACATGGCCGTCGCTAAATAAAAAACTGGTAAATCCAAAGAGGCGTGTTCAGCCACATAAGTAACTGAAAAATCATGATTGAGAAAAGAGGCAATCACACCAACCGAAGCCAGTGTCAGCAGTAAAGCCGATCCAAAAGAGGCTTGACGAGCCGTGCGAATCCAAGCTGGTCTTGCCATCCAGATTCCGGTAAGCGCGCTTCCTGTTTGGACAAAAGCCAATAGTAACGCCAAAATAGTAGCAAAATGGGCTATCTCAATCCACATGTTTTTGTTCCCTTAAACAACCATTACATTTTTCCATATAATTTTTCCGCCTCAATGGCCTCCAGCTCACGCTTGGCCGCAACCTCACGAATTTTAACAATCAACAGATAACTTCCCAGCGCTATAAAAGCAACAGCCATCACAATCAATGGCATCAACAATGGTCCAGCAATCGTAATGCCCTTGTCCGCTGGCCCAGAAAAAGAGGGCGGTTGATGCAATGTGCGCCACCACTTGACCGAAAAATGGATAATTGGCAAATCAACAAAACCAACCAATGCCAAAACCGCCGTCGCCCGCGCCCCTTTGCCAGGATCGTCCAAAGCATGGCGCATTGCCAATAACCCCATATATAAAATCAATAAAATCAACATAGAAGTCAATCTGGCATCCCATGTCCAATAGGTGCCCCACATGGGCTTGCCCCAAATTGACCCCGAAGCCAAGGTCACAAATGAAAAAATAGCCCCAATAGGAACCACCGCCTCAGCCACGATATCCGCCATCTCGTTGCGCCGCCAAAGAAATATCCCGCTCGCAATCGCCAAAACCAAATAAGACAATAAAGCAATTTTGGCTGACGGAACATGTAAATACAAAATTCGAACCGAATTGCCTTGTTGAAAATCAATTGGAGCCGTCCAAGCCAACCATAAACCAGCCCCAAGCAAAATAAGGGTGATAACGCCAAGTATCTTTTGTATTTTCGCAACTCTTTTCACTTACAAACTCCCTATACTTCAGAACATAAGGCCCTGCGGGCAAAAAAATAAAAATCAAAATAAAAATCAAAATAAAAATCAAAACCCTGGGGGATGAATCCCCCAGACCCCCTCTTTTTTTTAAAACTTAAAAAAAAGAGGGGGGGGAATTGGGGGGCGGTTCTCCGCCCCACAAGGTCTTGATTTTTATTTTCCAATACATGAACATAATGCCCTGCAGGCAGAATGATCTCTATTTTCTGAAATGACCCTACTCCTCAACAAGCCAACCAAAAGCCCAAGGAGCCAATACCAAATAGACAATATCAAAAATAAACAACAAATGTATCCAGGGCATCACCTCTCCAGAGGAATCACCAAAGGCAAAAGCAACAACGCCAATAGCGTTTCTCTGGAGTGGGCCGCTTGCGTCAATGCCGCCAATAAAACCCCCAATCCAGTCAAACCAAGAGTCCCTAAAAATAAAATCCCAAATATGGCCGGAACCTGACCCCAGGCATCCACATTAAAAAGAATCAAGGTCATCGGAACCAAAAAAAACTCGACCAGCAGAGTCAATAATAAATTACCCAACCATTTGCCAAAAAATATCACGCCTCTCGGCAAACTCGCCAATAACAAACCTTCAAAGGCTCCATCCTCCTCCTCGGCTTGAAATACCCGCCCAAGCCCCAATAAACTGGTAAAAAGAATGGTGGTCCATAACAAACCAGGCAATAAACGAGCAGCCTCTCGGCGGTCTGGTTCAAAAGCCGCTTGAAATACCATCAAAACGGAAATAGCAAAAAATATCATGGAAGAGAGCGTCGAACGACGCCGAAAATCACCAACGACATCTTTCCAGGCAATGCGATACGCCGCCCTTAACATGTTTTAGGTCCATCGGGAACCAGCTGACCATCCACCAAACGCAACGAGCGCGGTGCCAATACAGCGACACGCTCCGGGTCATGCGTGGCCATAACAATGGAACCACCTGTTCTTAAAAATTCTGCCAACGTGTGGTTTAACCAATCAATACCAGCCGCATCCAACGCCGTGTAGGGTTCATCTAAAAGCAAAAGAGAGGGTTTGGCAATCAAAAGACGAGCAAGCGCGACCCGTTTACGCATTCCAGCAGAAAAACCCTTGACCGGTCGCAAACCAAAACGATCCAATCCAACCGTCGCAATCGCCTCTAAAAGAGTGGCATCCGAACAGGACAATCCGCGTAAATCCATAAAAAAACGTAAATTTTCCAATGGACTTAAATGACCATATAGATGAGAATGATGCCCCACCAATAACAAACGTCCACGCACCTCTTCACCATTGGTCATGGGATCCAAGCCATCCAATGTAAATCCACCCCGCCGGGGACGATAACGAGTGGATAAAATGGTCAAAAGCGTAGACTTGCCCGATCCATTGGCCCCAAATAAAACCGCACACTCCCCATCAACAACCGAAAAATGAACACCATTGAGTACCAACTGCCGTCCAAATCCGTGATATATCCCTGTTACCTGGAGATTCGCCATTAAAAACAACGACCTCTTAACCTAATTGGCCGTCTGGAGAATTTTTCCAGTCAATGCCGACTGACTTTGCAACAATTTTAAAGCCTGCTCACTCTCCGAACGGGTGGCAAATGGCCCAGCAAAAACGCGATAATAGGGCCTTCCGTTTACAGATACATTCGAATGGTAAGAGGCTATTTTTAAATTGCTTACCTGCTTTTGAACAGCCAACGCATTGGCCTCAGCCGTAAAAGAGGCTATTTGAATAACAAATTTACCTCCTGCTGAAGAGGATACGGGTGAACTCCCGGCCTTGGATGATTCCGCCGTCACGGCCGTTTTGGCAGCTGGCGAAGGTACAGGCGTCCCCGTATGGGGTGCACTCTTCGATCTGACAGGAGGGGGGGCCACCGCAACGTGTTTCCCATCTTCAGAAGGAGCAGGTGTAGAGGCCGCCACAGCGTTTAAGGGTTCTGCTATTTTCCCCTTCTGGCTCTTCTCTTTTACATGTGGTGTGGGTAGCTTTGTCCCCTGTCCACCAGATAAATTTGCTTTAGAGCCACTGTGCAGATCCTGATTCACTAAATCCTCTGTGGAGATCGGTTCCAAATCCTGATTGCCTTCATTTTCAACATCCATCGGCGGTGGCTCGCCCATGACCGGTCCCGGTTTCGGCAAAATACTTAACGGAGTCACAGGAGTGGGCGGCGCAGATGGTTTCTGGAGCATCGTGGTATCTGCCGTTAAGGACAGGCTACCCGTATCCCTTGGCGGAACATTTATCTTGATCTCATCATTTGAATTAGACGAGGAATTTGAAAAAACCGGTGCCGTGCTACCCGATGTTATCCAAGGTTTGCCCCGCGCCGATTCATTTTCAGAATCCGTTAACTTGACCACTGGTGTCGGTACAATGGCCACCTCTTCTCGGTTCGACTCTGGACTTCGAATAAGATCGAAGATAACCACAACCAGTATGAGAACCAAAATAATACCACCAGTTACTAAAAAAAATTGCTGTTCACGATTATAGGGAACGTTCATCTCTTTATCCCGAAACAAAATTTATACGTATATAAAACCGCGCGCGGACTCCAAAAAATTAAAAAAATCTATGGATGCCACCGCCATCACCTTTAACCTAGAAAGCATCAAAACCATGTCCATAACCTGCAATGGTCTCTCCTCATCTTTCTGGTTAGGACCATTCGGACTCTTAAGCCCACATCATTCGGCTCCACACCAAATATCGACTGCAATTGGTTAACGAATATCAAAGGCATTCCAGACAGATTATCAACTCTGACCAAAGAGATAAAGAACATAGTGCCCTGCGGGCAAAAAAAAATCAAAGGCCAAACCCTGGGGGATGAATCCCCCAGACCCCCTCTTTTTTTTAAGATTTAAAAAAAAGGGTGGGGGGAATTGGGGGGCGGTTCTCCGCCCCCCAAGGTCTTGATTTTTATCTTTCCAATACAAAATTTTTATATTTTTTACCTCTAAATTTTCTTTTTATCTTAAGTCAGACTTTAATAAATATCAAGAAACAGACTAAAAATTCAAAATAAAGGTTAAAAATTCCAACTCGGGATCTCTCTCGCCCCTTCCAAAACAAAATCAAAAAACATTTTACGCCATCCGCCTTGACAAAGGTGCATTCCCCTTTTTCAAACTAAATACATAGGCCAATACCTGTGCCACCGCTTTAAACAATTCCGGTGGAATAGCTTGTTCCAATTCGACATCCCTATAAAGCGTCTGCGCCAAAGAAGGGCTTTCAACCAAAGGTACTTTATGCTCTTTAGCCAACTCTCGAATGCGTAAAGCCAAATGATTCATCCCCTTGGCAATAACCTTGGGAGCCCGCATTTGACCAGGAATATATTGCAGGGCCACCGAATAATGGGTCGGATTGGTGATCACAACATCCGCTTTCGGTACCTCTTCCATCATCCGCCGTTGCGCCATCTCCCGCTGTATTTGACGAATACGACCCTTGATCAGAGGGTCCCCTTCCATCTGCTTCTGTTCATCCTTTACCTCCTGTTTGGTCATCTTTAACCCTTTGATATAATCGTATTTTTGATACATAAAATCAAAAAATGCCATGGTTAAAAAAGCCAAGGAGACAAACCAAAATACGTTTAAAATATCCTGACCAAGATAATAAACAAATTCGGAAAGCGTTATGCCAGAATACCCTAAAATACGTTCTACGCTATCTTTAAGAGAAAAATATACGATCCATGAAATGAGCGACATCTTTAAAATAGATTTAATAAGCTCAAGAAATGATCGCGTGGAAAAAAGACGACTAAACCCCTCCAGTGGGTTCAGTTTGGAAAGCTTTGGCGTTAAAGTCTCAAAGGTAAAAACAAAACCATTCTGAAGAAAAGAGGCAAAAAGGGCCGCCAATATCAAAAATATAAAAAATGGAGCCAAATCCAATAATGCATTTTGAACCAAATCATTGATCAGTGCCGACGTCCCTAAGGGCGTTAAATCATCCAAAATCATACCACTCAACAAAAAACGAAATTTACCCTGTATGGCATTCCAAAGTTGATCACCTTGAAAATAAAAATATCCTGTAGCCGCTAAAAATAAAAATGCCGTACTCACCTCTTTGGATTGTGCAAGTTGCCCCTTGGAACGCGCATCATCCATGCGTTTGCCAGTTGGGTCTTCGGTTTTTGATTCCTGGTCGGTATCATCGGACATGGGCCAAATCCCCTTTTACCTTTGGAAAACCCCAAATGCCATATGGTAAAAAACATCAAATTCCCGCACAATAATCTCCCCAAAAGCCGTCATCGTCATGCCCATGATGATAAACCCAATCATCTGAGCCAAGGGCATCCCTAAAAAAAATACTTGAATTTGCGGCGAAGCCCGATTGATCAAACCCATACCAATATACAATAATGTCGTGGCAGCCACCACGGGCGCAGCCATCATTAAACCTAATACAAAAAAATGAGAAACCGTGGTCGTGGCCATCTGGAGTAAAGGCTCACCCTTGGGCAAACCATGTCCCAAAGGCCACACCTGAAAGCTCTTTGCCAACCCCTCTAATAATAAATAATGGCCATCAATAATAAGAAAAATGGTCAGGGTCGCCAGATAATAAAGATTCGATAGAACATTTTCTTGAACACCAGAGGTGGGATCCATCACCTGAGCAATGGAAAGACCCATTTGAAAACCAATCACTGACCCCGCCAGTTGGACAGAAATTAACGCCCAATGGAATAACAATCCCATGATGGCTCCAATTAAAACTTCGGTCAAAGCGGTAAACATCATCGCCCCAATTTCCCCATCACCCTCCCCCTCCCAAGGAGAGACCAATGGGAAAAGAACAAACGTTATGGTGAATATCAAGGCCGCACGCACCTGCATGGGGCCCGTGGTGCGCGAAAAAAAAGGGGCCGATAAAAATAAACCACTCAAACGAGATAAAATCAGAATAGTCCGTTCAACTTCACCCACAGATAAACCCAAAAAATCCATGAGTGCTTGTGGATCCACGGTTTGATCGCCTCTTGTTAGCCAATTAACTTAGGAATAGAGTCAAAAAGTTTTTGAAAATAGTCCATCAGCGTTTGAATCATCCACGGCAACGTGATGGAAAGAGCCAAAAATGTAGCCAAAATTTTTGGGATAAACGTCAGTGTCATCTCTTGAATTTGGGTGACAGACTGAAACAGAGAAATAATAATTCCGACCACCAAAGCGGTCAAAAGCATCGGGGCAGAAATCAACAAGGCAACCTTAAGCGCACCGGTTACCAATTCCAATACTGTTTCAACAGGCATGGAGCGTCTCTTTCCTCATGTTGACGAACATGATGCCCTGCGGGCAAAAAAAATCAAAGGCCAAACCCTGGGGGATGAATCCCCCAGACCCCCTCTTTTTTTTAAGAACTGACAATCAAGACCTTGGGGGGCGGTTCTCCACCCCCCAAGGTCTTGATTTTTATCTTCCGATACATCATGCCCTACGGGCAAAAAAAAAGCAAAGACAAAACCCCGGGGGATGAATCCCCCAGACCCCCTCTTTTTTTTAATAACAAAAAAAAATCAAAAACGCCAGTTGGACGATTGCTTGGGTATTTGGTGTAAAATCCATAATCGATCCAAACCACCCAGATGGGGAAGATCCAATAGATCCCATTTTGCCGACTCCAACTCTGCCACCCGGCAAAATTTGCCCTCTTCACAATCTGGGTCCATACCTGATTTTTCGTCTCTATTATAAAAATTTAACTTACTTTTCCGCATATGATCCTCTCCTAGCCTGCATTTAATCCACGATATGCCAAGAGAACTTCAAATGACGTGCCAGCATAAAAAAACAAACAAAATAAATTTCAAATCACTCGGTGATCCAAAATCATGCCAGCCATTTCTATCGCCGCCAACAAAGAACTTGGGTCGGCACGACCTTCTCCAGCAATATCGAAAGCCGTCCCATGATCCACACTGGTACGCACAAACGGCAACCCCAATGTGATATTTACCGCACGACCAAATGACAACATTTTCAAAGGAATGAGAGCTTGATCATGATACATACAAACCACGGCATCATATTCTCCCCGGGCTTTGGCATGAAATAGCGTATCGGACGGCCAAGGACCTGAAACTAAAAAACCCCTGTTAACCATCTCTTGGCAAACCGGTCCAATCACCTCTATCTCCTCACGACCAAAAAAACCGTTTTCACCCGCATGAGGATTTAAACCAGCAACCGCTAGGCGCGGATGCGGCAAAGCAAAATCCCGACGTAACGACTCTAACGTGATCTCCATGATCTTGATCAATTTCTCGTAAGTTATCTCACGAGAAACTCCTGCCAAAGGTAAATGAATCGTGACAGGAACCACCCGCAAACCCGCTCCCGCCAACATCATAACCGGAGTAACACCCCCAGACCACGCAGCCAACATTTCAGTGTGTCCAGGAAAAGAGGTAAAACCTCCCGCATGTAAAACCGCTTTGTGAATCGGCGGAGTCACCACAGCATCTATCGTCCCACACAACGCCAATTCACACGCCGTCTGAATACTCTCTATAATCGCACCAGCAAAGACGGCTTGCGGATGTCCAAAAGTTAATTTTTCAATCTCTACTTGCGAGCGCATCGCCAAAACCGGAATGGTGCCCGGTGAAAAATTGGGCCAAGAACCAGTCGGTATCTGAGAAATAACCTCAATAGCGACAGAAAGTCCAAGATGAGAAGCCGTGAACATCAAAACTTCAGGATCACCAATCCAAACAAATGGCACCGAAAGCGGTTTTTGAACCGCTTTCAAAACAATCTCTGGACCAATGCCCGTTGGATCCCCCATGGTAAATGCAATCGGTCTACGCACCATCACATGCCCAATCTCTATCAGCGAATCTCAACATAAGCGCGTAAACGCAAATCCCGCAGCCATTGTTGATAACGCGATTGAATCTTCGTCTGACCTATCCGCTCTTTTAAATTGGCTCGCCGCGACTCTAATGAATTGGGATCTAGAGCCTGCCTCTCCTCCAATAAAATCAAATGCCAGCCAAACGGAGTGCGCACAGGCTCACTCACCTGGCCTTGTTTTAATGCAAAAACAGCTTCATCAAATTCAGCTACCATCATCCCCTTGGTAAAATATCCCAAATCACCCCCATCCTCAGCCGTGCCATCCTCGGAATATTTTTTGGCCAATTCAGAAAAAGAGGCCCCATCACGATACTCCTTCAAAATAGCTAAAATTTTCTCATGAACGCGGTCAACACTCTCTTGCTCGGCCATGCTCGCCACTTTGAGTAAAATATGCCGCGCGTGAACCTTCTCTAAAATGTCCGATTCCTCCTTTTGATTCGTCAAGCGCCGATCTAAAAGTTGAAAAAGATGATACCCTTGCACAGAACGAATCGGATCTGTTACCTCCCCCTGCTTTAATCCAAAAACCGCATTTTCAAGCTCGGGAAGCAGTTCTCCTCGCTTGAACCAATCAATACCACCCTCTTGGATCCCTTGAAAATCATCTGAATATTGGCTGGCTAACGCCGATAAAGAGGCGCCACCTTCCAACTGTTTTTTAATAAAGAGTGCCTTCTCTTGAATGGCTCGAACTTCATCCGGCTGCGCTTGCTGACTCACATTCAAAACAATTTGTCCAAGTTGAATCTCTTCGCTTTGCTTTTTCTGATCATGGGTGCTCTGGTATAAATCTTCTATCTCTTCTTCTGAAACAGTGACAAAATTACGAATCACCCTGGCGATCAAACGACTTTGTAACAACTGATCACGCAAATTCTGCCGATAGCTATTCAGATTGACCCCCTGACGCAACAAAACCTCCGGTAACGCATGCGCTGGCAGATGATTATCCCGCTCCACCTTGCTCATCAGTTCATCAATTTCATCCTCTGTAATGACAATCTCCAATTGCTGAGCCATCTGCTCCCGCAAACGACGCAAAATAAGTTCATCTAAGGCCATCTTTCGCACTCTTTCAAAGTCTATTTGCGTCCCAGAGCGTCGCGCCTTTTCAAGAATAGGTCGGATGATTTCATTGAGTTCAGAATCAGTGACAATCCCCGGTGCAATCTCCTTTTTGGTTAAATTTTGTGCCTCTACCACCGCAATAATGCGATCCAATACGGTACATTCAACCTGAGCGGGAAATATCATAAAAATAAAAAAATAAAACAACCACCAGCCCCGAATCCCGGTGGCAGGAGAATCAGGAGTGGATACCATAATCACCAAGTCCTTTTAAATGAATAAGAAAACCAATAAAATTCCCTTCGTGTTCAACACTCTTTAAAGAAAGATTACGTCCGCCGAAAAGATCTAGACTCCAACAGTCATGTTGATAACGAAAACCGGTTCGCCAACTTTTAATTTGATCGTACTCCAAAGAATAATCCGCTTTTTGATGCCATCCCCAATTTTGATTCAGCATCATATCCGCACCAAATGAGAAATCTTCAAGTTTTTCATTGTTCTCCTCATTATTATTTGTACGCTCATTGGCAGCGTTTTTATGATGGGCCAATGTAAACAAATTTCCTTGAGGTGCATGATACGTAAGGGCCGAAGAGGTCGAACGAATCAATGCATTTTGGTGATCATAACGTGTGGACGTCATGGCGTCCCAATCGCGAGACAGATTCAACGTTAAACCAGCCACAATATCGGAAAAGGAGTCTCCATTTTGATCCTTCCGCGCCCCTTGCGCGGCCCAACGTTGACCAATCGTCAAACGCACCAACTCTTGCAAAATATCCGATTGAGGAAAACGACCGATCAAACGGGAAGTGACACCATAACTCACCCATTCTCCTGCGCTAATACGGTCCACTCCAGAATAAAGATTATCCGTAAAAAGATTGGTAATAGAAAAATCACGAATGGTGGCATCATAATCAGGTAACATTTCCTGATCGGTGGTGGCATTGGTCACCAATTGCACAGTGGGTTCTATGGTGTGTTTCACCCCATTTAATCCAAAAGATTTTAATAAACCATCATAAGTATGTGTAAGTACCCCATCCAGACGCATGTTGGCCAACACGGCTTCTCGATGCAAAGGATCATCTTGAGGGGGACCCGCTTCAAAAGGAGTCCCTTGGACCAAATAACCGGTCTCTTGCAGCGTCACTTGAGAACTCATACGACCAAAATATAAGGGCCGTTCATAATGGAGCGTCGGGGCTAAATGAACCCGTTGGGTGCTGTCACCAGACATTTGATAAAAATTGTCAAAACGTATGGTACTGCTCATCCACCAATTTGGTCCCAATAAATCCATGGCTTGTTCTTCTTCCAAGGCAAGATATGGAAGCTGTTGCGTAGTCCCCAAATCGTTCGTTGCCTCCAAATCTTGATCCCAAAGGATCCCAGTTTGAATCGCAGAAAAGCCATTGTTCCGCATGATTTGGCGACCAAGAGTAAAAGAAGATTGCAAACGACGACTGGTATTATCCACAAGATTTTGATCAAAATCGTTTATAAAATCTCTCGTTATGCTATGTTTAAACTGAGAATCCAACTGCCAAGGCCCCAATTGTTGCTCATGATCCCAAACCGTCAAACCACGAAAATGATCCCTCTCGTTGTCCAAAATATCATGGGTAGCAAAATGACCACTAAAGCTCGGTCCCAGATAACGATAATGCAATTTTCCCATGACTCCCCGTTGTGAAATACCCATCAGACTCAGGGTGGCATCTCGGTTTGGCGCAATATTCCAATAATATGGAAAATCTACGGCTAAACCATTGCCACTTTGCACCTGAACCGTGGGCGTCAAAAAGCCGCTTTTACGTTCCGGTTTGAGCGGTTGTTGCCACCAAGGAGAATAAAATATCGGCACATCCATGAATCTTAAAGTCATATCCTTGGACGTTAGTTCGTTCTTGTTTTTATCCACCTGGATCTCTTTAGAACTTAACATCCAGGGAGGTTGATCACAGTCACAATTCGTAAAGGTTGCATCGTAAAGTGAAAATTGATGGTTATTTAAAATGATGACCTTATCGGCATTGCCCACGCCTCCTGGTCCAAACAGATTCATGCTGGTTTGATCTATTTGCCCCTTTTCCGAACTCACATCCAAAAAAATGCGTTCGGAAGTAAAAAGATCCCCCTCGCGAATAAAACGAATATTCCCAGTGGCTTCAATGCGTTTATCCACAATATAATAAATCGCTTCCTGGGCCGAAAGATCAAGATCATCCCCTTGGGAAATATGGACATGACCGTGGGCACGAATCAATTGAAGCTTTTTATCATTTTCCATTTCATCGGCATGAATATCAATAGGCCCTCCCTTGGTTACCATGGCCAAAGCCTTTTCCTTGACCGTGTTCGACTCCTCGGCATAAACTTTAGATATCCCTTTCGAATAGATACAGAAAAAAAAAGCCAGCAAAAAACATACTTTTTCAGAACACCTCCTCGATTCCAAAGAGAAAGGGAGAGGAGAAAAAAATAAAATATAAATTAAATTCATTATATGCAACCAAAGTTAGTTTATAATCAAAATAGGATGGCCATACAGGGTACCAAAAAACACAAAACATGAAGCCCTACAGGCAACAAATCAAAGGTCAACCCCTGGGGGATTGGGAAGACCCGGTTGTTTCAGAGGAGATTCACCCCAAAAAATCTTGCCTTTTATCTTTCTGATGCATCCATAACGTGACCCATTAAACCGGTTTTTTCGCACTGTGTTTCATTCCCAGATCTCGTATCATTTACTTTAATCGATTTTCTCTTTATGCAACAGGGAATATACGTCTCCTACCAAATGTAGAGAACCAGTGACGACAATACAACCCATTTTTGGACAACGCGCACGCGTCTGGTGTAAAGCCTGTTCGACATGAGAGCAGACCACCACGGGTCGACCCATGGCTTCCCAAAGCCGTGCCAATTCAAAAGTAGGAGACCCCCGTGGTTGAGGAAGTGGAACCACCCAAACGGAGCCAACCACGGGGGCCAAATGGTGAATCATACCAACGATATCTTTATCTCTAAAAGCAGAAAATATTAAAAAAATCTCTTCTGGCCGCACCCCATTGGTCAAAATCATCTCCCGTAAAAATTGGGCCAATCTCCGCGCCGCAGCAGGATTATGGGCACCATCCAATAACAAACATGGCGGTCCTAAAAAACAGTGCAAACGACCAGGCCAAAAGGTATTGGTCAATCCAGTTTGAATGGCCAGCTCAGAGAGTAAAACGCCTTGTCTTTGCAAAAGACGTATGCCAGCCACAGCCAAAGCCGCATTACCAAATTGATGTGTACCAGCCAAAGAAGGGGCTTTAAGCGTTAATTCGCCCAGAGCATCCCTATAACGCCATAACCCATCAGACTGAATAATATAGTCATACTCTTGCCCCTTGAGCCACAATGGAACTTTTAGGCGTTGAGCCTGGGCCATAAGAACCCCTTCAGCCTCTCTTGAACCAGGATCGGCGGCTGCCGGAACACCTGATTTTAAAATTCCCCCCTTCTCCATGGCAATTTGAGCTAGAGTGGTTCCGAGCAATTCTTGATGATCTAAATCAATGTTATTTATCAAACAAAGTTTTGGAGAAACCGCATTGGTCGCATCCAAACGTCCACCAAGCCCAGTCTCCAATAAAACCCAATCCGGCTGCCAATCAGCAAAACAGGCCAAGGCCGCCGCTGTGGTCAACTCAAAAAAGGTGGCGCATTGTTCTGAATTTACACGCAAAACCCGTTCAAGATAAGCCACCAATTGAGCATCGGAAATCCCCCGTCCCTGCAAACGAATGCGTTCATTAAAGTATTGTAAATGTGGGGAAACATAACTTGCTACCCGATAACCTTGAGCCAAAAATATCGCTTCCAAAAAGGCAATGCACGAACCTTTCCCATTGGTACCAGCTACATGAATTATTTTTAAATGCGCCTGCGGAGAACCTAACCCAACTAATAACCGCTCTATCCGATCTAAGCCTAAAAAAATCGTCTCCTTGGAGAGTTGTTCCATTCGGCTCAATAGAAAATCAACACGATTTTTCATGATGATGAGAAAAAAAATATCCGAGTCAATGCCAAAGACGCTGGGCAGCAATCACCAAACCCGCCGCTGTAAAAGTGATCCCAAACGACCAAAGCACCAAACGGTCCATCCGATGCACCAGGGATTCAAATCGTTTATCCATCTGTTCAAACCGTTTTTCCACCTGTTCAAACCGTTTTTCCATCAATGCAAACCCTTGTTGCATCAGTTCACGTTGATGTTTGAGCTCTTCCTCTACCCGGACAATGCGTTCACGCAGCGCGGTCAGAGAGCCAAAGACTCAATTGAGGTTTGATATATTGAACAATTTGGTCAAGTTCGGCTTGCTGCAATGCCATAAGCCTACTCCTCTTTTCTTCGGTGTCTCATTTAAAAATAGCGTATACGTGTCAATGCCACAGACGCTGTGCAGCAATCACCAAACCCGCCGCTGTAAAGGTAATCCCAAACGACCAAAGCACCAAACGGTCCATCCGATGCACCAGGGATTCAAATCGTTTATCCATCTGTTCAAATCGTTTATCCACCTGTTCAAACCGTTTATTCATATCCTCAAACCGTTTATCCACCTGTTCAAACCGTTTATCCACCTGCTCAAACCGTTTTTCCACCTGTTCAAACCGTTTTTCCATCAATGCAAACCCTTGTTGCATCAGTTCACGTTGATGTTTGAGCTCTTCCTCTACCCGGGACAATGCGTTCACGCAGTTCAATTTCATAAAGTGACGAGGGTTTATCCAAAACGCGATCAGAGAGCCAGAGACTCAATTGAGGTTTGATATATTGAACAATTTGGTCAAGTTCGGCTTGCTGCAATGCCATAAGCGACTCCTCTTACCACAATCAGGTGCATTTAGAATCGTTCAGATCTCCTCCTGAATGACTTCATAATCTACCGTATTTTCAATCGGCGCAATTTTTTTATTGCGCAAGGCAGGCGTTAGACGGGTAAGCAAATCGGCGAGAAGATCGCGAATCTCTTTGCGATGACAGATACGATCCAAAAAACCATGCTCCAATAAATATTCACTACGCTGAAATCCTTCTGGCAATTTTTCATGGACGGTCTGTTCAATCACCCGAGGTCCAGCAAAGCAGATCAAGGCATTGGGCTCGGCCAAAATAATATCCCCCTGCATGGCAAAAGAGGCCGTCACCCCTCCAGTGGTAGGATCGGTTAAGACCGTGATATAGGGGAGATGCCGTTCAGACAATCGGTTGATAGCCGCAGAGGTTTTGGCCATCATCATCAAAGAGAGGATCCCCTCTTGCATCCTAGCCCCACCAGAGGTGGGAAAAACCACAAATCCACAATGGGCATCCCGTGCTGCCAAAGCCCCCTGCGCCACCTTGGCCCCAGCCACAGAACCCATAGACCCCCCCAAAAAATTAAAATCAAATGCCGCCACCACCACCGGAACAGACTTGATCGTCCCTTTAAAAACCCGAACCGCATCGGGCAATCCCGTGCTCTTTTGAGCTTCGCGTATGCGATCACGATACCGTTTGACATCTTTAAATTTAATAGGATCACTGGGATGCATTCCAGCAAAAAGCTCTTCGCGTCCTTCAGGATCCAACGTATACTCAATGCGTTGATAACCCGTAATACGAAAATGATGTTGACACTGGGGACACACATCCAAATTGCGCACCAGCTCTTTTTGAAACAGGGTCTGCCCACACATGGGACACTTGACCCACAATCCTTCCGGTGTTTGCATACTGCGAACATTTTCTTTGATTTTTGGTTTAATGATGCGTGAAATCCAGTTCATTGAATGATTCCAGCCTCTTCCCAGGTTGATTTGCGCACCGCACGTATAAAACGCTCCATTTTTACAGCATCTTTAATACCAGGAGAAAGTTCCACTCCACTGGAGACATCCACCGCATAGGGGCGAATTCGATGGATCGCCCGCCCAACATTGTCAGGATCCAATCCACCCGCTAAAATAATGGGGGTCTCAAAAGAGACATTTTCCATTAAGGACCAATCGAACGCAACACCCGTTCCACCATAGTGTTCAGCGACTTTGGCATCCAGAAGAAGGGCGTTGACCGGAAAACGTTCCAATCCCTCCAGATCGGTTCGACTGGCCACCCGCACCGCCTTGACCACACGATTGATTCGGTCTCGTTCTAAAAGATCTCGACAAAATTTGGGCGTTTCATCCCCATGCAGTTGGATGACATCCAATGGAACGATAGACATGACATCGCGAATTTGTTTTTGCGTGGCGTTGACAAACAATCCCACCACCGTCACAAACGGCGGCAACCCCTCCACAATCTGCGCCGCTGCCTTGGGAGAAATATTGCGCGGTGATTTTGAAAAGAAAACAAAACCTAATGCATCAGCCCCTGAAGAAAAGGCCGCATAGGCATCTTGTTTACGCGTGATACCGCATATTTTAATACGCACCCGTCCCATTAAATAGCTCCTTCCAAAAGACGAGCCAGGGCGAGACCTGGATCCATTTCTTGCATCAACCGTCCACCAACTAAGCTGGAATAAACGCCGTGTTGAGCCAGACGTTTTAGATCATCCCCGCTTAAAATACCGCTTTCCGAAACCACTAGACGCCCCTTTTCCACCCGTGGAGCCAGTCGATACGTGGTCTCTAAGGTAGTGACAAAACTGTTCAAATCTCGATTGTTGATCCCCATGAGAGGGGTTTTCAGGTGATGAGCCGCTTCCAATTCCCGCTCATCGTGAACCTCTACCAAAACATCCATTCCCAACTCCATAGCGGCACTCTCCAGTTCCAAGGCTTGATCAAGGGAAAGAACCGCCAAAATCAATAAAACAGCATCGGCTCCCAAAGCGCGAGATTCCACCACTTGATAGGGATCAAACAAAAAATCTTTCCGCAACACTGGAAGATCCACCTGTTGACGAATCTGCTCAAGATAGAGATCCTCACCTTGAAAAAAATCCCGATCGGTCAGACAAGAAAGACAAGTGGCTCCATGCTGGGCATAACCAAAGGCGATAAAAGCCGGGTCAAACGTCTCCCCCAAATAAATACGCCCTTTGGAGGGAGAGGCCCGTTTAACCTCGGCAATAACATTGATTTTACAAATTTTATTTTGTTCCATTAAGGCACGGGCAAATCCTCGCGCGGCGGTTATTTCCGTAGTTTTTTTTAATAAGTGTGCTTCTGAAAGTTTACTACGCCGCAAGCTGACCTCTTCTCGTTTGCGGGCCATAATCCGATCTAAAATGGAACTCACAGAGAAAGACTCCCATCTGGAGAGTTGTTGGAGAGATAGATCAATTGATCCAATCGCTCTTTGGCCCGACCCGACTCCAAAGCAGCGATGGCGCGTGTGAAACCCTCCTGGAGAGAGGTGGCAACGCCGGTCACATAGAGCGCGGCCCCAGCATTTAAGGCCACAATCTCCTGACGCGGCCCCTTTTCACCAGCCAAAATGGCGCGGGTGATCGCAACGTTTTTCTCAGCATCGCCCCCTTGCAAATGCGCGGAAGTGGTCAACGTCAAACCCAACGCGGTGGGATCCAAGCTCCAAGTGGTGACCGAGCCATCGGCATGAAGCTCTGCCACCGCAGTAGAACCAGTCAGGGTAATTTCATCCATGCCATCCCAGCCATGCACAATAAGCGCACGCACAGAGCCCAAACGACCCAAGACCTGAGCCAAAGGTTCAAGCCACTCTGGCGCAAAAACACCAATCACTTGATAGCTGGCTCCAGCTGGATTGGTTAATGGGCCTAATAAATTAAATACCGTCCGTACCCCCAATTCACGCCGAACCCCCATGGCATGGCGCATGGCCCCATGATGATGCGGAGCAAATAAAAAACCTATCCCCGCTTCGGCCAAACAGCGTTCTACGACGGCGACCGGAGCCTCTATGTTGACACCCAAGGCTTTGAGAAGATCGGCTGAACCGCATTTGGAAGAGATAGAACGATTGCCGTGTTTGGCGACCGTCAGACCGCAGGCCGCCACGACAAAGGCTGCGGTAGTGGAAATATTAAAAGAACCCATGCCATCGCCACCGGTACCACAGGTATCCACCACTGTTCCCGGCGCATATACTTTTAAGGCTTGATCACGCATGGCTTGCGCAGATCCGGCAATCTCGGCAACGGTTTCCCCTTTTAAACGCAACCCCATCAGATAGGCACCCATTTGGGCGGGAGTGGTCTCGCCAGACATAATCTGTTGCATCACCGTGTGGGCCATCTCTTGAGTGAGATTTTTTTTTGTCGTGAGAGTGGCAATGGCTTGTTGAATCATTTTGGAAACCTTTTGATCATCTAGTAAGTACATAATGCCCTGCGGGCAAAAAATTAAAAGCAAAACCCTGGGGGATGAATCCCCCAGACCCCCTCTTTTTTTTAAGTATTAAAAGAAAAGGGTGGGGAGAATTGAGGGGTGGTTCTCCACCTACCAAGGTCTTGATTTATAAACTACGAGCGTAAAAAGTTAGCCAAAAGATCCCTTCCTGAACGGGTTAAAATGGACTCAGGATGAAACTGTACCCCTTCCACCGCAAAGGTATGATGTTTGAGGCCCATAATCAAACCATCATGGGTCCAGGCCGTCACTTGCAAACAGTGGGGCAAACTCTCTCGATCAACCACCAACGAGTGATAACGGGTGGCCTCAAAGGGTTGCGGCAACCCCCTAAAAACCCCTTGATCCAAATGGTGAATGGCGGATGTCTTGCCATGCATCACCTGGGGAGCACGAACCACCTGACCGCCAAAGGCTTGGCCGATCGCTTGATGACCCAAACAAACACCCAATATTGGAATTCTCCCCGCAAAATGATGCACCACCGCCAATGAAATCCCGGCTTGATCGGGAGTACAAGGACCTGGAGAGAGACAAATACGATCCGGTTCTAGTGCAGTAATTTCATCCAGGGTAAGGGCGTTGTTGCGAAAAACCCGAACATCCTCTCCCAATTCCCCAAAATATTGCACCAAATTATAGGTAAAGGAGTCAAAATTGTCGATCATTAAGAGCATTTTTTTATTCCAATCCGCGCTGGGCCAAATTAACCGAACGAAACATGGCTCTTGCCTTGCTCATAGTCTCCTCGAACTCCCTATCTGGCTGGGAATCCGCGACAATGCCAGCCCCTGCTTGAATATAAAGTCGCCCCTCTTTGAGAATAGCGGTACGAATGGTGATGGCCAGATCCATATGATCATCAAAAGAGATATAACCCACCGTGCCCGCATAAGGACCCCGCCTGGAAATCTCCAGTTCATCGATAATTTCCATGGCACGAATTTTCGGAGCACCGCTCACTGTACCTGCCGGAAAGGTGGCCTCCACCACGTCAAAACAACTCAATCCTGGTTTTAAACGCGCCTCAACGTTAGAAACAATATGCATCACATGAGAATAGCGTTCGATGGTAAATTGTTCGGTCAAATGAACACTGCCAATCTGTGCCACCCGTCCCAGGTCGTTGCGACCCAAATCCACCAGCATAATATGTTCAGCGCGTTCTTTTGGATCGGCCAACAGCTCCTTTTCCAACGCCCGATCTTCGGAGTCGCTGTGACCACGGGGGCGGGTTCCGGCAATGGGTCGAACGGTGGCAATATCCTCTTCCACTCGAACCAAAATTTCTGGACTGGAGCCAACCAAAGAAAAATCATTTAATTTAAGAAGAAATAAATAGGGGGATGGATTGGTGGTACGCAACGCCCGGTAAAGCATAATGGGCGGCAAGGCAAACGGAATAGACAAACGTTGTGACAACACCACCTGCATAATATCCCCAGCCACAATATACTCTTTGGCTTTTCGAACACTGTTTTCAAACTGCTCCTGGCTCATTTCAGGCTCAAAATCGGCCTCGCTGAGGGGATGACGTTCAGGATCACAAGGGGGAATAGGACAAAGACCACGCAACTTGGCAACCAACTGCTCAATACGTGCAACCGCCGCTTGATAACAAAAAGCCAGATCCTGCTCCGGGTGCGACTCCATAATTTGCACATTGGCTACTACTTTGAGTTTACCAAGGAGATTATCAAAAATCAGCAAGGTATCGGTCAACATAAACAGAGCATCTGGGGTGTTGAGGGTGTCTGGATTATGATCTGGAATTTTTTCAAAATAGCGCACCATGTCATACCCAAAATATCCCACCACCCCGCCATGAAAACGGGGTAGACCCGGAATGGAAACCGGTTTAAACCGTTCCATGAACGCCCGCAATACCTGCATGGGGTTTTGGTCCACAAAATGTTCACTCTCACCGTTACGATGACGGATGGTGATTCGGTTGTGTTGAGCATGAAAAATAGCCGCTGGATCTACCCCAATAAGACTCAACCGCCCCCACTTCTCTCCCCCTTCCACCGATTCCAATAGAAAGGCATAAGGTTGATTTTCAGCCACCTTAAGGTAAGCCGACACCGGTGTATCCAGGTCAGCCAAAATCTCCTGGTAGAGAGGAACCACGTTGCCTCGCTGAGCAAGACGTTGAAATTGTTCAAAATTAGGTTGGATCATAAATTAATTTCACCCATTCCAGATGCCAACATTCACCCCCACGATCAAACAAAGAATTATGCTATTCTCCCATGAAGCAAGACAATCGCGCAATAGTGGTTTTATAAGCCAGAAAAAAAATCTCCCGCCCATAGATATGTGTTTACTCCATGTTCAAGTTTGCCCCCCTGCGAGCACATATATCCTACTCTTGCAGAGAAATAGAACTCAAATTTAATAGGATAGGATCTTCAATTTGAAAAATCAGCTTATATCCGGTAACCGCACGATGATCGTTGTCCCCTGAACATCAGATATATCCAGATGAATCGTTCCGTTTTGAATATGAGCCATCAATTTGGCAGAATAGGTTCCCAGTCCCGTTCCATAACGTTTTCCGAATGTGACATATTTATCAAAAAATGTTTCCCGAATCTCCTCAGGAACAGACCCCACATTGTGAATAGACACCTCCACCATTTCTCTTCGAACTAAAGAGATAGTAATACGCTCATCTCTCGGCGAGGCTTCTATCGCATTCTTGATCAAATTGCATAACATGGAAAAACAAAGTAACTCTTCGCCTATAATCCATAATTGATCAGAGGATTCTTTGACCAACCCCTCCAACAAAACATCTATTGCTATTTTTTTTGATTGCATAAATTCACTATTTATATAAACAACCTTATCAATAATATTAATAATATTTACTTTCTTTGGATCTAACACATAATTTCCCCTTTCCATTTTATAAAGATCAAGGGAGAGATTGATCATATTTAAAAGGGTGTAACCGGCATCATAAACAATCTTACACATTTGCTCTTGGCTGGCGTCCATAACCAAACTCGTACTTAAAATTTCAGAAAAGCTAATAATGGCATTTAAAGGGGATTTTAGATCATGACGCATGATCCGATCCACATCTTCACGTTGTTGTGCCGCTTTAAATAGCTCCTGATTTTTCTTTTCAAGGGTTTCCAAGGCAGATTTTAATCTAAGATGAGTTTTTACCCGAGCTTTCACCACCTGAGGACTGGCTGGCTTAGAAAGAAAATCCACCGCACCCATTTCCAATGCCTTGGTCTCATCGGTCTCTTCATTTTTGGATGTCAGAAAAATAATCGGAATGCGTTCAGTTTGTTTCTCCTCTTTCAATTTTTTACAAACCTCATAGCCATCCATGCCCGGCATAATGACATCCAAAAGAATCAGATCCACCGATTTTCTAGTAGCGATCTCAAGGGCTTGTTTACCATCAAGAGCAATAAAATAGTCATACGCTTCACCAAGAATAGCTATGAGCGTTTTAATATTGCCAGGGATATCATCCACAATTAAAATTTTGGCTTTTTGGTCACTTTCATTCATATCTATTTCCCTGGAAAAAAAGTCTCATCGCATTCGAACATAATGCCCTACGGGCAAAAAATTAAAATCAAAACCCTGGGGGGTGAATCCCCCAGACCCCCTCTTTTTTTTAAGAATTAAAAAAGAAGGGTGGGGGGGATTGGGGGGGCGGTTCTCCGCCCCCCCAAGGTCTTGATTTTTATTTTTCCGATATATAAATATTAAGCCCTAGGCTCTTAGCCAATAAACGTAAGGCTGTTTGTGCACCAACAAAATCAAAATTGTCCAGACAAGATGTCAGGTGCTGAAAACCCTCTTTGGCTTCCTCATTGTGTAGATCCAATTTTAATTCAGCCAACATCTGCACGGCAGAAAAATTTTGCGCCTGAATTAAGGCTGCCAATTTCTCAAGCTCAGACTTAACCTTTGCCAATTCGATAGGCCGATTTCCTTCTATACCAACAATCGTGGAGTTGGCTGCGGGTAAAGCGGCAATAGATACCAATAATTGCTGCAGCTTAGACTCAAAATGGTCTAACTGACGTAACCACTTAAACCGCTCATTCTTTTTAATCGCCACCTCCAATTCTAATGCGGCTGCATACACCCCCATTGCCGATATATTACCTGACATCCCTTTGATAGAATGGATCAAATTTTTGGCCGACTCAATCTCTTCATAACTATAATGCGTCAGTGCCTTTCTGATGATAGCAGCGGAATGGCCATAATGACGCTCAAATTCCAACAATAACGACCGTAAAAGAGGCCAGTTGCCATTCAACCGTTGTAAAGCGGCACCCATATCCATGCCCAATATATCTGGCGGACAATCGGTTGAGCACGGACCACGGACCGATTCTAAAACCGGCGCGCTCTTCAATACCCTTGGCCCAATCCCCTCTCTTGGCTGAATCCATTGCAATAAAGCGGCATAAAGCTTTTTTTTGTCTATAGGCTTGGTCAAGTGATCGTTCATGCCGGCATCCAGACATTTTTCCCGATCACCGCTCATGGCATGGGCGGTCATAGCAATGATTGGCAGATGGTTAAACTGTGGATTTTGGCGAATTTCCCGCGTCGCCGTAAAACCATCCATCAGGGGCATCTGAACATCCATCAATACAACGTCAAATGGTTCTAAACCAACTTTTTTTACTGCTTCTAAACCATTCTCTGCCACTTCGACAACCAAAGAAAGGCCCTGTAAAATTTCAGTTGCCACCTGAGAGTTGATGGCATTATCCTCTACCAACAAAACACGCGCTCCTTGAATCTGTTCAATCACCGATGTTTGATTATGTTCATCAATCTGATGAGAAATCAAAATAGGAGCCATCTCCTGGTAGAACAGTTTAATTATGGCGTCAAACAACCCGGAGCAGTTAACCGGTTTGGCCAAAAAATCATCCACACCGACGGCATTGGCTTGCAAACGTTTCTCGTTATTCATCTGAAATGAGGTGAGTAAAATTATTTTTGGAAGATATGCTTCCGGGACCATGACCTTCATTTGTTTTACTGTCGTCATTCCATCCATCGCTGGCATCGCCCAATCCACCAAAACCAAATCATAAAAAACATGGTTCTGTATTTCAGATCGCAGCCTTTGTATGGCTGCCTCCCCAGAGTCGACTGCCGTAACCTGAAATCCAAAGATGCCCACCATCTCTTGTAACGCTTGCCGGGCCGCCAGATGATCATCTACGATCAACACATTGAGTTGCTTTTGATTTTCTGGTAACTTAATCCGGTTTGAAAATTGAGTTGTAAGCCCAAAATGAGCGGTAAAAAAAAATGTGCTGCCAATCCCAGGTTCACTGACGACCCATATCCTCCCCTGCATCAGGGTTACCAATCTTTTACAAATAGTCAACCCCAAACCTGTGCCACCAAATTTGCGTGTAGTTGAACTGTCCACCTGGGTAAACGCTTCAAATAGTCGGTTGATTTGTTCCTGGGGAATGCCTACCCCGGTATCTCGAACCGAAAATTCCAAAATCACCTCTTCTGGGGTTTCCAGGAGCATTTTAATCTGCAATTCTATTTCACCTGTTTCGGCCTTAATAAATTTAACGGCATTACCAATGAGGTTTAATAAAATTTGCTCAAGACGCAGGGCATCCCCAATCAACTCCAACGGACACCCTTTGGCGACATTTAAAATAAATTCGATATTTTTTTTCTCAACTTGAATGCGAAAAAGATCGGCCATATGATCGCAAACATGCATAAGTAAAAATTTTTCCTGTTCCAGATCCAATTTACCAGCCTCAATTTTTGAAAAATCCAAAATATCATTGATAATTCTAAGCAAAGATCGGGCAGAATGATCTATTTTTATCATATAATCCCGTGTCTGAGCGGTCAAAGAGGTCTGCAAAGCCAAATCGATCAAGCCGATAATGCCATTCATCGGGGTGCGAATTTCGTGACTCATGTTGGCAAGAAATTCGGTTTTTGCCTGCATGGCTTGCTCTAAAGCCGATCTCTGTTTTATAAGATCGGTCCGCATTTGTTGAAATGTTGCCGCCAACTGGCCAATTTCATCTTTGGATTGAATAAGAATAGCTGTGTCAAAATAACCTTGACCGATGTCAATCGTCGATCTGCGCAAAGCCTCAATGGGAGTGGTGATAATCCTTTGGAAGCGAGAGGCCAAAAGAAAGGCAATCAGAAGAGAGATCATCGACACAGATAAAATCAATAACATATTATCTGACAATTGGTCTGCCCAGCTTTCTACCCCTGCACAAATCATAATAAAACCAATCCGCTCGTTTTCCAATAAAATTGGTTGTTGCAAAATCAACTTATTACGGTCAAATGTGTAACCTTTTTCCTGGGAGGATAGAATAATTTTTTCATCCTCCTTGTGCATATGTTGAGACATCTCTGGAATAAAAATTGCGAAAATTTTGCTGTCAGGTGTAAACAAGGCAGCCATATCAATGGCACTATTTTCTGCAAGGGCTTGCAAATTTTTTTCAGCCGTTTCTGAATCATTAAAGGCCAAAGCTGCACGACTATTGAAGGCAATGATGGCCATTTGCGTACTAATATTATTTACGAGAACCCGCCGTTCTTGAAAAAATTCAGCAAATGAAAATGAAATAATGACCAAAAAAAGCGTGATACCACTGAGCAAGGTCATGATCAAAATCAATTTTTTTCTTATGGATAGATCATTGAACATCATAAGATATTTCCTTATCTTAAAGCCTGACTTACCTGCAATAATGTAGCGGAAATCGTTAACCCTGCCTGGATGGCGATCTTTTGGTTGATGACAAAACGCAACGTATTCTTAACAAAAACAAAATGAATCATCCCCCCCTGTTGAACAAAATCAGACATATCGGAAACCGTCAAAACAGGTTTATCCTGAAGGGATTCCAGAATCTGAGACAATCGACTCTCTTCCGACTGGGAGATAAATAAAAGATGACATCCAACAGCTTGCTGACTTGATGCCGGATATAAAACAGTAATATCTTTGTTGTGAACCCTCTTTTTTGTCAAAAAATCCAGCAGTTGACCAAAGGGATTTTGCCCTAAAACACACAGGCGAAAAGGAGCTTGAGCATCGGCAAACTCGGTGGATGGCCACGTAACAAATTTGGTAAAATTGTATAAATAGGCGGCCTTGATGTGATATTCAGAAAGCGATTCGGCACGTGCCAAACCACCACACCATCCCAATAAAATCAGAAAGAGTGAGAAAGCCATCCGTGACAAAAAAAATCGCATCAACTGCAAAAACAATTTTAAAAGCTCCAGTCAACCTTGGCAAAAAGGGTGCGCGGAATCTCACTGTTCGCAATACCAGTTTCAGGAAACTCAACATGTTGATCGTCAAATAAATTTTGACCCGTCACGCTCATCCGAACCGCGTTGCTTGGATGCCATCCCAAGGTGATATCCAGACGGGTTACAGCGGGAATGATCGTTGATCACATAAACAGAGTTTCTTTCAATTTCTTCCCCACCCCCCCCCCAAAAAAAACGCCTATTCTATTTAAAGACACGACATCCGCAATCAAAATGATACATAATATATTGTAAAAAATCAACGACAAAGTCAAAACAATTCCCCGGATATCTGCCAAGAGAGGGGCCACATATTTTCGACGACTCATACCAATGTGCGTTCAATAAAGTATTATTGGAGGGGTCCGGGGAGCGTCACGCTCCCCGGCAGAGGTTTGGAGACAGAGCCTCCAAGGTGTTGCTTTTGACTTTGTTTTTGACTTTTTAGCCCCCAAGCAGGGGGGTTGGGGGGTGCCACCCCCAGGTCTTGTTTTTAATTTTTCCCATAGGCGTGATGTTTACGACATGCCCATATTTACCCATTTGATTGCAAATTGGTATTAAAACCATTTTTTTTTATTTCGAAGAATTCCCTTGTAAATGACCATAATGAATGTGATGATTCGCAGAGACGACACACAAAAAATTATTTGGATGTGCATTCCTAATGAATAGGGATCCGTTATGCCCACACAAACACCCCCCCTCGCAGACGACGAATCCAATCTGATATCTCACAAAAAAAATTCGATCCAGCGAAAAAATCACCAACCACAAGTCGCCTGTGAACGATGCGGATTGAGTTGTTTCTTGGAGTTATTCAATGGATTACCAGAAGAATTAACCCACATTTTTCTCTCCCGACAACAACCCGTTCCCAAAGGAAAATCTCTATTTTGTGAAGGGCAACCTTTCCATGGGGTGTATGCCGTTAAAAAGGGGGGAATAAAAACCTATGCCATGGATTCCAAAGGGGAAGAGCGTATTCTTGGATTTTACATCCCAGGAGAATTGTTAGGGTTGGAGGCCATAACGGCCAACTATTATCTCTCAACCGCCGTTGTTTTGGAAGCCAGTCATGTCTGCTGGTTGCCCTTCAACCAACTGGATCTTCTTGGCGATTATTTCAATGTTTTTCAAGAACATTTAGTGCAAATTTTAACTATGCAACTCACCCAACAGCAACACCAATTCGTTTTATCGGCCCGACAAAGTGCCGAAGAGCGTTTGGCGGCTTTCCTCATCAATCTTTCCGAACGATATGCCAAACATGGATTACCAGATCAGCTCTTTTGGTTGCCCATGTTGCGATCTGACATTGCCAATTTTCTAGGCATATCCATGGAAACGGTCAGTCGCACTTTTAACCGTTTCCAAGAAAAAAAATTGCTCAATATCACGGGTAAGCAGGTACAAATTTTGGATCGACCAGGTCTCATAGCCTTTGCCTAAAGAGACGTTACTTGACAACCTAACCATAGAAAAAATCCATCTTTTTTAGACACCTTGTTGAGCCAAAGAAATTCATTCTGAAAGAAAAAAAATCTTGACAACCACCCATTATTGACATTATTTTGACAAATATCAAATTTGACATTACTTAAATTTGAAAAACAAAATCATTCCTATTTATCTATAATGTTTATGTATCGGAAAACTAAAAATCAAGACCTTGGGGGGCGGAGAACCGCCCCCCAGACCCCCTCTTTTTTTTAAGTCTTAAAAAAAAGAGGGGGTCTGGGGGATTCATCCCCCAGGGTTTGGCCTTTAATTTTTTTTTTGCCCGCAGGGTATTATGTTGAAAAAAACAAGTCGTTTTGGTTTACAGCCTTAACACCAAAAAAGGAGAAAACAGTGGGACGAGAACCGAATTTGGCCGACACCTATGATTATGAGGTGATCAAAAAATTTTCTATTGTCGCCGTCATTTATGGAATTGTTGGATTCCTAGTGGGGGTCATTTTAGCTCTGGAACTTACCTTTCCAGATCTAAACGGCGGCATACCGTACATTTCATTTGGACGTTTAAGACCTTTGCACACCTCTGCGGTCATTTTTGCCTTTGGGGGATCGGTTTTATTTGCGACGAGCTATTATGTGGTTCAGCGCACCTGCCGAGCGCGGCTCTTTTCCGACTTTTTATCCAATCTGACCTTTTGGGGTTGGAATCTCGTGGTGGTATCGGTGGTGATCACCTATCCCCTGGGTTTGGTACAAGGAAAAGAGTATGCCGAACCTATCTGGCCGATCGACCTCCTGATTACCGTGGTCTGGGTGGCCTATTTCATCAATTTTGTCGGGACCTTGGCCAAACGCAAAGAACCGCATATCTATGTAGCCAACTGGTTCTATCTGGCTTTCATCATCACGGTAGCCCTGTTGCATATCGGCAACAACTTGGCGATTCCAGTCAATTTAACCGACTCCTATCCCGTATTCGCCGGTGTGCAAGATGCCATGATTCAATGGTGGTATGGGCATAACGCGGTGGGTTTCTTTTTGACAGCGGCTTTCCTGGGTTTAATGTATTATTTTGTCCCAAAACAAGCTGAACGTCCGGTCTATTCATATCGTCTTTCTATCGTCCACTTTTGGGCCCTGGCCTTTATGTACATTTGGGCAGGTCCGCACCATCTCCACTATACCGCATTACCGGACTGGGCAGGCACCTTGGGGGCAACCTTTTCCATTATGTTGCTGTTACCCTCTTGGGGCGGCATGATCAATGGCATCATGACCCTCTCTGGGGCTTGGCATAAACTGCGTACTGATCCCATTTTGCGCTTTCTGATTGTCTCTCTCTCCTTTTATGGTATGTCCACTTTCGAGGGGCCGATGATGTCCATCAAAACCGTCAATGCCCTCTCCCATTACACCGATTGGACCATCGGTCATGTCCATTCTGGGGCATTGGGATGGGTGGCGATGGTCTCCTTTGGGGCGTTGTATCATATGGTGCCGCGTTTATGGAACAAGCCGATCTTTTCGGTCCGTTTGATCAATGTTCACTTTTGGTTGGCGACCATCGGCGTGGTTATTTACATCGTCGCCATGTGGATCTCTGGAATTATGCAAGGGTTAATGTGGCGTGCCTATGACCAATTTGGTAACCTGACCTACTCCTTTGCCGAAAGCGTCGCGGCGATGCATCCCTATTATTTAATACGGGCTATTGGGGGGATCGTTTTCCTCGCGGGTGGATTGTTGATGGCTTACAACCTGTATATGACCATCGCTGGCAAAGGGCAAAAAGCCCTGGCCTCGGCTTGAACATAAAGGAGAATTCAAGGTGAATCACGCAATTATTGAAAAAAACATTCCCCTGATGGCCATCCTTGCTTTGCTGGCGGTCTCCATTGGTGGACTGGTTGAAATTGTACCGTTATTTTTTATCGAAGGGACAATCGAAAAAGTGGAAGGCATGCGTCCTTACACCCCATTAGAACTCAAAGGAAGAGATATTTATATTCGTGAAGGGTGTTACAACTGCCATTCACAAATGATTCGCCCGTTCAGGGATGAGGCCGAGCGGTATGGTCACTATTCTCTAGCCGCTGAAAGCATGTATGACCATCCCTTTCAATGGGGATCCAAACGAACAGGACCCGATTTGGCCCGGGTGGGTGGCAAATATTCCAACCAGTGGCATCAGGCCCACATGCACAAACCTCAAAATGTGGTGCCTGAATCGGTCATGCCTGCTTACCCTTGGTTGGAAACAACCGCGCTTAACTATACCGACATTGCCGATCGCATGAAGGTATTGTCAAAGGTGGGTGTTCCTTACACCCCGGCACAAATTGAAAATGCCGCAAGCGATCTTACCAACCAAGCAACACCAGATAACGATTCCAAGGGATTGTTAGAGAGGTATGGACCAAAAGTTCCAGTGGATGATTTTGACGGCAAGCCACAAGAGATCACGGAACTAGATGCCCTGGTCGCTTACCTACAAATGTTAGGAACTCTGGTGGATTTTTCCTCTTATCAGGCGCGTGCCCGTTAATCCCTTATTGGAATTGCGTGCGTTATCTTAACGGAGAGTAAATCATGTCTGAAGAAAATAATGTTGGAACCACTGGCCACCAGTGGGATGATGAAGAGGGATTTCCCCTACAAGAATTTAACAATCCATTACCAACTTGGTGGCTCTATACCTTTTATGCCACCATTATATGGGCTGTCATCTACTGGATTTTGTATCCTGCTTGGCCACTGCCAGGTGGTTTTACCAAAGGATATCTGGGCTGGTCTATGTATTCAGAATTTCAAGGGGAGATAGAGAAGGGAAACAGCATTCGCAAACCGTTTGACGATCGTCTTGCCGCTCTTTCACTAAAAGAGATCGCCAAAGACAACGAATTGTTTCAATATGCCCTTTCTGGTGGACGGGCCATCTTTGGCGACTATTGCGCCCCTTGTCATGGCAATGGGGGCGTTGGTTCCAAAGCGGGCGGTTTCCCAGCTTTGGTAGACGATGATTGGCTCTATGGTGGCTCCCTAGAGGCCATTTCGGAAACCGTTCAAAATGGTCGTGCTGGCCAAATGCCCGCCCATTTGGACTCGGCTGGTGGCGTCTTAACCGAGGCGCAAGTGGATGATTTAACTCAATTCGTACTCTCTCTTTCAAATAAGTCTTCCGATGCAACCGCAGCGGGAAGAGGTTCGGCACTTTTCCATGGTGATGCTGGGTGCAAAAATTGCCATGGGGACAACGGCAAAGGTTCTTTGAAAGATACGGTCGATGGTCAACCCATAGAGCCCTCTCTTGGAGCCCCCAATTTAGCCGATGCCATTTGGTTGTATGGATCTGAGCCGCAAATTGTCAAAACCACGATTGCCAAAGGTCGCCATGGTCGTATGCCGGCTTGGAGTCAAGAGTCTGAAGAACCAGGACGCAAGCTGGATCCTTTAGCCATCAAACAGGTGACGCTCTATGTGCACAGCCTAGGTGGCGGACAGTAAAATTTTTACAGAAAAGACCAAAAAAGGCGGGCCAATTTATTTGGCCCGCCTTTTTTTTTGATGGGTATCACCACACTTAACCGTGGTCGTCTGTTTTTTGATTTTATTATTTAAAAAAAAAGGGGTCTGGGGGATTGCCCCCAGGGTTTTGCTTTTGCTTTTGCTTTTGCTTTTGCTTTTGCTTTTGCTTTTGCT